>CALVMR010000044.1 GCA_944346885.1 uncultured Clostridia bacterium | reverse complement strand
CGGCGTCGGTAAACAGCTCCAAAAACAGATCAGAAGCGCCCTTATGATCGCCCGTATCGAAATAAAAGCGGAGTAGCCTGTCATAGATGATCGGGTTGCCGCAGCCGATCACGCGGTCGATGACCTGCCGCCCCTTTTTCGCGTTCCCCGCGGCGCGGTACAGTTCGCCCGCCTTGACCGCCATCCAGTCCTCGTCTGTTTCGTCGAACGCCTTTTCATACAGGGCGGCGGCTTCCGCCGCCCTGCCCTCCGCTTCCAGCTTTTTTGCCGACGCGATCTTTTCCATCTACTCCCTCCCCGCGCCATCACTTTGTCAGTTTTTTGAATTTCCGTATCGAGGCCAGCCCGCATATGCAGATGACGAGCAGGATCCCCGTATCCACCGCCTTTACGACGGATTCAAACATCACGGAAAAGGGCATATCCTCCAACAGCTCGGAAAGATCGGGCATATCCGTGCCGGACGGGGGCGAAAAGCCCTCCGGCGGCTCGCCGAACCCGCCGAACCCGCGCTGTTCCTGAAAGAGATAGCGCGTGCCCGTCATCAGCGTACCGACGTCTTTTACCTTTGCCCAAACCTGCATCCAAACAAAATCCGAAGATGAAAAGGTGCCCTCATCGACCACCTCTTCCAACTGCGAATCGTCAAACCCCTCGAACATGCTGCCCTTTTGCGTCATGGAAACGGAAGAGACCGCCACGCCGACCGCCGTGATGATGACCAGCAGCAGGCAGAGCAAACTGTCCGCTTTCGGCAGGCGGATGCGCAGATCCTTTTTCAAACCGAGGTTGAAATTCTTTTCGATGTTCCTTGTGATCACGATCAGCCCGAAATAGGCGAGCACGACCAGGATAAGGAGGGGCGAACAGAGAAAATACACGGCGGGGATCGCGGCGATCAAAATGATCTTGATGAGGATATAGACCTTGTTCGGCACCACAAACCGCTTTTTTGCCCCGCGTTTGATGCCGAGGTCGTCCTCCACCTCCATGCGGTGGAGCAGATCTCTCTTGCTGTTTTTCATTTATTCGCTCCTCAACGACTCCACGGGGTCAAGATTTGCCGCCTGCACGGAGGGCAAAAGCCCCGATCCGATGCCGACCGCAACGCTGGCGAGGAAGCAGCAGGCATAGACGACGGCGTTCAGGGATACGAGCCACGAACCGACGTACCCGTTTACGATGAGGTTGGCAACGATGCTGATGAACAGCGAAAAAACGACGGCGATCAGCCCCGCAAACGCGCCGATGATGGCGGATTCTAGGATAAACAGGGTGGTCACGTCCTTCCTGCGCCCGCCGACCGCGCGCAGCACGCCGATCTCTTTGGTGCGTTCGACGACGCTCGTATAGGTAACGATAAAGATCATGATCGCGGAAACGACGATGGAGATGAGCGCAAAACCCGTCAAAACTTTCGTACCGAGATCGACGTATTCGAGAAGGGTTTCAACGGTGGAATCGTCGCGCGAGGCGGTGTACCCCATCGCTTCGATGCTCTCTTTGACGGCGGAGAGGTAAGACGTATCCTGCACGTATACGTACAAAACGTTTGTGTGCAGCGTCTTGTTCGCCTTATCGTACATGGAGGAAAGGTCGCTCTTTGTTACGTACGCGCAGGCATATTCGGCGTAGTCGCTTTCATCCTCATACACGCCGCCGATGGTGAAAGCCGTTGTTTTGCCCCCGTACGTGATGTTTATTTGCGTGCCGATCAGCCCGTCGGCATCGGGAACGGCATTGTTGTACAGGTTCCCCGCAAACGCTTCGCTGATGAGGATCTCTCCGCCTTCGCACACTTCCCCCGCAATAAGCGCAGGCTCCAACGCGTCGTACGAAGAGCGCAGCAGCATGATCGTCCCTTCGTCTCCGCCGTAATCGTAAAAGGAACTCATGCGGACGTAATTCCCCTCCACCACGAAATCCACGCCGTCCAATTCTCCGATATCCTCGATCCGGTTGTCTGAAACGGACGTTTCGGAAACGACTTGGATCTGCAAAGCGTTCATGGAATCGGCGAGCTGTGCGTTGACGTAGCCCGTAATGCCGCTGCTCAAACAAAACACGAGAATGACGGCGGCGATCCCGATAGACATCCCGATCGATACGAGAAAACTGCGCTTTTTGGTCTGCAAAATGTTGGAATAGGCGAGCTTGAACAGTTCTTTCAAACCGATATTTTGCGGCTTTGCCGCCTTCGGCTTGGGCGTTTTGGTGGGAACGTCGTATTGCTTTTCGTCCGATTTGATCACCCCGTCGTCGATGGTGAGGATGCGGCTGCACGCCGAAGCGACCTTTTGCGAATGCGTGACCACGATGACGAGTTTGCCCGATTCGGCGATCTTTTTCAAGATCTGAATGACCTGTTCCGCCGAATCTTTATCCAGCGCGCCCGTCGGCTCGTCGGCGAGCAGGATTTCGGGCGTGTTGGCGAGGGCGCGGGCGATCGCAACGCGCTGGCGCTGCCCGCCCGAAAGCTGATTCGGCAGCTTATCCGCATATTCGGCAAGCCCCACCTGCGCCAAAACGTCCTGCGTGCGCGCCTTGCGCTCCTCCCTGCCGATGTTGCTCATCGTCATGGCTACTTCGATGTTTTCCTTTACCGTCATATGGCTGATGAGGTTATAGCTCTGAAAAATGAGCCCCACGCGGCTCTTGCGGTAATCGTCCAGCTTCTTTTCCGAATAGTCCTTCAAAAATTCGCCGTCAAGGACGATGCTGCCCGTATAATCTTGGTCTAACCCGCCGAGTATGTTCATAAACGTCGATTTGCCGCAGCCCGATTCGCCGAGCACGGCAACGAACTCGCCCCGTTTGAACTCCACGTTGATGCCGCAGAGCACCTGCTGCTTTTCCGTGCGGGAAACGCGGTAACTCTTTTTCAGGTTCGCTATGCGAAGATATGCCATTGTTTTTCCGTCCTTTTTGAATTTGTATCGCCTGCAAGCGGAACGGGCGAAAAATGCCCGCTCCGCTTGGTAACGCAATCTCTTATTCGGCGTACGTGAACAGTTCCGCCGTCAGTGTATAACTCTCCGTCACGCGTTTTTCGCCGTTCCGTTCGTATTCGAATTGCAGGGTATCGTTCGGGCGCAAGGTCAAAAGCAGGTCGCCTATATCGAAGGTGCGGTCGAGCCCGTGCCGCACGCCGCCGATGACGAAGGCGGTCAGCGTATCCCCCGCCGCAAGCCCCAGCGTTTCGGCAACGGAGCCGCTTGTTACCGCTTCAATGCAAATTTCCTCCGTGATCTTACCGTACCCGCTTTCATCCAGCACATACTTTGCGTTCTTCGCCGAAACGGTGACGCCCAGCGTTATTTTGTAGACGCCGTTCGTCGTATCGTCGCCGTCATGATAATGATAGAGAATGTTTTCGGCGGCGCCTTCGGCGATGGAAACGGGAATGGCATAGCAGATGCTTTCGTACCCGTCGATGCCTGCGTTCGTAATGCCGATGAGTTCCCCCTGCGTGTTGAACAACCCGCCGCCCGAATTGCCGCGGTAGATGGTTGCGTCGAAGCGGATACTGCGGTAGCTCTCGTCCGTGCCGTCTTCATCGATATCCAGCCCGATATACTCGTTATCGACGCTGACGATGCCCTCCGTGGCGCTGATGCCCTCCCCCTCCGCGTTGCCGACGGCGTATACCGATTCGCCCACATGATACCCGTCCGCAAGGGTGACCGCGCGCACGTTTTCGTTGACGGCGTATACCGCCTCTTTCTCCGCCCGCAAAATGGCGATATCCGTTTCCTGCGAACCGCCGACGTATTCGCATTCGATCGCATAGCTGCCGTATTCATATCGATAATAATCGTCCTCGTCGTAGCCGGAAATTACGGGCGTCGATTCGCTGCCGTACAGATAGCAGTAGATGGCGCGGCCGATCTTGGAGCCGCCGTTTTTCTCCTCGTCCGCCGCGGCGTCGTACACGACGTGGTAATTTGTTACGATATAGACGGAATCGTCTTCGATCTTGTAGATGACGCCCGAACCCCCGCTCTGCACGATCTGCGAGGTGGAGATACCGCCCATGCCGCCGGGGAAAAATCCGCCGCTGCCCATCGACTGCGTTTCCACAAATTCCGCATAGACCGACACGCAGGAAAGCAAACTTTGGCTGACGGACGCGGAATGATCCGTCGTCAATTGCAGGTATTGCTCGATAAATTCGGCGAGGGTCAGGTTTTTGTCCGTTTCCGCTATGTACGCCTCATAAAGGTCCGACACCGGCAATTCTTCGGTGCCGTTCGTTACGGTGAACTGCGACGTCGTTCCGTCCGAATAGGTGATCGTGTATACATCGTCCGCGCCGTCGGACCCCGTTTTCACAAAGGAGACGATATAGGGCTGTTCCTCCGCCTGCGAGCCGCCGCATGCCGAAGCGAAAAACAAAACCGAAAGGCAAAGCACCGCCGCGAAAAGAAAACAGAAAATTCTTCTTTTTGACAAGGCTTTCATACAAACCACCTCTTATAATTTTTAAAATTCGGTTAAAGAAAAAGGCACGGGCTTTGTTCGCAAAAAGCGAACGGGAAAGAAAAGATCTTTCTTTGCGTTCAGCGGCCGGTAGCAGCGTACGTATTCCGAAAAATACCGCAGCTGCATGTATCCCGCCGCCGAAACGCCGCCCTCTTTATCCGGGTCGATGCTTTCGTAGCCGAACAAAACGAAGTCTGCGGCGGAAACAATTTTTTTGGCTGCCGACCGCGCGGCGATCTCGCTCGGCGAAAGAAAGAGGATGTACAGTATTTTGCTGCCGCAAAATACCGTGCTCTCGATATCTTGCAAGATCGAACGAGACAGCCCCGTGTAAAGCGGAACGGTCAAAATATACGCGTTTGCCGAAAACAACTTACGGACCCCGCGCTCTTTTGCCTCCCCCAAAGACAAAACGGAATCCCCCAACACGTCCGCCAAAAAATCGACGGCTTTCTGCCCGCGCACCCCGCAGTAATTTAAGATCATCTTTCTCCTCCTTATAACGGTTTTATTATAGCAAGAGAAGATAAACGGAAAATCGCGCGAAGATAAACACAGCATAAACTCTTTGAAAAGTGTGTGAGATGTTTACCTTCCGTTTATTTTTATGTGTTATAATGGTGACGGCGAAAGGAGATCAACGAACACAAACTTGCGTTATACTGATAAGAGGGAGGGAAAAATGTTACATATCCTCGTAGCGGAAGACAACCTTGACTTGCGCGAACTTTTATGCAGCGCGCTCAACGAAAACGGCTACCGCGCCGTCGGCGCGGAGGACGGAGAACAGGCGCTCGCCATCCTTTCGGATACCGTTATAGACCTGATCATCGCCGATATCATGATGCCGAAAATGAACGGGTACGAACTTACAAAAAACCTGCGCGCCTTGGATATATACTGCCCGCTGCTCATCGTGACCGCGCGGGAAGATTACGAATCCCTGCAAAAGGCATTCACGCTCGGCGCGGACGATTATATGGTAAAACCGATCAACGTAAAAGAATTGCTCGTGCGCGTAAAGGCGCTTTTGCGGCGGGCAAAGATCAGCGCGGAAAAGAAAATCGTTGTCGGCTCCACCGTGCTCGACTTTGAGGGCATGACGGTCAAAACGGAGGGGCGTACGGTGATCTTGCCGCTGAAAGAATTTAACCTGCTGTTCAAACTGCTCTCCTATCCCGGAAAAATTTTTACGCGGCAGCAGCTGATGGACGAGATCTGGGGCATGGACTCGGATACGGACGACCGCACCATCAACACGCACATCAATCGGCTGCGCGACAAATTCGAAGATAATCCCGATTTCAAGATCGTAACCATACGCGGACTCGGCTATAAGGCGGTAAAATGCGATGAAACGTAAAGATTCTTTTAAACGGACTTCGTTGATATGGCTGTATTTTGCCCTCGTCGCCGTTCTCATTTTGGTCATCGTGACGCTGATCATGAGCGCGGTGATGTTCCTTTTGTTCCGCCGCGGCGATATCCCGCCCGGCCCCGCGGGGATGTTCCCGCTCGATTTTATGATCATCCTCGGCGCGGTCATCGGCACGGTCGTCGCCATCCTCGTCATAAAACAGATATTCAAGCCCATCGAACGGCTGAGCAAGGGGCTGCGCCGCGTTTCCGCGGGAGATTTTTCCGTTCGGCTCAAAGAAAAAAGCATTTTCGGCGCCATACGCGAAATGTACGGCGATTTCAACGCCATGGCGCAGGAACTTGCGGGCGTCGAAACGCTGCGCTCCGATTTTGTTTCCAACGTATCGCACGAATTTAAAACCCCGCTCGCCGCCATCGAGGGCTACGCCACGCTTTTGCAAAACAAAAATTTATCCTCCGACAAAGCGCAGGAATACTTGGAAAAAATCATATCGAACGCACATAAATTATCCGTCCTCACGGGCAACATCCTCAACCTCTCCAAATTGGAAAACCAAAACAGCGTGCCGAACCGAAAACCGTTCGATCTTTCCGAACAAATACGGAAAACCATCCTGATGCTCGAAAGCGAATGGGCGGCAAAAAACATTTCGTTCGATCTTACTTTGCCCGCCGTGCAATATTGCGGCGATGAGGGAATGCTGTTCCACGTTTGGTACAATCTGATCGGCAACGCGATCAAATTCTCCGAAAAAAATTCTGCCGTCCGCATTGGCTTGCAAACTGCAGAAAACAAAATATACGTCACCGTAAAGGACCGCGGCTGCGGGATCGATGAAAAAACCCTGCCGCATATCTTTGAAAAATTTTACCAGGGAGATACCTCGCATTCCTCCGACGGAAACGGCTTGGGGCTTGCGCTCGTAAAAAGGATCGTGACCCTTTGCGGCGGCGAGATCCTCGTCAAGAGCGAAAAAACAAAAGGCTCCGAATTTACAGTCGTTTTGCCCGTATAAAGAGCCTTCCGAATCACAAATTTATCGAAGCAAGCGGCGCGGCGGATTTTTCCGCCGCGCCGCTATGTTCAAACATATTCAAAACTGTTCCTCTGCCCAATGTGAAAAATGATAGATGTTAATATCTGTTATATATGCGTCTGAATATAAAAACATCTCAATGTCTGCGTCCGAAAACAAATCGAAGATCCAATCTTTCCAATCCTTTTCTAAGAAAAGTGACTCCTCTCCCTCGAAAAAGCAATCTGCGTGCTGTACGATGAGATAGATAATCAATTCATCGAGCACCGACCCCGCATGCAACTGATTCGCTCCATGCGCCCGGCTGCGCAAAAGGAGCAGTTCAGACTTCATTTGGTACAAAAATTCATAATCATACTCCATCATAAACTGCTCCGGCATATCCTCCGCCAAGAAAGAAGCTGGAAGTTGACCGAGGTGCGTACCCTTCGGCATCGAGCGTAATTCATCAAGATCTTCATTGATGGCGTCCAGCAGCAATTCGCTGCCCACTGCAAAGGACAGCGCAGCCGCTTCACCAAATTCACGTTCTAAATAGGTAGACCAACATTCGTCCTTCCGATACCTTTCAAAATCAAAGCCTCTCGAATCAGAGTCTATCGGAAACCTGATCCAACCGAGCGCCCTGCAAACGCCCCTGTATTTATCCTGGCGAATGGGCTCCCCGCTTTCATAGCGGCACCATGTCTTAGTGCCCACATTGGCACGATCCGCCGCCTCCTCGATCGTAAGATGCAATTCATTCCTACGTTCACGAATCAATTTCGCTTGCTCGTCCCCACCGAACACGGTTCTTTGAGTCATTTTTATCTCCTTTGTTTGACACGTCAGTATATGGTCATTATATCATAAAATTTTAGTTTGTCAAGCATACAAGCGGAAAAAATATTGTTTTGCCCTGTAAATTCAAAAAGACTCAGTTGCAAACCTCTTTATGGTTCAACTGAGTCTATAATGGCTGACCGTTTTAGGATATTTTCGAACTTTCCAATTCTTCAAGAGAAATTGTTTCTTCTTTTTCCTTTCCGTTATAGATGATTTTCAGATGATCGTCATATAGGAATACGCTGTTCACGAACATGTCGATGAGTTTCCTGCGACCTTCCAACTTCCCGATGTCTATCTTTCGGAAATTGCATAGAGCCATTTTGAATTCGTCCTTCGTAAAGACGGGCGATTTTTTCTTTTCTTCCGTTATTGCTTCTGCTAGCGCCTTTTTCTGTTGCTCTATCTCCGTCAATCTTGCAATCAGCGTATCCGATGCCGCGCCTTTCTGAATTGCCGTTACAATATTTTCGATCTCTCGTTCTTTCTCTTTTAATTGTTCTTCAAGATGCGGTAAAATCGTACTTTCCTCATATTGCAGGGTGTAGAGTAGCTGCGCAAGCCGCTCAATCGTTTCGTCCTCTTGCAATAGTTCCATTGTCTTATAGACCACAAAATTTTCAATTTTTTCTTTTTCTACCTTCTCCTTCTCGCAGAGGTGTTTGCGCGCTCGGTTGCAGATATAATA
>CALVMR010000043.1 GCA_944346885.1 uncultured Clostridia bacterium | reverse complement strand
CAAAGACCTCGACGAGGACGGCATCATCCGCGTCGGCGCGGAGGTGAACAGCGGCGACATCCTCGTCGGCAAAGTCACCCCGAAGGGCGAGGCGGAGCACACGCCCGAAGAGCGCCTGCTGCGCGCGATCTTCGGCGAGAAGGCGCGCGAAGTGCGCGACACCTCGCTGCGCGTGCCGCACGGCGAGGGCGGCATCGTCGTGGACGTGAAGATCTTCACCCGCGAAAACAAAGACGAACTTTCCCCCGGCGTGAACAAGCTGGTGCGCGTGTACATTGCGCAAAAGCGTAAAATTTCCGTCGGCGACAAGATGGCGGGCCGCCACGGCAACAAGGGCGTTATTTCGCGCATCCTGCCGGAGAGCGATATGCCGTTCATGGCAGACGGCACGCCGATGCAGATCGTGCTCAACCCGTTGGGCGTGCCTTCGCGCATGAACATCGGGCAGGTGCTCGAAGTGCACTTGGGGCATGTGTGCAAACAGCTGGGCTGGAAGATCGCCACCCCCGTTTTCGACGGCGCGACCGAGCAGGATATCAAGCAGCTGTTTGCCGAAAACGACATCGTGAACCCGAACGGCAAGGTAGACGGCAAGATCCAGCTCTACGACGGGCGCACGGGCGAACCGTTTGAAAACCGCACGACCGTCGGGCAGATGTATATGATCAAGCTCATCCACTTGGTGGACGACAAGATCCATGCCCGTTCCATCGGTCCGTACTCCCTCGTCACGCAGCAGCCGCTCGGCGGCAAGGCGCAGTTCGGCGGGCAGCGCTTCGGCGAAATGGAGGTGTGGGCGCTGGAAGCGTACGGCGCGGCACACATTTTGCAGGAGATCCTTACCGTCAAATCGGACGATATCGTCGGGCGCGTAAAAACGTACGAGAGCATCGTAAAGGGCAACAACATTTCCGAACCGGGCATCCCCGAAGCGTTCAAGGTACTGCTCAAAGAGCTGCAATCGCTGGCGCTGGACGTGAAAGTGCTCACCGAAAACAAGGACGAGCTGCAACTCAAAGACCTCTCCGACGCGGAGCTGGAAGAGGACGAGCGCGAATCCCGCCGCGACCGCGAGGACGAGACGGAGGAGATCGATTTCAGCTTCGGCGACGAGGATGAAGACGAGGACGGCGTTTCCGATATGGATTCCATCTTCGAAGACGATTCCGACGAAGACTTTGCCTCCGCAGAGCTGTTCGGCGATGCGGACGGGGAGGACCTGTTGGACGATTTGGACGATCTGGACGACTTCGACGACGAGGACGACGCCGACGAACAGGCGGATAAGGACGAAGAGTGAACGCGGAGGTAACAAGAAGACATGTTTGAACTGAACGATTTTGATTCGATACAGATTGGCGTCGCTTCGCCCGAAAAGATCCGCGAGTGGTCGTACGGGGAAGTTACCAAACCGGAAACCATCAACTACCGCACCCAAAAGCCCGAAAAGGACGGCTTGTTCTGCGAAAAGATCTTCGGGCCGACCAAAGACTGGGAGTGCCACTGTGGCAAATACAAGCGTATCCGCTATAAGGGCATCGTCTGCGAAAAGTGCGGCGTGGAAGTCACGCGCGCCAAGGTGCGCCGCGAGCGCATGGGGCACATCGAGCTTGCCGCGCCCGTTTCGCACATCTGGTATTTCCGCGGCGTTCCCTCCCGCATCGGGCTGCTGCTCGATATGGGGCCCAAGCAACTGGAACAGGTCATCTATTTTGCCGCCTACGTCGTGCTCGATCCGGGCAGCATCCCCACGCTTGCCTATAAACAGGTCATCAACGACAAAGAGCTGCGCGAGATCGAAGAGCAGTACGGCGACGCGAGCAAAACGGGGCTGAAAGTCGGCATGGGCGCGGAGGCGATCCGCGAACTGCTGATGGCGATCGACCTGGATAAAGAGAGCAAAGAGACGAAGGAGATCATCGAAAGCAACCAAAGCGGCGCCAAGCGCATGCGCGCCGTCAAGCGTATCGAGATCATCGAGGCGTTCCGCAAGAGCGGCAACCGCCCCGAATGGATGATCCTTACCGTTTTGCCCGTCATCCCGCCCGACCTGCGCCCGATGGTGCAGCTGGAAGGCGGCAGGTTCGCCACGAGCGACCTCAACGATCTGTACCGCCGCGTCATCAACCGCAACAACCGTTTGAAAAAGCTGATGGAGCTGGGCGCGCCGGATATGATCGTCAAAAACGAAAAGCGCATGCTGCAAGAGGCGGTAGACGCGCTCATCGACAACGGCCGCCGCGGCAAGGCGATCAGCGGCCCTTCCAACCGCGAACTCAAATCCCTCTCCGGGCTCTTGCGCGGCAAGCAGGGGCGCTTCCGCCAAAACCTGCTCGGAAAGCGCGTAGACTATTCCGGGCGTTCGGTCATCGTCGTCGGCCCCGAATTGAAGATCTACCAGTGCGGCTTGCCCAAAGAGATGGCGATCGAGCTGTTCAAACCCTTTATCATGAAAAAGCTCGTCGAAAGCGGGCAGTGCCACAACATCAAGAGCGCAAAGCGCGCCGTCGAGCGCGCAAAACCCGCCGTGTGGGACGTGTTGGAAGGGGTCATCAAAGAGCATCCCGTTCTTTTGAACCGCGCCCCGACGCTGCACCGCCTTTCCATCCAGGCGTTTGAACCCGTGCTCATCGAGGGCAGGGCGATCAAGATCCATCCGCTGGTCTGCGGCGCGTTCAACGCCGACTTCGACGGCGACCAGATGGCAGTGCACGTGCCGCTCTCCATCGAGGCGCAGGCGGAAGCCCGCTTCTTGATGCTTTCGGCGAACAACATTTTAAAACTTTCGGACGGCAAGCCGGTCATGACGCCCACGCAGGATATGATCCTCGGCGCGTACTACCTCACCATCGTGCGCCGCTACAACGGCCGCTGGTACGATAAAGATCACAACGAGGCGCCGGAGGGCGCCGCGGGCGCCGAGCTCTACCGCGCGGGGTATTACACTTCGGAAGACGAGGCGATCATGGCGTACCAAACGGGGCACATCACTTTGCAGGACGAGGTGTTTGTGCGCCGCACGGTCGCGCTGCCCGAAGGCAAGTTCACCGACGAAAACGGCGCGCCCGTCACGCAGGTCACGGGCAGGGTCAAAACGACGGTGGGGCGCATCATCTACAACGAGGCGATCCCGCAGGATCTGGGCTTCGTGCCGCGCGAGACCAAAGAAGATTATCTCCGTTACGAGATCTCCGGCTATAAAACGGCGGAGGACGGGCGCGAAAAGAGCGTTCCCGTCGATAAAAAGATGATCTCCAAGATCGTAGACCGCTGCTTTAAGACGGGCGGCGCGCCCAAGGCGGCGGACGTGTTGGATAAGATCAAGGCGCTCGGCTTTAAGTATTCCACCATCGGCGCGCTCACGACCTCCGTGTTCGACATGCATATCCCCGTCGAAAAGAAGGAGCTCATCGCCAACGCCGAGCACAGGGTGGAGGGCATCGAAAAGAAGTTTGCCCGCGGCCTTCTCAAAGAGGAGGACCGTTACAATGCGGTCGTGGGCGTTTGGAAGGAGACGACGGACGCCGTTACCAAAGAGCTGCGCAAGGATGCGGACGATTTCAACCCCATCTGGATGATGGCAAATTCGGGCGCGCGCGGCTCCATCGACCAGATCAAACAGCTTGCCGGCATGCGCGGGCTGATGGTCAACCCGCAGGGCAAGATGATCGAGATCCCCGTTAAATCCTGCTTCCGCGAGGGGCTGACCGTTCTCGAATACTTCATCTCTTCGCACGGCGGGCGCAAAGGCTTGGCGGATACGGCGCTCAAAACGGCAGACTCCGGGTATCTTACCCGCCGCCTTGTAGACGTATCGCAGGACGTGATCGTGCGCGAAGAGGATTGCTGTGCGGGCAAAAAGCCGCGCGGCATGCGCATCGGCGCCATCCACGGACCCAACGGCGAGATCGAGGGGCTTGCAGACCGCCTTGCGGGCAGGTTCGTTTCCGAAGACGTCGTGAACCCGCAAACGGGCGAAGTGATGGTGCGCGTCAACGAGATGATCTCCGAGGATATGGCGCACGAGATCGAAAAAGCGGGCATCAAAGAGGTCTCCATCCGCAGCATCTTTACCTGCACCTCCCGCCACGGCGTGTGCGCGAAGTGCTACGGCAAAAACATGGCGACGGGCAGACCCATCCAGGTGGGCGAGGCGGTCGGCGTCATTGCGGCGCAGTCCATCGGCGAGCCCGGCACGCAGCTTACGATGCGTACCTTCCATACGGGCGGTATCGCGGCGACGGGAGACATCACACAGGGTCTTCCCCGCGTGGAAGAGCTGTTTGAAGCGCGCAAGCCGAAGGGCGTTGCCACGCTGTGCGAGGTCCCCGGCGTCGCCTACATCACCGAACAGGATAACCAAAAGCACGTTGTGATCCGCGACCGCGAAACGGGCGCGCAGAAAAAGGAATACGTGCTTCCCTTCAACGCGGAACTGCTCGTCAAGAGCGGGGATATGGTGGAACCGGGCACCCAGCTCAACGGCGGTTCGGTCAACCCGCAGGATATCCTGCGCATCAACGGCGTCAAGGGCGTGCAGGATTACCTGCTGAACGAAGTGCAGTCCGTTTACCGTTCGCAGGGCGTGGACATCAACGATAAGCACGTAGAGATCATCGTGCGCCAGATGATGCGCAAAGTTTGCATCGAAAACTGCGGCGATACCGAAATGCTCCCCGGCGAGCTGGTGGATCTGTTCTCCTTCGAGGACGAAAACGAGCGCGTTATGGAAAACGGCGGCAGGCCCGCCACGGCAAAGCGCATGCTCCTCGGCATCACCAAGGCGGCGCTCTCTACCGATTCTTTCCTCTCCGCCGCGTCCTTCCAAGAAACGGCGCGCGTGCTCACCGAAGCGGCGATCAAAAACAAAGTGGACCCGCTGCTCGGCTTGAAGGAAAACGTCATCATCGGCAAACTCATCCCCGCGGGGACGGGCGTGCGCGATTACAAAAACATGAGCCCGCAGCTCGTTACGGGGCACCGCGAAAGCGACAACCTCATCGAAGAAACGCGGGAAGAGTTCGGGCTGGCGGCGGAGGAGCCCGCGCAGCAGTAAACCCGTTCGGCGCAAAACGCGGCGAACAGAACAAACCGTTCGGCAAAAGAGGGCGCGGCGCGCCCTCTTTTTTCCCGCGCGCGGGGGCTCTTTTCGTACCGTTTCGTATCTTTGCGCGGCGCAAAAAAAAGATTGTTTTAAACGTTTGACAAAATTTCCGCAAAATGTTAGAATAATGCTTGCGACTGTGGGCGCATATTTTTTTGCGTGCCGAAAAAAGGTTCGCGCAAACCTCGCCGAGCTGTCGGCTGCGGTTTGCTGCGAATTGAGGACAACCCCACGGGCACGCGGCATTCGCCGCTGACCGCGGAGGTTTTCCTCGCCGCACGATATTTCAGGGCATACCATTATAGGAATCGTGCGGCTTCACCTTTCCTGCAAGAGGCAAAGTATTGCCAAATGGGGGTGCGCTGCGGAAAATTGCGATTTCCCTTGCGCGAGTTATTATTTTAATAATTCTAACTGCGCGTTTCAAAATCGCATTTTGAATAAGCGCCCCCAATTTGCCGCAAACCTGCGGCTCAATCCGGAAAGAGTGAATGCGGCGATTTTTACAATAAGAGAGCCGCAGCACATCGCCGCAGAGAGAAAAACGAATGCAGAGCCGCGCAAAGTCGCGGCGAACATTCGGTTGTCTCTCAGATCACGGAAAAAAGTTTTGTCTCTTTCAAAACTTTTTTCGTGAAAGAAGCTTTCTTAAATTGCGTAAGGGCAATTTTAAGATAAATTCCAATTTTACAAGGAGGTAAAAATGCCTACAATCAACCAGCTCATCAAGCACGGCAGGGAACGCCGTCCGGAAAAGAGCAAGACGCCGATCATGAGCCAGTGCCCGCAAAAGCGCGGGGTCTGCCTTTCCGTTTCCACCACGTCTCCCAAAAAGCCGAACTCCGCGCTCCGTAAGATCGCGCGTGTGCGCTTGACGAACAAGCAGGAAGGTACCGTGTACATTCCCGGCGAGGGTCACAACCTGAACGAGCACAGCTCCGTTTTGATCCGCGGCGGCAGGGTGCGCGATCTTCCGGGCGTTCGTTATCACATCATTCGCGGCGCGCTGGATACGGCGGGCGTTGCCAAGCGCAGGCAGGCACGTTCCAAGTACGGCGCAAAACGTCCTAAATAAGCGTTTTAAGCCGAAAACGGCGGCTTTTTTGCCGCAGATGCTGCAATATCCTACTTGTTTCGGAATTTCTCTTAAAATGCCCGAATAGAAAGTAGGCAGTATGCCGCAAGGCAGAAGGTTCGCTACGCAGCCCGTTGCTTTTGTATAAGAACAGCCGAGCCGCTGCGCAAGCGATAGCTGTACTGAGGGTGTTTACCCTTACGCGCGTCCTTTCATTTTCTATAAATATGTGTGCGTGCCAAAATCGCATTTTGGCAAAGCACCCCCGATTTGCCGAATGCTTTCGGCTTTTCAAAAGAGAGTGAATTTGCGGCGCATGATTGCGGTGTGCCCCGAAAGGGCGCCGCAAAGAGAGAGAAAACGCTGCCGCGCCGCCCAAGCGGCGAACAGCGGTGTCTTTCTCAAATCACGGAGATTTCTTTTGTCAGCGCAAAAGAAATTCCGTGAACATCATTTTTTAAGGAGGACAACAACAATGCCCAGGAGAGGCAATGTACCCAAGCGCGACGTATTGCCCGATCCCGTATACGGCAGCAAGGTCGTGACCAAGCTCATCAACCAGATCATGCTGGACGGCAACAAGGCGACCGCGCAGAAGATCGTTTACGACGCGTTCGAGATCATGAAGGACAAGCTCAACGCAGAGCCCATGGAGATCTTTAACCAGGCAATGGCAAACGTCATGCCCGTGCTCGAAGTAAAGGCGCGCCGCGTCGGCGGTGCCAACTACCAGGTCCCGATCGAGATCCGCCCCGAACGCCGCCAAACGCTGGCGATCCGCTGGATCGTGATCAACACCCGCAAGCGCAGCGAGCGCGAAATGAGCAAAAAGCTCGCCGCGGAACTGATGGACGCCTACAACAACACCGGCGGCTCCGTCAAAAAGAAGGAAGATACCCACCGTATGGCGGAGGCGAACAAGGCTTTCGCGCATTTCAGGTGGTAAAAGGAGTGGACTATGCCCAGGCAATTCGGACTTGACGTAACAAGAAACATCGGCATCATGGCGCACATCGATGCGGGCAAGACCACGACGACCGAGCGCATCCTGTTCTATACGGGCAAAACGCACAAACTCGGTGAAACGCACGAAGGCGCCGCGACCATGGACTGGATGGTGCAGGAGCAGGAGCGCGGCATCACCATCACCTCCGCCGCAACAACGTGCACGTGGAAGGGGCACCGCATCAACATCATCGATACCCCCGGTCACGTTGACTTTACCGTCGAGGTAGAGCGTTCGCTGCGCGTATTGGACGGCGCCGTAGCCACGTTCTGCGCAAAGGGCGGCGTTGAGCCGCAGTCGGAAACGGTGTGGCGGCAGGCGGATAAGTACAGGGTGCCCCGCATTGCGTACGTCAACAAAATGGATATCAACGGCGCCAATTTCGACAACGCCGTGCGCATGATGCGCGAGCGCCTCGGAACCAACGCCATCCGCATCCAGATGCCCATCGGCAAGGAAGATACCTTTAAAGGCATCGTTGACCTTGTGAACATGAACGCGGAGATCTACAAAGACGATCTCGGCACGCAGTTTGAAAAGGCGGAGATCCCCGCCGATATGCTCGACGAAGCGAAAAAGTACCGTTCCGAGCTTGTAGAAGCCGTTGCCGAACAGAGCGACGAGCTGATGGAAAAGTACTTTGAGGACGGAGACCTTTCCGTAGAGGACCTCAAAAAGGGTTTGCGCATGGCGACCATCAACATGGCGGTCACGCCCGTGCTGTGCGGTTCCAGCTATAAAAACAAGGGCGTGCAGTTCTTGCTCGACGCCATCGTCGATTATCTGCCTTCCCCGCTCGACGTCGATCACGTAAAGGGCGTCAACCCCGATACAGGCGAAGAGGAGGAGCGCAAAACCTCCGACGAAGAGCCGTTTGCGGGGCTTGCCTTTAAGATCGCGGCGGATCCGTTCGTCGGCAAACTCGCGTTCTTCCGCGCCTATTCGGGCGTGCTGGAATCGGGCTCGTATGTGTACAACAGCACCAAGCAGAAAAAGGAGCGCGTGGGCAGGCTGCTGCAAATGCACGCCAACCACCGCGAAGAGATCCCCGTCATCTATTCGGGCGATATCTGCGCGATCGTCGGTTTGAAAGATACGACCACGGGCGATACTCTCTGTGACGAAAAGCACCCCATCGTGCTCGAACAGATGGAGTTCCCCGAACCCGTTATCCGCGTCGCCATCGAACCCAAGACCAAGGCGGGGCAGGAGAAGATGACCCTCGCGCTGGTCAAGCTGGCGGAAGAGGACCCCACCTTCAAAACGTACACCGATACCGAAACGGGGCAGACCATCATCGCCGGTATGGGCGAGCTGCACTTGGAGATCATCGTAGACAGGCTGCTGCGCGAATTTAAAGTGGAAGCGAACGTCGGCAAACCGCAGGTCGCCTACCGCGAAACCTTCCGCAAAGCAGTGGAATGCGAAGGAAAGTATGTGCGCCAGTCCGGCGGTAAAGGGCAGTACGGGCACTGCAAACTGCGCCTCGAACCCTTGGAAGCGGGCAGCGGCTACGAATTTGCGGACGAAACGGTCGGCGGTTCGATCCCGAAGGAATATATTCCCGCGGTGGATAAGGGCATCCAGGAAGCGGCAAAGAACGGCTTCCTCGCCGGTTACGAAGTGGTGGATTTCCGCGCGGTCGTGTACGACGGTTCGTACCACGAGGTAGACTCCTCCGAAATGGCGTTCAAGATCGCGGGTTCCATGGGCTTTAAAGACGGTATCAAAAAGGCGAACCCCGTGCTTTTGGAGCCGATCATGAAGGTGGAGATCGTCACGCCCGAAGATTACTTCGGCGACTTGATGGGCAACGTTTCTTCCCGCCGCGGCACGATCACGGGTACGGAGGACCGCAACGGCGCCAAAGTTATCGACGCGCAGATCCCGCTTTCGGAGATGTTCGGCTATGCGACCGACCTGCGTTCTCGCACGCAGGGGCGCGGGCAGTTTACGATGCAGTTCTCGCATTATTACGAAGTGCCTCGTTCGATCGCGGAAAAGATCATCGGCGAGCGCGGCAAAAAGGCGGAATAACGCACTTTCGGAAAAAATTTTTCAAATTGTTCCGAAAAGTATTTGATATTCTGCGTAAGATAGGGTATAATTATATACGGTCGTATGACCGAGCTGTTATCTTTTGAATGATAGATAGCTGCACTGAGCCGTTTTTCGGCGCAAAGTTATCATTAAAAATATTTTGGAGGAAGTAAAATGTCCAAGGCTAAATTCGACAGAAGCAAACCCCACGTTAACGTCGGCACGATCGGCCACGTTGACCACGGCAAAACGACTCTTACCGCGGCTATCACGATGGTTATGGCTGCGAAGGGCCAGGCTGCCAAGATGAAATACGACGAGATCGACAAAGCGCCCGAAGAGAAGGCGCGCGGTATCACGATCAACACCGCACACGTCGAGTATCAGACGGATAAGCGCCACTATGCGCACGTTGACTGCCCCGGCCACGCCGACTATGTTAAAAACATGATCACGGGCGCCGCGCAGTTGGACGGCGCGATCCTCGTTGTTGCCGCAACGGACGGCCCGATGCCCCAGACCCGCGAGCACATCCTGCTTGCCCGTCAGGTCGGCGTGCCTTATATCGTTGTGTTCCTGAACAAGACCGATCAGGTGGACGATCCCGAACTCCTTGAACTCGTTGAAGAGGAGATCCGTGACCTGCTCACGAAGTACGGCTTCCCCGGCGATAAGACGCCCATCATCAAGGGCTCCGCGCTCAAAGCGTTGGAAAAGGCTACCTCCGGCGCTTCCGATGCAGACGTTCTTGCCGCTCCCGAATGCCAGTGCATCCTCGAACTCATGGACGCGATCGACAGCTACATCCCCGACCCGCAGCGCGAAGACGACAAGCCCTTCCTGCTCCCCGTCGAGGACGTGTTCACCATCTCCGGGCGCGGCACCGTTGCTACGGGCCGTGTGGAGCGCGGTGTAGCGAAGGTCGGTGACCCCGCCGAGATCGTCGGGCTCATCGAAAAGCCTCGTTCCACGGTCATCACGGGCCTTGAAATGTTCCGCAAGCTGCTTGATTCGGCTATGGCGGGCGATAACGTCGGCGCGCTGCTCCGCGGTATCGACCGTAAGGACGTGGAGAAAGGGCAGGTCATTGCGAAGCCCGGCTCCATCCATCCCCACACCGAGTTTGAAGCGCAGGTGTACGTTCTGACCAAGGAAGAGGGCGGCCGTCACACCCCGTTCTTCAACAACTATCGTCCGCAGTTCTTCATCCGCACGACGGACGTTACGGGCTCCATCAAGCTCGAAGACGGCGTTGAAATGGTCATGCCCGGCGACAACGTTAAGATCGACGTTTCGCTGATCAAGCCGGTCGCGGTCGAAGAAGGTCTCCGTTTCGCTATCCGCGAAGGCGGCAGGACGGTCGGCTCCGGCGTCGTTTCCAAGATCAAAAAGTAATCGCTTCTCAAAGCAACCAAAAAGCCCCGAATTTTTCGGGGCTTTTTTGCTGCCTGCCCGCAAACGCTTGCGTTTGCGGGCGGCTTCGGGTATAATGGCAAAAAGGAGCGGCAAATGACCATTCACCACGATAAAATGGCATACGGCAGGATCGCGCCGCTGCGCGAGGACGCGGGCGAAGAAGCCCTTGCGGCGATGGCGCGGGCGCTATCTTCCGATGCGGAACGGGAGGAAGCTATGCGCGAATACGATAAAATGATAGCCGGGGAGCTGTACAACCCTTCGGACGAGGAGCTGGTCGCTATGCGCACCCGCGTGCGCAAGCTGTTCAAGCGCTACAACGACACCTCGGAGGACGAGCAGGAGGAGCGGCAGGCGCTTTTGCACGAGATATTCGGCTCGCACGGCGAGTTTATCTACTGCGAACCGCCGCTGCGCTTCGATTACGGCAAAAATACGCACGTCGGAGACTGCTTTTTTTCCAATTTCAACCTCGTTATTTTGGACGTTGCGCCCGTGAACATCGGCAAACAGTGCTTTATCGGGCCGAACGTTTCCATCGTCACGCCCGTGCACCCCATGCTCGCGCGCGACCGCATCATGCGCCCCGCGCCGGACGGCACCAAGTTCGACTATGAGTACGCCAAACCCATCACCATCGGAGACAACGTGTGGCTCGCCGCAAACGTCACCGTCTGCGGCGGCGTTACCATCGGCGATAACAGCGTCATCGGGGCAGGGAGCGTTGTCACGCGCGATATCCCCGCAAACGTGTTCGCGGCGGGCAACCCGTGCCGCGTCATCCGCCCCGTTACCGAAAAAGACAAGATGAAGCTGCCGAACGAGTAAAATACGGCGGCTGCGTTTGCATGCGCCGCTTCGGAAAGAGCTGCCCCGCCCTTCGGGTTTTTCCCAAGGGCGGGGTTTTGCGTGTTTTTTGCCGTGCTCCGTCTTCGCGCGCTGCCGTTCCGCATCTTGTAAAAAGTGTTTTTCTGCCGCACTTCGGCGCGGCAGGCGGTTTTTTTGGTTTTAGAAGAAAGTTTTTTCGTTATTGGCGATAAAATTGCGGGAAATGACTGCAAAACGCTTGACATGCGGGGGGGGGTGCTATAATAGAGTCAATACAAGTTCCTCGCTGAGGAAAGGAGAATTTTATGAAAAAGTTGCTGTCGGTTGTGGTTGCGGCGCTTGCCGCGTGCTTGCTGTTCGTGCTCGTCGGGTGCGGACCTACGGACGTGAACGGAAAAACGTATACCTATGACCGTATCGAAGCGGTCGGCGAAGGCAAAACGGACGCGGAGCTCAAAGCGGCGGAGGCGGCTGCCGCGCTGCTGTTCGGGGATGAGATGACGGGGCTTACCCTCTCGTTTAAGGACGGAAAGGTAACAATGAAAAACGGCGCCAATTCCAGTGAAACGGAATATACGCAGGACGGAAATACGATCACCGCAGGTACGCAGAAGCTGTATGTAGACGGCAGCAAGATCTACATGGAAACCGCGGGAGACGGGGTAGGCTTTGAGGGGATCACGTTCCGCGTCTATTATAAGGCATAAACATTGAAAAAAAAGAAAGCGGCTTCGCGCCGTTATCGGCTGCCCCGCGGCGTTCGCCGCGGGGCTTTTCGGCGGCGGCAAAGCGGGTAGGGGAGAAAAAGAGGGGCTTTGCACGGGTTTTATGAGTAGATCGCGCTTGGGAATGGTCACAGTTCAAAAAAACAGTGAATATATTTCATAAACAAGAAAAATATGCGTAAAATGGGCAACCTCTTGCATTTTTGTTCGGAATTTGCTATACTTTTTATGTAATGACCGAAGGGGCGTGCTTGGTTCGGCTTTTCAGGTTCGGCGCATGCAGCGAAATTAAAAGGAGGACAAGCAACAATGCAGAAAACTTTTCGGAAAAAAGTGTATGATACCGATGCGATGGCTGTCGTAAAGAAGGTCACGTTCGGTGCGTTCGGCGATCCCGCCGGCTATGAAGAGACCCTCTACGTCGCCGAGGACGGAACGTACTTCCTGTACACCAACGGCGGGGAGCAGTCTAAGTATCCCGAAGAAAAGCTGACCAACCTTGCCAAAGCAAAGGCACAGGCTTGGGAACAGGAAAACGCATAAGTTTTTCGGTAAAAAAACGGGCGCTCCGCGGCATAGCCGCGGAGCGCTTTTGTCGTATCAAGCCGTATCAAAGCATTTCGGCAGCTCGCTTTCGGAGTAGGGCAACGCATTGCCGAGAGTGCGCTTTTTGGTTTTTCGCTTGACTTTTATCCCCGTTTGCCTTATACTGTATATAAGCAGAGGGAGCGAGGCTATTCCCCCTCGGTGCTTACCCTTTAACCGTTCCGGCCGTCTAAGCGAGGGAGCGGTTTTTTCTTTGTCTTAACTTCCTTACCAAAAGCGCGGTAAATTCAAGGAATTCGCCTGAGATGACTTCGCGGTTACCGAGCGCCGTTGATCGCGTTCAGAAGCGCTTCACTGTTATAAAAATACTGCCTGCCAAGCGGGATGTCGGGCACGACGCCGCTTTCCACGATCTCGCCGCCTACCATGACGCCTTGGTCGTACTTCGCCGTTTCAAACACAATGGGCGAACTGATGTTGGTCGTGGTCCCGTCGGGGAGCACGATGGTATATACCGCGCACGTGCCGCCGCCCGACTGCTCGCCGATGACGGTCGCAAACCCTTGCTCTTTTGCGATCGCCGTGAACAGATTCGCTGCGCTGAACGAGAGTTTTGAAGTGAGCACATACCACGCATATTGGTCGTATGCGTCGTCGTCCGTAAAATCCCCGTCTCCGTCCGCGTCAACGGCATAATACTCTGCCGACGTAGCGCCGGAGATGGTGCTGCGCGTAAGATAGGGGATTGCCTCGTTCGTCAAAAAGCCGAGGGCGCGCCACATCGCGGCGATCGATCCGCCACCGTTCCAAGCCAGATCGAGAACGACGTTCTCGGTCGTAGCACCGGTCTCTTTGTCATGCTCGGCGATCCTATCCATTGCATACCGCATGAAGAAATAGGTGTCGTACTGCATCGCGTCTTCGGAAACCGTTCCGTCTTCGTTATAGATCTGCTCGTCCGACCCTGCCTTAAATGCATCCAGATAGATGATAGCCGTATCGTCCGCAAAGCGCACGGTGTCGAACACATAGGTCACCGTCCCGTCCGGCTGCTCAACGGGACGGACGGCATCGGAGTCTGGTCCGAACAACGCCGCATTGAGCTCCATCGAGATCTGCCAAACCTCTTTCAACCCTTCTCCGAGGCCGCCGTTCAAAATAGTTTCGGACGACGCATCGAATTTCGCGTCCGGACCCGAATAATAAGAAGGATTGATAAGAGCGGTGTGCCGCTCGTTCAGCGTCTTTTGAAGAAGATCGATATATGCCTGATCGCGCACGGCGTTGTCGGAGGAGAGGAACGCCTCTTTCAAGTCGTCTGTAATGAGGTCCTTTCCGAAGGCTTCGATGTGCTTGTAGTCTTTCAAACCGTAAAAGGAATCGAGCGCGAAATTTAAGAAGTTCAGATTGATCCGGCTCATTTCCGCAGAGATCGGTTCATCGTTCCAATCGCAGGTCATGATCTCCGCCCATTTTTCCGCCGTCATGCCCTGCGTAAGGCTTCCCTGCTCGATGCCGTAATATGCCTCGCCGTTGAAGTAAACATTATACAGATTGGACGAACAAAACAGCAGGTTCACGATATAAAACGGGAACAGCGTCTGCCCGTCGTGGTAGAGAATATCGAATCCGTATTCTCCGAGGTCAAAAACAATATCCTTTTCTCCCGTTCTCCACATTGCCACCGGCTGCAAAAACGCTGCATAGTCCGTAGCCGGAGCCTGCAAAAACGAACTGAGAAAATCAAGGCTGCTGATCCGGATCGTGTCTTTTTCCCAATCGGCGATCATGGTATAGACGTGCGCGCCCGTATATTGCAAGACTTATTCGTGCGAATCTTCCGAAACGGAGCTTTGTAGATCTTTACTATCGTATAAACCGTTCAAAGCCGTAATGAACGTTTCAAGCTCGATATACGGCATCTCGCTGTCTTCTTTGTAATAGGTAGGGATGGTTGCGTCTTCGATGGTGTATTCCGCCGAGAGATTGCGGAACGGATAGTCGGTTTTTGAAAAGCCGTCGGGCGTTTGATCGTCCGTACACGCGGCGGAAAGCAGCGCAACGCTGCACAGTACCAACGCCGCAAAAACCCTTAAAATTCTTTTCGTCATTGTGCGCATATCCCGTTTTGTAGATTGGATCCTATCAATTATAACACACGGTGTTGCAATGTGCAAATATTTTATTCTTATTCACGGCAGCGGGTCAAAAAATTATAAGATCGCATATCCCGCAAAAACGTATTTGGGCGCAAGCCCAAAACTTTTTGTAAAAAGTGCGCAGGCGTCAAGCGTAAAGGAAGCGGCACGGGCATACAGCCCGTGCCGCTTGTCGGCGCTTGAACGCCAAGCATATGGCGCAGAAGGCGGGATTTTGCGATACGCAACATATTGTGTTTGATATATTGATATTAACACTATATATTGTGTATTATAAAATTTAGTAACAATTTTGTAATATTTCATCCTATTTCTTCAATGATTTTGTGCTTGTCGCTCTCATATAAATGCCCATATGTTTTGATGACTTGATCGACGGTATCGCCGATAAGTTCGGCTATGACCATGAAGTTTGCGCGAAGGTGGATCAGCATGGATACAAACGAATGGCGGAGGTCATGAATGCGTATCGGCTGTATTCCGGCTTTGGCGCAATACTTACGAAAGGCGCGGCGCAGTGTATTGTCTGCAACGGGCTTTTCGCCGCCGAAGAAGAACGGGGCATCGCCTTTATAGTTTTTCAGTTCTTTTTGTACGGCGCGGCAAACCGGTGTTTCCTGATCTTTTTCGGCTTTTGTCGAAGTCACTTCGTACGGCGCGCCGCTGAACGTTTTTCGCGTTACGGACTTGTCGAATACAATGCTATTCGGATTAATATCCTGCGGAGTAAGGGCAAAGATTTCGCCTTTTCGGCGCCCGGTAAAAAACAGCAGGGTAAAAAATGCATGGTACAGCGGGTCGTCAACGACGGCGATAAATTTTTCGAAATCTTCGCGGGTCCAGATCTGCATTTTTGTCTTCTGCACACGCTTTTTGGGCTTGGTGACCTCGGCAAAATTGTTTTTGATGCCATAGCGGCTTTCGCACCATCCGAGGAATGTTCGGAAAAACGAGCGGATGGAGGATAGATATTTATAAGAATAAAAGTTCCCGCTCCGATTATTTTTTGTGTTCCACAGGTCGTCCTGCCAGCGGTATAGTACCTCTTTTGTAAGGTCTTTGGCTTTGGTATTTTCAAAGTAGGGCAGAACAAACTTTTTAAAGATTTTTTGTTTACCGTAGACCGAGCTTGCTTTGTTCAGATTTGAAAGACAGGCAAGGTATTCGCGGAGGAGATCCCCGACGAGCAGGTCTTGCTTGGTCGGGTCTTTTTTCTTTATCGGATTGTTTTTGACCAGTTCACACTTGGAAGTGACAAAGTCGGTGTAGCCCTGTTTTGCCAAGGTCTTGCTGGAGAACCCGGAGAGCTTCTTCTGCTTCTCTATCCCGTCCAAAGTGACGATGCGGAATACGACATCATAAACTTTGCCGCGCCGCGTCATCCGCTCTTGCAGGCTGTATTTCGTTGATGATATGTAAAATTCGGCGGCAGGCATAAGTCCCTCGTGTTAAAAAATCAAGATAAAGAAGCGTGATGAATGATTGCGTCAAGGATGGTTCGGATAAAGTGGTCGTTCAGGATCGTATAGTCGACGGGAGATTTTAACGAAGAGATCAGCTCTTCGACTTTTTCACGCGGTAGCTTTTTCCCTTGGATTTCAAAACTTTCTCCGACCTTTATTGCATTGAACAGATTTTTCGGTTTATTCACAGTCACGGCATAACCGGCTCGGGCGAACAGCAGCTGCAAAAACTTATTTGCCGTTCTGGCGTTCATTTTATCGTACTCATCGATTGTCGCGGTCCAAAAATATTTGTATTGCTTGGATTCATCTTGGATTCGTGTCAGGTCGCTTCCCACGTCAACCATAATGCGGAAAAAAGCTTCTCTGTGGGGAACAAAAATGTTTTTGGAATCGTTTCGATTTTTGATCGCGTTTTCCTGATATGTTTTCGCAAGCGATTCTTCAAGGGAGATATTTTTTTCGGCGGTTACGTTCTGCAAAAAATCATCCAACTGGCGGTAAATCTCATCTAAGTGGATCGTAACAGAAGGGGAAAGGTATCCCGTCGGGGAAGCTG
>CALVMR010000042.1 GCA_944346885.1 uncultured Clostridia bacterium | reverse complement strand
CCGCGGGCGTAAGCGTAACGGTGATCTCGCCGCCGAGGGTCACGCTTTCCGTTACCTCGACCGTGCCGCCCGCAACGCTGCCCGCGCCGTTGACGGTTACGGCAATGCCCGTATCGGTGGTGCCGAAGCGGAACAAGCCGTTTTGCAGGACCGCGGGTTCCGTAAGCGTATGCGTTATAGCATCCCCTTCGCGCAAAGTGCCCTGCGAGCTTTGCAATTTAACGGTTTGGATGGTTTTGTTTGCGAAATCCGCGTTCGAATCCCAAGAGGTGGCTGCCGTGGCGCAATCGCCGTCGCCGATGTGCAGCTGCACCCAAGAATCGTCCGCCGCCTGCGCATATACGCGGAACACGTCGTTCTCCATCACGATGGCAAAGTGCACGCCTCTCTCTTCACACATCCGCTCGTACACGCCGGGGGCGCATTTTTGCGTCACTTTGAACTCCACGTACCCGCCGTATGTGACCTTGATCTGCTGCGAGCCGTTGCTCCATGTGATGAACTCCATGGTGAGCATGTCTTCGCTGCCGTCCGCGGTTTTAAAGTACAGCCGCACTTCCGACGAGAAGCGGAGGTTGTACGCAATTTCCGTCTGCGTGCCGTCTTCGGCTTTCCCCATGCCCAAGAAGCCCGTGAACACAAACGAATTGGTTGTGCCGAGGTTTTCCAGCAAGATCTTGCTTCCGTCGTCGCCCCTTGCAACTTCGCCCGCCAGCGCGTATTCGCGCTGTGCGCCGTAGTTTTTGGCGGTGACGGTAAGGGTAAACGATTCTTGCCCTTCGCCGAACTCCATCTCCTGCGTAAGCACGGTGTACCCGCCCAAAACGGACGTGACCGTTGCCGTATAGGTGCCGTACGGAACAGCCGTTGCCTTCCATGCGTTTTCCCCGTTTGCCGTCAGCTCGATCTCGTCGCCCGCGGCGTTGGCAAGGGTAACGGCAAGGCTGTCTTCCTCGTCAAGGGTAATGCCGCTTGTCGTTATGTTGAGCGCAAGGTCAGCCATTTTGCCCAAGGTGACCGTAACGGCATGGCTGCTCTTTTCCGCCGTAAAGGTGTAGGTGTATGTGCCTTCGCTTTCTTCGCAGGAAACGGCTTTCCCGTCCACTTGCAGACTGCTCAGCTTATAGTTCGCTTCGGGCATGACCGTAACGGTGACGCTGCCGCCGAGGGTCGCGTTTTGCGTTACATTGACCTCGCCGCCCGTAATGGTTTCGCCTCCGTTGACGGTAACGGTTACGGGGATATCCACCCTTGCGGTGCCGAGTTTCAGCTCGCCGCCTTCCAAAACCGCCGTTTGATCGGTGCTTTCGCTATCCTGTTTGCCGAAGCTGATGCCGGTAAGGTTTTGATCGAAGGGGAAGGCATAGTCGCCGGATCCGCCCGTGCGTGCGATCTGTACCCATGTGTCGGCGTCTTCCTTGATGAAAACGGAGATGCCTTCGTCCGCCGAACCGTTCGGGTCGCCGGCGATCATGAAGTAGACGCCGCCCTCCTGCTCTGCGTATTCCATCGCCGCGGTGTTGTCGTTAAAGTTCCATTCGCGCCCCTGGCATTTGAGCATCGGCCCGTACGGATTCCAAATGGTGAAGCGGAACCCGTAGGTCGAGCCGTCTGCAAAGTTGAAGTTGAGCGTTGCCGTAAAGGTTTTGGCTAAAAGCTCGTCCCAACTTGCCCCTTCGAAGCCGAAGAAGCCGCTCAGCACAAAGCCGTCTGCCAGCGAGGTGACCTTGTTGTAAATGGTGGTGTACGTCCGATTGACGTTTTGGCGCCCTTCCAAAAGGATGGCGTTGCGCCCGAACACGATCTGCGTGTTTGCCTCGGCAGAGTAGAACACCCAGTTTTCCAAAGTTTTGTACGCTATGTCGTTGACCGCAACGTCGTACAGCCCCGCCGTAAGCCCTTCTACGGTGACGGAGCCGTCTTCGCCCGTCGTCGCCTCGATCACGGTATCGCCGCGCGTAAAGGTGAGTTCGGCGTTTTTCAGCGGCGTATCCGTGCTGATGCCGTAAACGGTCGCTTGCAGCGTCTGCTCGCCCTCGGCAAGCGGCGCAAACTCGGCTTCCACCTCGATATCGCCCGTGATCGCTTTTTGCGGGATCTTGACGTACGCCTTCTGCACGTCGCTTTCCGCCTCGGCGCCCAGCGTGGTGTACATATCGTAGCTGATCTGATCGCCCGAAACGGCGACGCCGTTCACGCGGAATTCTTTGAGCGCGTAGCCTTCGTCTGCCTTGGTAACGAAGGTCAGAGAGCTGTTTTTCGCCGCAACGCCGTACCCCATCCACTCCTGCACGGAGCCGTGCTCCGCCTGCTTAACGGTGATGTCGTACCCGACGGCGCCGCCTTCGTTGAAGTGGTACCAGCCCTGCGCGTTTGACCATTCGCCGTTGTCGAGGCGGGCGCTGATCACGTAGTATTCGCGGTCGGTTTGCCCGTTGCCCGTATAGTTGTTGGCGGTGATGATGCCGGGCGCGACAACGAGGTCGCCGCCGTCCTTCATGCTCTGGGCGGTGCCTTCGCCCGCCGCTTCGTCAAAATACCCCCACGGGATGAACAGCTCGAAGGTGAACTCCGTCCTGTCTGCGTTTTCGTCGGTGCGCGTGCCGTTGCCCGTCAGCCCGACGTAGGGCATGTTTTTGGAATCTTCGGTGCCGAACGGCGCCATCCAGATATCGCCCTGCGTTTTGGCAACGGTAAGCGCGCCGTTCGCGTTGACGGTGATGCGGCTGATCGTTTCGTCGCCCGTCATCGTACGCGACGAGGGAACGCCGATGTGCAGCTCTACGCCGCTGTTGCGGTAGCTGCGGCGGTTCGGGTTCACATAGCAGACCTTGCCCTCTTGCTCCTTATAGGAATAGAGGATGTACACGCCCTTTTCGCCGTAGTAGCTGCCCATTTTAACGTGCGCGCTCTCTTCCGTTTTTTGCTGGATGAGGTCGTAGTCGTAGTACACGCCCTGCCCGTCGTTGGTGGCGTACGGGCGCAGCACGGCGCCTTCCAGCCATTGGATGCTGCCGTACTCCTCTTCGTTGAGCACGCCGTCGATCGTGAACCCCGCATCGGGTTCGGCGAGGTCGCCGTCGGGGCGGCCGTCTTGGAAGGTGTATTCGGGCGGCTCTTTCCCCGGCTGCTCTTGGTCGGCAACTTGGCACGCGGCAAACGTGCCCAAAGAGCCCAACAGAGCGATTGACAAACCGATGATTGCGATCTTTTTAAACTTCATATCTTTATTCCCCCTTATTTACCGAGAATGCGGATCTCGGAAATTCCCGCACGTTCTTGCCCTTCGGGCTTTTCGACCGTGACACGGACGCTGGTGATGTTTTCCAGCTCGTAAAATTCTGCAAAGGCGAACGCGCCGACGTTTACATAGTCTAACAACTCCAACTGCGGAATGTATTCGTAGAACGTTTCGCTCAGCGCAATGCCTTTTATGGTGTGCGTCACTTTGTTGCCGTCTTTATCGGTGCCGATAAACTCCATTTTCGAGACGTTGTAAAAGATATCGTCCGCATTTTTGGAGGTGTACACGAGCACCGCGCGCACCGTGCGCCCTTCGGCAAAATCAAAGGTGAACGTAGAAGTTTTGCTGATCAGCGTCTCTTTAATGTAGGTATCCGCAAACTCGCTCGTGCCGGCGGCGCTCCCTTCTCTAAGTATGGAGAGGTAACCGTCCGTAAGGGCATCGACCGAAGAGCCGGATACGAGCGCGCCGCTCGTCACCTTTACGCTTTCCGCTTCGTCTGCAATGTTTTTGTATTCGGCATACTTTTCGATGCGCGGCTGCGGCACACCCAGCGGGCCGTTTGCGTACAGCACGTCGAGATCGTCGCCGTCCTTATCCTTGATGGTGACCCATTTGAGCTCGTCTATGTTGCCGTGGCGCTGCGTATCCATGATGCTCGTATCGTCGTGCGTGTGGTAATAGATGAACAGCTGGTCGCCGATGGTGATGAGGGAGTTGTGCCCCGTGCCCGTCACCTCCTTGGAGCCGGAATCCGACCCCGAAAGGAGAACGCCGCCCTCTTCGGGGCGCAGTTTGCGCCAGCCCTCGTTCGGCTTATCCGAAACCGCCTGCATAACGCGGTAGGTGTTATCCCTGTACGCGCCGGTGGAGAAGGTCATGTAATACTTGCCGTTGTGGTAGATGACGGCAGCGCCCTCGTTGACGTGCGAATCCATGAAGCCGTACGCGTCTTGATCGTCCGTCCTCTCGGTTTTGTACGTTACGCCTTCGGGCAGAGCCTGCGGCGCATGAGCTTCGTGCCCTGCGGTGCCCGCTTCGGAGCAGACGTATTTGCCTTCGTCTTCGTTGTATTCGTACTTGTCGCAGACCGCATACAGCGTATCCTCGAACTTCGCCACTTCCTGCGCGTTCAGGTAATCTTCCACCGTATAGTAATACGAGCAGATCACGGGCTTAGCCTGGGAGAGGTCGGGATACAGCCAGTTGTTGTGGTACATCGGGCAGCAATAAATGTTGTTTTGGTCGTCGTTCTCCGTCCAATACAGCCACTTGTCGCCGTTTTCGTCCACAAAGGGATGCGCGTCGATGGTGGAAGTATAGCCCGCGGAACCGTTTTGCGCCCCCTGGATCGTTTCGCCGTACTCGGCGGATTCGTACTTGGAAAGATACTTGATGTACTCTTCCTGCGAGAAGTAGCCGTACTTCGCGTACGGGATCTTATCGTCGGGATAGGCAAAGCGGTACAGCTCGTCTATGTTATCCTCCGTGACCCGCTGCGCAACGCCGTTTTCGTCTACGCCGTAGGGCATGTCTGTATCGGTGAGCGACGTTCCGGGATCTTTGCAGACGTTGCGGTAACTTTCTGCGTGCTCCAAATTATCCATGTTGACGAGATAGTACGGCCCGCGCGCCGTTTCGCTGGTGGCTACAAACAGCACCTGCCGCTGCACCGCGGTTGCGTTGGAAACCAGCCCCGCCTCGCCGTTGTATTCCGTTGCCTGCCCGTAGGTGGAAAAGAACAGGTAGTACAGCTCGGTATCCTCGTCGTACACGATTTCGGGCGCCCAGAACGGCGTAACGTTTACGACTGCTTTATCGTCCTCGGTTTTCGACCATACGGCGGGGCCGACGGGTTCGATATCCATCATGTTTTTGGAGCGGTACATATACGCGGGTCCGTCTGTGGAAACGATGTAGCAATACCCGTCGCGCTCGGTATTGTCAAACACGTGCGGGTCGGCGGAAACGCCCTTTAACCCGTTGCGGAAGAACAGCTCTTCGTTGATGCGCATATCGCCGTTGACGTCCAACTCATCGCCGGAATAAAAATCGATAGATCCGCTTCCGGCGCCGCCGCCTCCTCCTTCCGTACAGCCTGCAAGCAGCACGCCGCTGCAAAGCAGGAGTGCCAGCAAAATACTGAAACACCTCTTTTTCATCAAACTTCCTCCTTTTTTAACTAGGCTGCGGGCAGCCCCGCTTTTTGCGGGCGGGGGCTGCCCCGTGCTTTGTTGCAAATTTTGATTTTTTTACAGGTTTTTGATTTTTTTTGCGGGCTTTGCGCCCCGTTTTGCTGCGGGGCTGACCCAGCTTTGTTGCGGGCTTTGCGCCCCGTTTTGTTATAGGTTTCGATCTCTTTTTGTTATAGGTTTTGGATCGGGGCACTCCCCTTTTTTTCGGGCTTTGCGCCCCGTTTTTTGCAAAAGAGCTCCTGTTTTTTCGCTCAGCCCTTTACGCCGCCCACGGAAATGCCTTCGATAAACAGCTTTTGGCAGCAGCCGTACAGCACAACGAGCGGCACCATGCCGAGCAGCATCGCCGCACAGCGCACGTTTACGCTGGTTCTGAAAACCTCCTCGACCTTGGAGAGCGCAAGTTGCAGCGTCCACGTATTCGGCTCGGTTTGCGGCAGATAGAGCTGCGCGTTCAGGTAGCTGTTGTACCCGCCGACAAAGCCGAAGATGAACTGTGCGATAAACGCAGGCACGGCAAGCGGCATCAGGATGCTGAAAAACACGCCGAAGGTGCCGCGCCCGTCGATCCTTGCCGCTTCCAAAATTTCATTGGGCACCGTTTCGTAATACATTTTCAGGAAAAATACCATGTTCATACTGCCGAACATACCCGGAATGACAAGCGGCAGCGCCGACTCCGTCCAACCGAGCAGGTCGTAATACAGGTACGAAATGATGCCGAACGCGCCGAGCGGGACCATGGAGATCCCGAACGCGATCTTGAACAGAAGTTTGCGGCCGGGGAAATCGAGCTTGCTGTACGCATACGCCGAAAGCCCCGATACGATCAGCCCCACCACGACGGGCACGAGCGTGATCCACATGGTGTTCAAAAATCCGTATACGAGCGTAGGCATGCCGAGCTGATCCAGGTACTGGTCATGGATAAAAATATCCGCATACGGCTGCAACGTAGGATGTTTGGGGAACCATGTAAACGTTGTTGCCGACGCCTCTTCGGCGGGCGTAATGGAGGAAACAAGCAGCGTATACACCGGCAGGAACAGGAACAGCGTCCAAAAAATGAGCAGCGCATAGACCGCGATGCGTGACGCTTTGAACTTTTTGTTCCTGTGCACGGCGCTGCGGGGCGGCTTTGCCGCGGCTTCTTGCGCGGCGGGCGCCTGCATCGCCGCGCCGCTTTCCGCCTGCAACGCTTCGCTGCCTTCCGCCTGTGCGGCGTTTGCACGGATCGCTTTGACAACATTCTCCATTTCTCAGCCCTCCGCGCGCTTTTCGCGCCGAGAATACAGCCACACCGATACGGGGGCTACGAGCAGGAATAAGATCCAGCTGATCACAGACGCCGCCGAAAGCGCCACAGAGTCTGCCCCGCGGTTATCGTTAAAGTAGTACACCAGCCGCATCAGGGTCAGCGCCATATGGTCTCGCCCGCCGATGGTAGACGTCCACGGGTCGGTCACGATGAGCGCAGCCATATCGTAGAGCAGCAGCCCCGCGCCGATCCCCGCGATGAGCAGGTAGAAGATGGTGGGCATGATGCCGGGCAGCGTAATGTACCAAAACCTTTGCCAGGTGTTTACGCCGTCCAAAGACGCCGCCTCGTACTGCGCTTCGTCCACGTTGGCAAGCGCGGCTTTGAACATGACGGTACCGTACGCGGGCGCCTGCCAAATGACGGCAATGATGATCGTCCACGGAATGGTACTAGTGGTATCCAGCCAGCGGATCTCGGTGCCGAAGATTGTATTGATGATCCCTTGGGGCTCGCCGAGGAACATCCATTTCCACATAAACGCGACCGAAACGGAAGAGCAGATATGCGGAACGAAAAATACGATCTGGAACAGCTTGCTGCCCCTGCACTTTGTGGCGATCAAAAGCGAAAGCCCCAGCGCGATCAGCAGCGTTACAAACTGCGTAGAACCCAGCCAAAAAGTTATGCCGAGCGACTTCCAAAAGATGGAAGAAAAGTCCTGCGCGAACGCCGTACTATTGCCGAACCCCGGCACAAAGATCATGCGGAACCCATCAAAGTTGTTCCAATCGAAGGAGATGCCCCGCCAATCAATGGTAACGTCGCAAAACAGGGCGACCAAAGAGATGACCAGCGGCGCCGTGCTGAACAGCAAAAACCCGATCATCGGAAGCAGCGCCAAAAACAGCGCCAAAACGGACTGCCCCGTCCACCTTTTTTTCCTTAGCACCTTTGAGGGAGGGAGCGCAATGCTCCCCTCCTCTTCGGCTGCCAATGCAAGGAGTTCTTCCGGGATCTCCGCCGCTTCGGGGTCAAGCAGCTCTTCCTGCCCTTCCGCGACCGCCGTATCGAACAGATCTTCCTGTGGCTCCGCCGCGTTTTCCGCGGCGGGCACACAACCGTTTTCTCTCATACTCAGGTCCTCTTCGTATAAACTGTGATCCCTTTAATGGCATTGTTCGCATTTGCCACGGATTGAGGAGCAAGGAACGCATCGAGCGTAATGTCCCCCCGGCGCACTTCCGTGTTGAGGGTATTGGACCATGTGCCGACCCACGTTCCGTTTGCGTCGTACGACCAGTCTCCCACGTACGTATTGCTGTTGGCAAACAGCGCCGCGTACATGTTGTCGAGCGCCACGCCGGCAGACGCCAAATACTCTTCGTCTTCCATCAGCAGCGACGTTTGGTTGGGAACGGAGGTGCCGCCTTCGGCAAGGATCTTCTGCCCTTCGGGGCCGCACGCCCACGCCATGTATTTGAACGCGGCGTCGCGCTTGTCGGGGTCGGCGTTGGCGGGCAGGAACATCGCCGCCGTCTGCGGTTCGGTGACCGTGACCGCTTCGCCGATGACGGGCACTTTTTCGCCGTCGGAGTTTTCCGCCGTGGCAAGCTCGCCCGTGTACGTTGTTCCGTCGATGACCTTCAAATATCCGTCGTCATCCACGCTGCCGCCCACAAATTCACGGTACTGCGCGAGCGGGGCGATATCGAAGGCATCCCCCAGCTTCGCCGTATAGTTGTGCTGCGTGGAATAATACTCGCAGAGCAAGGGGCTCAGTCCGTCGCTGAAATTCCCGGCGCGGTCCATCGTCGTATTGGGCGCGATGCCGTAGCCTTTCAAGCTGCCGTGCGCCGCATCCGTAACGGACTTATCCTTCGGCACGCCGAGGCGGTTGAACTCGACAAACGCATCGTACATGGAGGGCAGCTCCGTAACGCTCTTTGCTTCGATCAGCTCCTGCCGCTCCGTTTCCGAGAGGGAATGCAGGTCTTCGTAATCGAGCACGTCGCCCTGATAATAGGTCGTTCCGTTCACCGTGAGGGTGTCGTCAATGACGAGCAAGCCGGGCGTTTCGTCGCCGAGGGTGAGCTCGTACCTTCCCTCGTCGCTGTTCCAACCGATGCAGTCTCCACCGACAGACCAGCCGTAATTGAACCACCATTCCGACATGAAGCCGTATCTGCCCGGATATTTCGCCTGATACTGCGTGGCAACGGCGCGCAGCTCGTCCCAGTTCATGGGGATGCGGTCGTTGAACACCTTTACGACCGTTTCGCCCTTTTCGTTGGTCGAAGTTTTTGCGGCAAGGTCGCCGCCGACCGCCGCCGCCGTGTATTCGGCATAGCCGTGCGGCTGCAATTTGGTACTGTGCGCCGTGTTGTACGCTTCAAGATCTTCTTCCGCAACGGAGATCATGTTGATGCCGAGCTCGGTAAATATCTCCTTGTTGTAGAAGAGCACCTGCGGGTCGTTGAAGAACGGCTGCGCAAGCTGCGGCTGCCCCGCCCCGGCGTAGAACATACCGTCCTTATCCGATTCCTGCGTCATCTTCCACATATCCATAGATGTTTCGGGGATATATTCCAGCCCAAGCGTTTCGGTAAATTCGGGGTCCGCCAAGTAGTCGTCCAGCGGCACCATCACGTTTGCCCCGTCAAAGTAGTTCACCAACGTCGTTTTGAACACTTCGTTGGAGATGGTCATGATATCGAACTTGTTTTTCTTGCCGGGTTTCAAAGACGAAGTAAAGTCTTTTACGGTAGTCTGCTCGTTGATGAGGACCTCGATATCGTCCTCCTTCCCCTGCGTTTCGTTGTAAACGGTGGCAAGGCGCTCGAACGCCTTATCCGTCTCCTGGGTGTAGTTGATCACCTGCACATAGAGCGCGGTACCCCTGCCGAGCTGCCCGCTCGGTGTGCCCTCGCCGCACCCGGCAAGCCCGAAAGCCGAACCGAGCGCCAGCACGCCCGCCGCAAGAAGCGACGCGATCTTTGTCTTCTTCATATTATCCTCCTTAAAATTTTCTTATTTTTTGCACCGCCCGCAAAGCTCCTTTGCGGCGTGGCGCCGAAAGCCGCGCCCCTTCTCCCTCTCCGCATAGCCGCGGAGAGGGAGAAGGGTTTTGGCTTTAATCCAAAGTAACTTCGTGCGTTCCGAGCTGCAACAGCCCGTCGTTCAGCACGGCGTAATGCCCGCCGGTGCCGTCATAACGCCTGCGGAACTCTACCCGCACGATGGGCGTATTGGCGGGAACGCCGCTCCATGTAAGATCCTGCTCCCATGTTTTCAGCTGTACCCAACTGTCGCTTGCATCTTTTGCCCAAACGGACGCGACGCCGCCCTCTACGGAGAGGGTAAACCAAACGCCGTCGTCTTGCAGCACGCGCCGGTGGACGCTCGGAGCACGTTCGGATGTAAGCATGAAGCTGACGCCGACGTTCTGGTCGTTGAGCATGAACTTGAATTCATAGGTAGCATCCCAGCGCACGAACTGCACTTCCATCGTGCTGCCGTCCGCAAAATGGAACCTTGTTTCGGCTGCAAAGCGCGAAACGTTTTCGATCTCTGCCCCTTCCAGCCCGTAGAAGCCGGTGTACACAAAGGAACCGGGCAAACCGAGCTCGCCGAAGAGATCTACGCTCCCTTCCGTTTGCGTATCGGGGATGGTAAAGTCGAAGTCGTCTTCCGTGATCGAAACGGGGAGATTTCCGCCGTCCGTAACGTTTGCCGTGCCCCTCTTCACTTCGAAGCTGCCGAACGCGTACACCGCGTAGTCGTATACGATCCCCGGCGTAAGGCTGGCTTTCCACACGCCCTCCCCGTCATGGCGCGCATACACGCTGCCTGCGGACGCGGAGGAGAACACGACGGTAAGATCGCTCTGCTCTACCCTGCCCGCCGCCTGCGAAAGATCGACGTTCACGGTATAATTTTCGATCCCGAACACCGCCTTCACCTTCATGCCGAGCGGCACAACGTTTGTAAGCGTCAGCTTGTTTTCCTGCACCTGCGACCTGTACTCCTCTCCGTTGATCGTAAAGGAGAGCAGGGCGTACTGCTCGCTCATGCCGAACGTAAACGTTACGGGGCTGCCGACGGCGATCGCATCGCCAAACGAAACGCTGCCGTTGGCGTCTTCGGTCGCATCGGTGACGGAATAGGTGCGCTGCTGCCATGCGGCGGCGTCCTCTTCCAGCGCGACGGGCACTTCGGCGCCGTTGGCTGTATCCCAAATGAAGACCGCCCAATGCCCGTCTTCGTTTTCGAGCGTGTCGTTGTCGAGCGTAAAGGAAGAGACGTACACGAGGCTATCCTCGTTGCCCGCAATGGCGGCGTACAGGGCAAACGTTGCGCCCGTGCGCACCACCGTGAGCGATACGCCGTCTCCGTCCATAAACGCAGCTTGGAAGGAATCCGGCAGGGTGTACTTTTGCGTGCTTGCGTAGGCTACGTTGTAGTTGTTCCAGTTGTCTTCGTAATCCGCCCAGCCCGCTTTCAGCGCGCCGCCCTGCAAGTGCATTTCGGCAATGAACGCGTCTCGCATATTCTTTGTGTTTGTTTTTTCGTTCCAGATGTAGCGGATGCCGAGGCGGCTGTCCTTCGTCATCTGCGAATAGCGGAAGGTCGCCGTAAACGCGGAATCGCCGAACGCTTCGTTGGTGACGGGCAAAAACGAGTTGCCGTCTATGTTTTCGATGACGCCGTTTTCGCGGTTGACGCGCGAATAATCGTGGTACCCGCCGTGCGCGTCGCCGAATTTATCGGACGAAAACGCCCTGTACGTAAAGCGCAAACGGCTCATCCCCTCCGCGTCGAAGGTGACCTTCATCGGGTCGTACAGCCCGCCGGAAACCTCGGCGTCATACACGCCGTACGGGAGGCGCCCGGCGATCTTGCCGTTTTCTATACCGAACGTATAGCGCTGCCCCGCGCTTTCAAACGTGACCGTCTTCTCATCAACGGAGACCAAACTGCCGAGGCGCATCGTTTCCACGTCCGCTTCAAAGGCGGCGGGGAGATTTTTTTCAAACTCCGCCGCAATGTGCAGGTCTTCGTCTACCATGTTGGTGGGCAGGACCACGTACCCCTTTTCCAGCCCGCCCTGTATGTACTCCACGCCGTACGCGCTGCCGTTAACGGTAAAGGACTTCAAACGGTACCCCTCTTCCGTTTTCAGGAGAATGGTCGTATCCTCATAGGGCACGGCGTAATCGCGCAGCGCGGCTTCGGCGACCATGCTGCCGCCCTTTTCGCCCGTTGTTTCCACAACGACGTCGTACACGTCCGCGCCGTTTGCGTCAAATTCGATGAAGTCCTCCCACGCGAGCAGCGAGCTCATCTGCCACCGCGCGGCGGCTGTTGCGTCCGTGCCGTAGGAGGTGACCAAAACGGCGTCGAGTTGCAGCGTATCGCCGCCCTGCGCCAGCTCTTCCGCGTCGTAGCCCATCGCTTCCAGCGCGGCGGCGGGCACGAAAAACTCCAAGGTGTAGCCTGTGTTGCCCGCATCGTTCAGGGGCGCCGTTTTCGCCTGCGCGCCGAGCACGGCGTGCGTCTCTTCGGTGTACGCCTCCCATGCGCCGCTCTGCTTTTTCTCCCACGCGTAGCCGCCGGCAGGAGAGAGTTTGACTCTGTAATTTTTGAAGAGAAGTTCAACGCCGCTGTTGAGCGCCTCGTCGCGCTCGCCGTTCACGTACGCAGCCTCGCCCGCTTCGTTGTTCACGTCGATGGCGGCGTACATCCCGCTGCTGCGGAAAAACGCGGTCATGTTCAGCTGCGCCGCGGAAGCGGCTACCGTTTTGGTTTTATCGAGATCGTTCGCAAGCTCCTTCGGGTCGATGGCGTAATTGCGCACCCAGCGCACGCCGCCGTACACGCTTTCGTTGAGCACGCCGTCCAAAGAGATCTGCTCCGAACTTGCGCCGGGCGTGCCGCCGCTCTCCTGCTCGTACGCGGTGTTATACGTTGTCTCCCCGGTGCAGGCGGCAAAGGCGAGCAAAGACAGCCCGAAAACGCACGCCAGCAAGAACAACCACAACTTTTTCATCATTCATTCCCCTCCTCAGCCGCCGAAACGGTGACAACGCAGGTAAGCGTTTTGCCGCCGACGGCAGCCGTGATCAGCGCCGTGCCTTCCGCGTTCGCCGTAACGAGCCCGCCGCCGCTTACAGACGCCACCGCCTCTTCGTCGCTTGCGTACTGCACATCCGTGACCGTGCTCTGTTCGATCGCGTTCGTTACGGAAAGTTGCAGCGTATCCCCCGCGGCAATCGAAGCCGCCTTGTAGTTGAGCACATACATCGCGCGCACGTTCACCGCGCAGACCAGCCGCTGCCCGTCCGCTTCCGCATAGATCTCCGCCCTGCCTTCCGCAACGGCGGTCACCTTGCCGTCCTTATCCACCGTTGCAACGGAGGGGTCGGAAGAGGTGAACGCAACGCTTGCATCCTTATCGGGCAACACGGAAAACACCAGCTCCGCTTCCGCCGTTTCATACAGATCGAGCGAAGATTCGCTCAGCGTATAGGCGTAGTTTGTTGCGCTGTCGGAAACGGAAACTTCGCAGGTAAGCTGCAAATTGCCGACGTCTGCCGTGATCACGGCTTTCCCTGCCTTTACGCCCGTCACCGTGCCGCTCTCCGAAACGGTTGCGACCTCCTCATCCGAGGAAGAATACGCCGCGGTAAATTCCTTTTGCGGCAGCACGGAGGGCTGCAAGGTCAGCTGCGCGCCCACGCCGAGGATCGCCGCCCCGTAATTGAGGCTCCAAACATACTGCTCCGTTGTAACTTCCACGTTGCAGCTGAGCGTCACATCCGAGGTCGTAACGGTGATCACGGCTTTGCCGCCCGCCACCGCCGTTACAAGCCCGCTTTCGGAAACGGTGGCAACGTCTTCGTTTGAACTTTCATACGAAACGGTAAATTCCTTTTGCGGATCGACCGTAACGCTGAGCTGCTGCTCCTGCCCTACCCGCATGTACAGATTGGCATAATTGAGCGTATAGGTATAACTTTCATCCACGGTGCAGGCGGCAAAGCCGAACACAAGCGCCGCACACACGATACAGGCAACCAAGATCCGTTTTATCTTCATCATATCCCTCCGCTTGTTTACGCCTTTTTCCCGGTGACGGCTGCCGCGGCAAGCGATACGTTGCCCTCCGTCGGGCCCTGCGCCTCGATGCGGACCGTGACCGTTGTTGCGTCTTCCGCATCGATCTTAATGACGATGCACCGCGTTGCGGAAGTAGTTCCGCCGGTAAACGCTTCGGCGCTGCACAGCTCCTCGCCCTGCGAGAGGACGGTAAGTTTGTTCGTATTCTTCCACGCACCCGTATAGATGACGATGTGCGACGTGTTTTCGTCTACCACAACGTTGACGGTGATCGTACCGAGCGTACACCAGCCGTCCTTTGCTCCTGCAACGGCTGCGCCGTCCGCGTCGGTGTAGGTAAAGCTCGTCGTATAATCGGCAAAGCCCTGCCCCGCGGGAGAGAAGGAGACGTTTGTGATCGCCGTGCCGCCCGCCATTTCGTCATGACCGCTCACGTCGTCGAAATGGATCCAGTCGAGCGTGTCTTCCGAAAACGCGCTGCCGCTGTTTGTAAGGTTCGCGCTTGCGGGAGGGGTGTTTTGGCTTTCGATCGACGCGGTGATATTCACCTTCGGCACTTCGTTTACCGCTTCGATCTTTTCCGTTGCCGCCACCGCCGCAAAGAACCAAACGTTGGAGGGAGATTCCGCGTGCGTTTGGCTGCTCATGCCCTCTTCGTAACCGACCTCTTCGGAAGAGAGCATCGAATAGGTCACATACAGCAACCCCTCCATACCGTCGGTGCGCTCGATCACGACCCTTTGCAGGAAATCGCCGTCACGGTTGCCGAAGCTCTCCGTCTGCACATGCTTGCCCGAACGGTCGCGCACGGTCACCTTGGCGGTGCACTGCGTTCCGCCTAGATACAGGATAAAGTACTTTGCGTCCGTCTTTGTCGTATTGATGGTAAAGGCAAAATCTTTTTGCGAAACGAAGTGGCTATACGACGTTTCGTATTCCGTGACCTTTTGGGCAAACCCCGCGATGGCGTCCGCCCAGATCTCTTCGTAGATCGTGCCGTTGCCGTTTTCATACGAGGTGGGGGTACTGAACACGCCGAGTTCCCCCTTGTTCACCTCGCCCGCGCTGCCGCCCGCCGAGAGGTAATCGACGATCTCGCTCTGCGTCAAATCGAGGTACAAGCCCGCGTTTTCCGCGTCGAATGCAAAGCCGGTCTCGGTAGCGTCGTACCCCTCCGCCGTGGCGGAAGCCGTCATGTTTTCAAAAGAAAATTCGATCTCGTATTCCTTGTGCACGGAACCCGTAAAGCGGAATTCGTACAGATCGCCGTCGGCGGCGGCGCCGCCGAACGCGAACGGCTCCGCGTTTTGATCTTGCAAGTATTTTGCAAGGCTTACGGATTTGCCGTTCACTTTTACAGACTGAATGTCGCCCCAGCCCGCATTTTTGTGCAGGCGCACGTTCCACGTGCGCGAATCGAAGGCGCGCTCGCCCTTAAAGCTGCCCTGCGCCGCGCCGATGGTGACGACGATCTTTCCGTCTTCATACCGCATGGAAATATCCGTCGTGCGGTATTCGCCGTACTGATAGCCGTCGGTGGTAACGTCGTCCTCGTACAGCCGCGTCTGCGCGTCGAAATTGATGGACGGATACACGTCGAGCGTCATGGTATCCCACACTTTTTCGCTCGTGTTGCTCATGTTTTCCGCCAGCACGACGAGCGCGCCCTCGCGCACGAAGATCGGCGACGTTTCAATGGGGTGCGTCACTTCGATCGTGGCGGGCCCTGCATACCGCGTGCCGCTCCACACGTCGATCCAGCTCCCTTCGGGGAGAAATACCGTGCGCGTATCCGATACGACGCCGTTTTCATCCTCTTCGGCGGTCGAGATGGGCGCGATGAGGATATAATCGCCGAGCAGATACTCGTCGTTGCGGGAAGCCTCGGCATACTGCGGGTAAGCGATATCCAGCCTGCGCACGATGGGCAGACCCGTATCGTAATTTTGCCGCGCAAGTTCGTAATACAAAGGCAGCAGGCGGTAGCGCATATCCTGATAGGTATGCGCGATCTCTTCCGCCGTTTCGCCGTAGATCCAAGGCATGCGCCCCGGCTGGCCCTGCATGTTTTTCATGCAGTGCACGCGGCAGATCGCGGAGAGCGCCCCGTACTGGAACCAGCGGCCGTACAGCTCGTTCGTAACGGATTGGTTGTGCCCGCCGAGGTCGGAAGAGATGTACGGGATGCCGACTTCGGCGCCGCCGAAGATCATCGTATAGATCTCCTGCGCAAGGTCGTCTTCGTCCGCATGGATATCGCCCGTCCACTGGATGGAATAGCGGTGCGCCACGATATCGGAGGCGTACGTCCAAACGCCGTGCTGGCAGCCGTCGATGTTCGACATCATCAGCGCGCGCTCGGCGTACCCGTTCAGGTCTTTGATGCTCTGCAAATACTCGTCCGTGACCCAGTTGTAGGCGTACATGCCGAACGCATACACGGAGAGCTCTTCATCGATGGGCTTTAAAGCGGTCGTCCAGTTGCGGTCATACCACCAATAATCGACGCCCAGCGAAAGGATCATCGTAAGGTGCTCCTTGCGGAACTGCACCTCCTCCTTATCCAAGCTGTTTTCCGTGCCGGGCTGCGGATCGGGGTGATCGTTGAAGCACACGTTCACGCCGAGGTCGTGGCAGTCCTGCAAAAATTCCGCCATGTTGGGGAACAGACTGGTATTGATCTCGTACCCGGAACCATTCGTGCCGTTGCGCCAGTCTGTATCGATGACGAGAACGTCGATCGCATAGCCGCGGTCGGTATAATCTTTGATCTGCTGCAACGCGCTTTCGGCGGTGTACGCGTAATAGCGGGAATCCCAAAAACCGAGCATTTGCAACGAGACCATCTCCGAGCGGCCCGTCAGTTTCACGTAATCGCTCGTAAACTGCTTGTAGCTGCCGCCGGGCAGGAACACATAGGCGTCCTTGGCGTCAGAATCGAACTCCCAGCCTTGCAGTGCCTCGTCCGATTCGCCCGAATACCCGTATTCGGAAGGGATCACGCGCGGGCTTTCGGTAAAATACCAGCTGCACAGCTCGTCCGAAGGGCTGGGGAGGTACACGTTGGTCGAGGTCATCCCCGCAAATTCCCAAAGGCTGTTTCCGCTCTCATCCGTCACATAGACCGATTCGACCGTAGCGCCGCTTGTGGGAACGTGCACAACGTACGCCGTCTCCCCGTCTTCTCCCGAAACGCTGATCAGCGTTTGGTTCCCCTGCTTGCTTACGGAAAAAGCCACTTCGTCCCACACGCTGCGGTCGGGAACGAGATAACTCGCCCTGTTTTCAAACATTCCGTTTGACCGCTCTTCGATGCGCAAAACCGATTCCGAAAGCAGCTGGATACGGACATCCCCGACTTTGACTTCGGAAATGCCCTTCGCTTCCTCTCCGTTCACCTCTTCGGCGGAAACAATGTTTTCGCTGTCGAGGCGGAGCTTGAACACGTTTGCCATCGGGCCGACGCCGCTTGCGCCGCACGCCGTGAAAATGCACAGCACGCACAACAGCGCAAGGACCAGGATGACAGCCAAACGATGCTTCGCTATGTACCTCATTTTTCCTCCTTACGATCTATATTCTTTTCGGAAAACGCGCTTCCGAAAAATCTCCCTCTCAAAGGACCCCGCGGTCCCTTCCCCTTTTGCGGGCAGCCCCTTTTTTGCCCGCCGCTTCGTTTACGGGCGCATTCGGCGCGCCGATAAACGTTCCCTCTTTTTCTGTTAAAGGAATCTGTTTCTGTTGCGTTGCAACAGAAACAGGGGTACCCCTGTAAAAAATGTTAAAATTTTACATTTTTTGCGCAGAAACTCTCTATTGCTATTCTAGCATGCTTCCGTACAAAAATCAATATCAAAAATCTTCTTTTATATATCACAATTCCGAACTTTGCGCCGAAATGCACACAAACCCAAAACAAGCGGCAAAATCGGCAAGATCCCGCGCCGCAAAACACAGCGCCCCTTCGGCTGAGCCGAAGGGGCGCTGTGTTTAAAACTTTTCATTCACAAACGTTTGAATTTGAAATTTCGGTTATATGCGCGGTAAAAGGTCATCTTGGAGATGAACCCGCACCGCTCAACGAGTTCGGTAAGCGACGTGCCGTGGTTGGCGGGGTCGTGGTACATGTAGATCACTTTTTGCACGCGGATATCGTTGATGAAGACGCGCAGGTCCACGTCTATGTACTGCGTGATCAAAGAAGAGAGCGTTTTCGGGGAATAACCGAACGCGTCGGCTATCTTTTGCAGCCCCAGGTCGCGGTCGGCATAATGGTCGTAGATGTACTGCACCACGTCGATGATGTTGTAGCTGCTGCGCGGGTGCTCGATGTGCTTGCGCTCGCCGAAGCCGTAACGCTCTTCGATGACGGCAAAAACGGCGGCGGTCTTGGAGATCCTTTCCAGCTCGCTCATTTTATCGCCGCGCTCGCGCACTTCTTTCAAATACGGGAAGAGGCGCTCGCGGTTGTACGCGGCGTCCGTCAGCCAACGCGCGGGTTCGCTCTGCGGGTGGATCCTGTAAAAGATATCCATGTATTGCACGCCGACGTGGAAATACGTGATATCCGCAGGCGCGTCCACTTCGTACGAATGGCTTTCCAGGCGGTTGATGACGCACGCCTGCCCGTCCGAAAGGATCTTGTTTTCTCCGTTGATCAAAACGGATACCTTGCCCTTGTTGACGCAATAGAGCTCTGTATTGCGGTGAAAGTGCATGCAAAACCCGTCCGTAAGGTAACGCTCGGCTTTGAAGCGCGAACCGTAGTCGCGCTGGCGCTCGTCTTGGATCTGCCCTTCCTTTTTATCTCTTTTGATCTCGGCGTTTTTCGTCATCTCTTTTGCTCTAAGCGTTTTTTACCATCTCTTTTGAACCAAGCGTTTTTCACCGTTTGCGCCGTTACAGCATGTTTCCGATCCGCTTTGCCCGCTCTAACGCAAGCGCCGCATATTCTGCAAACGGCATCGCGCGGTAGGCGTCGTGCTCGTGCCGCCCCTCTCTGCCCTCCAACTTCACTTCCAGCGTAAGATCGCCGCGGTACCCGGCGGCTTTCAGGCGCGCGGCGATGTTTTCCCAATCGGCGGCGCCGTCAAAGGGCAGCAGGTGCAGATCGTCCAACCAAGTGATCTTCTCCCCGCTCATGCCGAAATTGTCGTTCAAATGCGTACAATACAAAAGATCGGCGTACCTGCCGATGAGGTCGTGGCTGTGATCGTAACACATCTCGTGCCCCGTATCGATGCAAAAACGCAGAGCGGGATGCCCGCGAAAATGCCGCAGGAGCGCGTCGAGGTATTGTTCTCCCTCCGTGTTTTCCATGGCGACGATCACCCCCGCCGCCTCTGCCGCGTCAAAGATCTTTTGAAAGTTTGCAAACCCGCGCGCCCGTTCCGCCGCACTCGGCGCAATGTGCTCCATGCCGACTATGGCGTGCATGACGACCAGCCCGCACCCCCACGAAGCCGCGTCACGGATGCAGCGGATCTGCCGCTCTGCCTCCGCTTCTCCTTCGCCATCCGATCCCCACAGCGCTTCCGCCCCGTCATACGGCGCGTGCACGGATTGCAGCGCCAACCCTTCCGCTTTGATGCGGAAAGCCAGCGCGCCGTCGGCTGCCTGCCCTGTCCAAGGGAAAAACACGCCGTCCCAACCCGCGCTTTTTAAAACGGGAAGCTGCTCTTCGGGCGCGGGACCGCCCCGCACGATGCTGATGATATTCCGACGCATTGCCGCACCTCGGTAATTTTGAAAAAATCATACCACATCTTTTTTTAAATTGCAAGGGTTTTCTTTTTTTAATTGCAAGGGCTTCGTTTCCTTTCCGCCGCACAATAAGAGGGATCGGGGGGCCTTCTGTTTTATAGCGCGTTTGCGGCGCGCTACATATACCGCGGGTCTTGCACTTCATCCCATATATCTTTCAAACATTTCCCGTGAATGTTTGCTTTTTCACGAAAATCTTTTTCCGAAAAATATTCCTGCTGAAATTCCGTGCAGCAAAAGACAATAATATCCGATTTCTCATCACCTTTCAAAAACACTTCACACGTTGCACCTTGATAATCGAATAACATTTCGCTATAAAAAAATAATCCTTGAATAAATTCATCAAAATCGGCTTTAAACGGCAGACCTTGTTTGTATTGTTCTCTCGCGTGCGAAAGCGATACAAGCATCGGGTAACCGATCCCCCATTGCTGCTCCAATACTGTATTATCACATCCACGCCGCCAGCCGCATTTCGGACAATTTTGATAAAAACCATATTCGTTATGGATAACAGGATACCCGCATATTTCGCATGGTACAGGCTCTTCTTTAATGTCTTTTTTCATTTGCCCCTCAAAGTTAATAATAATTTATATAATCAGGCCGCAGCCCTTCTTTCCCTCTTTTAGGAATTCCGTTAATCCACACCCAATCATGATCATGAGGAAACTCATGGTTATTATGCGCGTCCTGATGGTCATAATCGCGGTTTCGAATTACCTTTCCTTTGTAATCAAACCACCTGCTTTGGACTTTTTTCCCGTTTACATACAAATCAGCTCTTGAATTTGGTTTTCCGGTTTTAGGCAATTCACCACGTCTTCCGTGAATAATTGTCACGCCGCCGCTCGGAACTCCTCCGCCTCCCATTCATTATACCACCTTTTTCAAATATTTGCATTCCTTATTTGTAAATGCTTACTTTAATTTTAAGCATACATTTTCCGCAAACGATAGCCTAACTGCCACTTTATTGTAAAAACATTAGGCTATCCTCTTACTTGCGCGGGCTTCATTCCTCCCCAATTGTTAGGGGCAGCCAACGAAAAAAGGACCGCTTTTGCGGTTCTCTTGTTCTTTCCTCATTTATCCCTGACAGGGCTCGCGGCTGCGCCGCAAAGTTCGGCGCGCGCGGCTTTCGCCACCGCGCACCTCACCGAACGTCATTCCTCCCCCATTATCAGGGGCAAAGCAAAGCCACGGCACAGCTAATGCTGCGCCGTGGCTTTGGCAAACATGTATAAAAAATATATTTTTGGCACTTTTTGTCCTGACTCGAACTATTCACTTCCGAATGATATTTCTTGCATGTTTTTCCATATAAAACTTTACTTGGTTCTGCCCCCCAAGTAATTTTGCCCATTCATACGTTGTCGGTAAAAAAGATTTTATGTTCAATAATAAGTCGCTCTGCATTATTTAATTTTACAGAGGGCATTTTCGCCCTCTAAAATTTTCCCGTTCATGCAGGCTTGCTTTTCACACTTATAGTATTGTTTTTATTCATCGACCTCTTCATAATAATATGAATAATCAATTCCTTTCATAAATATCTCCCTGTCCCCAATTTGCGGAGTTTGAGCATTTTTTATCAGTTCAAAAATATGAGATCCGTTCACAGGACTCTCTTTCATTGCTTCAAGATATTCCCGCTTATCAATTTTACTCCAATCCGTGCAGGTATGCAGATTCTTTTTCAAGATAAGATCAAGCCAAATTCTCGCACTTCTGCCATTGCCCTCCATAAAAGGGTGAGCAATGTTCATTTCTACATACTTTTTTACTATATTCTCAATCGTATTCTCCGGCATTTTTTCAATAAGCGCAAGATTTTCTTGTAAGTACATTGCAGGAGCAAAAGCAAATCCTCCTTTCGCTATATTCATTCCTCTAATTTTACCTGCAAAGTCATAGAGTCCACCGAATATATACGAATGAATCTGCTGCATCCCCTTTATCGTGCCGACTTCTATCTCGTTTATAAGCCCGCTTTCAAACAGTTCATAAGCCTTTTGCTTGCTCTTTTCGTCAATGGATGTCCCCATTCCCTTTAACCATTTATCGAAAACTAACGTCTTTTTACTTGGAATAACGGCGATCACAGTATCGATCCCTTCTTCATCGACGACGTCGGTTAAATACCGCTTTCCGTCTTTTGCAGTCAATTTCAGTTGTCGACAAATTGTCGACAACTGCGGATTGCGTCTCTTTATAACATTCCAATAGGAACGGGGATTTTTGCTCTTTGTGAGTGCCTCAGCCACGTCGGTAGCACAAAACAACCACTTGGAAGTTTCCTCCTCCCACACTGCTCGCACAGGTGTATCTTCAAAAAACCGAATAGATGTTTTAATCATTTTCGCCTTTAATTTATTGAATAAAAGTTGATCTTTTATATTATTATACCATTTTTCAGCATCATTTTCAAGACGTTTGACGGAAGTTTATAGGAAATCGTGTCTTTTCATTTATATAATCACGGGTATCTGCCCATCTTCGACTGAAAGTCCATGCTTTCCTGCCGAAGTCGCTGTTCCACTTGAAGTCCACCGCAGAAAACAACTTTGATCCGATCCTTTGACTCCACCACCACGCAGTCGATCAGTTGCCTGACCACCTCATCGTCGTAGGTCATCGGCCGATTTTTTAATCCATCGAGAACCGTATAAATGGCTTCGAGCCGATCCCGCACCGTTTGCTTACGTCCCCTCTCTTCGGCTATCTCTCCAAGTTTCGCCTGCAATTCATTCTTCTCCGCAATAAGCTGCTGTATCCTGTTTTCATCCAACCCGTCCACCGTATCGGCAGACGCCGTATCAATCATAGCCTTAAATTCCGCATCAATCTGCGCTTATAGAAGTTTTTTCAATTGCTCATACATTTCAGGGATGCCGTGAACAACCGCATCGTAAATTATTGTCAAATCTATGAATCCGTAATCATACAGGGCGAATAACCATTTCGGCTTTCTCCCTTTTGACTTCTTCCCGTCTTGTTCTATTTTTATGATATTATGTAAAATAATCACATTATCTCAATTATTGCGCAAACGATACATTTTATATCGTTTACCTGCCAGAAAAAGTCGTATAATAAATAAAAAACGCCTTTTTTGGTAAATTATGGCAAGATTGTTAGTCAATGATCCTGTTTTTAATTTAATGAGAAACGCCGTATCTTCAAAATCCGAATCGGATAATTTCCCTGCTTTTATCGCCGTACTTGAATCTGCAAATTATTGGCTCGATCCCGATTCAAACACAAAACACTCCCATTTTCATAACTTTATCCAACTGATTTTTAATAAAGAAAATTATTCAAAAGATGCCAACGGATTACAAGAACCTCTGCACTATGAACAACAAACCGTTCGGAAAGAATTGATTTTGATATAGAAAAGAGATATCCCCTCGAATGATTTGCCGTCCGAACGGATCTTATGTCTTTTTTGCCAAAATTTCGCCCTCAAAAAAGTGCCACCTTCGCCCGTATAAATGGCAAAAACCTCGGTAAAACCGAGATTTTTTGCGTGAATGTCTTTTTTGTTCACTGATGATGGCTACCCCATTGATAGGGCTTGCGGCTGCGCCGCAAAGCTCTCCGCTTCCGCTCCGAGCACGAACTGCCGCGCCCTTGCTTCCCTTTCCCCGCCTTGCTTGCGCGGGCTTCATTTCTCCCGATTCAGGGGCAGCCAACGAAAAAAGAGAGGTGCTACCTCTCTTTCCGTTGGCTGCCCCTGACAGACTCGAACTGACGACACTCCGGTTAACAGCCGGATGCTCTACCGACTGAGCTAAGGGGCACTATATGTTGTGGTCGTTTAGCTCAACAACTACCACAGGTTGTGTTTGCCCCTGCGAGTCCTTGACCTCGCCGGGTTCTTCATCGAAAGGACCTCTTACCGCACAAACCTGTACGATCGTCCTACCGACTGAGCTAAGGGGCAATGAAAGGCGGCAACTACCTATCCTCCCGGGTCGTTAGACCAAGTACTTTGGGCGTAAGAGAGCTTAACTTCTGTGTTCGGAATGGGAACAGGTGGATCCTCATCGCCATCATCACCGGAATGGCTCCGCTTGTTGGACTTGAACCAACGACACTGCGGTTAACAGCCGCATGCTCTACCGACTGAGCTAAAGCGGAATATAAGTCCGAAGACTGACAACTGCATAGAGTTGAAAGGAAGCTGTACAAAAAAGCAAGTTGTATTACGCTCGTTAAAATCGTAGCCTTTCTCGTAAATTCTTTATTCAAGGATTCGTAAATAATTCATCTTTTGCTCAACTTTCGTTGAGATCAAGCCCTCGACCTATTAGTATCGGTCAGCTCAATGCATTGCTGCACTTACACCTCCGACCTATCAACCTTGTAGTCTGCAAGGGGTCTTACTCTTTCGATGGGA
>CALVMR010000041.1 GCA_944346885.1 uncultured Clostridia bacterium | reverse complement strand
AGGTCATGGACCTTGCGCTCGTCGCGCATCTCTCCACCCTGAAAGCAAAAGTGCCGTTTTTGCACTTCTTTGACGGCTTCCGCACCTCGCACGAAGTTTCCAAGATCGACGTCATCGACTACGACGAGATGAAGGCGCTCGTAGACATGAAGGATATCGAGGATTTCCGGAGCCGCGCTCTCAACCCCGAACACCCCATCCAAAAGGGCACCGCGCAGAACGGCGACACCTACTTCCAGAACCGCGAAACGGCGAACAAGTACTACCTCGCCACCCCCGCCATCGTCACCGAGATGATGGAAAAGGTGAACAAACTGACGGGGCGCAGCTACCACCTGTTCGATTACTGCGGCGCGCCCGACGCGGAAAACGTGGTCGTCATCATGGGCAGCGGCGCCGACGCGATGGAAGAGACCATCAACCGCATGAACAAAGAAGGGCATAAAGTCGGCCTCATCAAAGTCCGCCTCTACCGCCCGTTCGTGACGGACGCTTTCCTCGCCGCCATCCCCAAGACCTGCAAAAAGATCGCCGTGCTCGACCGCACGAAGGAACCCGGCTCTCTCGGCGAACCGCTCTACCTCGACGTGTGCTCCGCCCTCTTCGAAAAGGGCGTTACGGGCATCAAAGTGGTCGGCGGCAGGTACGGTCTCGGCTCGAAGGAGTTCAACCCCTCCATGTGCTACGCGGTGTATAAAAACCTCGAACAGAAAGAGCCGAAAAACCACTTCACCGTCGGCATCTACGACGACCTTACGAACACCTCCCTCGATTTCTCCGAAAAGTACGACGCAGCGCCCGAAGGCGCCATCTCCTGCAAATTCTACGGTTTGGGCTCGGACGGCACCGTCGGCGCCAACAAAGATTCCATCAAGATCATCGGCGACCACACCGACATGTATGCACAGGCGTACTTCTTCTATGATTCCAAAAAGTCCGGCGGCATCACGGTATCGCACCTCCGCTTCGGCAAAACGCCCATCCAGAGCTCGTACCTGATCGACAGTGCAGACTTCGTTGCCTGCCACAACCCTTCGTACATCACCCGCTACGATATGCTCTCCGACGTCAAAGAGGGCGGCAAGTTCCTTTTGAACTCGCAGTGGACGACCATGGAAGAGCTGGAAAAGAACCTGCCCGCCAAGGTCAAACAGCAGATCGCAAAGAAGCACCTCAAATTCTACAACATCGACGCGATCAAGATCGCCATGGAGATCGGGCTGAACGGCAAAACGAGCACGATCATGCAGTCTGCGTTCTTCTACATCAACGATTCCATCATGCCCTACGAGCAGGCTTCCGATTACATGAAGAAAGCCGTGTTCAAAAAGTTCTCGCGCAAGGGCGACGCGGTGGTCAACATGAACTACGCCGCGATCGATTCCGCCAAGGCGCAGTTGCAGGAGATCAAAGTCCCCGCAAGCTGGGCGACCGCCAAAGACGGCGCTCCGATGGTCGCCGTTGCGGATAACGAATACTTCAAAAACGTGGTGCACCCCATCCTCGTGCTCGAAGGCGACAAGCTGCCGACTTCCGCATTCAACGCGGACGGCTCCGTGCCCGTCGGAACGACCAAATTCGAAAAGCGCGGCGTTGCGGTGAAAGTGCCGAAGTGGGTCGCCGAAAACTGCATCCAGTGCAACCAGTGCTCCTTCGTCTGCCCGCACGCGTGCATCCGCCCCGTCGTCCTTGCCGACGGCGCCGAAAAGCCCGCAACGTTTGAAACCAAGCCCACGACCGGCATCAAAGGGACGCAGTTCCGCATGCAGGTCTCTCCCTTGGACTGCATGGGCTGCGGCGTGTGCGCGAACGTATGCCCCGGCATGAAGGGCAACAAAGCGCTGGTCATGGTCCCGCTGGAAGAGGTCGCGGACGCAGACGCGAAAAACTGGGAGTTCTCGCAGACCGCAGAGCAAGCGGATACTTCCGCGATCAAGCGTACGACGGTCAAGGGCAGCCAGTTCAACCAGCCGCTGTTTGAGTTCTCCGGCGCCTGCGCGGGCTGCGGCGAGACCCCGTACGTAAAAGTTGTGACCCAGATGTTCGGCGACCGCATGGTCATCGCCAACGCAACGGGCTGCTCCTCCATCTACGGCGGCTCCTCCCCTACCTGCCCGTACACCACGAACAAAGAGGGGCACGGCCCTGCTTGGGCAAACAGCCTGTTCGAAGACAACGCCGAATTCGGTTACGGCATGAACCTCGCCTACACCACCCGCCGCAACAAGCTCGCCGCGGAAGTGGAAGCGCTTGCCGAAAACGGCTGGAAAGACTACGCCGAAGGCAAAGCCGCCTGCGAAGAGTGGCTCGCCAATAAAGACGACGCGGAAGGCAGCAAGGCGGCTGCGGCAAAACTGCTCGCCGCGCTGGAAGGCTGCAAAGACTGCGGCTGCGACGCCGACGCGCTGTGCAAAGAGATCTACGGCGCCAAAGACTGCCTCGTCAAAAAATCCGTTTGGATCTTCGGCGGCGACGGCTGGGCGTACGACATCGGCTACGGCGGATTGGACCATGTGCTCGCCTCCGGCGAGGACGTGAACGTGCTCGTGCTCGATACCGAAGTGTACTCCAACACGGGCGGGCAGGCTTCCAAATCCACGCCGACCGGCTCGGTGGCGAAGTTCGCTTCCTCCGGTAAACGCGTCAAGAAAAAGGACCTCGGCATGATGGCGATGAGCTACGGCTATGTGTACGTTGCGCAGGTTTCCATGGGCGCGAACAAGCAGCAGTTCCTCAACGCGATCATCGAGGCGGAAAAATACCACGGACCTTCCCTGATCATCGCCTATGCGCCCTGCATCAACCACGGCATCAACATGAGCAAGAGCCAAGACGAGGAAAAGCGCGCCGTTGATTGCGGTTACTGGCAGCTGTACCGCTACAACCCCGCTTTGAAAGAGGAAGGCAAGAACCCCTTCTCGCTGGACAGCAAGGAACCGACGGGCGACTACCAGGCGTTCATCCTCGGCGAAACGCGGTATTCTTCCTTGAAGAAGACGCAGCCCGAAGCCGCCGAAAAACTCTTCAAAGAAAACGAAGAAGAGAGCAAGGCTCGCTACGACGGGTACAAAAAACTTGCGGAACAAGAGTAAGTTCCGCGCGCAGGCAAAACAACGGCGCGCCCGCAAGGGCGCGCCGCATTTTTGTTGCGCCCGGCGCCGCTTTGCGCGAAAAGCACGAAAGCGCCGCGCGGGGAAATACGGGATCACCGCGCGGAGAAATACGGCGGCGGTGCCGCCGAACGGGAGATGAGCCATGGATCTGTACGAAGCGATCCGCGCACGGCACTCCGTGCGCAAATACACGGGAGAAAAACTTTCCGCGCAGGCGGCTTCCGCCCTGCACGAAGAGGCGCGCGCTTGCAGCCTGCGCCACGGCGTCGATGCGCGCCTTATCGAAGACGGGGCGGCGGCGTTTGACGGCTTTTGGGCGCATTACGGAAAATTTTCCGGCGTGCCGAGCTATTTTCTGCTGGCGGGGAAGCCCGCCCCCGACCTCTTTGAACGGGCGGGCAGAGCGGGCGCGCGGCTGGTGCTTGCCGCACAGATGCTGGGGCTGAACACCTGTTTTGCGGCGCTCTCGTACAAAAAGAGTGCCGTCCGCCCGCTGCCCGAACAGGGAGAAAAAACCATCTGCGTCATCGCCGTAGGCGTGGGCGCGGAACAGGGAAAGCCGCACCGCAGCAAGCCGCTGCACAAGGTGTGCGACGCCGAAAACATGCCCGATTGGTTCCGCCGCGGCATGGAATGCGCCCTGCTCGCCCCCACCGCCATGAACCAGCAAAAATTTTATTTTTCGCGCAGCGGCAGCACCGTTACGGCGCGGGCGGGCATCGGCTTTTACACCAAACTCGACCTCGGCATCGTCAAGCACTTTTTCGAATGCGGCGCCGGAGCGGAAAATTTTACTTGGGGCTGACCGCTCTGCTCGGTATCTTTCGCCCGCGCGGCGCTCTTTCCTGCGCGCAAAAGCGCCGCCACGGCGCTTTTGCGCGCGCGGTGCCGTTTCCGCACACTCCCTCCCGTTTTATGGAGACAAAATGGAAATTTCGCCCCAAAAACCGTTGACAAAAACCGCAAAAAAAGCTAAACTAAATACCGTTGCGGCGGAAAAGAGCCCCGCACGCGACCCTCTGTGCAGAGATGTCTGAGCGGCCTAAGGAGCACGACTGGAAATCGTGTGTACCTCGCAAGGGTACCGAGGGTTCAAATCCCTCTCTCTGCGCCATATGCTTGGCGTTCAAGCGCCGACAAGCGGCACGGACTGTATGCCCGTGCCGCTTCCTTTGCGCTTGACACCTGCGCACTTTTTACAAAAAGTTTTGGGCTTACGCCCAAATACGTTTTTGCGAAAGGTGCGGTCTTATAATTTTTTGACCCGTTGCCGTATGGCAGCGGGCTTTTGGTTTGCCGCACAGCATACGGCATAAAAAAAGACAAGCTCGGACGCTTGCCTTCTTTTTCCTATAAAAAAGCACGGGGTGCCGTGCTTTAGTCGTTTTGTTCAATTAACTCATCATATATTTTTTGCAAGAAAATGCTATTCGGAGTATCTTCATAGTTTTCATCCAATTCTCCGCTCATTACTAAGTTCAATTCATGCAAAAGCTCTGACAAATTTTTTTGCAAATATTCTTCGATATCAGGAACAAACTTTTTTAACTGTATTTTCTGTTCCTCTGTTATTTTGAATTTGGATTGCATTGCACCAATACCCCCGTTTCAGAATTTATCGTAACATCACCAACGCCGTCAATATAAAGCAATGTACTCTTTCTTCCCATTGAATCTGTCTTTGTACGCCCGCCTTTTCCATGCATGATTATATTCTGCAGATTAGCCACGGAAACGCCTTCTCTTTTTTTACCGCCATCTTTCTTATAAATCGTCCCGATTGCTCTATCCACAAAATGTCGACTGACACTCTTGATCTGAACACCGTTCGCCGCAGTTTTCCCGACAAACAATGTATTCAACTTTGTGTTCATAGTTTGCCAGTCAGAAAAACTTGCCACGGCTGAAACCGTTCCACTTCTCCTCGCCGCAACATAGTGGATCATATTGTCATGGTCATCTTTATTATACACGATTTGCTGATAACTTTCAAGAGTTTTCGG
>CALVMR010000040.1 GCA_944346885.1 uncultured Clostridia bacterium | reverse complement strand
CCAAAAACACTCTTCGGTGACGCGGATAAGTTTTTGCTTTTCCGCATCGATCGCGCCTACCGCAAAGGTGCGGGCGCCGTCTCCGTGAAAGCCGTTTTTATAGGCGCACAGGTCGATGCTGACGATATCCCCTTCTCTAAGCACGATCTCTTCGGAAGGGATGCCGTGCACGATAACTTCGTTGACGGATGCGCAGATGCTTGCGGGATACCCGCAATAGCCGAGGCAGGAGGGCTCGGCGCCGCGGGCACGGATATACTCGCGCGCGATCCTGTCTAGCTCTGCCGTGGAGATACCGGGGCGCACCGCCGCGCCGACCGCCGCAAGCGTATCCCGCACGATGGCGCACGGCTCGCGCATCAGGTCTATCTCCTGCTCCGATTTGACAAAGATCATACCGTTTGCCCCGCCTGCGCGCTTATTTTTTGAGCGCCGCGCAGATCCTTGCGAACACTTCGTCGATGGCGCCAACGCCGTCGATGTTCAAAAGAACGCCCTTTTTGGTGTAATAATCGATGAGCGGCTGCGTCTGTTCGGTGTATACGTTCAAACGGTTGCCGACCGTTTCCTCGTTGTCGTCCTTGCGCTGGTACAGCTCGCCGCCGCAGCGCTCGCACGTCGTTTTGCCGCCGAGGAAGTCCACATGGTAGCTTTCGCCGCAGCTCTTGCAGACCCGCCTGCCGCACAGCCGCGCCATGAGCAGGGAAAGATCTACGTCGATGTTGATGACGGCGTCTACCTTGGAGAATTTATCCAGCTCCTGCGCCTGAAACAGGTTGCGCGGGAAGCCGTCCAGCAGATAGCCGTTTTTGCAGTCCGCTTCCGCGAGCCTGCCCTCGACGATCTTGCAGGTAACTTCGTCCGGCACGAGCTGCCCCTTATCCGTATAGGACTTGGCGAGCAAGCCGATCTCGGTGCCGCGCTTGATGTTGTCACGGAAAATATCGCCCGTGGAAATGTGCGGCAGCCCGAACTTATCGGAAATGCGCGTTGCCTGCGTGCCTTTGCCGGCGCCGGGTGCGCCGAGAAGTACGATGTTCATAGCTCTCCTTGTGTTTGCCGCTTGCGGCGAAGGTGTTTTTGCAGCGCCCGCCCCGCTCGGCGCGGGCGCATGGTGTTATCTTACAATAAGCTCGTTTGCGATGATCTCTCGCGCAAGCAAAACCGCGCGAAATCGCAATTTCATGCGGGCTGCGCGCAAGCGCGCTTTTTGGCATTTCGGTGTGGAGCTGCGAGCGAGCCGAGGCAACCGAGGAAAACCCGAAGGAGTTTACTCAGACGTAAATGACTGAGGGTTGCCGCAGGGCAACAAAGGATCGCAACGCAGATCCGCAGCGAAATCTTATTTTAAGAAGCCCTTGTAATTCTTCATCATCAACTGCGATTGCAGCTGCTTATCGAATTCCAGCGCAACGGATACGACGATGAGGATACCCGTGGTAGAGAACACGCTCAGCAAATCGCTGTTGCCCGTGATGCTGAACACCAGCGAAGGCACGAAGGCGACCAGCGAAAGGAAGATCGCGCCGAACAGCGTGATGCGGCGGGAGATCTTTTTGAGGTAATCCGCCGTGGGTCTGCCGGGGCGGATGCCCGGAATAAAGCCGCCGTTTTGCTGGATGCTCTTGGAAACATCTTCCGGATTGAACTGGATCTGCGCGTAGAAGAAAGAGAAAGCGAAGATCAGCAGGCACAGGATGAGGATATACAGCCAGCCGAGGTTGCCCTGCCCGCCGCTGAACCACTCCGTGTAGTTGGCATACGCCTGCGATTCGGAGAAGAACAGCCCCATGATGAGATCGGGCAGGCTCAAAATCGCAAAAGCGAAGATGAGGGGCATGACGCCGCTGCCGGAGATCTTGATGGGGATAACGGTGGATTGCCCGCCGTACATCTTCCTGCCCTTGACCTGCTTTGCGTACTGCACGGGGATACGACGCTCGGAGAGGTCTACCGTGACGATGAGCGCAAAGATGATGACCGAGAGCACCACGAAGATGATGATCTGCAAGATGGGCGTAAAAGTGAAGCTGCCGCCCTCGAACGCGCTGATAAAGGTGTTGATGAGCGTGGTAGCCGCCGTTGAAATGATACCGAGGAAGATGAGCAGCGAAATGCCGTTGCCTACACCGTACTCGGTGATGCGCTCGCCCAGCCACATGGTGAGCATGGCGCCCGCGGAATACACGACGATCATGAAGACCCACAGCAGCCACTCTTGGTTCCAGAAATATTCCGGCGTGAGCGCACTGTTGCCGAAGGCGAGGATGATGCCGACGGATTGGATGATCGCCAAAACCAGCGTTAAAAAGCGGGTGATCTGCGAGATCTTCTTTTTGCCCTCTTCGCCCTGTTTGGAAAGCCGTTCGAGCGCGGGGATGCCCACGCATAAGAGCTGCATGATGATGGACGCGTTGATGTACGGCCCGATACCGAGGGCGAACAGCGTGCCCTGCGCGAGCGAGCCGCCCGTGATGCCGTTCATCAAAGCTAAAAAGTTATTAAACTGATCCGAATCGGGATCAAACAACTGTCCAAATGTTTCGGACGAAAGCCCCGGAACGGGGATATAGCAACCGATCCTGTACACGAGCAAGATGAGCAGCGTGATGAAGATCTTTTTGCGGATCTCTTTTACTTTGAAAGCGTTTTTAAGCGTTTCAAACATATCGTTCTCCTACTTGGTTCCGCCGCGCGCGGCGGGAAAGCGGTTTAAAGCGTTTCCGCCGTGCCGCCCGCCTTTTCGATCGCCTCTTTCGCGGAGGCGGAGAATTTTGCCGCCTTAACGGTGAGCGCCGCGGTAAGTTCGCCGCCGCCCAAAACTTTCAGCCCCGCGTTGTCCTTGACCTGTTTGGCAAGCCCGTTCGCCATTACAAAATCGTAATCCACAACGGTGCCCGCTTCCAGCCCGGCGAGGGCGGAAAGATTGACGATGACGTACTCTTTCCGGAACTTATTATTGAACCCGCGCTTGGGGAGACGGCGGTGGATGGGCGTTTGCCCGCCTTCAAAACCGGGACGGACGCCGCCGCCGGAACGTGCCCACTGCCCTTTGTGCCCCTTGCCGGACGTTTTGCCCAGCCCGGAGCCGATCCCTCTGCCCAGCCTCTTTGCGGGCCGGTTTGCGCCGACCGCGGGCTGCAACGTATCGATTCTCATTTCGGTCTCCTTACGCCTCTTCCACCTTGACCAGGTGCGAGACTTTTTTGATCTGCCCTTGCAGCGCGGGCGTATCTTCGTGGATGCGGAAGGAGCGGATCTTTTTCAGCCCCAGCGCCGCCACCGTCGCCTTTTGCGTCTGCGTGCTGCCGATGGTGCTCTTTACGAGCGTAACTTTTACCTTAGCCATCCCGAACCTCCGTTAACCGATCACTTCTTCCACGGCTTTTCCGCGCGCAGCGGCGACCTGTTCCGCCGTTTTCAGCTGCACGAGCCCGTCGATGACCGCTTTGACGCAGTTTACGGGGTTGTTCGTGCCGTACGATTTGGTGCGGATATCCTTGATGCCCGCCGCTTCCATGACCGCACGCACGGGGCCGCCGGCGATCACGCCGGTACCTTCGGACGCGGGCATCATCAAAACGTAGCCCTTGCCGAATTTGCCGTACACTTCGTGCGGGATGCTAGCCGCGACCATGGGAACGCTGATCAGGTTGCGCTTCGCCTGTGCCTGCGCCTTTTCGATCGCTTCGGGCACTTCGTTCGCCTTGCCCGAACCGACGCCCACTTTGCCCTTGCCGTCGCCCACGACGACGAGCGCGGCAAAGCGCATGTTGCGGCCGCCCTTTACGACCTTGGTGACGCGGTTGACCTGGATCAGCTTTTTGATGAAGCCGTCGTTCTCTTCCTGCCTGCGGGCAGGCCTTCTGTCTTCTCTTGCCATGTTCACTCTCCTCAGAATTTAAGCCCGGCTTCTCTTGCGCCGTCGGCAACGCTCTTGACCCTGCCCGTATAGATGTAGCCGCCCCTGTCGAACACGACTTCCTCTATGCCTGCGGCGAGCGCCTTTTTGGCAACTTCTTCGCCGACGATCTTTGCCGCGTCCGTCTTGTTGAGCCCGGCGACCTTTTCTTTGACCGCCTTCTCCATGGTGGATGCAGATACGATGGTGACGCCCTTCACGTCGTCGATCACCTGAACGTAAATGTGATTGAGGCTTCTGTAAACGTTGAACCGGGGGCGCTGCGCCGTGCCGGTCAGCTTTTTGCGCACGCGCGCATGGCGTGCGAGCCTGTCTTCGTTTTTATCTTTTTTGGTAATCATGTTTTACGCTCCTTTACTTCCCTGCCGTCTTGCCTTCCTTGCGCTCGATCACCTCATCCTTATAGCGGATGCCGTAGCCGTGGTACGGTTCGGGCTCGCGGATGGAGCGGATGTCGGCAGCGACCTGACCCACGCGCACCTTGTCGATGCCGGAGACGGTGATCTCCGTCTGCGAAGGGCAGTCCAGCTTGATGCCGTCGCTCTCCGCGTATTCGATGGGGTGCGAGTATCCGACGTTGAGCACGATCTTGTTGCCCTGCTTGGCGACTTTGTAACCGACGCCGTTGATGACCAGCCCTTTGGAAAAGCCGCTCGTGACGCCCGTCACCATGTTGTGCAGCAGCGCGCGGTACAAACCGTGCTTCGCCCTGAGTTCCTTGGAGTCGTTCGCGCGCGTGAGCGTTGCATGCCCGCCCTCGATGGTGAGGGTGATGCGCGCGTCCATATCCTGTTCCAGCGTGCCCTTCGGGCCTTTGACGACCATTTTGCCGTCCGCCACGTTGACCGTGACGCCCGCAGGCAGCACAACAGGCATTTTACCGATTCTCGACATTGCCTTTGCCTCCTTACCAGATGAAGCAGAGCACTTCGCCGCCCACGTTTGCGGCTTTTGCCTGCTTATCCGTCATGATTCCCTTGGAGGTGGAAACGATCGCCGTGCCCAGCCCTCCGAGTACTTTGGGCATATTTGCCGCGCCCGCATAGGTGCGCAGGCCGGGTTTGGAAACGCGTTTGAGCCCGGAGATGACGGGCGTGCCGTTTTCGCCGTATTTGAGCGCGATCACGAGTTTGCCCGTGTGCCCGTCCTCGGCGAAATCGACGCCGGCAACGTACCCTTCGGAAAGAAGGATCTCCGCGATGGCGCGCTTTGCTTTGGAGGAAGGCACTTCCACCTTTTCATGGCGGGCGGTCTGTGCGTTGCGGATTCTTGTGAGCATATCTGCGATAGGATCTGTCATGATGCCCTCCTTACCAGCTCGCCTTTTTCACGCCGGGGATCTGCCCCTTGTATGCGAGGTTACGGAAGCAGATACGGCAGATGCCGTACTTGCGCAGCACCGCATGCGGCCTGCCGCAGATGGAGCAGCGGGTGTACGCGCGCGTGGAAAACTTAGGCGTTTTCTGCTGTTTGTTGATCATCGATTTTTTAGCCATGTGAACTTCTCTCCTTATTTCTTGAAGGGCATTCCCATTGCCCCAAGCAGCTCGCGCGCCTCTTCGTCCGTTTTGGCGGTGGTCACGAAGCAGATATCGTATCCGCGGATCTTTTCCACCTGGTCGTACGAAATTTCGGGGAAGATGAGCTGTTCTTTTACGCCCAGCGCGTAGTTGCCCCTGCCGTCGAACGAATTTGCGGGAACGCCGCGGAAGTCGCGCATGCGCGGCAGTGCGATGGAGACGAATTTATCGTAAAAATCGTACATCCTGTCCTTGCGGAGCGTCACCTTCAACCCGACGCTCATCCCTTCGCGGACTTTAAAGTTCGCAACGGATTTGCGCGCCTTGGTGATGACGGGCTTCTGCCCGGAGATCGCTTTGAGCTCGTCGTGCGCGATCTGCACGCTCTTGGCGTTGTCCTTGATGTCGCCGAGGCCCGAATTGATCACGATCTTGACCAGCTTGGGCACTTCGTTCACGTTTTTGTAGCCGAACTTTTTGACGAGGTAGGGCACGACTTCCTTTTCGTAGGATTCTTTTACCCTGCTCTTATACACTTTTTCTGCCATTGTTGCTCACCTGCCTCAGTCCTTGTTCTCTTCGGCGGGCGCTTCCGCCTTAGCCGTGCGCTTGCGCGTGCGCTTTTTGGGCGCTTCGGCAGCGGCTGCCGCGGGCGCGGCCTTGCTCTGCTTTTTAAACGCCTTGTCGAGCACGGCGCCGCACTTGCAGACGCGCACCTTTTTCTGCTTGCCGCCCTCTTCGATGAAGGCATGCTTTACGCGCGTCGCCTTGCCGCACTTATCGCAGATGACCATCACGTTGGAGGCGTCGATGGCGCCCTCCTTTTTAACGATCCCAGATACGTCCGTCGCTTTGCGCGCCTTTTGGTGCTTCTTTTGGATGTTTACGCCTTCCACCGTCACCGTGCCCGCCTTGGGGGAAGTGGCGATGACCCTGCCCGTTTTGCCCTTATCCTTGCCGCAGAGCACGAGCACGTTGTCATTCAGTTTTACGTTCATTGCCGTGCCTCCTTACAGTACTTCGGGCGCAAGGGAGATGATGCGCATATAATCCCTGTCACGCAGTTCGCGCGCGATGGGCCCGAAGATACGGGTGCCGCGCGGCTGCT
>CALVMR010000039.1 GCA_944346885.1 uncultured Clostridia bacterium | reverse complement strand
TCAGTTTTACGTTCATTGCCGTGCCTCCTTACAGTACTTCGGGCGCAAGGGAGATGATGCGCATATAATCCCTGTCACGCAGTTCGCGCGCGATGGGCCCGAAGATACGGGTGCCGCGCGGCTGCTTTTGGTTGTCGATGATGACGGCTGCGTTGTCGTCGAAACGGATATAGGTGCCGTCCGGGCGGCGAATGCCCTTGCTCGTGCGGACGATGACCGCCTTGACCACTTCGCCCTTTTTGACGGCGCCGCCGGGGGCAGCGCTCTTGACGCTTGCGATGATCACGTCGCCGATGTTGCCGCTCTTGCGGAAGCTGCCGCCGAGCACGCGAATGCACATCAGCTCTTTCGCGCCCGAATTGTCGGCGGCTTTGAGCCTTGTTTGCGGTTGTATCATATCGCTTTCTCCTTATACCTTACTTCGCCTTTTCGACGATCTCGGCGACGCGCCAGTTCTTGTCTTTGCTGAGTTTGCGCGTCTCTACGATGCGAACTTTGTCGCCGACGACGCAATCGTTGTTTTCGTCGTGCGCCTTGAACTTTTTGGTGGTGGTGATCGTCTTTTTATAGAGCGGGTGCTTGCGCTTTTCCACGATCGCAACGACGACCGTTTTTTCCATCTTGTCGGATACGACCAGCCCGACTCTCTCTTTTCTAAGATTTCTTTCCATTGCCATTCCCTCGCTTTACGCCTTCGCTTTGAGTTCGCGCTCGCGGATAACGGTGTTGACGCGCGCGATGTTCCGCTTGCACGTTACGATCGACATCGGGTTTTCGAGCTGACCGGAAGCGTGGCGGAAACGGAGGTTGAACAGTTCGGTTTTGAGCTCTCCCAATTTGGTTTTGAGCTCTTCATCCGTCATGCTGTGAAAATCGGTTCCTTTCATTGACCCTCACCGCCTTCTGTGATTTTTCCGCCTTCGGGCAGTACGCCCGTGACGGGGTTGGGCTGCCCCTTGACCATGAACTTGGTCTTGACGGGAAGTTTGTGGCCCGCAAGGCGCATCGCCTCGCGCGCAACGTCTTCGGGCACGCCTGCCATTTCAAACATGACCCTGCCCGGCTTTACGTCCGCTACCCAATACTCGACCGCGCCCTTACCGGAACCCATACGGGATTCGGCGGGATGGCGGGTGATCGGCTTGTGCGGGAAGATATCGATCCAGACCTGCCCGCCGCGCTTGATGAAACGCGTCATGGCGATACGGGCGGCTTCGATCTGGCGGGAGGTGATGCGGGCGCCTTCGACGGATACGAGCCCGTATTCGCCGTATGCGACCTTATCGCCCTTGTGCGCCTTGCCGCGGATCATGCCGCGGTGCTGCTTTCTCCTCTTTACTCTCTTAGGAATTAACATTGCCTTTCTCCTCCTTCGCACGCTTTTGGAGGATCTCACCCTTGTAGATCCAAACCTTTACGCCGATCATGCCGAAGGTGGTGTGCGCCTCGGCAAAGCCGTAATCGATATCTGCGCGCAGCGTCTGCAAAGGGATGGACCCCTCGTGATATTGCTCGCAGCGTGCGATCTCGGCGCCGTCGAGACGGCCGGAGACCATCATTTTGACGCCCTTGACGCCCGAACGCATCGCCCTGCCGATAGACTGCTTCATCACGCGGCGGAAAGACATGCGCTTTTCCAGCTGCAACGCAACGCTTTCGGCGACCAGCTGCGCGTCCGCGTCGGGCTTGCGGACTTCTTTGATATCGATCAAGACCGTTTTGCCCTGCGTGAGCTTTGCGAGATCCTTTTTGATGACCTCGATCTCCGCGCCCTGCTTGCCGATCAAAACGCCCGGCTTGCCCGTGTATACGGTGACGGCGACCCTGTTCGCCGCGCGCTCAATGGAGATCCTGCTGATCGCGGCGGCATAGTATTTTTCTTTGATGAATTTGCGGATATCGTAGTCTTCCTTGATGTTTTTGCCGAAGTCCTTTTTGTCCGCGTACCACTGGGTATCCCAGCCTTTGATGACGCCGACCCTCAGGCCGTGCGGATTAACTTTTTGTCCCATTTGATCTCTCCTTACTTGCTCGGCACATCGAGGATGACCGTGATGTGGCTGGTTCTTTTGAGAATGGAGTGCGCCCTGCCCTTGGAAACGGGGTTCATCCGTTTGAGCGTGGGGCCTTGGTCCGCAAACGCTTCGGAAACGATGAGGTCTCCTCGGTCCATGCCGAAGTTGTGTTCGGCATTCGCCGCCGCGGAGAGCAGCACCTTGCGGACGGGCTCCGCCGAAACGATATCGGCGTATTCGAGGATCGCCGCCGCTTCGTTCACGCTTTTGCCGCGGATGAGCGCCAGCGCCCTGCGCACTTTATAAGGAGACATGCGAATGTGCCTCGCCGTTGCATAGGGGCGCTTGTCTTTGTTTTCCTGTATTTTCTTCGCCTTTTCGCGCGTGTTCTTAGCCATGTGCGCCTATGCCTCCTTTACTTCTTGCCGGTGGTCTTGCCGCCGGCGTGCCCTTTGAACGTTCTGGTAGGCGCGAACTCGCCGAGCTTGCAGCCGACCATATCTTCGGTGATGTACACGGGAACGTGCTTGCGCCCGTCGTGCACGGCGATCGTATGCCCCACCATCTGCGGGAAGATCGTCGAAGCCCTCGACCAGGTTTTCAAAACTTTTTTCTCGTTCGCCTCGTTCAGCGCTTCCACTCTCGAAAGGAGGCGCGCCTCAACGTAAGGCCCTTTTTTGATGCTTCTGCTCATTGTTTATCCCATCCTCCCATTAGTTGATGCGCTTCAAGATGAACTTATCGCTAGGCTTCTTCTTGCGCGTTTTGTAGCCGAGCGCGGGCTTGCCCCAAGGGGTCATCGGGCCCGCGTGCCCGACAGGGCTCTTGCCCTCGCCGCCGCCGTGCGGGTGGTCGTTCGGGTTCATGACCGAACCGCGCACCGTGGGACGGATGCCGAGGTGGCGCGTTTTGCCCGCCTTGCCGACGTTTACGATCTCGTGCTCGACGTTGCCGACCTGCCCGATCGTGGCGCGGCAGGAAACGGGGACCAAACGCATTTCGCCGCTGGGCATTTTCAGCGTGGCGTACTTGCCTTCTTTTGCCATCAGCTGCGCCGCGATGCCCGCCGCCCTTGCGACCTGCCCGCCCTTGCCGGGTTTGAGCTCGATGTTGTGCACCATCGTGCCGACGGGGATGTTTTCAAAGGGAAGGCAGTTGCCCGCCTTGATATCCGCATCCGCGCCGCTCATCACGGTGTCTCCCACGTTCAGCCCGACGGGCGCGAGGATGTACCTCTTTTCGCCGTCCGCATACTGCAAGAGCGCGATGTTCGCGCTGCGGTTGGGGTCGTACTGGATGCTCTTGACCTTTGCGGGAACGCCGTCTTTGTTGCGCTTGAAATCGATGATGCGGTATTTTTTGCGGTTTCCGCCGCCGATGTGGCGCACGGTGATCTTGCCCGTATTGTTCCTGCCGCCGCTCTTGCGCATATCCTCGATGAGGGAACGCTCCGGCTTGGTTTCGGTGATCTCCGTGTAGGCGGAGACGGTCATGAAGCGCCTGCCCGCGGATGTAGGTTTATATCTCTTGATAGCCATTTTTCCTTTCCTCCGTTAGCATCAAGACAGCGACGCGAAGAACTCGATGGGCTTACTGTCCTCTTTCAGCTGCACGATCGCTTTCTTATACGAAGCGGTCATGCCCTCGTTTCTGCCCATCCTCTTCCATTTGCCGCGCACGTTGCAGGTGTTCACACTCTTTACCTGCACGCCGAAGAGCTGTTCGATGGCAATTTTGATCTCCGTTTTGTTGGCGCTCTTTGCCACCTTAAAGGTGTACTTTTTGACGGGGATCCCGTCGTAGCCCTTTTCCGTAAGGATGGGCTTGATGATGATGTCTTCCGCTCTCATTATGCTCCGTAGACCTCCTCGATCTTTTCGACTGCGCCCTTCGTGAGCACGATCTTCGCGTTGGCGACCACTTCGTACGTGCTGATCTGCGCAACGGGCATGGTGGAAAATTTAGGGATATTCCTGCTCGCGCGGATAACGGCGGCATCGTCGGTATCCATCACCACGAGCGTGCGCTTGTCCAAATGGAGCGCCTGCTGAAAGCGTACCATCTCTTTGGTTTTTGCTTCCTTGACTTCCAGCTTTTCCACAACGATTAGCTCGCCGTCGGCAACCTTTTTGGAGAGCGCCGAAAACAGCGCGCCCCTCTTTGCCTCCGCGTTCATCTTTTTGGAAAAATCGCGGCTCTTGGGAGCGAACACGACGCCGCCCTTCGTCCACTGCGGGGCGCGGATAGAGCCCTGGCGGGCGCGGCCCGTGCCCTTTTGCCTCCACGGCTTGGCGCCGCCGCCGCGCACTTCGGTGCGGGTCAGCGTGCTCTTGGTGCCCTGGCGCTCGTTGGCAAGGCGGGTCACCACTGCCTGATGGATGAGCGGCTCGTTGTATTCCGCATTGAAGATCTTATCCGAAAGCTGCATTTCGCCCGCAACGCTTCCGTCCATCTTGTATACTTTTACGCTTGGCATGTTCTTCTCTCCTTATTTCGCCTTCACGCTGTCGCTCACCGTGACGATGCTGCCTTTCGGGCCGGGAATGGCGCCCTTGATGAGCAGGGCGTTGCGCGCCGTATCCACGCGCACGATCTCCAAATTCTGCACCGTGACGCGCTCGTGGCCGTATTGGCCGGGCATGTGCTTTTGTTTGAACACGCGGCTGGGCGTGCTGTTCGCGCCCATGGAGCCGACCTCCCTGTGTACGGGGCCGACGCCGTGCGTCTCTTTCAAGCGGCGCTGATTCCAGCGCTTGATGACGCCCGAAAAACCGTGCCCTTTGGAAGTGCCCACGACGTCCACGTGCTCCCCTTCCTTGAAGGTATCCGCCGTGACGGTTTTGCCCACTTCGTACGAAGCGGCGTCGCTGAGGCGGAACTCGCGCAGCACTTTCTGCGGGGCGACGCCCGCCTTTTTGAACTGACCGAGCGCGGGTTTGCTCAAACGCTTTTCGCTGGTTTCGTCAAAACCGAGCTTGACGGCGGCATAGCCGTCCTTTTCGATGGTCTTGACCTGCACGACGGGGCAGGGACCTGCCTCCACGACGGTGACGGGGATCACTTTCCCCTCCGGGGTGAAGATCTGCGTCATGCCGACCTTTCTGCCGATGATTGCTTTATTCATAGATAAAGTTCACTCCTTATTTTATATAGCGGATACCTTGCCTTTCCAAAGTATCTCTCTTTCCTTATCCGTTTGCCGCCGCGCCGCGCGCGGAAGGCGTTACAGCTTGATCTTGATATCCACGCCCGCGGGAAGGTGCACACTGTCAAGCAGTTTGGCGTTGGGGCTGTAAATATCGATGATGCGCTTATGGGTGCGGATCTCGAACTGCTCGCGGCTGTCCTTATCTTTATGGGGCGAGCGGAGAATGGTGACGATCTCCTTTTCGGTGGGCAGCGGGATGGGCCCGCTGATCTTTGCGCCCGCCTTTTGCATCGTTTCCACAATGCGCTGCGCCGCCAGATCCACCAATTCGTGGTCGTATGCCGCAAGTTTGATCCTGATCTTCTGACTTACCATTTGCCTTGTTTCCTCCGTTTTTTATACTAACTTTGTGACAACTGTGCCGTGTGTGTCGAAGCCTTCCGGAAAAAGAAAAACCATTCAAATATACAGTTGAATGGCGTAACTTCGGTTAGTCGCAGGGGTCTCGCCCCCACATTTGTCGGCATAAATTATCTTCGCAGACGGCGCGATCGTGCTGTTTTTTACCCACGCGCCGAAAGCGATTGAAGTAACTTTATGCCTCAACCCTATTACACAGCCTAGGTATCATATCATATCCTGCAAGCCCCGTCAAGCAATTTTGCAAAGATTTTTTCTTTCTTTTTTATTTTTTTACGGGAAAGGGCACTGTTTTTGCCGAAAAACAAAACGCCGCGCCGCGCATTTGCTGCGCGGCGCGGCAGAAAACGGAAAAAGCCCTCCCGCACGGGAGGGCTTGTTTGTTTTTTGCACTTCGTCACTCTGCCTCAGTGTAGTCGGTCGGCGGTGTGATCTGCACGTCGTTGCCGAACTTTAAAGTGAAAACGAAATCCGAACGGTTCATCGTAACAGAGTACGAAACACTCTTCAAAGCGCCGCCCTCCACAACGATCACTAGGTCGGTCACATCATTGCTGTTAAACAATGATACCGATTCAATCAGATCGGCGGTATATGTACCGTTATTCGCCGTAAGCTCCTCACAGTAAGGCGCGATCCATTGCAGATACGGCGCAACGCTCTGTCTGATCCTAGTGATCTCGTCGGTATATGTGGAGTCCGATATCTCTTCCCTGCTCCACGTGCCCGCGTCTTCATCCAGACGATACCGATAGTACGTCTCTCCCTCCGCCGTGAAATAGTAGTGGCGATCCGACGTCAAAGTGGAGGTGGAGGTCAGCTCATAGAGGTAATACGCATTCCCGCTGCTCTGGTCGTACTTATATTGCGTCGTGTCGGATAGGGCTCCCCCCTCTGTAACGACATACGTATAATCGAACTTCTGCAATGCGGCAGAGGTCATCGTGTACCAAGTTGACGAGTCGAGGGCTGCCTCGGTGTACTCGGTCGGGACGGTGATCTCCGCCGTGCCGAACATAGTCGAATAGTCCACAGGCACAGAATCGTTCATCACGGTATAGGTTATGCTCTGCAGGCTGCCGTCCGCAAAGGCGAGCGTCATCGTCTGCGCCGTGCCGACATTG
>CALVMR010000038.1 GCA_944346885.1 uncultured Clostridia bacterium | reverse complement strand
GTTTCCTTCCGGCTTCCCTTGCTTTCACATACGTTACTCTCGCTCTTAACCGATTAGCTCTACTTACTCTCTTTGCCTTTCGTACTGATCTTTCTCTTCTTCGCTATGCAGTTGTCAATCTGCGGATAATCTTCAACAGAAGATAAAGGAAGCTGCCTAAATCGACAGCTTAGCTATGATAGCACTTTTCCCACTGTATGTCAAGCATTTTTTAAAATTTGCCAAAAAAATCTTTTCCGCATTTCTTAAAAAAGCGCACGCAAACGGGCGCCGCCGCACAAGACGGCAAACCGCGGCGCGAATCGGCGGCGCAAGACGACAAGCCGCGGCGTAAATCGGCGGCGCAAATCGGCAAAAACAAAAAGCTGCGGCACAAAAACAGCCCCCCCCGCCACGGCACAAAAACAGCCCCCGCCACGGCACAAAAACAGTCCCGCAACGGCGCAAATCAACAAAAACAGCCCCCGCCGCGGCGGGGGCTGCCTGCAAACTTTGATCTGTTTTACGCTTTCATAAACGCTTCGAAGGCGGCTTGCAAACGGGCAAACGCCTTTTCCGCCGCGTCCTCGTCCTTGGCGCGCACCGAATAATAGATTTTCAGCTTCGGCTCGGTGCCGGAGGGGCGCACGCAGATGAATCCGCCGTTTTCCAATTCGTAATACACGGCGTTGGTTTTGGGGATATCGATGGGTTCCTCGGTGCCGTCTGCCAAGCGGCGCACGGACGACGAATAATCGCGCACGGCGGCAACGTTGTAGATATCGAACTTCTCCGCCTTTTTGGTTTTGAGCGAATCGACGACGGCGTTCATCTCTTTCATTGCGTTCAGCCCGTCGAACTTGATGCTGACGTTGCGGTCGAGCACGTACTGATAGGTATCGTAGATCTCCATCAACCTGCCGTACACCGACTGTTTGATATAGGTATAATAGCACACCATTTCGGCGCACAGCAGCGAAGCGACGACGGCATCTTTGTCGCGGCTGCCCTCGGTGCCGCGCAGATAGCCGCAGCTCTCTTCAAACCCGAACAAAAACGTCTTTTCCCCGGTGCGCTCGTATTCCTTGATCTTTTCGCCGATAAATTTGAACCCGACGGGCACATCGACGAGCTCTACGTCGAAATTGTCGCAGATCGCCTTTGCCATGCCCGTTGTGACGAAACTTTTGACGACGACGCCGTTGGCGGGGAGTTTGTTCTCCTCTTTAAGGCGGGTCAGGATATAGTCGAGCAGCAAAATGCCGACCTGGTTCCCGGAGAGCGCCACAAATTCGCCCTTGTCGTTTTTGATGGCGACGCCGAGGCGGTCGCTGTCCGGATCGGTGCCGAACACCACGTCCGCGTCGATCTTCTGCGCGAGCGCGATGCCCTTGGAGAGCGTCTCTTTAAATTCGGGGTTGGGGACTTCGACCGTGGAAAAATCGGGATCTTTGCGCACCTGCTCCTGCACGACGGTCACGTTGATCTTCATCTTTTTCAAGATGGTGGTGACGGGGATGTAGCCGCTGCCGTGCACGGGGGTGTACACCAATTTGAGCGTTTTCCCCTCTTTTTTGACCGCTTCGCGCGAAAGGGTAAGTTTGGTCAGCTTTTTATAATAGCTCTTATCCACCGAAGCGGGCACCTTTTTGATCAGGCGGCTGCCCGGCGCCTCTTTAACGGAGAAGTAATCGGTGATCTTTTGAATGTACCCGACCACTTCGGCGGTGGGTTCGGGAGACATCTGCGCGCCGTCTTCACCGTATACTTTATAGCCGTTGTACTCCTTGGGGTTGTGGCTTGCCGTGATCATGATGCCGGCGACCGCACCCAGCCTGCGCACCGCATACGAGAGCATGGGCACGGGGTGCACGTCTGCAAACAGCCACGCAACGATCCCGTTTGCCGCCAGCACGCCCGCCGCCGCTTTGGCAAACACGTCCGACTTCCTGCGGGTGTCGTACGAAATGGCAACGCCGCGCTTCATTGCGGCGGCGCCGAGCGACTTGACCCACTCCGCCAGCCCCTGCGTTGCCCTGCGCACGGTAAACACGTTCATCATGTTCGTGCCGTAGCCGATGATACCGCGCATGCCCGCCGTGCCGAATTCAAGCTCGGCGCCGAAGCGGTACTCGATCTCTTTTTCGTTTTCCGCGATCGACCCCAGCTCCTCTTTTCCCTCCGCGCCGAGCGCGGGATTTTGCAGCCACTCGTTATAAATTGCTTTGTGATCCATATTTTGACCTCCCCAATGTATATTCACCGCAACGGCATTTTTTGCGCTTCGTTCGGTATTTTTTTAAATTTTAAAGCCGGCGGCGCCCGTTTTTGCCGCGCCGAGCCTTTTCCGGTCTCGCCCTTTCAGATCTCGAAATCGTCGTAAAAATTTTCGTCCGTACGCTCCTCTTTGGGGCTTATGACGGTATCTTCGGTGAGGAAATACCTCTTCTTTTCAAAGGTATAGAACCCGACGAACTGCACGCACAGCATCAGCAGGTACGAGAGCGGGATGGTGATCAGCAGCGCCGCGCCGAACGTGGCAAGCGCGCAGAGCACGTTCACGCACATAACGGCGATCGCCGTAACGAGATAGGTGGAAAACAGCGGCCCGAACCGCCTTTGCCCGCGGAAGGAAAAACTTTTGGAAAACGCCGCGCGCAGCCCCTTCCCCTCCGTGATCATCACGGGCGCCGCGTGCGAAAACAGCGTCAGCTTGACCGCCTGCGACGCCAAAAACAGCGCTACGGAGAGCATCAGCGCCAAAACGGCGGCAACGACGCGAACGGAGATGACCGAAAGCAGCACCGCGAAAAACAAATAGCACACCGCCAGCACGAGCAGATCGTACACGAACGTGAGCGGCACATACACGAGGTGCCAAAGCGCCGCCCTGCCGAGGTTGCGGATATACACGCCCGAAAAGGAGAGCTTGGCGTTGCTGGACATCCTGCGGTCGATCAAGTTTCCGAAGGCGAAGTTGCCCAGCCCGTTCAAAAAGCGCACGACGATGCCGATCGCCGCGACCGCCGCGCACAGCAGCGCGACGGCGGAAGCATGTTCGGTAAAATAAGCGCCCAGATCGCGCAACGCCTGCTGCATCGGTTCGGAAAACCCTTCAAAAAAGGAGCCCGTTCCCGAAAACAGCGCGCCGAAAAATTCCTCGACGATGTTTTGCTCGAACACGGCGGCAAAGACCCCGCTTTCCGCAAACGCATGCACCGCGGGATAGACGAACGCCGCCGAAAGCGCCAGCGCGACGACCGCCACGATGACCTTATACAGCAAAAACTTGAACGTTAAATTGAAATTTCCGATCAGCAGATGGATCGCATTTTTAAAGATCAAAGCCCGACCCCCGACCCGTATTTTTTCGGTTCATCCTGCCGCGCCTCGCCCGAAGCGCCGAAATACGCCGCAAACATGAGCGCGGCATAATACAGCAGCAGGACCAAATAGAGCACGGCGCGCACCGCCGCCGCCACGAGCTCCAACCGCGCGGGCAAGAGCAGCACGCACGCAAACTGCACGGCGACCCCCGCCAAAGCGGGCAGGAACACGCCCAAAAACAAGCTATAACGCACCTTCGCGTACAGCGCGTTCGCACAGGCGAGCGCGTCCATAAAGGCATACCCCGTGATCTGCAACGAGGGCAGCCACAGCATCGCCAGCGAAGCGAGGTAGCTCAAAAGCGCGACCAAGCACAAAAAAGTGAGTACGACGGCGGCAAAGCCGGACGCCCTGCCAAGCAGCAGCGTTTCGGCATACAGCAGCCCCGCCGCCAGCGCCGCCCACAGCTCGTACACCGCCACAAACAGGGTAAGCAGCGCGAGCGTGGAGAGAAAATTGTAATTGAACCTGCCCCGCAGCCCGTGCAGGGAGCGGATGCCGATGCGCATGTGCTTTTCGATGAACCCCGTAAGCAGCGGCAAGCACAGCGCCGCCAGCACGAACGCCGCGGCGGCAAACGGCCAGCCGTGCGCGTTGAACGGGGAAAGGAAATTGAAAAACGCCGCAAAACTCAGATCCTCTCCGCGATAGAGCGCCGCCAAAAAAGCGCCGCCGCCGCGATCCGCCGCAAACGCCAGCACGCAGGCGGGCAGCAGCGCAAACGGAAGAAGAAAGATGAAGTTTTTGAACGCATAGCGCAGAGCGCTGCAAGGATGATTCACGGTTTTTTGCCCCATGGCTTCTTCCTTTATTATATACCATAATCGGCGCCTTGTAAAGCCTTTGCCCGATTTTCCGTCCAAAAAATGACAGTACCGCAGGGTTTTTTCGCCCCCGCTTCCCCGCATTGCGGGCAAAAAGCGCCCGCCAAAGACCGCGGCGCGGAAAAAACGCGCGGGTACCCCCTCGCTTACGCGGCGCGGAAAAAACGCGCGGCGGATCTTCCGCCGCGCGCCCCGCGCCCGTATGCCGCTTCGCCGCGTATACCGCGCCCGTTCTTTTTGCCTGCCCGTTCGGCGTCATACTTGGATCATTTGCAGCAGCTCGTACAAATAATCGTAGTACACGCCCAAATATTCCTGCGCCACCGTATCCTGCGCAAGGTCGGCAAGCGCTTCTTCCGCGCTGTCGTAGGAGAGGTAGTACGCCTTGACGGCGATGTACCGCTCGCGCACGGGCAGGCGGTAATCCACCTCGTAGGGCGCGTCCTCCCCGCCCGAACCGCCGGGCGCGGGCTCCTCCTCCGCGCGCAGCGCGGCGATGCTCTCGTCCAGATCCTTTTGGATGCGCAGCACCAGCGTATCGTACGCCGCGCGCAGCCGCGCCTGCTCCTGCTCCAACGCGCTCGAACGGTAGGCGCGGCGGGCAACGGCGCCGCACTTTGCCTGCAACACCGCCCGCCCGTACTCCGCTTTCGCGTCCTCCGTCTGCACGTTCGCCTCGTCGATCAGCCGCCCGATCGCCTCTTCCAGCTCTTCACTCGTCATGTTCCGCCTCCTCGTACTGCCACACCGCCGTCAAAGAGCGCACCCGCCCGCAGCAGCCGCCGCCCTCGATGCGCACGCGGAACGAATCGCCGAACAGCGCCGCAGAGTACGTTTGCACGCCGCCGCCGTGCACGCCGAACGAACGGCTGCCGCGCGTGCCCGTCACGCGTATTGCAAAGCCCGCATCCGCATCCACCCGCAGCCGCTGCAACAGCGCCGCGCCGGACGGCGCGGCAGCGCCGAACTCCCACGCCCGCCGCGTGCACAGCCCGCCTGTTACGCCCCCTTCGCACAGGCGGCAAGGCGTGCCGCCGTACACCGCCAGCGCCTGCACGCCGCCCGTCAGCCCGCCGAAATCGCCCTGCCAAACGCTGAACGCGCCGCCCGTTGCAAAGGTCAAAAGCGCCCGCTTTTTTCCCTGCGGCAGACGCACGTCCGCCTGCAAGTAGTACCGCCCGCCCGCGGCACAGCCGCGCGCGGCTTGCTGCGGCACGCCGCACAGCAAAGGCGCCGCCTCCTCCGCGAACGCGCGTTCCGTGTTCCCGTCAAAGGCGTGCAGCCCGTCTTCGGCGAGCCACACGGCGCGCCCGCCGAAAACGGCGACGCTCTCCCCCGCGATGCGGGCGCAAAACGCCCCGTCGCGCACTTCAAATTCCAACTCGTCCCCGCGCGCGTACAGGCGCTGGTACCCGTATTCGCGGAAGACGTAAAAGTAGTTTTCCAGATCGGCAAAGGCGACGATGCGCCCCTTCCCGTCCGGGAGGTCGAGGTATCCCCCGCCGCCGAGGCTTTCGGTAAAGTCGCGCCAATTTTCAAACGAAGAATAGCGCAGCCTCGCCCCGCCCTGCTCGCCCGTGGCGAGCCAGAGCCGCTCATAGGCATACCCCGCCGCCGTGAAGGCGGGCACGTCCTCCTGCGCCAGCCCCGCGGCGCAAAGCAGCGCGCACACCGCCCCGTCCGAAAGCAGCAGCGCCTCGCCCGCGGCGTCGTCGTACACGCGCACGCAGGCGGGGATGCGCGAAAAGGCGACCGAAGAGGGCGAAAACGCCGCCGCGCCCGCCGCGCGCACGAAGCAGCTTCCGCCGCCGTACAAAAGCAGCGCCCCGCCCGCCGCAAACGCCGCTTCCGCGGCGGGCGCATCCGCCGCGAGCGGCAGGGCGTCCGTTCCCGCGCACAGGGCGTTCCCGTCAAAAATGAGCCCCAGCGGCAGCGGCTGCCCCTCCGAAAACGAGAGGCTGCGGCGGACCGTTTTCTTTTTTACCGCAAACGAATACCCGCTCATATCCACCTCCGCATGCGCAGCCTGCCTCCCTTTGTGCGGCACGCCGCGGCGATCGCCGCGCGGTACCGCTTATCCAGCAGAGACGCCGCCTCCAACCGCCCGTTCATCAGCGCAAATTCGCACGCCGTGCCCAGCGCCAAAAGGCGCGCGCCGCCCGCCGCGCTTTCGGGCGCGTCCTCCGCGCGCTTGACGCAGGGGCGGCAGGCGTATTCCACCGTCACTTCGCCCGCGCGAACGCGGATCCCGTCCTCCTCCGCCGCAAAGCGCAGCCGCTGCCCGCCTTCGCCGCGTACGCACACGATCTCGGCGGGTTCGCGCGAAAAGGCGGAATAGGCGATCTTTCCCTCCGAACAAAAACGCTCCCGCCGCAAAAGCGGCAGATAATCGTTCGCCAATTCGTATTCGGTCATATTGTAACAGCGCAGCAGCAAGTCCGCTTCCGCCTCCAAAGCGGCGGCGTCCTCCCCTTTGCCGCTGCAAAGGTAGCGCGCCAGATCCTCCCGCCCGCACACGGACGCGGCGAGCGCGAGCACGTCTTTGACCCGTTCTTTCATACTTTCCCCCTTTGCGGAAGGGCAAGGGGCGCACAAACGTGCGCCCCCGCCCGCAAAAAGCGCTCCGCCGCGCTATGCCTCCGTGATGCCGGTGAGCACCGCCTGCCCGCAGGGGCGGGTGCAGACGAGGTCCGCGTATTTGACGAGCGTTGCCGTATACAGCGGCTTGCCCGCCACTTGGCGCAGCACCTTGCCGTCGTCCCCTTCCAGCCACTTCCAGTCGCACAGCTGGTGCAGGCAAAAATCGTCCGTGTTGAGCAGATACATCGTCTTTTCGGGGCAGAAGCGGTCCGCCACGATCGGGATGCCGTTGTAGGTGATCGCCTTGTACCCGCCCGCAAGCTCGGTCACGTCGGTGATGCGCTTGTACTGGTTGAAGTGGTTTTGCAGCGCCCGTTTGACGCCCCAGCTGCAAACGATGAAGTTGACGCGGCTGCCCGCGCGCTCTTCGAGGCGGTCGATCGCCGCTTGGATCGCCGTTTCGCTGATCGCGCCGCCGATGTTCTTTTTGTACGGTTCCAGCCACTTGTTAGTGCTGCGGTCCAGCCCGTACAGCGTTGTGCCGCTGCCGAAAATGGCGCCCAGCCCCGTCAGTTCCAGCCCGTACGAGCCCTGTACGCAGACGGTATACGTTGCATCGTCCGCAAAGCTGAGCTTCGCGCTCAGGTCCGCCGAAAGGGTGACCGACTTCGCGTCGGGATCGACCGCCGTGACGCGGAGCCCCGTGCCGCCCTCCACCGCCGTGCCTGCCTCGGTGAGCACGTCTACCGTCATGCCGACGGCAAAGTTGCGCGCCGAATCGACGGTCAGCGCGGCGCCGCTCGCCGCCGTGACCGTGGCGAGCCTGCCCGTGCCGTCTCCGAAGAGCATCCTGCCGAAATTGAAAGACGAGGCGCGCACCAGCCCCTCCATCTCCGCATTGAGCAGGTTGACGAAGGCGCCCGCGTTGTTTTCGGAGGCGCGCACCGCCTTGTCGCTGATCTCGATGGTGCCGTACAGGTTTTTGAGGGTGGTCACGAACTGCGCGTAACCGTTTCCGTTTGCGGCGGGCAGATCTCCCTCCTCCGTGCCCGCGCCGACGCCGCCGTTGACGCCGAACTGCACCAACCTGCGCACTTCCTTGCCCCAAACGTCCGCCGTAGACTGCTTGATCTGCGCAAGCAGCGGATTTGCCGCCGTGTTGAGCTGCTCGCTCACCGCGCCGAGGTAATAGCTTTTCAAAGCGCTGTCTGCGCTCGTCATCGTTACCATAAAGTTGTTTTCTCCTTATTTTGATTTAATTTCCGTTTTTGCGGAACAGCTCGCGTGCGAGTTCCCCCGCTTCCCCGAAGGTGCGCACGCGCCGCACGGGCGCGGGCGTGAACGTACCGCCGCCCGCCAGCACGGGCGGGGCAGGCGCGGCATGCGCCGCAAAGTACGCCTCCACGGCGCGCGCCGCCGCCTCCTCCAACGCCGCGGCGTGCCGTTCGGCGGAATCCGCCCCTTGCTCCGCGGTCCGAAAAGCCGCCCCTTGCTCCGCGGCTTGCCGTTCGGCGGAAGCCCCCGCTCCGCCTTCCCCGCGGCTCTTTGGCGGCAAAGAGCTTTCCTGCCCCTCCCGCCCCGCCGCGAGCTTCCCCTCCAATTCGCGCAGGCGCTGACTGCGGCGGGTAAATTCCGCCTCCAACGAATTGTACGCTTGCAGAAGGGCGCCTGCGTCCTTAAACTTCCCGTAAGGGGCTGCCGTGCCCTCATCCGTGCGGGCGTCCGCCCCGTGCACCGCCCCTGCGGGCAGAGCGTTCTCCTTCTCTTCCATTTCCCTCTCCTCCTTTATTGTTCGCTCCCGCCCCGCGGAGCCTGTTCGAACGTTCGGGCGCCGCTCTGCGCAGCGTCCTGCGGGCGCCCCTTTTCGGCAAGGCTTGCCCGATGGGCGGAAATGTGCGCGGAAAACCGCGCTTTTGCCTGCTCGTCCGTCTTTTCCGAAAGCACGCACCGCGTGTGCTCGGCAATGTGCACCTCATCGTCGTCGAACACGTCCACGGGCACCGCCTCCGCAAACAGCCGCACATTTTCCTGCGCGGCTTTGCGCTCGTGCAGCGAGGCGGCGCCCCGCCCGCCGCCCAGCCCGCCGAAGCCGAGCGCGTTTAAGATGCGTTCGCGCGTTTCGTCGCTGACCCGCCCGTTTTCGTCGGCGAGCAGCCCCATGCCGTACAGCTCGTAGATGAGCGAACGGCGGCGGGAGGGCGAGCTTGCCCCTTCGTCGTCCGCTTCGAACACAACGTCGTGCGCGGTGAGCTCCGCCCCCGAAAAACAATACGTTTCCGTACTGCCGTCCGCGCCCGTTTTGCGCAGGCTGCACCGCTCCCCCGCAAAGGCGTGCATGAGCCGCAGGATGTGCTTTGCAATGCGCTTCATCGCCTGGCGGATGCTCTCCGTCGTCACCGACAGCCGCGTATCGTCCAGATCGATGAGCATTTGCAGCCCCGTGGCGCTGGTCACGCTGGTGCGGTTGCGCGACGTGGAGCTGATCTCGGAAACGCCGCTGACGAGAATAAATTCCTCCAACAGCTGCCCCTCCTCCTCGGTAAACTCGGCGGGCAAACGGTCCGCGCCGAGCAAAGCGGGCGGGGTAGAACCCTGCCGGTACACGAGCACCTTTCCGGGCGGCAGCCCCTCTTCGAGCAGCGCGTCGGTATCCACCGACCCGTCCTCCACCGCCCAAACGCCCATCGTGAGGCGGTTCAAAAACTCGTGTTTGCGGTTTTTGACGGCGTTGAAGGCGCGCTGCACGGGGATCATGCGGTCAATGACGCTGCCTCCGAAAAACGCGCCCGAAAATTCCAGCGCGCACTGCCGCACGAAGGGGTAGCCGCGTTCGCCGTTTTCTCCGTTCGGGTAGGGCAGCTCGCCCTCGTGCACCAGCCTGTCTCCCGCGGCGACGAGCATCCGCCCCGCGGGATGCCGCGCCGTCGGCTTTTCGTAGTACTCGATGACGAGCGCGCAATCCTTTTTTACATACCGCGCGCCCGCCCCCGCGCCGCCCATAAAGTTTGCCGCCGCCGAATAGGGCGCCAACGAAAACTCGTATACGTCCTGCCCCTTTACGCGCACGCCGTACAGCCGCTCGATCTCGGAGACGGGCAGCGCCTTCGCATGCATGAGGCTGCCCTGCTCTTCGACGGAGCCGCACGAAAGGTCTTCGGGGTAAATTTCAAAGGGCGCCACCTCGGAAACGCGCACGCCGCCGCCCTCCCAATACACCTTATAAAAGGCGGTGCCGCACGTTTCGCTCCACACCGTTGCGCGCGAGATCACCTCGTCCAGCGCACAGTCTTCGCGCACCGAACGCAGCACGTCTGCCGCAAGTTTCGCCGCGCGCATGTCGCTTTCGCTGCCCGACGCGGCGCGCACCGTGATCGCCGGGCGCACGCGCGCCAGCTTTGCGATGCGCGTATCGATGGCGGGCGCGATGTGGTTGAACACCCGCCGGTACTGCCACCAATAGCGCGGCTGCTCCTCTTCCAGCTCGCCCGCAGGGTTGATGCCGCAGTACTGGTTGCCCGATAGGAAGTTCATGTTCAGCTCCCACCCGCGTTCGACGAGCCTGCGCTCCTCCTGCCTGCGCCCGAACTCCTCTTGCAGGGCGCGCACCGTACGTTCTTCGTACTTTTCGCGCAGCGCCTGCGCCTGTTTGCTCTGTTCCTTCACTGTTCTCCTCCCGATTTTAAAGTGCCGCTCCGCCCGCAGCGCCCTGCGCGAGCAGCCCAAGCAGCCGCTGCTTTTCCGCCTCCAACTCCTCGTCCGAAAGCGAGGCGAGCGGTTTTTCCGCTTCCAGCAGCAGGCGCACCGCCGCCATATCCGGCGGCAGCTCCCTCTTTTTTACCCGCTGTTTGACCAATTGCAGCGAACCGTCTTCGCCGACGGAGTACTCTTCCACCACTTCGTCAGCCGAACAGCCCACCGCCCGCTTGTACAGCGCTTCGAGCACGCTTTCGCGCGCCTCCGCCTGTCTCTCCGCCGAACGCGCCTCCGCCTGTCTCTCCGCCGAACGCGCCCCGCCGCTTTGGCGCTCGTTTCCGCGCGTGCCGCTTTGCTCTTCGTTTCTACGCGCGCCGCTTTGCTCTTCGTTTCCGCGCATATCGCTCCTTCCCCCCTATCGTCCTTAGCCCGCGCTACGGCATTCCCCGCCGCTCCCGCCGCCGCAGCAGGCGCTCTTTTTCGCGCGCCACGGGGCTCGGTTCGCGGGCGGGCGGGCGGCTGCGCGGCTTGGTCATCAGATAATACCGCAGCTCGTCCAGCGCGTGGTCGTCCTTCTTTTTCGGCACGTCTCCCGCGCCCCAAAAATACCCTTTCAGTTCGCGGATCAAATGCACGCACCCTTCAAAAATGTACAGCCGCGGCCCCTCGCCGCCCAAATAGCTCTTTACCCGCGCGATCCCCGCAAACAGGTCTTTGTTGACCTGCATGTTGACGAGGATGCCGCGCTCGTAAAACAGCTCCGCCACGCTCTTGGAGGCGGCAAGAGTGCGCTGCCCCGCCGCGGGGTCGATGAGCGCGGCGATGCGCCCCTTTGCGTCGGTGTGCCAGCCGATGCGCGCGCTGATCTCTTTGATGCGCGCGGCGTGGTGATCGATATCCCGCTCCGCCTCGTAGTGCTCGGCAACGACGTACACGTTCCCGTCGTAATCCGCGCAGTACCAGTGCGCGGAGAGCGGGTTGTGCAGCCCCGGATCGATGGAGACCGTATCCTGCCAATCGGCGGGCACGGCAAAGGGCGGGATAACGTGCACCGATTCGTCAAATTCGGGATAGACCAGCCCCTCGGAAGTGCAAAACCTGCCGTAGCGGCGGCTTTGCAGCTCCTTGGCGCTCAGCGTGCTTTCCAGCTGGCGGATCTCGCTCTTTTTTAAGTACGGGTTATCCGCCCACTCCATAAACTCGTACCATACCTGCGGGTCGCCGCGCACGTTCATGTAGATCTCGTCGTACAAAAACGTCAGACCTTTGAGCGGCGTCATGGTGCCGAAGATATCCCCCGCGCGGTCGAACACGCGCATGCGGCACTCCTCGTACACGTCCTTGGGCGGCTCTTCGTCGAACCACACAAAATCCAGCGAAGCGCCCTGAAACTTTTCCCGCCCTTGGTCGCAGGTCTTGAACCCGATGGTGGAAATGCCGCCGAACACGTTCCGCACGCGGATCTGGTCGATGACGCCCGAAGGAGACCCCTTTTTGCCCGACAGCATGGTCACCTCTTCGATCCATTCCGGCGCAAGGTAGTGCAGGATCTTTTTCTGCGCCACGTCTCGCTGCACCTGCTGCGAAAGAGAGACCACCCAGCCGAACACGTCCTTTTTATTTTTGCGGTACGGGTGGTTGCCCCGCACCAAATACACGCACTCGGCGGCGCCGCACTCCGTTTTGCCGCTGCGGTTGCCGCCGAACACCCAGCGGTTGCGCTTTTTGCACTTGTGGAAGGCAAGCTGCTTTTTATGTTTTATCCTGCCCGTGTTGTAATGTTGCAGGGCGCCCCCTGCCCGCCGCCTCTTTTGTTCGCCCTCGATGGCGAGCAGGCGGCGCACGATCTCATCCTCCCGCATATGACAAATTCCGTGCAAACCTCCCCTCTTTTTCAACGTTTCCCGCAGCGGCGTGTACTATAATGGCTGCACACCGCCCGCGCGCCCACGGCGCAAACCATCGGGCAACGAGGTGCCCATGCCCAAACGCTCCGCGCGCTTTGCGCCCGCGGCTTTTGCCGCCCTCCTTGCCGCCGCCCTCCTCCTGACGGCGGCACTGTCTGCCGCTCCGCTCCCCGTTTCCGCCGCCGAAGACGCCGCCTACGCCCGCATCACGCAGGCGGATACCTACCTGTACGCCGCGCCCGAAGCGGGCACGGGGCTGTTCGCGCTGCCCGAAAGCTGGTTCGTGCGCGTCACGGGCGAACAGGGAGACTACTGCGCCGTATCCTATTTGGAAAACGTGCCCGGCAGCACCCCCGTGCACGGGTACTGCCTGCGCAGCGAGCTTACCTTTGTCGATTACATACCCGAAACGCCCTTCCTTTCCTATACGGTGCAGGTCACGTTTACGGCGGGAGAAGGGCAGCTGCCCGCGGGCGCCATCGCCTCGTACAGCGTAGACGCCGCCTTTTACGGAACCTTTTCGTACGGTTCGCAAACGTTTTATTACGTAGAACTCAACGGCGCGTTCGGCTATGTGCCCGCTTCCGCCTGTTCCGCCCTAAACTATCCGGAAAACGACGAATTTGCCGAAGCCCTGCCCGAACCGCCGCCCGCAGAAGCCGAACAAAACGGCGGCGCCGTAAACGCCGTGCTCGCCTGCGTGCTCGCCGCGGCGGCGCTGGGCATCGCCTACGTTTTGTTCCGCCCCGCCGTGCGCAGGCGGCGCAAAAACGACCCGCCCCGCGAAGACATCTACTTTTGACCCCGCTTTGATCCCGCGGCGAAGGCGCTTGCCTTCTCCCGCCCGCATGATCTTTCGGATCTGACCCGCCGCGCCCGCATGCACATTTACCTTCGCGCCCGCTTTGCCGCCGAACGCCGGCTCGCGGCGGGCGCTATCATTTGCCGCCGAACGCCGGTCCGCAGCGGGCGCTATCGCTTGCCGCCGAACACCGGTCCGCGGCGGGCGCTATCATTTGCCGCCGAACGCCGGCTCGCGGCGGGCGCTATCGTTTGCCGCCGAACGCCAGCCCGCAGCGGGCGCGCTTATCGTAAAGTTCGTTCTCCTGCCGCGCGCACACCCGCTCGTACACGTGGCGGACGGCGGGCACGTCTGCAAACGTGTGCAAAAACCAGCGCTCGCTCATGCCGCGCTGCAAAAAGCGGGCGTTGAGCTTGCTTTCCAACCGCAGCTGCCTGCGGTAATAGGTGCGCGGCGAACAGCCGAGCTCAGCCGTGCCGCGGCGGAAATATTTGTACGAAACGAGCAAACGCTCCTCCTCCGTCAATTCGCCCAGCACCCCGTCCAACAGCGCTTTCAGCTGCTCGCAGCACCCCTGCGCGTACACGCAGTCAAGCACGGTACGGATGCTCTCCTCGGCGCTTTCCCTGCCCAAAGCGGAAGCCGCCGCTTTGGCACGGGCGTATTGCCCAAGGTCGCGCGCGTACCGCTCCAACCGCGGGTACAAGAGCAGCATGGTTTTCTGATACTCCTTCATTGCGGCGCCTCACCTCCTTTTTTCGCCTCTCACACACCCATTATCGCACAGACTTGCCCCGTATTCCAGCTTAGCTGACAAAAAAACAAACATATGTTCGTATTTTCTTCGAGTATACCGCCAAAATACGGCATACGTCTGTCATCTATTCGAAAAATCTTTGCGCGTTTTTCGCCCGCCTCCCCGCGGGCGGGCTGCGCGGCGGAGAGCGCGCCGCGCGGCACGCTTAGAAAATCTGTCAAATTTTGATGACAAATCCCCCGCCTTGTGGTATACTGAAAAGCAGAAAAAAATCGCCGCCCCGACGGGCGGACGGAGCGGATACGGATGAAGAGGGTTTTGAAAGCGATCTTGATACTGCTGTGCGCGCTTGCGCTCGCCTTTTCGGGCGCGGTGACGGCGTTTGCGCAAGAGGGCGCGGGCGCGGAAAACGCAGCGGCGCAGGAGAGCGCCGCCCCCGCGGCAAATACGCAGGCGGACAGCGGCGCGGATACAAATACGGCGGCGCAGGCGGACGAAAGCGATCCCGCCGCGGGCGGAAGTTTTTCGCTCTTCCTCCCCACATCCCCCGAACAATTCCTGCCGCTGCAAAGCCCGAACGACGTTGCGATCGGCGACGAATACATCGCCGTGGCGGACAGCCGCACGAGCGGCACGCAGACGCATGGCGTGATTTATGTATTTGACAAAGAGAAAGGCACTTACGCCGAATACCTCAGCACGGAAAACGTCCGCTTTTCCTCTCTTTGTTTTTACGGTGATACCCTTTTGTTCGTTCCCAGCGGGAGCGAAACGTATATCCACTACCTTGACTGCACCACTGCCGAAAGCGGCTCCTATGCGACGGCAACAAGGCTCACCGACGCCGAAAACTCGCCCATCACCTGCAACTCTTTTGTCGCAAACGGTAATTCGTTGTATTACGCCACTCTTGTCGGCGGCACTGTCAACATTTACAGCGGTACTCTCTCGACAGCAGACAGCACGCTTACAGCGCAGACCGACGGTATTTCGCTCTTTTCGCAAAACGAAGTTTCCGCCTCGCCCTATTTCTCTGTATATAACGGGCAGGTATATTTTTCGGCGGAAAATACGATCCACACCGTAAGCACGGCGGCTTCGCGCGTTTTTACGACCACCTACTCCGTATACGCGTTTGCGATCGTCAAGGACGTCTGCTATTATTCTTCTACGGACGGCTCGCATTATGTTTACAAGACGGAAACAGGAGCAACCGATCCGCAACTAACGGCATTTTCGAACGTGATCGCCGTCGAAGAATACGACAACCAGCTGTATTTTGCGGTCGCCGGGAGCGAAGCCTCCGTGAAACAGGTCTCGACTGCTGACGAAGCCTACACAGGCTGGGAGATCGCACAGTATTCCTCCGGCGCGCGTCGGCTCGGTTCAGGTGCGACATCTCTCTCGATGCAGGGCAACAAACTGATCTTTGCCGACCCCGCCAACGCGCGCGTGCTTTTATACGACAAGGCGGCACAGACATATTCCGCCATCGCCGTGACCGATCTCGGCAGCAGCTTTTTCGTCTGCGCGGGTAAAAAGAATTTTCTTGTATCCAACGGCTCTTCCATCCGCATGTTCTCGTACGGGGGCGAAGCGATCGCCGCCGTCCCGCAAGACAACAAATTCGACGGTAATATTACAGACATTGCCTATTCTTACGGCGCCTACTATCTTTTGACGAACTCGAACGCCACCTACCGCGTAACGGAAGAGGGTATAACGAACAGTGGGCACCTTAAAAACGCCTATACGTCGATCACCGCCGATATCGAAGGAAACATTTTGGCGCTCTCTTCCAACAACACCGTCGATCTTTTCACGGAGGAAAATTTCCTCGCCGAAGACGCCGCCGCCCTTGAAGAAGTGAACGATTTCGACACAGCCGTCACCGACAT
>CALVMR010000037.1 GCA_944346885.1 uncultured Clostridia bacterium | reverse complement strand
TGCGCGGCTTTTGCCGCGCTTTCGGTAAACCAAAAGCCGCACTCTCGGCAACGGGTGGCTTTGCTCCGAAAGCGGGCTGCCGAAATAACGTGACGCGATCGGCGTGTTGCCCCCCTTTCTCTTCGGCTTTTGCTCGGCAGCGATCGCTGTTCCGTCGCGGCTGCGCCGCTCCTTACAAATCCCTTTCTCTGCGCCATATAGCAAAAACCGCCTGTTTTATCAACATTCTCGGTAAAACAGGCGGTTTTCTTATGAGAAGTATACTGTATTTTGCTTGGTTTTGGTGTATTTTGTTACTAAAATTGTTACCTCGTTAGTTTGAGGCGGGTATTTCTTTGTTCGAAAATTGCTCTTTGAACTGCTTCATGCAATTAAAGCGGATCATGAGTTTTTCGCAGATCTTGCGGCGGATAAAATCCTGCCCCGAAACGGCGCCCGCTGCCTATCCTGCGCCCGCATTTCCCTACGCCGGATACGGAAGCCGAGACGGCGATAGAACACAGTCCTTATGGCGCAGATATATATCGAGACACGGATGAAAATTTATATATTTCCATGCAATGTGACAGCGATGTATGGTGATCAGGCGGAAAACATGACCGAAAAAAATGCTTAAACAGATCGAAGTACGCGCTGAACAGATGCGAAACAACGCAGAAGTCAGGCGCGAGATGAAAGGAATCACCCGCAAGGAAAGCAAGGAGGCGGCAGAACGCCACCTCTACCGCCTTACAATCACCAACTATTTTCAGCATAACGTTTGAATCATGGTCGCAAATGTGCTATAATGAATAATGAGGCGAAAGAAAATGACGATTGAACAATTGAACGAAATTATCCACATTGAACGGCGGTTTGTTATGACGGCTATCCGCGCAATGGCACAAGCATTACGCAAACAAAGCTATGAACAGGCAAAGAAAAGCAAATATGCCGACTTCTCTATCCCTACCATCCTCAAAGGCTCTGAACAGGAAACGGAATGGCGCATAAACGGTACGGGTCTGTTTGAATTCAAAGGCTCCATCCACACGAACGTCGAGGGTGCGGATGGCGCGGAATTTATCGTCATCTCCGTCAATAAAATCGACAAGGCAAAGGATATGAGCATCCCCTATCAGATTTTGTGGTTTGTCAAAGAGAAACAAAAATGACAAAGATTGCACTTCACGCCGGTGACAAGGTTATGCGCGCAGACGGTTTGAACGGGGAAACGGACGGTATTTGGAAATGCAGATGAACGGAGATTTCGTGCCGCAGAATCCGAACAAGAAAAACTAACCATGCTCTCCACTTTAAAACGGCGCGGAAGGCACACCTTGCCGACCTGCGTATCTCGAAAAGCCAAAAGACGTTAAACAGTACGAACTTATGCTGCGAAAGTTCGGTGAATGGCTTGAACAGACCGCCGCAGAACAGCCACAGGAACAGATAACGCCCACACGATCATCGAATCGGGTATTCGTGTTTCCGAACTCTGTGCCCTGACTGTCGGCAACGTAGACTTTGGCGGTAAGATGATTTCCATACAGAACGGCAAAGGCTCAACAACTTTGGCATGAATCATTATCCACCGGCATAGCCGGTGGCTTTTCAGTTTCGGGCTGTTAGCCCTCATAGTACCGGCTGCGCGCAAGTCGCGCCTGTGACGACCCGGCAGTCATGCAATTTTTACTTGCTGCCCGTAAACGGGCCTTTTCTGCGCTTAATTTTTTCACCTTTATCCTTGCTCCACTTTCATTATTATTCTTTTTTACTTTTCTGTTTGTTTTTCTATCCTTGCTTTTTCTTCTCTTTTTTGCCTTACTGTTATTGCCATCTCTCTTGCTCTTTTTTGCGCATCGGCAAAGCCTCTCTTGAACCCGCGGACTATCCGCGGGTTTTCTTATACAAAAAAAGACAAGCCGAACGCTTGTCTTCTTTTCCTGTTTAAACTCTTTACACAAGATCGATTTGGCACGCCTGCATGGCGGCAAGCGCCGTTTGATGCCGCTGCGGCGTAACGCCCGCGCAGCAATCGGCGCGCACGCAAACGCGCATTTCCGGGCTGAACGCCTTTATAAGCAGTGCGTTGGAGATCACACAGATATCCGTACACACGCCGATCAGCTCTGCCTCTTCAAAGCCGCCTTCCGCCGCAAAACGGGCAAGCTGCGTGCAGCCGAACGCAGGCTTATCGAACACAAGATCGCCCGCCCGCACAAGCCCGTCTGCCAGCTGCCAGCCCTGCGTATCCTTGACGCAGTGCACAACGGGCAGGCGCCGCCCCTCCTGCGTGAAAAGATACCCGCCCGTGTGCGTATCGCGGGTAAACACCACACGTTCGCCCCGTTCGTGCGCCAAAAGGATGCGCGCCCGCACGCGCGGCAAAACCGCACGCGCCTCCTCCGTGCCGAGGGCGCCGCCGATAAAATCGTTCTGCATGTCGATAACGGCAAGCAGTTTTTTTGTGCTCTCCATCCGTTTCGCCTTTACAGGAACAGGCGGATCTTTTTGATCACGTTATCCGCAATGAGGCGGGCCGCGCGGTGCGTGGGATGCACGCCGTCTGCCGAATAGGCGGCAATGCCGACGCTTTGGCTGACCCCCGCAAACATCTCATCCAGCGGCACAAAAGCATCCGCGTATTTTTCCGCAAGCCCGCGGATCGCGCCGAGCATGGGGTCAAACTCGCGGCGGAAACGCTTTTTATCGGGCACGTTGAAGAGGAACGGTTCGACGACGATGAGTTTTGCGCCGCAGGCTTTGATCTTTTGCAGCACCTCTTCGTACGCCGCAACGAAGGCGGAAAGGTCGAAGTCTAACCCGCTGCCGTCGTATTTGCGCCACACGTCGTTGATGCCGATGAGCACGACGGCGATGTCGGGTTTTTGCGCCACAACGTCTGCATCCACACGGCGAACGAGGTCAAACACCCTGTCTCCGCCGACGCCGCGGTTCAAAAATTCAAAATGTACGTCTTCGTACAGGTTTTTCAGCTTTTCGTGCAGAATGGAGACGTACCCGTCTCCGAGCTTGGAATCGTCTGCCCGGTCGCGCCCGCAATCCGTAATGGAATCTCCGAAAAATACGATCTTCATAATTTCCCCTCGATCTGATTTTTATACTTGTCGATACACTTTTGCACCACTTCTACGGCGCTGGCTCTGCCCATGATCTCGCGCACGGAAGTTTCTTTGTGTTCAAGAACTTTGTACACCTCAAAAAAGTGCATCATTTCATCGAAAATATGCCGCGGCAACTGCGAAATATCGCTGTAAATGTTGTACGTCGGCTCTCGGAACGGAATGGCGATGACCTTTTCGTCCATCTTTCCGTCATCGATCATGTTGATGACGCCGATGGGGTAACACTGCACCAGCGTGGCGGGCAAGATCGGTTCGCTGCACAACACCAATACGTCCAGCGGGTCGCCGTCATCGGCATAGGTGCGCGGAATAAACCCGTAGCTTGCCGGATACACCGTGGAGGTGTACAGCACTCTGTCTAACCGCAAAACACCCGTCTCTTTATCCAATTCGTACTTGCTTTTCGAGCCCTTTTGGATCTCTATATAGCACATAAAATCGTCTTTTGCGATCCGCTTGGCTGAAATATCATGCCAAATGTTCATTCTTCCCCCTCCGCCTGCGGCGTATACCCTGCAAGCACCTTCTCCACATTATTCTACCACAAATTTACTGCGTTTGCAAGAACTGATAAAAAATTTTTTGGGGAGCGGCAATATTTTTTGAATGTGCTTTCCGCCTGTTTCACCCTTTTGCAAACGCCGCAAATTTCCGCGCTTGCAAGAAAAAGCGCGACGCGGCGGCGGGCGTGCGCGTTCCGCAAAAACTTGATAAAATTGCGCGAACGCTCGCAATAAAATTGACAATGCGTGCAAAATATGGTATTATAGTTTGGCATTGCGGCTGCTGCCGCATGCGAGCCGGAATGCAGAAGTACCCAAGTGGCTCAAGGGGCTCCCCTGCTAAGGGAGTAGTACGGGAAACCGTAGCGCGGGTTCAAATCCCGCCTTCTGCGCCAAATTGTAATAAGCCCCTATTTTATCAAGAATATTGATAAAATAGGGGCTTATTTTATGAGAAGTATACTGTATTTTGCTCAGTTTTGGTGCATTTTGTTACTAAAATTGTTACCTCGTTTTATTATAGCCTGCCTAAACACGGTCCGCATAAAACTTTTTCTTCTTTCCCTCTTGACAAAACATGAAAACGGGCGTACAATAAAAGCGGAAAAGAAAGCGACAAATCCCCATGCGTGGTCCGTAATCACACTTACGGAGGTAAACACCAATGCATGTACAAATTTCTTTCTGTTCTGCCGAGCAATATGAAGAAGATAAGCGCGGCTTTACCTTTTCCGATTATATCCCGAAAAGCAAATTCTTTTCGCTACTTTCTCTCTTTTCCATGATCCTTGAAGATCATCCCCACTACCATGTTAAATTGCGAAACAAAAACGGCGAATGCTTCTACCTCGTTTTTGACTTATTAAACGCAAAACCGAAAAGATAAAATAAACAACGGATCCCCACGGGGATTTGTTCGGGAGGAGACTTTTGTCTCCTCCCGTTTTCAAAATAATTGACACCGGTATCTTGACAATTTCTAAAATACGTGTTATACTGCAACTAACTTTTAGTTACAAAGGAGGTGGTCTTAGATCAACATGAGTACAATTGAAAAGCTGATCGAAAGATTTAAACAAAAGCCTTCTGACTTCACTTATAATGAATTAATCCGACTTATGAATTATTTAAATTATCAAGAGGACACAAAAGGTGCTACATCAGGCTCCCGAATAAAATTTTTCAGAGATACCGACAATAAAGTAATCATGATTCACAAACCTCATAATAATATTTTAAAAGATTACCAAATGAATCAACTCATACAAACATTGTCAACAAACGGAGATATTTGATTATGAGCAATATTTTAAAATATAAAGGATACACTGCTAAAATAGAATATAGCGTAAAAGATAAAATTTTGTATGGTAAAATCGAAGGCATTTCCGATTTAGTTTCTTTTGAATCCGATAATGCTACGGAAATCGAAAAAGAATTCCATACGGCAGTCGAAGAATACTTATTGTTCTGTACCGAACACAATAAAAATCCGGAAAAATCATATACTGGTACGTTCAATGTACGAATAGCTCCGGAATTACACAAAGAACTTGCCTCCAAAGCAATCGAAAAAGATATTTCATTAAATTGTGCTGTTGAACAAGCCATTGAACAATATATAACTAATGAAAACTTCTTAGAAAAACTATTTATTAAATCACGCGTTTTCGCACAGGCGGCTACCTATTCTACATTAGCACCACGCTCTTCCGCAATCAGCCATTTTTAAATTTAAATCAGGAGACATTGTATGATAAACCTTAAAGATTATTTTTCGGATTCATATGAATTTATGCTTTCATCCGCAAACTATCAAGTAAAATCAGCACCTATCGATCCAACAAATCAAAAACTAATGATTCTTGATAACATTGAAGTTTTCCGAAGAAGCAACCATACTATAAAGGTGGATTTTACCAGATCCGTTAATTTTCAACCGGAACAACTTTTTGAGTTATCGGTTAAATTTTCAATTTTTCTTTCTCCAAAAAATACATCAATCGATCTTAACCAACTATCCGATTCCGCTATCATCGAATCTCTTACCACCGGATCTTCCGTCATTACTAATAATATAATGTCAAGGATATCTTTATTAATAGCTCAAATAACATCATCTTTTGGGCAAATGCCTCTTTCAACTGCCCCGCTATTTCTTCACTCGCAAACAGAAAAAACACCCGCCTCAAACTGAGGCGGGTATTTCTTTGTTCGAAACTTGCTCTTTGAACTGCTTCACGTAATTGAAGCGGATCATGAGTTTTTCGCAGATCTTGCGGCGGATAAAATCCTGCCCCGAAACGGCGCCCGTGTACAATCCGAGCGCGATCTGCACGATCTTGATGAGCGAGCGGTAGATCAGCACGGCGTCGAACGTAAATTCGGGCGTAATGTACGACGTGGCAATCAACCCGAACGCAAGGATACTCAGCGCTTTCGTCAAGAGAATGGACGCAACGTCGCGCCCTTCGTGCGCGGCGGGGTCGTCCTCTTCTTTCGCTTTTCCTTCCGCCCCCGAAAAAATCACGCCGTACGACCAACGCACAAACTTCACCCGCGCATAGTCCGCTTCTTCGGGCGCGCGGGCGATCTTATTCTGCCAAAACGCGGCTTTATCCTCGGCGCGTTTTTTCAGCGCGCACAAGAGCCTGTACGCCGCGCCGTGCGGCTCGCGCTGCCTGTCCTGCGCCCGTATTTCCTTGCGCCGGATACGGAAGCCGAGGCGGGCGATACGGTCGTCACAGCGCGCCTTTTTCGCGTTCAAGACGGCAAGATAGGCGGCGAGCTTGCGCTTGCGGTTGTCCGCCGCTATGTATTCTTTGAACGTGCCGTTTAAATTCTGCGCGTTGAGCGAGAGGAACGCTTCCTGCAACGACGCCGTCAGCATTTTATACCGCTCGTTGCGTTCGCGCTCCTTGTCTTTTGCGACCGTTCGCTCGACAAACAGCAGGATGATGACCGCGCTCTGCATCGTGATCATGTTGATCCAATAGGTGACGTCGGTAAAGAGCGTGGTGGAGAACTCCGCCGAAACGAAGTCCACCAGCACGGTACAGCCCGTGACGGCGAGCATGAGCAGCACGAGCGCAAGCGTTTTGACCCTTGAACCGGATATCTTTTTCTCATCCGCCATGTTACACCTCCCGCGCGGCGAAGAACCCGAACACGAACCCGATGACCATGCTCGCCGCGCACAGCCCGAACGTGCCGCTCAGCTTCACCGCCGCGCTTTCCAAAACCAGCGCGAGCACGTACATGCCCGCGACGATCAAGAGCGGCATGACGTACGAGAGGAGCGCTTCGATGCTCCTCTCCGCCCGCAGCGCTTTGCGCAGGTTTTCCGCCTTTTCCGCGTCCGTTTCCACTTTCAGGTCCGCCTCATGCTGTGCGGCGCGGTCGCTCATGCGCTTCAAATACCGATTCAAAAACACGGCTTTGAGCACGAAAAAGATGACGACGAGCAAAAGGATCCCCGTCACGGAGATCTTGAACCCCGTCGTCCCCGCGCCCCACGTAGAGTAGTTCCATATGATGAGCGCGGCGGGAACGGCGGCGACGAACAGCGCTTCCAAAACCGTGAAAACGATCTTCTTCTTCGTCATGTTCGGCACCTCAGATCGCAATGGCGCAAGATTTTTCCGCCGTCTTTTCGGCGGGCTTTTCTCCGCCGTTCTTGGTCGTTACGCGCACTTTCATAACGGGCTTTTCGGCGCGGGCTGCCGCCGCTTCGAGCGTTTCCCCCGCCGCCGTCAGCTCGGCACGCTCTGCCGTATCCAGCAGCTTCGACTTGCTCACCGCCTTTGCCGTCAGCGCGCTCACCTTGCGCATGCTCTCTACCGCCTGTTTCACGTCCTTGACCTCGACGGTGATCTCGCCGAGCGCTTCGTCCAGCTTCTCCTCCACAACGGCGGAGATATCCACGTCCAGCGTACTGCCCGTGATCGCTTGCACCACGTTCTGCGTGACGCGCTCCGTCACCTCCGCGACGATCTTGTTCACGTCGAACTTGCCCGTGATCCTGTTCGCCACGATTTTAGCTACGAGCGACGCGACAAAGCTCATGATGAGCGCGCCCACGCCGCTGCCGAGCACCGCCGTGATGACGGTGCCCCACTCTGCCCAAAATGCCTGCAATGCTTCCATGTTTTTTCTCCTTTTTCAGTTCTCAAAAATGTCTATGTTTTTCTCCACGACCGAAAGCCGCGCTTCCAGCTCCGCGACCGTGTTTTGCAGCGCGGCAAGCCGCGCCGCTGCCTCCGTGCGCCACGCTTTTGCGGCGCTTGCCTCTTCCTTCAACGCAGCGATCTCTGCCGTCAGAGCGGCGACCTCGGGGTCTGCGGAAAGGCTCCCCCGCACGTCCGTCACGAGCAGCGATTCGATCGTATAGCGCTTGACCTCTTTGCCGCCTACCGTGTGCGAAACGTATGCCTCGAATTTCCCCGCCGAGAGCAGGTTTGCGGGAACGGTGACCCTGTTCTTTTCGGGCGTGACCGCCTGCCGCAGAACCTGCCTGCCGTTGACGAACGCGAAAAAGAGGAACTCGCCGCTCTTTGCGGGAATGTTGTTCACGGCGATCTCCTGCTCGCCGAGCGCGAAAGCGCTTCTGTCGTCGTACAGGCAGCGCCCGTACTCCTTTAACGTGACCGTCCTCATGCGCTCGCCTCCCGTACTGTTGCTTCCATTTCGTTCACCGCCGCGCGCGCTTCTTTCCGCTTTGCAAGCTGCTCGGCGTACTCTTCCTGCAATGCGGCAACGCCCTCCGCGTCCCCCTCCGCCGTCGCTTCGGCGATCTTCAAAACGATATAGTCCGTCTTGTTCAGGTACGCCTTCGCATCCGCGATCGCGTTCTTCGCCGCAAGCGCCGCAAGCTCCGCCTCCGTATACGGCGTGTATACGAGGATATCCTCGTATTCGTCCCATGCGGCTTTGGCGGGCGCGGCGGGCACGGCGGAAACTTCTTTTGCGTCCTTTCCGCCGTTCGGGTAAACCTGCACGATCTCATACGGCACGCCGCCGTACTCCTCTACCGTTTTGCCCTGCCGAACAAGCTCCGCCGCAACTTCCGCCGCCGTCTTTGCCGCAACAGCGGGTACCTCGGCATGATGCGCGACAAAGAGCTTGTCTTTTACGAGCTTCCCGCCCGAAAATTCCGAGTTTTTGGCAAGCTCCTGCGTTTTGTCTGCATTAAAAATCCTCATTTCCCTTTCCTCCTTTTTACGCGACCCTGTACCATGCGAAGATATTGTAAGCGGGCGGCTGCACGGTTGTGGACTTTCCGTAGATCGAATTGGCGTCCGACGCATCCATGTTCAAATCGTACAAGTATATCTCCCAGCCGTCTCCGCCCGCATGCCCCGTTGTCACTTTTGTGCCCAGCGAAAACGCGCCTTCCGCCGTCGCCTCGTTGTCGAACGTCGAGCACGCCCATACCGCATGCGCGCTGCCCGTGATATTCGGCAAGCCTGCGGGCGTGGTGAACCCGCCCGTGACCGTCGTCGTCCAAAGCGCATACCCGCTCCCGACCATCGACCACGTTCCGCCGAGATACGACGCGGGCGATTTGTAGTTGTTCGTAAGAACCAAGCTCCCGACGGGATGGCTGTCGTTCAGCGGCGAAAATACGGTCGAGACCGTCACCTGTATCCCGCTGCTCGTGGTGGTGACCCCCGTCACGATCCCGAACGTTCCGCGTTTATCGGCCACAAAATCGTTTACTTTCGGATGGATGCCGGACGGGATAAGATTTTGGTGAAAAACGGTCGTTTCCGCTCCCGCCGTAAGCGCCAAAACACTCGGAGTACCGTCGGTGCTCAGCGCGTAAAAGCCGCGAAGCGAGGCGGTGGTCTTCACATAATTGTTGGCGATATTGAGCCCGTTGCCGTCCGCCGTTGCCTTTCCCACGGGCGTGGTGCCGTCTACGATATCGTCTATCCTGCCGCCGAGGGCTTCGTCCTGTTGGTCTACGTACCCCTTGTTCGCGGCGTTCGTGTCGTTTACGGGCGCGGCGGTATCGATGCAGCCGTTGGCATACCGCTGCGGGATCGTATTTGCTTCCGTTTCCGCGCTGACAGAGCTGAGCGGAACATACGTTTCGGAGATATTCCGCCCCTCGCCGTCGTTGGCGGCGCTGCTTGCGCTTCCGACCGTCATTTCCGGGTACGACCCGTTCTGCCGCGCGTACGTCGTTTGGATATCGTTCCCCTGCGCGTCGCCCTTGGCGGTCGTCGCATACCCCGCCGTATCCGCGGTTGACGCGGATTGCGCGTACACCGCTTCCCCGACTTTCATTTCCGGGTACGACCCGTTGATCTGCGCGTAGTTGGATAGATCGACGTCGTTGATCGTGCCGATATACTCATAACTTTCGGTCTCGCTGATCCACAAATACTCCGAGTATTCGTCGTTCGCCTCGCTGCCGGATTGCTTCGGAACGAGATAAATGAACGCACTGTCGCCCGGCTGCGGCAGGTCGGAAACGCTGTCATAGAGCTTGTACTCTTTTTTCGCGTACTCCTTTGCCTGCTCCATGTACCCTTGCGCCGCCGTTGCGCTCAACGCCGCCGCCGTCGCGCTTTCCGTAGCCGTGCCCGCCGCGCCTGCTGCCGCCGTGGCGGACCCTTCCGCCGCGCCCGCCGAGCCCGACGCCGCGCTCGCCGAATCTGCCGCCTGCTTCGCCGCTGTGCCCGCCTGCCCCGCTGCCGTCTCCGCCGCGCTTTGCGCCGCTTGCGCGCCCTGCTCCGCCGCTTCGGCGTTCGCCTCTGCTGTTTCCGCCGCCTCCTGCGCCGCGTACGCCGCCTCTTGGGCGGCCTCTGCCTTACTCTGCGCCGTCTCCGCCGCCGTTTGGGCGGTCTCTGCCGCTTCCTGTGCCGCTTGTGCCGCGTTCTTCGCTGCCACCGCTTCATTGTAGAGATTTTGCACCGTCCCGTTGGATGCATAGCCTCCGTCCGTGAGCGGGTAACTGTCATTCACCGTAAACGACGTCTTTTCACTCGTAAGCTGGCTTTGGTATATCGTCCCGTCCGCACTATACAGGCGGATCGCCAGCGTCATATACCATACGCCGGGCTTTTGCAAAACCTCATCGGGCAAAAGCGTGATATACGTCCTGTCTGCCTCTATGTACTCAAGTTTGACCGGCTCGAGGATCTCACTCTCCGCCGAATCATAGTCAATATTGTCCCCGAACTGTACCCACAGGCTTTCCCCTGCAGCAAGCGCCGTTTCGGGAACGACGGTAAGTCTTTTGCGGTTCAGCGTGTTCCTGTTCAAGATTCCGCCGTCCTCAAATGTGATCAGACCGTCATCCGAAAGTGTAACTTTCATATAATGTCCTCCTTCTTATTCTTCTCCATGAAACGTATGACGATAGTTAAAAGATAAAGTTTCGTCTCCGTCCGGCTCTTTGTTTCTTGCAAGATACAGCCGCCCGTTTTCGTCCGTAACCGCCCACCCGACATATCCTCCGCCGATAAGCCCGTTTACGTTGCTGATGTAGTACGTAAGATCAAAATACGGGCGATTTG
>CALVMR010000036.1 GCA_944346885.1 uncultured Clostridia bacterium | reverse complement strand
TCGTCGTAGTCGATGACGTCGATCTTGGAAACTTCGTGCGAGGTGCGGAAGCCGTCAAAGAAGTGCAAAAACGGCACTTTTGCTTTCAGGGTGGAGAGATGCGCGACGAGCGCAAGGTCCATGACCTCCTGCACCGAGCCGGACGCGAGCATCGCAAAACCCGTCTGGCGGCAAGCCATCACGTCTTGATGGTCGCCGAAGATGTTCAGCGAATGCGCGGCGATGGCGCGTGCGGAAACATGGAAGACGGTGGGCAGCAGTTCGCCCGCGATCTTGTACATGTTCGGGATCATGAGCAGCAGCCCTTGGCTTGCCGTGTAGGTGGTGGTCAGCGCGCCTGCGGAGAGGGAGCCGTGCACCGCGCCCGCGGCGCCGCCCTCGCTCTGCATTTCGGCGAGGCGCAGCTTCTGCCCGAACATGTTTACGCGCCCCGCGGTCGCCCATTCGTCCGCCACTTCCGCCATGGGCGAGGAAGGCGTGATGGGGTAGATCGCCGCAACTTCCGAAAAGGCGTAGGCGACGTGGCTGGCGGCTGTATTGCCGTCGATCGTCATCTTCTTCATAAAAAACCTCCGAAATACCAAATTTTCTTCTTTGGGGCGCGTGCGGCTTGTCCGCACGCGCACAGCTAACGTTTTTTATTATACTGTTTTCCTCAAAAATAGTCAATTCAAATGCGGAAACTTTGTTAAAAATTATGCGTACTCTGTTAAATTAAGGAAAGCGCCGCCAAACGTGTTGCCAAATTTTTGCCCGTTTGCTATAATAAACCCCATGGAAAACATGCAGCCCTCCGCCGCGCCCGCCGCGGAGGATGCCGCGCCCGCCTGCGAAGAGGCGGTGCGGTTCGAAAACGTAAAATATACCTACGACGACGAGGAGGGCTCCTTTGCGGTCAACGGCGTATCGCTGTGCATCCGCGCGGGGGAGTTTGTTGCCGTTCTCGGCAGGAACGGCAGCGGAAAATCCACCCTTGCCAAGCTCATCAACGCCCTGCTCCGCCCCACGGAGGGGAAAGTGACGGTGTTCGGCATGGATACCTCCGATACCAAAAAGGCGTTTGCGATCCGCAAGTGCGCGGGGATGGTCTTTCAGAATCCCGACAACCAGACCGTGGCTTCCGTCGTGGAAGACGACGTGGCGTTCGGCCCCGAAAACATCGGCGTGCCGCGCGAGGAGATCGGGCGGCGCATCGCCGCCGCGCTGAACGCGGTCGGCATGAGCGAGTTCCGCTATGCCACGCCCTCCCGCCTTTCGGGCGGGCAGAAGCAGCGCATCGCCATCGCGGGCGTGCTCGCCATCCTGCCCAAGATCATGATCTTGGACGAATCCGCCGCCATGCTCGACCCGAAGGGGCGGCGCGAGGTGATGGAGATCGTAAAAAAACTCAACCGCGAACAGGGCATGACCGTGCTGCTCATCACCCACTTTATGGAGGAGGCGCTGCAAGCGCAGCGCGCCGTGGTCATGCACCGCGGCGAAGTGGTGATGGACGGCACGCCCGAACAGATCTTCGCCCGCGCGGACGAGCTGGAAACGTACAACCTGACCCTGCCGCGCGCGGCTTATATCTGCAAGCGGCTGCAACAGGCGGGCATGCCCGTCGAAAACGCGTTTAACGCAGAGGAGCTGGCGAGGAAGATATGCGCATCGCTGCAAAAGGGCTGACTTATGTTTACAACCCGAAATCCTCCTTTGCCACGCAGGCGCTCAAAGGGGTGGATCTCACCATCGAAGAGGGAGAGTTTTTCGGCATCATCGGGCACACGGGGAGCGGAAAGTCCACCTTTGTGCAGCATTTGAACGCGCTCATCCGCCTCACGGGCGGGGAATTGAAGGTCGGCGAGTATGACCTTGCGGATAAAAAATGCAAAGTGCTCGAACTGCGCAGCAAAGTCGGCATGGTCTTTCAGTACCCCGAATACCAGCTCTTTGCCGAAACGGTGAAAAAGGACGTCGCGTTCGGGCTGAAAAATTTCCGCAAAGGCATCTCGGCGGAGGAGACGGAAGCCGCCGTGCGCGAAGCGCTTTCGGTGGCGGGGCTCTTGTACGACGAGGTGGCGGAACGTTCTCCGTTCGAGCTTTCGGGCGGGCAGCGGCGGCGCGTCGCCATCGCGGGCGTTATCGTCACCAAGCCGGAGGTGCTCATCTTAGACGAGCCCGCGGCGGGGCTGGACCCGCTGGGGAAAAAGGAGCTGATGGAGCTGCTGCACGCCATTCACGGGCAGTGGTGCAAGACCATCGTCATCGTTTCGCACGATATGGACGAGATCGCCGAAAACTGTACCCGCGCCGCCGTTTTTTCGGAGGGGAAAGTCGCCTTTTGCGGCACGCCGAAAGAACTGTTTTCGCGCGGGGAAGAGCTTGCCGCCATGGGGCTGGACGTGCCCGTCACGGCGCGCTGCGCGCAGATTTTGCGGGAGAACGGGATCGAGTTGGATACAGACTTCACTTGCGGCGATTTTATCGGGAAAGTGCTGGCGCTCTACCGCGGCGATGGGGCGCCCGCCCCTTGTGCGGGCGGCGAACAGGAGCCCGCCGCTGCCCGTGCGGAGCGCGAAGAGGGGGCGCCCGCCCTGCGCGAAGGAGGGGAAGATGCTCAATGACGTGACCTTCGGGCAATACTATCCCGCCAAATCGTTCGTGCACAACATGGACCCGCGCATGAAGCTGCTGCTGGTCATCGCCTACATCGTGGCGATCTTCATCGCCAACAACTTTTTCGGGCTGCTGTTGGTCACGTTCGTGCTGCTCTTTTTCATCCTGCTGGCGCGCGTGCCCTTCGGCAGGGTGCTGCGATCCATCAAGATGATCCTCTTCCTCATCGTCTTTACCGCCGTGTTGAACCTGCTCTTTTACACGGGCGGAGAAAACGACATCGTGCTGGCGAAGTGGTGGATCATCACCATCTCGTGGCAGTCTATCATCAATACGGTCTTTTTGGCGATGCGCCTGTTGCTGCTCGTGCTGGGCACGGCGCTCTTGACGCTGACCACAACGCCCGTCGCGCTGACGGACGGCATCGAAAGCCTTTTAAAGCCGCTCAAATACATCAAAGTGCCCGTGCACGAGCTGGCGCTGGTCATGAGCATCGCGCTGCGGTTTATTCCCACGCTGATGGAGGAGACCAACCGCATCGTGGCGGCGCAAAAGGCGCGGGGCGCCAATTTTGAAACGGGCGGCATTTTCCGCCGCGCAAAAGCCATGATCCCGGTGCTCATCCCGCTGCTCGTTTCCGCCTTCCGCAGGGCGGAGGATCTGGGCGACGCGATGGACGCGCGCTGTTACAGCGGCGCAAAGGGGCGCACGAAATACAAAAAACTCACCTTTACTTGGCGGGACCTGCTCGGCTTTCTCTTCTTTGCGGCGCTCATCACGGGCATCGTGTTTTTGAACATCTACCTCTTGGGCAGGTTCGATATCATCTGGCAGGTGCAGGAGTGGTTCGGGGCATGAACGCGGCGTTGTTGGTCGCCTATGACGGCACGGACTTTGCGGGCTGGCAGGTGCAGGCAAACGCGCGCACCGTGCAGCAGGAGTTGGAAGAGGCGCTCTTTGCCGTATTCGGGATCCGCGCCCGCGTGACGGGCAGCGGCAGAACGGACGCGGGCGTGCACGCGGCGGGGCAGGTGTGCAGCATGCTCTTTCCGGACGGCGTTTCCATCGCGCCGGAGCGCATTGCGGACGCGCTCAATACCCGCCTTCCGCCTGCCGTGCGCGTGCTGAAAAGCGTGCGCGCGCCCGAAGGGTTTGACGCGTGCAGGGCGGCAAAACGGAAAACGTACGCTTATTATGTGTACCTTTCCCCGCGCGAGCATCCGCTGTTGGAGCGCTTTGCCGTGCGCGCGCCGCAGCCGCCCGATCTTGCCGCGCTGCGCGCCTGCGCTGTCCTGTTGGAGGGCGAGCACGACTTTGCCGCGTTTTCCGCCGCGGGCTCTTCCGCGCAGACCACGGTGCGCACGCTGTATGCGGTGCGGGCGGAGCGCGAGGAGCGGTTCGGCGTCCCCGTGCTTGCCTTCACCTTTTGCGGGAACGGTTTTTTGTACAACATGGTGCGCATCCTTGCGGGCGTATTGCTCGGCGCGGGGTGCGGCAAACTGCCCTTGGAGGCTGTGCGCGCCGCGCTTGCGGGCGGCGGCAGGGAGCTTTTGGGCAAAACAATGCCCGCCAAGGGGCTTACGCTCCTTTCGGTGGATTACGGCTTTCCGCTGTTCGCATAGGGAAAGCGGCGGGCGGTGCCGTTTCGGCAGATTTTTCGATAAGCGAGGTTGTTATGGAATTTTTTCTGGTCCTTTCGGTCGCATACAATTTTTTGCTGCCGCGCGTGAACGCGGCGGGCGCCGTCGTCAACGAGGGGCTGCTCTGGGTCGCGTTCGTGATCGCGGGCGGGGCGTGGCTCGTTGTGCACGCGCTCAAAGCGGCGGGGCTGTTTATCATGGCGAAAAAGCGCGGCATGCCCAAAAAACTTTTGTGGTGCGCCTTTGTGCCCTTCGCCAATACCTTTTTGATGGGAGAACTGGGCGGCGCGTTCGGCGCAAGCAAGGCGCTGCGGCACGTCGGGCTGTATGCGGTGATCGGCGAACTGCTGTTCTGCGCGGCGAGCGGTGTGTACTACGGTATGACGGGGTACGCGGTCATGAACGGCATGTACGAAGTTGTGTACACGAGTTACGGCAGCGGCGTGCAGGGCGGGTACTATTCGCTCGTCTATTCGGGGCTTTCGCTCTCCGCCGAGCGCCTCATCGAGGTCTTTTATTATCTGCAATACATTTTCTCGTTCGTGAACCTGTTCACGGCGGTGTTCGTATACGTCGTGTTTTTCCGCAGGTATGCGCCCTCGTCCTATATCTGGATGGTGGTGCTGTGCGCGTTCGTTTCGCTTGCGGTGGGGCCGCTGGTGTTTGCGTTCCGCAACCGGCAACCCGTCGATTACGACGCCTTTATGCGCGCCCGCTACGAGCAGATCCGCCGCCAACAGCAGCAATATTACGGGCAGCAAAATCCGTACGGCGGCTATGGCGCCCCCTATGCGGACCCGCGGCAGAACCCGTACCAAAACGCGCCGCAGGGGCAGCCGCCGCAGAGCGACGACGACCCGTTCGGCGAATTTTCGCAGGGCGGGCAGAGCCCGTACGGCGCGCCCAAGAGCGGCACGGGCGAAAGCGGCGCGAACGGCGGTAACGGTGCGGACGGATCGAACGGCACGGACGGCGGAAGCGGTTCGGGCGGTGCGGACGACGGATTTTTCGGCTGACGGGGGAGAGAGCATGGAAGAGGTGATCGCCGCCGTGGCAACGCCGCCCGGAAAGGGCGGCGTTGCCGTTGTGCGGCTGAGCGGGCGGGGTGTGCTCGCGGTGGCGGAAAAAATGTTTGTTCCCGCGGGGCGGACGGCGGTTGCCGCATTCGAGCCCTACCGCATGTATCCGGGCAACATAAACTGCGGCGCGTTTTCGGATTTCGGGCTGTGCGTGTATTTCAAAGCGCCGCACAGCTTTACGGGCGAAGACGTGGCGGAGCTGCATTGCCACGGCGGCACGGAGATCGCGCGCGCCGTTTTGCGGCAGGCGCTCGCCTGCGGGGCGCGGCTCGCCGCGGCGGGCGAATTTACCAAGCGCGCCTTTTTGAACGGAAAACTTTCGCTTTCCGCCGCCGAGGGGCTGGCGGAGCTGATCAACGGCGAGAGCGAGGCGGAAGTGCGCGCGGGCACGCAGCTGTATGCCGAGCGCCTGAGCGCCGTCGTGCGCGAAGCGCAGGCGGCGCTGACCGAGCTGCTCGCCGAGATCGACGCGGATATCGACTTCCCCGAAGAGGATATCGAACGGGCGGAGCTGGCAGACGCAAAGGGGCGCATCGGCGCGCTGGCGCAGCGGCTTGCCGCCCTGTGCGGCAGTTACGGCACGGGCAAAAAGATCGCGGGCGGCGTCACCGTCGTGCTGGCGGGAAAGCCGAACACGGGCAAGAGCTCGGTGCTCAACGCGCTGCTCGGATCGGACCGCGCCATCGTCTCCGCGCGGGCGGGTACCACGCGCGACGCGGTGGAGGGCAGCATCGAACTTTCGGGCGTGCGCTTTACGCTGTGCGATACAGCGGGGCTGCGCGAAGGGGAGGACGAAATCGAGCGCGAGGGCGTGGAGCGGGCAAAGCGACGCATCGAGGGGGCGGACCTCATCCTCTTCGTGCTGGACGGTTCGCAGCCGGCGGACAGGGAGGACGAGGAGGCGTACGCCGCTTTGCGCGGCAAAAACATGCTCGTGGTGCACAACAAGCTGGATCTGGGCGGGCAGGACCTGTGCGGCATCCCCGCCGATCTCTCCGTTTCCGCGCGCACGGGCGAGAACATCCCGCTTTTAAAGCAGCGGATGTTCGACGCCTGCATGCGCGGGTACAATGCAGACGCGCTGTTCGTCACGCAGGAGCGGCACTATGCGGCGCTCTCGCGCGCGCAGGCGCTGCTGCGCGAGGCGGAGGGGCTGTGCGGCACGGTGCCGCCCGATCTGTGGGGGGTGCCGCTGCGCGAGGCGTGGGAGGCGCTGGGCGAGATCACGGGCGAGACGGCGAACGAGCGCATCATCGACGAGATCTTTGCAAAATTCTGCGTCGGAAAATAAGGTCGGCGTGCGTTTACGGGAGAAGAACGGAACATGGTAAACCTCGAATTATACAGGGTGTTTTATATCGTCGCAAAATGCGGCAGCCTCACCAAGGCGGCAGACGAGCTGTTCATCAGCCAACCCGCCGTTTCGCAGGCGATCAAACAGCTGGAAGGGCAGCTCGGCATGCCGCTGTTCAACCGCACCCACCGCGGCATGGAGCTTTCCGAACAGGGCGGCAGGCAGATCTTTCCCATCGTCGAAAAGGCGCTTGCCGAGCTGGACGGCGCGGAGGGGAAGCTGCGCGAGATCAACACGACCGCCACGGGCACCATCCGCATCAGCGCGTCGGATACCATCTTCAACTATGTGCTCATCGACAAGATCGCCGCGTACCATGCCCTGTACCCCGAAGTGCGCCTCAGTCTCATCAACTGCATCACCACGGAGACGCTGGAACTGTTAAAAAACAATAAGTGCGACATCGCCTTTTTGAATCTTCCCGTAGACGAAAAGGACTGCGCCTTATCCAGCGTGGTCATGCCGCTGCACGATACGTTTGTGGCGGGCAAACCCTTCGCCGCCCTCTCCGAGGGCGTGCAGCCGCTGCGCTCCATGCAAAATTATCCGCTGCTGATGCTGGACGCGAACACCGTTACGCGCAAGGCGATCGTGCAATTTGCGCAGTCCATCGGCGTGCACTTGCAGCCGGAGATCGAATGCGGCAGTTTGGAATTGATGATCAATTTGGCAAAGAGCGGCGTGGGCGTCGCCTGCGCCCCGCGCGAGTACGTCACCCGCGAACTGGCGGAGGGCACGCTCTGCGAGATCCGCACCGACCCGCCGCTGCCCGTGCGCGGCGTGGGCATCGCCTTCCCGCACGGGCAGCCCGTATCCTTTGCGGTGCGCGCCTTTTTCAAACTTTTTGAACCGGATGCATCCCTTTGAACCGGATAAATTGCTTTAAACGGGCGTTCGCCCGCGCCGCGGCATGCCGCGGCGCTTTGTTTTTTGCGCTATTTTTGCGGCAGGATTGACATTCCCGCCCGCGGATGCTATAATAAATGATAGGAGAACGTTTCCGCGGCTGTGCCGCGGCGGAAAACACGTTTGCGGCTGCCGCAACAGGAGGGGTCATGGCAAAAAAAGTACAGCTTATCGGGCTGAACGAGCTCGAACTTACCAACAACGATCTGTTCGTGCGCAAGGCGGTGGATCATTTGGACGCGGATGCGCGCGTCATCGTGTACGAAACGCACTGCGCCATCTTGCTGAAAGACGGCGTGTTGCAGGATACGCTCACCGCGGGCGATTATCCGCTGTTCGATAAAAAACGCGGGCTGTTCAAAGACCATAAGATCGGTTCCTTTACGGTGGAGCTGATTTACGTCTCCAAAACGGCGGAATTGCAGGTGTTTTGGGGCACGCCCACACCCTTTGAACTGCGAGACCCGCTCACCGATATCCCGTTCCGCTTGGGCGCGAGCGGCGAATTCGGCGTGCGCGTGGCGGATCCGCGCAAGTTTTATTTGAAGCTCATCGGCGCGGATGCGCACTATACGGTAGACATGCTCAAACAGCGGCTGCGCGGCAGGATGCTCGGCGAGATCGAGCCCGCCATTGCCCGCGCCGTCAAAGAGCAGAGCCTCTCGTACAGCGAGCTTGCCGAACACAAGCAGGCGCTTGCCGAAGACCTTTTGCCCGCCGTGCGCAAACTCTTTGCGGACGGGTACGGGCTGGAAGTTACCTACTTTTTGATCGGCAACATCGTCATCAACGAGGGGGCGAAGTACCGCATCGACGCCGAGCGTGCGCGGCTGCGCGCGGTCAAAGAGCAGGAGGCGAACAAGCTCGTTTGCCCGCAGTGCGGCGCGCCGTGTACGGCGCGGGATAAATTCTGCGCAAAGTGCGGCGCAAAGCTGGCGCCGCAAAAGGTGTTTTGCACGGAGTGCGGCAAAGAAAACGTACCGGGGAGCGCGTTTTGCTCCTCCTGCGGGCATAAATTATCCTGATCGGAGGGGAACGGAAAATGGGATACAGGCTTTTGGCTTCTGTTACGGAAACGGTCACGGACGCGGTGAACGACGCGGCGGATACGCTCGGTTTGCCGCCGTGGGCGATCGCGGCGATCGCGGTCGGCGCCGTTTTGTTTGTCGCCGTCGTCATCATCGTCGTGCTGGCGGCGCTGCGCTCGCGCGCGAAACGCGCCAAGGCGGACCGCGCCGGCGCCTCTCGCTGGGAGGCGAAGAACACGCACGCGGCGCTCGTCGGGCAGAGCAGGGAGGAGGTCGCCCGCAACGCGCGGGCGGCGCATTCGCTGCTCGAACTCTACGGCGAACGCATGAGCGAGGAGCTGCGCGAGGAGGTCGCCGCCTTGGCGGATAAGCTCACCTATCTTTCGCCCTATGATTCCGAAGAGGTGGCAGACTGCGACGCGGAGATCGCCGACTTGCTGGACGACTGCCGCGTATGCCTTTCCAAGCGCAGCCCCGACGAGGCGGAGGCGCGTTCCGTGCTGCATAAGATCAAAGAAGTGCTCGCCGAGCGCGAAGAGGAGGCGAGGGCGTAAATGGGTCTGCTGGCAAAGATTAAGTCTTTATTCAAGGGAAAATACGACCGCATCCGCCGCGAAGAGGTGGTGGACGCGATCGTGCGCCTGCAAGGCGAAGAGGAACAGATGGAGGAGCGCGTCCGCTCGGCGCGCGCGCAGGCGGAGGAGCTTTTGGCGCGGGGCAAGGCGGAAAAAGATCAGGAGATGCGCCTGTTCCTCGCCAAAAAGATCAACTACCTCAAAGAGGAACAAAAACAATGCATCCAACGCGCCACGTATCTGTTGTACAACGTGCGGCTGCTGAACAAATTGAAGACGGCGATCGACGACAAGCAGTTTTTTGCCAACAGCATGGGCGTTCCGCTCAATTCGCTGCTCTCCGATCAGCGCGCCTTGGCGCAGTTTTTGAACAAGGCGCTCAATACGCGCGTCGCCGCGGAAAGCGTGCTCACCGACGCGGACGAGACCTTTGAAGAGGTGCTCTCCGCCTACGAGGCAAACGATAAGATCTACGGCGTTGCCAAGAGCGACGACGACCTGTTGGCGGTGTTCGAAACGCATGACGCGCTGCAAGATGGCGACCCCGCCGAGGAAGAGACCGCGCAAAAAGCGAGCGCGGCGCCCGCGGCAAGCGGGGAGGAGGAACACAATGGGACTGTTTAAAAGCAAAAGCGAAAAAGAGATCGAAAAAAAGATGCTCATCCGCCGCACCATCAATTCCATGAACAAGCAGATCGCGCAGCTGGAAGAGCAGAAAAAGGTGTTTGTGGAAAAGGCGGCAGCCGCCAAGAAAAACGGGCTGAACGCGCAGTACGAGCTGGCGCTCACCGGCTATAAGATGACGCTGTTGCAGCAGAGGCGCGCGCAGGAGATGCTTTTGAATTTTGAGATCACGTCGCAGATGAAGGATATGACGATGATGACGCGCGAATTTCTCGGCGGCATGAGCGTGTTGAGCAAAGAGATGGCAAAACTTGCCGACGACAAAGAGTTTATCGAAGTGCAAAAGCAGTTCGAAGAGGCGATGGGCAAGGCGGAACGGCAGGCGGAGCAGATGGATCTGTTCATGGAAATGAGTTCGGATACCTTTCAGACCGCCGCGGGGAACGCGGGCGCCGTCGATGACAGCCAGCTGCGCGAGATGATCGAGCGCGAGGCGGGCAAAGACGCTTTTTCGGACGACGCCATCGAGCAGGAGCTGACGCAGCTGCGCAAAAAGCTCGACAGCGAGGTATAAGCGCGGGCGCGCCGTGCGCCGCACGGAGAGGGATCCCATGCAAAAGGAGTATCGCCTGCACTGCGAAACGTGCGGCGGATCGCTGCGGTACGCCGCGGACGGAAAGAGCGCCGTCTGCCCGTATTGCGGCAACGAATACCATTTTAAAGAGAATTGCGGCGATGCGCTCGTGCTCTCGCTCAACCGCGCCAACGCCCTGCGCCGCAACAACGACTTTGAAGGCGCGGCGCTGGAATACCGTTTGGTCACGGCAAGCGACCCGCAGTGCGCCGAGGCGTGGTGGGGGCTGGCGCTGAGCCGGTACGGCGTGGAATACATAGAGGACCCGCGCACGCACCGCCATGTGCCGATCTGCCGCCGTACGGTGCGGCAGAGCATTTTGCAGGACGAGAGCTATTTGAACGCCCTGCGCACCGCCGCGCCGGAGCAGTGCGCGCTCTACCGCGCGCGCGCCGAGCAGATCGACCGCCTGCAAAGCGCCGTCAAAGCGCGCATCGAACAAGAGCCGCCCTACGACGTGTTTTTGAGTTTCCGTTCGGAGACCGATGCGGGCGATCCCGCGCCCGAACGCGCCGTTGCCCTGCAAATTTACGAGGCGCTTTCGGCGCGCGGCATCCGTACGTTTTGTTCGGAGGTGACGCTGCGCGGCAGGCTGGGGGAGGAGTACGAGCCCATCATCTACAAGGCGCTGTATTCGTGCAAAGTGTTCATCCTCATCGCCATGAGCGAGGAAAACATCCACAGCCCGTGGGTGCGCAGCGAGTGGACGCGCTTTTGCGAGCGCGTGTACGACGAACGGCTGACGGAAGCCTGCTTTGCGGTGTTCGGCGGGATCGAGCCCTCCGCGCTCCCGTCCTTTTTGCGGGCGCAGGGGGTGGATCTCTCCAAATACCCGAACGGCGGCTACGCGGAGGAGATCGCCGCGGCGCTTGCGCAAAAGCTGCAAAAGGGCGGCTTTGCGGCAACAAGGCGGGCGCCGGACGCACCCGCGGAAGAAAACGGAAAGGCGGTCCGTCCGCCCGCAAAAGCGGCGCCGCGCGGCAACGCGGCAAACGGCGACGCGCTCGGCGCGCTGCTCGCGCAGGGCGAGCGCGCCCTGCGCGAAGGGGATTTTATCTTGGCGGCGGCGTCGTTCAGCCGCGCCATCGAAGAGGATGCCGAAAACGGGCAAGCGTGGCTGGGGGCGTTCCTCGCCGAGATCGAAGTGCGCGAATTGGGCGTGGGCACCCGCTTTGCGCGGCAGGTGTGCAGCCGCCTCTATTCGTACGGGCGGACCGCCGCCGAATGCCGCGAGCGGCTTTCGCTCAACGAGCGCAGGGTGGCGGTGCTGCGTTCGCCGTATTACAAAAATGCGCTGCGGTATTCGCACGGCGACGTAATGGATTCGCTCGTGGCGGGCAAGCAGCAGATCTTTTGCGAAGCGGAGGCGTGCAACGCCTCGCTGTTGGAGCACCTGCGCCGCTGCGAACGGCAGGAAGCGCCGCACGGCGCGCCTCCTTCGCCGCCCCCGCCCCGCCGCGGCGGGTTCAAAAACACGGTGGAGGATGCGGCAAAGTGGCTGCTCGGCAGGCGGCGCCCGCCGCGCGGGCCGTACGGCAGGCGGCGTTTTGCGCGCCCGCCGCGTAGTTAAGGAGGAGAGCATGGACGACGGTATGCAGCTGAGCGTGCTCAACGATACGTTCGGGATGTACTATGCCGCGGCGCAGAAAGCGCTGCGCGAAAAGAGGGGGGCGCAGGCGCGGCGCAATTATCTGCTCGCGGCGGAAACGCTGCTCAAAATGGCAAAACTTTCCTCGCCGCAGCTCAAAAAGGCGCGCCTCGAACGGGCAAAGCGCCTGACCGAGATCGCGGAGGGCATCGACGCCGCCGCGCCGAGATTTTCCGCCCCGTCCGAAGAAAAGGAGTCCGAGCGGGAGGAGGGGGAAGCGCAGTGGAAGGCAGCCGCCGTGCCGAACGTGCATTTTTCGGATATCGCGGGGCTGGAAGACGTAAAGCGCGCCGTTACGATGCGCATGATCCATCCCGTAAAGTATCCCGAAAAGTACGCCGCATACAAAAAAAAGACGGGCGGCGGGCTGCTTTTATACGGGCCGCCCGGCACGGGCAAAACGATGATCGCGCGCGCCATCGCCTGCGAGGTCGGCGCCGTCTTTTACGCCGTAAAGGGTTCGGATATCGTCAGCAAATGGGTGGGCGAATCGGAGCGCAACATAAGTTCGCTGTTTGAAACGGCAAAACAGCAAAAGCTCGCCATTATTTTTATCGACGAAATGGATTCGCTGATCGGTTCGCGCGGGGAGGACGTGCACAACGACCGCCGCGTAAACGAGTTTTTGCAGCAGATCGACGGGTTTGCGGGCAGCTGCCCCAACTTGCTTTTGCTCGGCGCAACGAACCGCCCGTGGGATATCGATTCCGCGGCGCTGCGTTCGGGCAGGTTTTCGCAGAGGATCTATGTGCCGCTGCCGGACGCGCCCGCACGCAAATTTTTGTTTGAAAAGGCGATCGAAGGCGTTCCGCTCGCTAGCGACGTGAACGTGGAAGAGCTGGTCTCCCGCAGCGAAGGATACAGCGGAGCGGACATTGCGGAGCTGTGCGACCGCGCCAAGGAGGGCCCGCTGCTCGAATCCATCCGCACCGACGCGCTCGTGGATATCCGCCGCGAAGATTTTTTGCGCGCGTTTGAAGAGGTGAAGCCCACCGTATCCGCCGCCGAAGTAAAAATGTTTGAACGTTACGCCGAAAACGGCGCGTGACCGTGATAAAAGAGAGGGAAGTGCTTTTGCCGCCCGCCGCAATTTGCGGCGGGCGGCTTTTGCTCTGCCCGTATAACGAACGGCTTTTGCGCTGCCCGCATAACGGGCGGCGGGCGGGAATACAATAGCGTGTATCTTTTTATCCTGCGAGGTGTTTATGCGCGCAAAAACCGCAAAAGAGCAGCTGCCGCCCGCGGCGTTCCACGATTGCACGGCGGAGGAGGCGCTCGCGCGCCTGCAAACGGCGGTGTACGGGTTGACGGAGGAGGAGGCGGGCAGGCGGCTGGCTGCCTGCGGCGCAAACGCGCTCCCTTCCAAAAAAAAGGGCGGCGCGGTGCGCCTGTTTTTTGCGCAGTTCAAAGATTTTATGACCGTTCTCCTGCTGTGCGCGGCGGTGATCTCCGCCGTGATCGCCTACCTGACCGAGGATGTGCACGAGCTGGCGGATACGGGCATTTTGCTTTTGATCATTCTGCTGAACACCTTTGTCGGCTTTTTGCAGCAGTACCGTGCGGACAGCGCCATCGAAAAACTGAAAAAGCTCTCCGTTTGCCGCGTCAAAGCGGTGCGCGGCGGGAAGGACGTGCTCTTGGAGAGCGAGGCGCTCGTTCCCGGAGACGTGATCCTCCTCGAAGAGGGGGATATGGTGCCCGCCGACTGCCGCATCCTCTCCGCCGAACGGCTGGGCGCGGACGAATCGGCGCTGACGGGCGAATCGGCGGGCGTATCCAAAACCGCCGCCTCCGACCCGCCCGAAACGCCCGTTTTCGACCGCCGCTGTATGCTCTATTCCTCCTCCTTTGTGGTGCGCGGGCAGGCGAAAGCCGTTGTGGTGCGCACGGGCGCGCAGACGGAGATCGGGCACATCGCCGCGCTGCTGGATAAAACCGAAGCGGCAAAGACCCCGCTGGAAAAAACGCTCTCCGTATTGGGGAAGATCATCACGGCGTTCGTCGTTTCGGTGGCGGCGGTCATTTTCGTGTTCGGCGTCTTTTTCAAGGAGAGTACGCTGCTCGGCAATTTCATGTCTTCGGTGGCGATCGCCGTTGCGGCGATCCCGGAGGGGATGCCCGCCGTCGTCACCGTCATCATGGCGATCGGCGTGCAGCGGATGAGCCGCAGCCGCGCCATCGTGCGGCGGCTGCACGCGGTGGAAACGCTGGGTGCGTGCAGCTGCATCTGTTCGGATAAGACGGGCACGCTCACCGAAAACCGCATGACGGTGGAAGAGGTTTTGCTCGGCAGCTGCGCGGGGGCGCCCGTCAGCGGCGCGGGCGGGTCCGCCGCCTTGGGGGAGGATGCGGGCGGGCGCATGCTGCTCGGCTGCATGGCGGTGTGCCACACCGTAAAGGAGCGGGGCGGCAGGTGCGTGGGAGACGCCACCGAAGTGGCGCTCGTGCAGTATGTGCGCGCAAGCGGGTTTTCGCTGCGCGCGCGCCCGCTGGCGGTCATCCCCTTTGAATCCGAGCGGAAGATGATGACGGTCGCCGCAAAAACCGAACAGGGCAGCTTTTGTTTTTGCAAGGGCGGGGCAGACGTTTTGCTGCGGCACTGCACCCGCATCAACGAGGGCGGCGCCGTGCGCCCGCTCACCGAGCAAGACAGGGCGCGCATCCTCGCCGCAACGGACGAGATGGCGTCTCGCGCGCTGCGCGTGCTCGGCTTCGCCTATGCCGAGTGGCGGGGCGAAGCGCGGGAGGAGGACCTTGTTTTTACGGGGATCTGCGGCATGATCGATCCGCCCAAAAAAGGGGTCAAAGAGGCGGTGCGCGCCTGCAAGCGGGCGGGGATCACGCCCGTGATGATCACGGGGGACCACCGCGCCACCGCGCTTGCCATCGCCCGCCGTTTGGGCATCGCCGAAGGGGAGCGGCAGCTTTTGACGGGCGCGCAGCTGGACGGGATGAGCGAAGAGGAGCAGGCGCGCCGCATCCCCGCCTGCCGCGTGTTCGCGCGCGTTACGCCGCGGCACAAACGCGCGATCGTGGAGCGCTTTCAAAGAGAGGGGAACGTCGTCGCCATGACGGGAGACGGCATCAACGACGCGCCCGGCATCCGCAAAGCGGATATCGGCATTGCGATGGGTTCGGGGACGGACGTCACCAAAAGCGCCGCCGATATGGTCATCGCGGACGACAATTTTTCCACCATCGTCACGGCGGTGGAGGAGGGGCGGCACGTCTTTTCCAATATCAAAAAGACCATTTTGTTCTTTTTGGCGACCAACCTTGCCGAAGTGCTGAGCATCCTGTTCGTAACGTTGGCGCTGTGGCGTTTGGATTTTTTGACTTCGACGCAGCTATTGTGGATCAACCTCATTACCGACAGCCTGCCCGTGCTCTCGCTGGGCGCGGAACGTGCGGAGCGGGACGGGATGCTGCGCCCGCCCACCCGCGCGGCGGAGCTGTTTTCCCGCGCGTCCATGGGCGGCGTGCTCTTTTACGGGCTGGCGCAAACGGTGCTGTGCGTCGGCGTGTTCGTGTTCTGCGCGGGCGCATACGGCAACGCCGCCGCCGTCAGCGTCACCTTTTTTACGCTTTCGTTTTTGGAGCTGTTCCATTCCTTCAACATTCGTTCGGAGCGCGTTTCGGCGTTCGGAAAGGGCTTTTTTTCAAACAAAATGCTCTTTGTAACGGTGTTTATCGGGGTGGCGGTGAATGTGTTATTGTGCGTGTTCCCGCCCGTGCGCGCGGCGTTCGGCATCGTTTTGCTTTCGCCCGTTCAGTGGGCGATCGTGTTCGGCGCGTCGCTTGCCATCCTGCCGCTTGCCGAGGGCTACAAAGCGGTTTGCCGCCTGCTGCGGGCAAGGCGGGAGAAGCGGCAGGGGCGCCCGCAGGCGGGGAAAGCGGTGCGCCTTTCGGTGCGGGCAAAGGCGCGCGGGCAGTGAACTGCCCGCATTCGCAACGGCGCGCAAAAAGGTTTCGCCGCCCGCGCGGAGGGCTTGCAAAAGGATCCCGCCGCCCGCGCTTTTGCGCGGGCGGCGGTTCAATATTGTTCGCGGTCCGTCCGCCCGAAGAGATAATCGACGGAGACGGAAAAGTGCTTTGCCAAAAGGTAGGCGATCTCCACCGAGGGGAGGTGCCCGCCGGAGCGCCACACCGTAAACAGGCTGCGCGAAATGCCGATGCGCGCGGCGACGGTGCCGTCGCGTTCGCCCTTCGCCTCTTTCAGCTCTTCCAGCCGCGCCGAAAAGGGAACGGGCGCGGGCGCGGCGATAAAATCGTCGGCGTCGGTGAGGGCGAGCAGGTAATCGACGGAGGTTTGCAGCGCGTCTGCTATGCGCAGCAGGCTGCGCGTGCCGGGGATCAGCCCCGCGTTTACGGCGCGGATCAAGATATCTTTGCTGATGCCGATCTCCTTGGCAAGCAAAAGATTGCTTTTGTTTTGCGGCAAAAGCTCTTTCAGCCGCTTTTGAAAGACAGCGGAAACAGAAAAATCGTTCGGTATCGTCTGCAAGGCTGCGCTGCTCCCTGAATTTTTTCCGAGTATGTTCAAGTTTCTATTTACTTAAACACGATCCTATGGTATAATCCAGGTGTGACAAAATGTTCGATTTTCTATAATCCTGAACAAAAAATCCGAAAAATTTTGCGTTGGGAGAGCGGAATGCACGTATATTTGGACGAGCGGGAAACGATGGTGCTGCTGCGCTGCGTTTGGCTGGGCGGGCAGGTCCTTGCCGGCAGCGGAGCGGAGTTTTTATCCTGCGGAAGTTTGTTCCGCAAACTGTGCGAGCAGGTGTACCGAAACGGCGGCGGGCACGCGGAGGACGAGCCGTACAACGCCGCGGAGCAAAAAGGGGAGAGGCTGGGCGCAAAGCTCAAACGCGAGTGCGCGGCGCTGCTGCGCGAGTACGACCGCCGCGTCGCCGCGGAGAGCTTTTCCGACCTTTCGCTCTGCACAAAAGAGGGCTTGCCCCCTTCGGGCAGGGGCGGAAAGCGGCGCGGGCAGTAAAAGCGCGCAAAGCCTTGCCCGCGATCCATAGCGCGCAAAGCCCCGCCGCGATCCATAGCGCGCAAAGCCCCGCTGGTCCGTTATAGTGTGCAAAGCCCCGCCCGCGCACAGAGCGCGGGCGGGGCTTTGCGGCGGCGGATGCCGCCGCGTTGTCGTTGCCCGTTATTCGGGTTTTACGATGACGGTGATCTTTGCGGAAACGCCCTCCATAAAGCGAATCTCCACGTTGTATTCGCCCGCCTGTTTGATGGGTTCTTTCAGCAAGATCTTCTTTTTGTCTACCTCATAGCCGAGGTCTGCCAGCTGCGAGGCGATCTCTTTGGAAGTGACGCTGCCGAACACCTTTCCGTTTTCGCCGCAGCGGATGGGCACCGTGACCGTGCTCTTATCCACCTTTTTGGCGTTTTCGCGGATGGCGGCAAGCTCTTCGGCGCGCCTGCGCGCCTCCGCCTCTTTTTGCATGTTCAGCACGTTCACCGCCGTGGAAGAGGCTGCCTCCGCCAAGTTTTTTTTGAGCAGAAAGTTTTTGGCAAACCCGTCGCTTACTTCCAGCACGTCGCCCTTTTTGCCCGTTCCCTTTACGTCTTGTTTTAAAATGACCTTCATTGGGGTCCTCCCCGTAAATTCTTTGTAGTTATTGTACAACAAAGCGGCAAAAAAGTCAACCGCTCATAAAAAAACGCCGCGGCGCGCATACTGCATGGCGGAGGTGATCGTATGGAAAAGATCAATCGCGCCATCGGCTGTGAAGTTTCCGAGTGCGTTTTTAACTGTGACGGAAAAAACTGCACGCTGGATCGGATCGTTGTCGGCTGCGGCTGCAACGACGAAAACTGCACCTGCTGCGAAAATTACCGCAGCCGCTAACGGAGGCAGTTCGCAAAAGCGGGGGCGCAACCTTTGCGCCCCCGCTTTTTATGCGGCGAAAATCAAAATCTCCCTTTTTTGAGTTCGGTCAAGTCCGATTGCAGGAAAAAGGCGGCGGTAGAGTCTCCCGTAACGGCGCCGAGCGCGTCCTCAAAGGAATACCACGCGGCTTCGGTGATCTCGTCCGGGTTGAAGCGCACCTCTCCGTCCGATACGCTCACGATAAAATTGAGCATGAGCACGTTGCGCGGCTCGTGGTAGCGGGAGGCGACGTATTTGGTCTTGATCACGTTCAGCCCCGTTTCCTCGCGGATCTCGCGCGCGATCGCCTTTTCGGCGGATTCGCCCTTTTTGACGTACCCGGCAAGCAGCAGCGTTTCGCCGTTGGTGTGTTTGGCGAGCAGCACTTTATCCAGCGCGCGGTTCACCACGCACATGCTCACCGCCGTTTTAAAGGGCGGAAAGCGGAAGGCGCCGCACGTTTCGCAGTAGGGTACCAATCCTTCGTTTTCGCAGAATTTTAAAATGAGTTTGTTTCCGCATTCTTGGCAATGCATGGTTGCCTCCTCTTGCGGCAGCGGCGCTCTGCCGCCCGCAAAGTATTTATAATAGAATACTCCGTTTGCGCAAAAAAGTCAATACCTGTTTGAAAAATTTTCAAATTTTACAAATTTTATAAACGTTCCGCCCCGCGCTCTGCGAAAAAAATATACATAGGCGCATAGAGAGAAGTTGCATACTTTCGGCGGCGATGGTATAATAAAACAAATCGTTGTTTTAAGGAAGAAGCCTTGCGCCGCCTGCGGGCGCGAGGAGGGATGCTGGATGAAAAAGACCTTTTTAAAGACGGTTGCGCGGTGCGTGCGCGGCAATATCGCCGGGCTTTTTGCCGTTGCGTTCATCTTTTTGCTGGGCATCGCCTTTGTTTCCGGGCTGGGCACGCTTTCGCCCACCATCCTGCGTTCCTTTTCCGAAGAGCTGCGCGCGGCAAACGTGTCGGACGCGATCGCCGTATCCGAGCGCGGGTTCTCCGAAGAGGAGATCGCGGCGCTGCAAAACGCCGAAGGCATTGCGGCGGCGGAGGGCGTGCGCCTGCTCGAAACGGGCGGCGCGGAAAACGTGCGCGCGATCATATCGGAGGGGGAGCGGCGCATCAACCGTTTGGCAGCCGAGGAGGGCAGGCTGCCCGCCGCGGCGGACGAACTTGCCGTAGACCGCGCCTGCCGCGGCGGCCGCGGCGTGGGAGACGGCGTAACGCTGCTTGGCAGAGAGTTCACGGTCTGCGGCGTCGTGCAAAGCCCGCTCTTGTTTTCCAAGGCGGTGCAGGAGCCGGGCGCGGACGGCGCGCCGCTGGCGCTCACCGTTTACCTGAACGCCGACGCTTTGGGCGCGGCGGCTGCCATCCTGCCTATTACGCAGGTGTACCTTTCCTTGGAGGGCGCGCAAAGCGAGGCGCTCTTTACGGCAGAGTACGAAGCGCTCGTTTCCCGCCGCGTGCAGGCGCTGCAAGAGCAGTTTCCGCAGGTCACCTTCCTTACCGCGGAGGAAAACGTCGGCTGCGTTACGCTCACTTCCTATTGCGACAAAGTTTCCGTCATCACCTTGCTTTTTCCGCTCTTTTTTATCGCGGTGACGGCGCTGACCGTGCTCACGACGATGACTCGCCTCGTGGAGGACGAGCGCGCCGTGATCGGCTGCTGCCGCACGCTCGGCTACGGCGGCGGGGTGATCGCGGGGAAATACCTCTTGATCGTGGCGGGCTGCGCGCTGCTCGCTTCGGCGGCAGGCATGGCGATCGGGCTGACGCTGCTGCCCGCCGTCATTTATCCCGCCTTCTCTTCCATCCTGTTTTTGCCCGCGCAAAGCACCTTCGTGCAGCCGTTCCCCGGTATCCTTGCCGCCCTGTTGATGCTTGCCGCATCGCTGGCGGTCACGGGGTATGTGGTGCGCCGCAGCGTGCACTGCGCGCCCGCGCAGCTCTTGCGCCCGCGCGCGCCCAAGCCGGGGAAAAAGATCTTTCTCGAACGCATCCCCGCCCTCTGGAACAGGCTGCCCTTCCGCTACAAATCGTCTTTGCGCAACGTGTTCCGCTACAAGGGGCACCTGTTGATGACGGTGATCTCCGTAACGGGGTCTGCCGCGCTGGTGTTTGCGGGCTTTTCTCTGCGCAACATCGCCGAGGGCAGCGCCGCGTTTGCCGAGGCGGCGATCGCGGAAACGCTGCTGCCCATTTCGGTGCTCATTATCGTGTTCGCGCTGCTTTTGTGCGCGTTCGTCGTGTACAACTTGACCAATATGGATATCAGCGAGCGCGTGCGCGAGATCGCCACTTTGCGCGTGCTCGGTTACCGCGGCAAGGAGGCGGCGGGGTATATCTACCGCGAAGTGCTGCTCATGGCGGTGATGGGCATTTTGCTCGGCATCCCGCTCGGCTGTGTGCTCGTGCAGTTCGTGGTCTCGTACCTGCAATTCGGGGCGTTGGCGGACGTTGCTTGGTATTCCTACCTGCTCAGCGCCGCGCTGGTGCTCGCCTTTGTGGGGTTGGTCGATCTGCTTTTGCTGCCCAAGATCCTCTCCGTGGATATGAACGGCTCGCTCAAAGCGACGGAATAGGGGCGCGCCGGGCGCCGTTCGGCGGCGGTTCCGGGCACGGAAAGCGGAGCGGGCGGCGGCTTCGGGTACGGAAAACGGAACGGGCGGCGGTTTGCCATAAGCAAAACGGATGAACGGCATAAGCAAAAACAAAGCCCTTCCGCCGCGCGCGCGGTTGCCATTTTATGCAAGGTATGGTATAATGATCACTATGGAACGGAGCAAAACGTTCGCCGCGGCGATCTTCGATCTGGACGGCACGCTGGTAGACAGCATGCGCATCTGGCAGGAAGTGGATGAGGCGTTTTTTGCGAGCAGGGGGATGGCGGTCCCGCCGGGGTATCAGGACGAGATCGCGCACCTCGGCTTTTGCGCGAGCGCGCGGTTTACGGTCCAAAAATATCTGCCCGAAGAGAGCGTGCCCGCCGTACTGGAAGAGTGGCGCGCGCTGGTCGCGCAAAAGTACGCCGCGGCGGATGCGTGCCGCTATTTCAAGCCGGACGCGCTCGCCTATGTGCGCGCGCTGCATGCTTCTGGCGTGCGCTTGGGCGTTGCCACCGCCTCCGCGCCGGAGCTGTTTTTGCCCGTGCTGGACGCGGGCGGCATCCGCGGGCTGTTTTCCGCGATCACCACGGCGGACGAGGCGGGCGCGCACAAGGACCGCCCGGACGTGTTTTTGCTCTGCGCGGATAAGCTGGGCACGCCGCCCGCGCGGTGCGTCGTGTTCGAGGATAATTTGACGGCGCTGCGCGCCGCAAAGCAGGCGGGCATGTACGCCGTGGGCGTGTTCGACGAAGCCGCCCGCGCCGCCGCCCCGCAGATGGAGCGGGAGGCGGATCTGTTCATTCGCACATTTTCACAATTGTGGCGCTGCCGCCTGTTCGGCGGCGCCCTGCCGAGGTAAAGGTATGTATGTTCCTAAATTGAATTTGATCGAAACCGAGCATGCCATCACGCAGATCAAGCGTGAATTTGAGCAGCAGCTCTCCGCCGCGCTCAACTTAACGCGCATCAGCGCGCCGCTGTTCGTGCTGCGTTCCAGCGGGTTGAACGACAACCTCAACGGGGTCGAACGCCCCGTTTCCTTCGATATCGGCAGCACGGGCGAGATCGCGGAAGTCGTGCATTCGCTGGCAAAGTGGAAGCGCTATGCGCTGGCAAAATACCGCTTCGGGCCGCGGTTCGGGCTGTATTGCGACATGAACGCCATCCGCCGCGACGAAACGCCCGACCGCCTGCACTCGCTGTACGTCGATCAATGGGACTGGGAGGCGGTCATCACCCGCCAGGACCGCACGGAGGCTTTTCTGCGTTCGACCGTGCAAAAGATCTACGCCGCGCTGCGCGAAACGGCGGAGCGGCTCTGCCGCCTGTATCCGGCGCTGGATAATTTCCTGGACGAAGAGATCGGGTTCATCACCACGCAGGAGTTGGAGGACCGCTACCCCGCCCTGACGCCGAAAGAGCGGGAAACGGCATACGTGCGCGAGCACGGCGCAACGTTCATCATGCAGATCGGCGGCAAGCTGCGTTCGGGCAGTAAGCACGACGGAAGGGCGCCCGACTACGACGATTGGGCGCTGAACGGCGACATCGTGCTGTACTATCCCGTGCTCGGCTGCGCGTTCGAGCTCTCTTCGATGGGCATCCGCGTGGACGAGGAGAGCCTCGTGCGCCAGCTCAATGCGGAAAATTGCGCCGAACGGCTCCAATTTCCCTTCCACCGCGCACTTGCGGCGGGGGAATTGCCGCTCACGATGGGCGGCGGCATCGGGCAATCCCGCCTGTGCATGTTTTTGCTGAATAAGCGGCACATCGGCGAAGTGCAGGTCTCCGTTTGGGATAAGGCGAACGAAGAGCTGTGCCGCAGGGAAAATATCCCGCTGATGTGACCGCCGCGGCGGCGGAAACGGCGCAGTCTGCCGCAAAGCCGCAAAGGCACGCCGCATAAAAAAGGTGCGCCGCACAGAAAAGGCGCGCCGTGCCGAAAAGCCCGCCCTTCCGCAGGTCGCGGAAGGGCGGGCTTTTCGTTTGTTCGGTTTTGTTTGCGGCAAAGCGCTTTGCCGCGATCGGGCGGCGTTCGGCTAAGAGAGAACGTTCGGAAGTTTCCCTTCCGAAAGGCATTCCAGCGCCGCCAAAACACCGCCCTCGGCATTGGAGGGGACGATCTTGCCGAGCAGCTTTTTCAAAGGCGGATAGGCATTTTCGGGGAGGTAGGGGTGCCCGCATTCGATGAGCATCTCGTAGTCGTTCATATGGTCGCCGAAGGCGAGGCATTCCTCTTTGCGGAAGGAAAACGCCCTTTGGATAAAGCGCATCGCCCGCCCTTTGTGTGTGTTCTTTTCGGAGATATCCAACCAGTTTCCGCCCGAAAGGGTCACGCGCAGGTCGGGCAGGGCGTGCGGCAGCACGGTCATCGTCTTTTTTTCGGGTGCGTTGTCGTCGTACACCGAGATCTTGCACACCCGCTCGGTTTCGGCAACGGAGGCGAGCGCCGCCTTGCTGTTGCTGACGTAGGATGCCTTTACATAGTACAAAAAGGGCTGCGCCTCCTCTTCGTAATAGGCGCATTCGGGGGTACACAGCAGGGTATGCGCGCTGCCGAGCGCTTCGATCGCGCGCAGGGCGCGCAAAATATCCTTCGGGCGGAGCGTGCGGCAGTACAGCGTCCGCTTCCCGTCCGCCACGATGGCGCCGTTTTCGGCGAGGAAGAGCATTTTATCCGCCACGGGCGCAAACATCTGCCGCAGGGCAACGAGCTGCCGCCCGCTCGCCGCGCAGAACAAAATGCCGCGTTCGCGGAGCTTTTCGATGACGCGGAACGTGCCCGCGGGCAGGTTCCCGGCAGGGTCCAGCAGCGTTCCGTCCAAGTCGCTTGCCACAAGTTTTATCATTGCGTACCTTCCTCGCGCGGTTCGGGCGCGCCGCTACATCAGCGGCGCGAAGATGCGCAGCAGCGCGCGGTAGAGCAGGCGCGGCAGCCCGATCTTGATCTGTTCTTTGGTCACGAGCATGCTTTTGGCGCAGGTTTCGGTAAAATCTTCGTACACGGCGCGGCTCACGGTCTCGTCGAAGAAGGCGGCGTTGCATTCAAAGTGCAGGTACCAGCTTCGGAAATCCATGTTTGTGGAGCCGATGATGCAGCACTCCCCGTCGCAAACGATGCTCTTGGCGTGGAGGAAGCCGAGTTTGTAGCGGTACACTTTGATCCCCTCGCGCACGAGCTGCGAGTAAAACGCTTTCGTCACCGAAAACACGAACTTTTTATCGGGGTTATCCGGCACGATGATGCGCACGTCCACCCCCGCGTCCGCCGCCGCGATCAACGCGCGCTTCATCTCTCCGTCCAAGATGAGATAGGGGGTCATGATGTAGATGTACTTTTTCGCGTGGTAGATGAATTTCAGGTACAGGTCCTCGCAGATGTTGGTGCCGTTGCCCAGCGGCGTATCGCAAAAAGGCAGGCACGCAATGTTCCCTTCGGGGGAGGAGGAGAGGTATTTGGAGAGATCTTCTCCCTCCTTGCGCAGCGCCCAAAGCTGCAAAAACATGGCGGTAAAATTTTGCACCGCGCGGCCGCGGATCAGGATGCCGCAGTCTTTCCAGTGCCCGTGCGGGTGGGTGATGTTCAGGTATTCGTCCGCAAAGTTCAGCCCGCCCGTAAAGGCGATCTCGCCGTCGATCACGGTGATCTTGCGGTGGGTGCGGTTGTTCTGCCCGACGTCTACAACGGGGCGGAAACGGTTGAAGCAGATGCAGCGGATGCCGACCTTTTCCAACCTCTTTGCCTCGTTCGTGGGGATGCGCCCCATTGACCCGATGTCGTCGTAGATCAGGCGCACGTCCACGCCCGCGCTTGCCCGTTCTTGCAGCACGCCGACCAGCGAATCCCAAAAACGCCCCCGCGCGATGATAAAAGTTTCCAAAAAGATGTACTTTTTCGCTTTTTTGAGCTCTTCGAACATGCGCGCGGCGTATTGTTCGCCGCTCGGAAAGTACTCAAACCCCGTACAGTCGGAGGCGGGCAGCAGGCAGCGCGTTGTGGCAAGATCCGCGCACTGCGCGGCAAATTCGCTCGTTGCGGCAAATTTGCCGCGGGCGGCGGGGTCCTGCGCGTACAGCTGTTCCGCTCCGGGGAAGCGCAGTGCCAATTCGCGCAGTTTGCGGCGGGGCAGCTTCCGCCTGCGCAAAAGCAGGTACCAAACGGCGCCCATCAGCGGCAGCAGCAGGATGGGCACGATCCACGCGATCTTGTATTCGGCGTTGATCTCGGAATTGATGATGAACAAAATGAGCCCGATATCCAGCGCGATGACCAAGAGCACGAGCGCTAAGTCCAGCCACGGGTTGCGGAAATAAACGACCAGCAGGAACACCGCCGCGGGCACGAGCAAAAGTTCGGCGAGCAGCGTCAAAAAAATGATCAGAAATTTGCTGGTCAGCAGTTTTAAAAGCCTGCCGCCGCGCATCGAAGATCCGCGCATAAGACCACCTTGCAGGCTCTTCGTTTTTTACGCGCCGTAAGTGCGCGAGAGCCGTAAAAAAGAGGCTGCCCTCTGCGCGGGCGGCGGGGCAAACGCCTCCGCCGCCCGCGCACGGCAGCTCGTCGGATCGGATCGAAAGAGCCCGCGCCGCCCCGTTACAGCAGGTTGAGCGCGCAGCACTTTACGTTTTTTCCCTCCGCCATCTCCTCCGCGCGGGAGGCGAAAAGCTGTTCCGCCTCGGCGGCGGAAAAAACTTCCGGCGCGATGGGCGCGAGGTTCACCGCCTTGTTCACGAGCAGGTTGATCGCGGCGGTGCAGTTGTTGTAGCTGTCCGTTACGGCGGTCAGCGTCAGCCGCCTGTCCAGCGCGGGTTTGAGCGACGTCTTTGTGGAGGGGAAGCCGTACCCCGTATAAACGACCGTTCCGCCCACGGAAGTCGCTTCGTAGGGGAGGTCGGCGGGCATGGTGTTGTAGCTGGTGTACACGCTGCAAGCCGCCATGCGCCCGCCCGTGAGGCGCGCGATGGAGGGGAGCAGCTGTTCGTCGGCGGGCAGCGTATAATAAATGCCGCAAGCCGCCGCCGCGGAAAGCCGCTTTTCGTCGGAGTCGATGAGAATGGGCACCGCCTGGTGGTAGATGAGCAGCTGGCACAAAAGATTGCCGATCTCGCCTGCGCCGAACACGGCGATGTGCGAACCTTTCGGCGCGTTCAATCGGTCGATGACCGCCTCGCAGAGAGAAACAACGCCGACAAACAGCGCGTCCGTATCCGAAACGGAAGGGGGGAGCGCGCAGAGGGCGGATTCTTCCGCCACCGCAAAGTCGCGCAAAAATCCCTCGCGGTCCATGCCCGCCGTCTGCATGTGCAGGCAGTTTTCGCCGTGCCCGGAGAGGCACTGCTCGCATTGCCCGCAGGGCAGGCTGTCGCGCAGGTATACGCGCGTGTTTTTTTCGACCGAAAGGCAGTCTGCTCCCGCTTCTCCCACGATGCCCACGGCAAAACGGCAGGGAACAACGGGGTACTGCGGCTTTACGGAGCCGCGCCACACGCGCAGATCGCTCGGCGTGAGCAGAACGTTCGTGATCCGTATCTTTGCCTGCGTCGGGGTTTCCAGCGTTTCCACGCCTTCTTCCCGAACAAGGGATTTGGGGGACGGTATTTTCCAGATCTGCATACTTCCTCCGCTTTTCCGCTCCGCCGCGCGGTGCGGCGGAGCGAGATAACAGTGCCCATTATACGCCCTTTTCCGAAATTTGGCAAGCGTTTTGCGCGCCTGCCGCCGCGGCGGAAAAAGCGGCTGCCCGCGCAAGCAACGGGCGGGAGGCGGAAAAGACCGCGCCGTGCGCCCGCCGCGCGCCTGCGCAAAAAAATTTTGCAACCGTACGCCGCGCGCCTGCGCAAAAAAAATTCTGCAACCGCCCCGATTTGTTTGACTTGCCCGCGAAAATAATATATAATAAACCAGCATCTTGAAAAGAGAAAGTAATTTGCGAGGTGGACGTATGAAACCCGAAATTCATCCGGATTATCACGAGGTCACCGTTACCTGCGCCTGCGGGGCTACATTCAAAACGGGCACGACCAAAAAGGGCGATTCCATCAAAGTGGATATTTGCAGCAAATGCCATCCCTTCTTTACGGGCAGGCAGAAACTCGTTGATACCGGCGGCAGAGTGGATAAGTTCAAAAAGAGATACGGTATGTAAGGATACGGATGTCAGCTCTTGGCTTTGCGCGGGGGCTGATTTTCTTTTTTTGCCGCGGCGGGCGCGGCGCTGCCGCATGCGCGCGGGCAAAGCGTTTTTTTGCGGCGCGCAGAGCGGGCGCAAACCTTTCGGCGCGGCAGGATCGGTTCGGTACGATATGAGTAAAAAAGAGAAAAAAAAGAAAGATAACCGCACCTACATCGGCGGGCAGGCGGTGCTCGAAGGGGTGATGATGCGCGGCAAAACGGCGTACGCCACCGCCGTGCGCGACCCGGAGGGGAACATCCAAGTGGAGAGCAGGCGGCTCAACCCCTCCAAACACATGCGCCGCATCGCCAAGATCCCGTTGCTGCGCGGGGTCGTCAACCTCGTCTCTTCGCTGGTCACGGGGTCGCGCATTTTGATGCGCAGCGCCGAAGTGTACGGCGACGAGGGCGAGCCGGGCAAATTTGAAAAGTGGTGCGAAAAAAAGCTGCACATCAACCTTATGTCCGTCATCACCACGCTTGCGACCGTTCTCGGCGTTTTGCTGGCGCTGGGGCTGTTCATCGTGCTGCCCATCGTGTTTGCAAACCTTTTGGCGGGCACGGGGGTGCCTTGGCTGGCAAAGTATACCATCTGTTACAACCTCTTTCAGGGGCTGTGCAGGCTGATCATCTTTGTGCTCTACATCGTTGCCGTTACGGCGATGAAGGATATCCGCCGCGTATTCATGTACCACGGCGCCGAGCACAAGACCATCAGCTGTTTCGAACGCGGGCTGCCCATGACGCCCGAAAACGCCAAGACCTGTTCGCGCATCCATGACCGCTGCGGCACCACCTTTTTGTTTTTGGTCGTGTTCATCAGCATCGTCGTGTATTGCTTCGTGAACTGGCTGTTTGCGGGCGTATATTTCGGCATCGGCAACAGCGTGCTCGAATTTATCGTGCAGCTGCTCGTCAAACTGTGTTTTCTTCCGCTGATCGCGGGCATCTCCTACGAGGTGCTCAAACTGCTCGCCAAGTCGCAGAGCAAATGGCTGCTGCCCATCAAGGCGCCCGGTTTTGCCCTGCAAAAGCTCACCACGCGCGAGCCGGACGAGGCGCAGCTGGAAGTTGCCATCGCGGCGTTCAAAAGGGTGTACGAAATGGACGCCGACCCTTCTCTGCCCGAAACGGATTTTGTTGTTTCCAAATCGGTGCATAAATATACCGAAGAGCTTGCGGCGCTGTTCGAAGAAAAGGGCATCGACCGCAGCGACGCGGAGTGGCTGGTCAGCCTGCAAACGGGCATCGCGCGCAGCGAGCTTTCCGCGTCGGACGCCGTGCTCGTGCCGGGAAAGGTGCGCGCGCTGGACGCCCTTGCCGCGCAGCGGCTGGCGGGCAAACCGCTGTGGTATATTTTGGGTTCCGCAAATTTTTGCGGGTATGAGATCAAAACGGACGCCCGCGCGCTCATTCCCCGCCCCGAAACGGAGATGCTTGCCTCTCTTGCGGCAAACACCTGCGAAGAGGGGGATAAGGTGCTCGACCTGTGCACGGGCAGCGGCTGCATCGCCGTTGCCGTTTCCAAAATGGCGGCAGGGAAAAACATATCGGTCACCGCGGCGGATATCAGTGCCGACGCGCTGGCGCTCGCGCGCGAAAACGCCAAAGAGAACGGCGCCGATATCCGCTTTATCGAAAGCGACCTGTTTGCCAACGTAAAGGGGAAATTCAACGTCATCGTCTGCAACCCGCCCTACGTAAAGCGCGGCGATCTGGCGTCGCTGCAAAGGGAAGTGCGCGAGCACGAGCCGATGCTCGCCTTAGACGGCGGGGAAGACGGGTTGGATTTTTACCGGCGGATCGCCAAGGACGCGCCCCGCCGCCTCGCCGCGGGGGGCACGCTGCTGCTCGAATGCGGGCAGGGGCAGGCGCAGGAGATCGTGCGGCTTTTGGCAAAGTTCGAGTACACCATGGTCCTGCGCGATTTGCAGGGCGTGGAGCGGTATATCCGGGCGGTGCTGTAAAGGGTCCGCGAAATTGCTTTCGTCTCATTCAAAACTTTTTTCGTGAACAGAGTTTTGTATCATGATCGATAAATTAGAAGACATTTTAAAAAAATACAACGCGCTTTCGGCGGAGATGGCGGACCCCGCGGTCATTGCAAAGCCCGAACGGTGGACGCAGTGCGCCAAGGAGCATGCCGACATTTCCGAAACGGCGGAAAAATACCTCGAATACAAAAAGACCGAGCGCGAAATGAACGATGCGTTCCGCGCCGCCGAAGAGGAGGGCGACAGGGAGCTGCGCGAGCTGTTGGAGCAGGAGGGGTATTCGCTCAAAGAAAAGCTCGCCGCGCAGGAAGACGCGCTGCGCATTTTGCTGCTGCCCAAGGATAAAAACGACGAACGCAACGTCGTTATGGAGATCCGCGGCGGGGCGGGCGGCGAAGAGGCGAGCCTATTTGCCGCGGAACTGTACAACATGTACTGCCGCTATGCCGATTCCATGCGCTGGAAAACCGAGCTGATCGACGCGAGCGAAACGGAGCTGGGCGGCATGAAAGAGGCGGTGTTCACCGTGGCGGGGAAGGGCGTGTACAGCAAGCTCAAATACGAGAGCGGCGTGCACCGCGTGCAGCGGGTGCCCGAAACCGAATCGCAGGGCAGGGTGCATACCTCCACCGTGACGGTGGCGGTGCTGCCCGAACCCGAAGACGTGGACGTGGAGATCAACGAAAAGGATTTGAAGATCGATACCTACCGTTCGGGCGGCGCGGGCGGGCAGCACATCAACAAAACGGAGAGCTGCATCCGCATCACCCACCTGCCCACGGGCATCGTGGTCACCTGCCAGGACGAGCGTTCGCAGCTGAAAAACCGCGATAAAGCGATGAAGGTGCTCAAAAGCCGTTTGTACGATTATTATAATTCGAAGTACCAAAGCGACTATGCCGAAAACCGCAAGAGCCAGATCGGTTCGGGCGACCGCAGCGAGCGCATCCGCACCTACAACTTTCCGCAAAACCGCGTTACCGACCATCGCATCGGGCTGACGCTGTATTCGCTGGACAGCTTTATGCAGGGCGAGATCGGCGGCATGCTCGACAGCCTTGCCATTGCCGACCGCGAGGCGCAGCTTGCCGGCAGCAAAGAGGAGCGGTAAAGCCGCGGGCGCAATTTTTGCCGTCAGGAGCGGCGCGGGCGCGATTTGCGCCGCATAAAAGCCGCGGGCGGACTTTGCGCTGCATAAAACAGGAAAAAGAAAATTTTTCATATAGAGAGGTAAACACAAATGAGCGTTACGAAGAGGATCGCATCCATCTCTCCTTCCCTGACCCTTGCCATCACGGCAAAGGCGAAAGCGATGAAAGCGGAGGGGAAGTCCGTCATCGGCTTCGGCGCGGGTGAACCGGATTTCAACACGCCGCAGCACATCATCGACGCGGCAAAAGCGGCGCTGGACGCGGGCTGCACCAAGTACACGCCCTCTTCGGGGCTGCCGCAGCTGCGCGACAAGATCGCGGAAAAGTTTGAAAAGGAGCAGGGTCTGCATTACGAGCGCGCGCAGATCATCGTCTCTTCGGGCGCCAAGCATTCCATTTTCAACGCGATGTTTGCGCTGATCGAAAAGGGAGACGAGGTGATCATCCCCGCCCCGTATTGGCTGACCTACCCAGAACTCGTAAAAGTTTGCGGCGGCGTCAGCGTGTTTGTGGAGGGGCATAAGGAGAACCACTTCAAGATCGACCCCGCCGACCTCAAAAAGGCGATCACGCCGAAGACCAAGATGCTCGTGTTCAACTCTCCCTCCAACCCGACGGGCGCCGTGTATACCGAAGCGGAGATTCGCGCCATCGCAAAGGTGTGCGAAGAGGCGGGCGTTTGGGTGCTTTCGGACGAGATCTATTCCAAGCTCATTTACGACGGCGTGCAGCATTTTTCCATTGCGCGGGCAAGCGAATGGATGAAGGAGCACACCGTGGTCGTAGACGGCGTTTCCAAAACGTACGCCATGACGGGTTGGCGCATCGGCTGGCTTGCCGCGCCGAAGGAGGTCGCCAAAGCCATCGATTCGTTCCAGAGCCACGCCACGAGCAACCCCGCCAGCGTTTCGCAGTATGCGGCGCTCGCCGCGCTGGAAGGCAGCGAGGAAGAGCTGGTGAAGATGCGGGAGATCTTCAACGACAGGCGCAAATTCATGATCGAGCGCATCGGGCGCATCGGCGGCGTGGGCTGCATCGTGCCGGACGGCGCGTTCTACATTATGCTCATCGTAAACAAGCTGTACGGGAAGCGCTACCGCGGCAGGAAGATCGAGGGCTCGCTCGACGTGGCGGACATGCTGCTGGAAAAAGGGGTCGCCGTGGTGCCCGGCATCGCGTTCGGCGACGATGAATGCGTGCGCCTGTCTTATGCCATCTCCAAAGAGGATATCGCCGAGGGGCTGAAACGCATCGAAGAGTTCGTCAAGGAGGTCTTTTAAAAGGTGATCTACTTCGACAAAAGCAGAAACCTCCTCGAAGAGGATAAATATCATTACGAATTGCAGGACGTGGAGAACCCGGAGCTCTTCCGCGACCTGTACCCGTATGACGAGATCCCGAAGGTCGTTTTCAACTTCCGCAACGTGCCGATGGATATGCCCGCCGAGATCTGGATCACGGATACGACGTTCCGAGACGGGCAGCAATCCACCTCGCCCTTTACGGTCAAGCAGATCGTGGATATTTTCAAGCTCATGGCGCGTTTGGGCGGGCCGCAGGGCGTCATCCGCCAAAGCGAATTCTTTTTGTACAGCGAAAAGGATCGGAGCGCGCTGCAAGCCTGCCGCGACCTGGGGCTGAAATTCCCGGAGATCACAACGTGGATCCGCGCCAACGAAAAGGATTTCGAACTGGTCAAAGAGGCGGGCGTTGCCGAAACGGGCGTGCTGGTCAGCTGTTCGGATTATCACATCTTCAAAAAGATGAACCTGACGCGCGCGCAGGCGATGGATAAATACCTCGGCATCGTAAAGAGCGCGCTCGCGTACGGCATCAAGCCGCGCTGCCACTTTGAAGATATCACCCGCGCCGATTTTTACGGGTTCGTCGTGCCCTTTGCCAACGAACTGATGAAACTTTCGCGGGAGAGTGGCATCCCCATCAAGATCCGCATGTGCGATACGATGGGCTTCGGCGTCAACTACCCCGGCACCTCCCTTCCGCGCAGCGTGCAGGGCATCGTGTACGGGCTGCACCACCATGCGGAGGTGCCCAGCGAACTGTTGGAGTGGCACGGGCACAACGACTTTTACAAGGTGGTCACCAATGCCGCCACGGCGTGGCTGTACGGGGCGAGCGCCGTCAACTGTTCGCTTTTGGGCATCGGCGAGCGCACGGGCAACTGCCCGCTCGAAGCGATGGCGCTGGAATACGCCTCGCTGCGCGGCACGGCAAACGGCATGGATTTTTCCGCCATAACCGCCATCGCGCGCTATTTTGAGGACGAGCTCGGTTACATCATCCCGCCCAACACGCCGTTTGTGGGGAGGGCGTTCAACTCCACCCGCGCGGGCATCCATGCGGACGGCATGCTCAAAGACCCGGAGATCTACAATATCTTCGACACCGAAAAGATCTTGGGCAGACCCGCGCGCGTTTCCATCAACAACGCCAGCGGGCTGGCGGGGATCGCGTATTGGATCAACGATTATTATTTCCTCCCCGAAGGGCACAAGATCGATAAGCGCGACGGGTTGGTCGTAAAGATGAAAGAGATCGTAGACAGCGAATATGCCGCCGGGCGCAACAGCGTTTGGGGCGACGACGAGCTGGATAACATGATCCGCCAGTTAGACCGTGACCGCCACCGCGAATTTATCGCGTTCGGGCGGCTGAAATAGGGGCGGAACGGGCGCGGACCGTGCCCCGCATTTTTGCGCGGAACGCAGGCGGCGGAAAAATTTTTGTGTTCCGACACAAATTTTTTCAAAAAAGTGGTTGAAACTCGCGCAAAAATAGGGTACAATAAAAGCAGCTCAAAGCATTTGCAGCTCAACGAACTATAAACGGAGGTTTCCATGATCAAAATCATCTATGGGCCGAAAGGCACAGGAAAAACCAAGATCTTAATCGACGAGGCAAACGCAAAGGTGGCTTCGGCTAAGGGTCACATGATCTTTATCACCAACACCAAGCGTTATATGTACGACCTGCAAAGGGATATCCGTTTCATCGATACGGGCGATTTTATGATCGCGGGCGAAGAGGCGCTCATCGGGTTCATCAAGGGGATCGTTGCCGCAAATAACGACAACGAATATCTCTTCATCGACGGGGCTGCGCGCATTGCGGGCAAAGAGCTGAAAGACATGGCGGCTTTCTATTACGTCATCGACCGCCTTGCCGAGCAAAACGGGCTGACCGTGTACGTTACGTGCAGCGCCGCCAAGGAAGACTTGCCCGATTTTATCGCAAAATACATTTGACCGCTCTTGCGTGCCCGCCGCGCAAACGGTGCGGCGGGCAAAAGCAAAGGGCGTGGATTTATAACCGTTAAAAATAGCGCGCGGCAGGGCGCCGCGCCGCGAAAAAAGCAAGGTACATACAGGGAAAATGCTTTTTCCGTTCGGGGAAAGCACAGAACAAGCGCGGCGTTTTTCCGCGCGTATTTGCATGTAAGCGAGGTCTAAAATGAAGTTTATCAGTACGCGCGGCGGAGAGAGCGTTACGGGCGCGCAGGCGATCGTGCAGGGCATTGCTTCGGACGGCGGGCTGTTCGTGCCCGAAGCGTTTCCGCAGGTTTCGGCGGAAGAGTTGGAGAGCATGCTCCCCATGAGCTATGCCGAGCGCACCGCCTTCGTGCTTTCCAAATATTTAGACGAATACGATGCCGCGGGTCTCGTAAAGGCGTGCGAAGAGGCGTACGCCCGCTTTGAAGGGAGCGACCCCGCGCCGCTGGTCAAGATCGACGCCGGGCTGTACATGCTCGAACTGTTCCACGGCCCGACCTGCGCGTTTAAGGATATGGCGCTGACCGTGCTGCCCTATCTGCTGCGCAAGGGGTGCGACCTGTGCGGAAAAAAGGAGACGGTGCTTATCCTCGTTGCCACCAGCGGTGATACGGGCAAAGCCGCGCTCGAAGGGTTTAAGGACGCGGAAGGCGTCAAGATCATGGTGTTTTACCCCGGAGAGGGCGTTTCCAAAATGCAAAAGCTGCAAATGGCTACGCAGGAGGGCGGCAACGTGCGCGTCGTTGCCGTGCGCGGCAATTTCGACGAATGCCAAAGCGCCGTAAAAACCATCTTCACCGGCGACGCGTATAAGGAAGAGCTGCTTAAAAAGGGCGTGATCCTCTCCTCGGCAAACTCCATCAACTTCGGCAGGCTCGCGCCGCAGATCGCCTATTATTTTTCTGCGTATCTCGACCTCGTTTCTTCGGGGCAGATCGATGCGGGGGCGGAAGTCAACTTTGCCGTGCCCACGGGCAATTTCGGCAACATCCTCGCGGCATATTACGCCAAGCGCATGGGGCTGCCCGTAGGCAAGCTCATCTGCGCTTCCAACAAAAACAACGTGCTTACCGATTTTATCCGTACGGGCGTGTACGACAAACGGCGCGAGTTTTACAAAACGATGTCTCCCTCCATGGATATCCTCATCTCTTCCAATTTGGAGCGGCTCTTGTTCGAACTTTCCGGCAGGAACGCCGTGCGCGTCGGGCTGCGCATGGAAAAACTTGCCGCCGAAGGGGTGTACGCACTCTACGACGAGGAAAAGGCGCTGCTTTCCGAACTGTTTTGGGCGGATTTTTGCGGCGAAGACGAAACAGTGGAGACCATTTACGAATTTTTTGAAGAATACCAGTATCCCATGGATACGCACACCGCCTGCGCCATGTACGCGGCGGGCAATTACATTGCTCAGCACGAAAAGGACGCGGCGCCCATGGTCGTCGTATCCACGGCAAGCCCGTACAAGTTCCCGCAGGACGTCATGTACGCCATCACCGGCAACGACATCAAAGATTCGTTCAAAGCCATCAAGCACCTGAACATCGCCACGGCGATGAAGGTGCCCGCAAGCCTCTCCAAGCTGCGCGATAAGCCCGTGCGCTTTACCGAGGTCGCCGACGGAGACAAGCTGTATCCCTTGGTGCTCGCCTTTGCCGAGCAAAAATGAGCATTGCGCCGCCGCCCGTTCGGGCGGCGGCGTTTAAAAAAGGACGAATATTTCTCTTTACGGGCGGGAAAACTGTGTGTATGAAGACAAAATTTCCCGTTCGGGCGGAGGGAGAGATCCGCACGCGCGACGAGCGCGAAAGCCGCGTGCCGCCGCACGCGGAAGAGGAGGGGCGGCATGGCGGCGCGTTCCTTCGTTAACCGGAACTATTTGGCGTATGTGCGCTCTTTCGCGCAGCCCACAAAGCATTTCCACAACTGCCTGCGCGCCTTTATCGTGGGCGGGCTCATCTGCTGCATAGGGCAGTTTTTGCGCATTGTGTTCGAAGAAGTGTTTTCTCTTTCGGGAGACGAGCTTGCGGGCAGCGTATCGATGGCGCTCATTTTTTTGGGCTGCCTTTTAACGGGGCTGGGTGTGTACGACCGCATCGGCAAGGCGGCGGGCGCGGGCTCCATCGTGCCCATCACGGGGTTTGCCAACAGCGTTGCCTCTCCCGCGCTCGAATTTAAAGCGGAGGGCATGATCACGGGGCTTGCGGCAAAGATGTTCACCGTTGCGGGACCGATCCTCGTTTACGGCGTGCTTTCGGGCACGGCGGTGGGGCTGCTGTACTTTTTGCTGGGGCTTTAAAATACTTTTTCGAGGCAGACGGTTTGGCTATGGAACAAAAACAGCATTTGCAGGTCGTGGGGGCGGTCATTCTCAAAGACGGCTGCGTGCTTGCGGCAAAGCGCGGCGAAAGCCGCTATGCGCAGATCGCGCATAAGTTTGAATTTGCGGGCGGCAAGATCGAGGCGGGGGAAATGCCCGAACAGGCGCTCGTGCGCGAACTTGCGGAGGAGCTGTGCGCAAAGGCGCGCGTGCTGCGCCCCTTTGCCTGCGTTACATACGAGTATCCGGAGCGCGTCGTTACGCTGCATACCTATGTGGTAGAGCTGCTCTCTCCGTATACGCGCACCGAACACGAACAGCTCTGCTGGCTGCCCGTCGCCGCGCTGGACGCGGCGCAGTGGGCGCCCGCCGACGCGCCCGTCGTGCAAAAATTGAAGGAAGAGGCAAGCGCGGCGGGGCGGGCATGACCGTTCGCGGAAAAAGGGGGCAAAGCGGGGAGCTTTGCCCCTTTTGCATAGGCAAAAAACGGACGGGGCGCGTCTGCGGTTTTGCGGGAAAAAATTTTTTTCAGGACCTTGCCTTTTGCGGGGCGGCGTGCTATAATACGGATAAATCGAAAGCCGCGGCTTTGCTTTCCGCACGGCGGAAAGCAAAGTTGTTTTAACGGCTTCCGCCTTTGAGGAGGACGGTATGAAAAAGATCTTTTCCTGTTTGCTTGCGCTGCTGCTGATCGGGTCTGCCGCATTGCTCGTTTCCTGCGGCGGCACGGGCGGCGATAACCCGGAAGGAGACGGTTCGGCAACCGAATACGAAGTGACGGCGCCCGCTTCCGCGCTGTATTCTTTCGGCTGGCATACGGCAAAGGCAACGGCGGGTACGGAGGCGTACGCCGTTGTGGAGCCCTCGTACAGCGCCGTCACCATTGAAATGGTCTATTACAACGGGCAGCCGTGCGAAAAGGACGCGGAGGAAGAAAACCGCTTCAACTATATCATGCCCGCCGAAAACGTGACGCTGACCGTGGAAACGGGGTTTATCGATACGCCGCAGTCCGACGATACGCGCGGCTTCCTCGCGTGGGATAGCGGCAACGAAACTTCGTTCGTTGCGGGGGAGGGGACGGCGGAGCTCGCCTTTACGACCGATTGGGGCTACACCTCTCTTGTCAAGGTCGAAGAGTGCCTCTCTTCGGATCAAACCGTCATCCCGAACGACGCCTTAGAGCTCTCCTACCGCAACGGCAACGGCAGCATGATCGTCGGCGGTTCCGTCAAGATCGACCTCGCCAAAGTGCACACGGGCACGGCGCAGATCGTTCTTGCCCTGCAAAGCAGCAACGTTTCTTCGTACAACGGGTGCATCGTTTGTACGGTCACGGTAAAAGAAGCGGAGCCGACCGTGCCCGTGGAAACATGGGATGTGACCGTCGAATTTCAGCCCTTTTCCGTGGAGACCGATGGTCTTTGCATAGCATTTACAGACTTGGACCATCAGGAGAACACCGACGCGAAACAGGTGCAGACTTTTTTCGACCCGAACGATCCGCGGGATCTTTCCAAATGGGAACTTACCCAAGACGGGATGATCACGCTGACCCTTGCGTACGTTCCGCAACACAGGTATACGGTGCGGCTCGTTTACAACGACGGAACCGGCAAAGAAGTTTCCGTTTCGGAGGCAACGTTGCAAGAGAACGCCGCGTACCGCAACGAAGAACTTACCTTTGCGGCAGAGGGCGGGTCGATCCGGTTCAGCCTGTCGGCGTTTTAAGGCAATAAAACAGTGCGGGCGCGCAATACTGCGCGCCCGCACTGTTTTGCGGCGGCGCCGCACGGCCTTTTTGGAGCGGCGCCGCACGCACCGCGCGCGCTTCGCTTCCCCTTTATCGGGGGCGCCGCACGGTCTTTTTTTGTTTGAAAGGCAATTTCAAAAAAGTTTAAAAATTTTCAAAAAATTTTCAAAAACCCCCTTGACAGCGTAAAAATTTGTGGTATAATAAAGGCAAGAAGAGGGGAAATCGGCAGGAAAGCAATCTCCTCTCGGTACAACAAAAGCCGAAAGCGCCGCAGGCGCCTTCCCCCAACGGTTTGCGCGGGTTTCCACCGGTAAGTGCACACGGAATACTTTCGCAAGGGGACGGAACAGGTGGAGAGGGCTCCACGCGGAGGCGTTTGCCCGTAAAACGTACACGGGTTCCGAAATTCGCAGCGGAACAACGGGCAGGCGGCACAGACGGCAAGCGAGGTACTGTTATGTTCAAGTCCGATTTTTTGCGGAAGCTTGCTTAACAGGAGGGCACTCCAATGTACTCATTGAAAAAGGAGATCAAGAAATAGGCAGAGCCCGTACATGGCGGGCGCCGCGGCAATGCGCAAGCTGAGCGGCATCCGTACCGATTATGGGGAACACGGGCAGGCACCTTAGCGAGATCTCTCACAACTGAATAATAAAATCAAATCAAACCGCCCGCGGCGCCGTATGGCGCGGCGGGCTTTTCCTTTGCAAAAACTTGCCTTTTCTGCCGCTGTGGGGCTTTTGTAATAGTTGCCCTTTTTGCCTCGGCTGCGGTTTTTTGCGAAAGATCTGCCCGCTCTTGCCGCGGCGGGGTTTTCCTAATAAAAATCTGCCCGCCGCCGTGTTGCGCGCCGACAGCCAAGGCAAGGCGGCATGCGCTTTGGCTTCGTTCAAAATAAGATATGCGCTCTGTTCTGCGCCGACCTATAAAACGGCGTGCGTTCTGCTCTGCGCCGACCTGCGGCGGCTTGCGTTCTGTTCCGCGCCGCCCGCCGCGGAGCATGCGCTCTGTCTTTGTTCAAAACATGGCGCGCGCGGCTTCCCTTTTAATGCAGGGTGCCGAAGCGGATGTCGTATACGGCGCGCGCGGTTTGCAGCAAAGTCGGCGCCAATGCGTCGTAGTCTTGCGGGCGGCTGCGCAGCAGCGCCTGTTTCATCCCGAACAGGTCGCAGCCGCTTTCGGCGGCTTTTTCCAACACGGCGGTAAGCTGCTTTTCCAATTCTCGTTCGGCGGCGCGCAGCACGGGTTCGGGTACGATCGCCTTTCTTGCCACCGCATCTAGGGCGGAGGCGCCGCTCGTATCCGCCACCTGCGCATTGGCGCGGATGTGAAAGGTGAGCACGGGCGTATCTTCTTTTAGAGAAAGAGACCGCGCTTTTTTTGTGACCTTCATTTTCAGGCTGTATGTGGCGGGTGCGCCGTTTTCCTCCGCCTGCACTTCGCCGAAAGCAAAGTCGGTCGCCGTTACGGCAAGGTTAAAGGCGAGCGTTTCGGCAGGGGAAAGCACCGCCGCGCGTTTCCCCTTGTAAAACAGCACCGTTTCGGAGGCGTCAAAAACATCTGCCGTCTTTTTTTCGCCGCTCTGCCCGCCGCCCTGTTCGCCGCCGGAAGAACCCCCGCCCGAAGCGCCTTCGCCCTCCGCCTCTTTTTTGAGCGAAAGGAGGGGCAGATAGCCGCTTTTGGCGCGCGAATAATATCCTTTGGCAAAGTTTTGCAAGTTGGTCACGCACACCAGCCCCGTTTTCTGCGCCTCGGAGGAGAGCACTTTTGTGATGGCAAGCGCCGTCAGCTCCCCGACGGGCGAAGCGGCGCCGAGCGTCTCTTGCGCCGTGCCCGCGCAAACCGCCACCAGGCAAGAATCTTCCACATATTCGCTGCGCAAAAAGTAGCCCAACACTTCAAACACGTCCTCTTTTGCGACCTCTTCGCCCAGCAGGATGAGGCGGCAGTGCACGAGCGTCGGGTACCATCCCGTTTTGCGGTTGACTTCCGCAATGCCCGCGCCCACCGTTTCGGCGGCGGGGATGGTCACGTTGCTTGCCTTTCCCGCGCCGGAATCCGGCACGGCGATCTGCGCCGTCACGCTCCATTGCCCCTCTTGTTCGGCGGAAGCGTCGATGCCGATCGCCGCCACGATCGCCGTTTTTTGGATGTCGATCAGCCCGAAATCGTTGGAGAAAAAGAGCAGGACCAATGCGCCCGCCGCCACGAGCAGCGCCCACGTTAAAAGTTTTTTCATAAGAGCTCCTTGCTCCGCCTTTTTTCTCGGCGGCGTGCCTGCCGAAGCGCCGCCGCTTCGCTGTTTTTTTTGCGTCTGCGCCCGTTTTGCCGCGCCTTGGCTTGCGGCGGCGTTTTGTGCAGCAGCAGGCTCAAAGCGGGCAGCGCATAGGCAAACAGCAGATAGGCGGGGAAGGCGTACCGCATGCACAGCGTTTGCACCGCGTTAAAGGAATAATTGAGCAGTACGGAGAGGATAAGCAGCACGGCGCTTACCGCAACGGCGGGGGCGGCGGGCGGAACGGAGGGGAAGGCTTCGCGCACGCAGTGTACGCACAGCTGCAAGGGGATGCACAGGCAGAAAATGCAGACCAGCGCCACCGCAAAGATGAACAAAAAATCCGCTCTGCCCAGCGTGGTAAAAACGGTCGTATACTTGGCGATGTGCGCAAGCGGGTACTGCGTGAGGATGGTAAGCTCGGCAAAGATGCCGTAAAAGAGGGCGAGGAAGAGCAGCACCGCCCCCGCGCCCGCCGCAAAGGAGAGCAGCACTTTCCATGCGGCGCCCCGTTCGTGGTCGAAATGGCCGAGCAGCAGCAGGGGGAAGAGGCATTCCGTGTACCACGGCAGCGAAAACAGCGTGCCGGTGAAAATGCCGCGCGCGCCCGCCGCGCCGGGCGGCTGCAATGCGCCGAGGTCGGCGTGCGGCGCCGCAAGGAGCAGCAGCACGGCAACGGAAACGGCAAACACGGGCAGCGCAATGTCTGCGATCCTGCCCAGCGCTTTCAGCCCCTTGGTGCAGGCGAAGGCGCACACGGCAAAAAAGGGGATAAAGGAGAGCACGGACGGCACGTTTTCATACAGGACCTGCGTCACAAAATTTTTTTGTTCGAGCATGGGCAAAACGGCGGAGGCAAGCAAAAACAGCGCCAAAAGCAGGTATACGGCGCGCGCGGCGGCTTGCCCGAAGGTGTTTTGCAGCAGCGAAAAAAAGGTGCCGCGGGTCTTTTGCGCCAACAGCATCACCAGCGCGATGACCGCCCCTTCGAGCAAAAAATTGAGCGCGGCGGAGAGCAGCAGGTCGTTTTTTGCGTAATAGGAGAGGGTGGAGGGGTAGATGAGCAGCTTTGCGGCGGGCAGCACCGCCGCAAAGAGGAAGCAGATCTGCCGCAGTTTCAGTTTATCCATGGCGTTGTTCCTCCCTTTTTGCGGCTTTGAGCCGCGTTTTGTTTTTGCTTCGCAGCACGGCGGGGCGGCGGTCCAGGGCGAAGAGATCGGCTTTGAGTAGGCTGTCTTTCAAGTCTCGCCGTACCAGCGGGGAAAAGGGCGCCAAAAGGGGCGCGCCGTATCCGTCGGAGGTGAGCAGATAATAGAGCAAAAACGCCGTCAAGAGCAAAATGCCGTAGGTGCCGATGCTGCCCGCCACCACCACGAACGCCAGCCGCATCACCGAAAGGGTGCCCGTCAGGTCCGGCACGGTGTAAGCCGCAATGCCGCTCATCGCCACGATGATGATGGCGGGCGAAGAGACCAGCCCCGCTTTGACGGCGGTGTCGCCCAGCACGAGCGCGCCGATCACCGAAAGGGCGAGCGCCACGTATTTGGGCATGCGCACGCTCGCTTCGATGAGGATCTCCAACACGGCGAGCAGGAAAAAGAGTTCCAAGCTGGGCGAAAGCGGGATCCCTTGGATGCCGCCCGAAACGGTGAGCAGCAGCGCAAAGGGGAGCAGTTGCAGTTTGAACAGCTGCGCCGCCACATAAAAGGCGGGCAGGTACAGAGACAGCAGCACCGCCAGCAGGCGCAGCAGGCGGCTGAGCGTGGCGCGGTAGGGGGAAACAAAGTAGTCTTGCGCGCTTTGAAAGTCCTCCACGAGCAGATAGGGCAGCGTTAAGGCGATGGGAGACCCGTCTACCAGCACGCCTATCCGCCCTTCGAGCAGTTTTGCGCAAAAGATATCCGGTTTTTCGGTCGTTCCCGTCTGTTTGAAGAGGGAGTACGGCTTTTCGGCGAGGAAGCGCGCAATGTACGAAGAATCGGGCACGCCGTCGATCTGCACGGCGGCGATGCGGTCTTTGATCTGTTGCACGGTTTTTCGGTCGGCAATGCCCTCCAAATACACCACGCGGATATCCGTTCCGCTGTATTTGCCCGCGCGGCAGCCGTCCAGCCGCAGCGCGGGAGATTTGATCCGCCGCCGCACCAGCCCCATATTGGTCTTTATGTCTTCGATAAAGCCTTCGCGCGGGCCTTTTACGGTGATCGCCGTCTGCGGTTCGGCAACGGCGCGTACGGAAATTTTTTTTGTGCCGAGCACGATCGCGCCCGCAATGCCGCCGATAAAGAGGGCGGGGTTGCCCGCCAGCACCTCTTCCGCCGCCGCCGCGCAGTCGTTTGCGTCCTTTGTTTCGGGGAAGAGGAGGCGCTGCTTCGCCTCTTCGCGGGTGCGCGGCGCCGCCGCGGCGGCGAGCGGCCTTGCCGCAAGGTCGCCCAAAAGCTCTTTATCGGTGATGCCGTCTGTATACACGGCGGTACAGGGCGTGCCGTCCGCCGTGCAAAAGGTGTAAACGAGCACGTCCTCCGCGGGGAGCAGCGCTTTGAGCGCCGCCGCGTTTTGTTCCGCGTCCGTGCCGAACGGTTGCTGTTGTTTTTTCACGCCACAAGCATGCGCAGCTTTTCCGTTTTTTATAAGGCATGCCGCTTGCCGCAAAAAATCGGCAGGCACCCTTTCTTTTGCGCCGCGCGTATGGTACAATGAAGATGCGGCGGGAAAATCTCGGAGGAATCGGTATGGATCTCATCGGGGTGTTTTCGTATCTTCGGCAGTTCAATGCAGACGTATTGCTGTTCGGCGCCGCGGCGTGGGGGATCACTCTTTTGCTCAAAAAAACGCTGCTCAAAAAGGCGGGGGAAAAGCTGCTGGCTCTGCTTCCGTTCCTTTTGGGCGCGGTGCTGTACACGGCGTACCGTTTGGTGCTTTTCGGCGTGTGCGACGCCGCGGCGGAGAGCGCGCTGGGCGAAGGGCTTACCTGCGGCGCGTTTGCCGCCGCGGTGCAGGTCGTCGTCTCCCGTTTGACGGGGAAAGAGCAGACGGTAAGCGTCAAAGCGGCGTGCGTGCAGAGCATTTTGGCGGGGTATCCGCTCTCCGCGCAACAGGCGGAAGAGCTTGCCGCCACCGTCGGGCAGGACGAGCAAAAGGCAAAAGAATTGCTCGCCGTGTACGTCGGCGACGCGGCGGATACCTACTATCCGCTGCTGCGGCGCACGCTGGAACTTTTTGACGGAAAGCAGTAAGCCGCAAACGCTGCCGCGGTGCGGAATGTCCGCAAAGGGGCGGGCGGGCGCATTTTGCGCCCGCCCGTTTCCGCGTGTTTTTGCATTTGCCCGTTTGTTTCGGCTTTATCCGCAGTCGCCGCCCGCGGCGGGCGTCTCCTGCGCGCTTTGCGCGCCGCCGGGGCAGAGGCGGATCGCCACTACGGTCATGTCGTCTTCCGCCCGCCCCGTGCGGGAAAGCGCGCGCGCAAGCAGCTCCTCCGCCAGCGCCTGCGGGTTCGCCTGTTGCAGCGCGCCCAGCTCTTCCGCCGCGTCCGTGCCGGACCCGAACGCCGCGCCCACGCCGTCGCTGATCAATACGAGCATATCGCCTTCGCCGAGGGTGCGCGTGAGCGTGGTCGGGTGCACGCTGTCTAAAATGCCGAGCGGCAGGCTTTCGCTCTCCAATACTTCCACGTTTGCCTCGCGCAGCAAAAAGGAATAGGGGGAGCCGATCTTTACGATCTCCGCCCGCCCCGTATCCAGATCGACGACGGCGGCGTCCACGCAGGCAAACGTCTCCTCTCTGCCCGCCGCCAACAGCCCGTTTACCGCGGCGAGCGCGGCGTCGCCCGGCATCCCCGCGCGGCAAAAACTTTCGATCAGCGTCAGCGCGCTGTCGGAGATGCGGCGCGCTTCCTGCCCGCTGCCCATGCCGTCCGAAAGCGCGCACAAAAAGGTGCGCTCGTCGATGCGGGTCAGCGAATAGGTATCCCCGCAGGCGCATTCTCCCTCTTTGGTGGCGCTTGCCACGCCGAACGCCGCGTCAAAGGCAGGGCGTTTGCGGAAGAGGAGGGCGAGCCTGTCGGCGCTCAGCGGCTGTTTGGAGGCGAGCGAAAGGGGCATGCCCGCCGCCTGTTCGGCAACGGCTTGCACGGCGGCGGTATCCTTTTCTCTGCTCAAAACGAGGTAGATTTCCGCTTCTTCGCCGTATACGAGCACCTCTTCGCACAGGATCCCCGCCCGCCGCAGCGCCGCGGAGAGCGCCTGTTCGGTCTCCGCCCGCTCTCCCGCGGGCGCGCTCAGGTCCAAGGCTAGGTTTTTGAGCAGTTCGGCAACGCCGCGCGCCTGCTGCGCCAGCAGGATGCGGCTGCGCAGGATGCTCTCTTCCTCGGCGGCGTGGCGGCGGTATTCGGCGAGCAGGCGGTTGAGGGAAAACAGGATTGCCGCGGTGTCGCGGCAGTGCGCCGCGGGGGCGGCGGGCAGGTCGATGAGGTTCACCTTGCCCTTTACCAGCCCCACGGCGATCAGCTTTTCCAGCCCGCCGCGCATTTCTTCGGTGTCGCAGTGTTCCCGGTTCGGGCAGGCGGTGCAAACTTCCGCCCGCACCGCGCCCAACAAATAGGCGGCGATCCCGTCGTTTTGCGGCACCGGTTCGGAAAACACGCCCTCGATTTCGCGGAAGGCGGCAGAGATCTCGAACAGGCGTTCGGCGGTGCGCCTGCGGCTGCGGTTGATCCCCGCCCGCGTGAGCGGCTTTTCCGCATACAGGTTCGCCCGCCGCGCGAGGGCGCTCAACAGCTTTTCGGGCAGCAGCGCAAAGAGCAGGCAGGGGAGGAAGGGCACGAGCATGGTCAGGTAAAAATGCGCGTCGGTAAAGGTTTCGGCGGGCGGTTGCGTGCCGTAAAATTCCGAAAAGTAGCGCAGGATAACGGCAGCCAAAAAGACGCCGAGCGCGGCAGGCAGCTTTCCGCCGCGCAGCAAAAAAGCCGCCGCCGCGGCGTACAGCACATACAGCGCGGCGGCGTCCGCCAGCAGCATGCCCGCCTCCGCGCTGCGGCAGATGACGGGGGGAAACGCCGCCGCAAAGGCGCAGTAGGCGCCATTGCCGCTGCCGAAAATGCGCACGCAGCCGAGGATGAGGAGGATGGCGAGCGCTTCGTACACATACCCGCCCGCGCAGTTGTACAGCCCGATGCCGACGGCTGCGCCTGCCGCGGCAAGCAGCACCGGCTCTTCTGCGGAGAGGGCGCACCGCCCCGCGCGCAGCAGCAGGCAGCGCATCGCGCCCGCAAACACGAGGCAGAGCGCCAAGAGGACCGCCGCAACAACGGCGGCTTTCACGTAACCGCCGTACACAAAGCTGCCGAACAGCAGGATATAGGGCACGAGCGCCGCCGCAAAGAGCACTGCCGCCGCCGCGCCCGCTCTTTTTTTGCTCCGCCGCAGCAGAAAAAACGCGCCGCCGAGTAGCACACCCTGTGCCGCGAACACGATGGCGGGGAAGGGGGAAAGCAGCAGAGAAATGCCTCCCGCCAGTATGTACAGACCCGCCGAAAGCAGGGGATGCATGCCGCATACCAGCGCTCCCGCCAACAGGGCGAGCGAAAACGGTTCAAAGTTTTGCATCGTAAAGTTTAAAAGAAACATGCCGCAAAACAGAGCCAAGTATAAAAGCGCCGCCGTATAGCCGTACTTTGCGGAAAATCGCTTCTCCATTGCCGCCCTCCGTGGCGCGTGCCGCCCGCGTTTTCCGTGCGGGCAAAATGCAGATCTTCCGCGCCGCATACGATGATAGCATACCTTTGCGCGCGGATCGCGTCGGGTTTTGGGGAAAGAGCGGAAATGATACAAAAAACGCCGCCGCGCCCTTTTTTGCAAAAATTTTTCCGCGCGCAAACGGGGCGTTTTCCGCCTGCGCAGAAACGCTTTTTGGCAAACAGAGCGCCCTGCTTCCGCATTGTTGCGGCGGAAGCGTTTTTTTGCCGTTAACAAATTTTTTTCCGCAAACAAATTTTTTCCGCAAACAAAGCGCTCCGCCGTTTTTCGGCGGGGCGCTTTGCTCAGGGGTGCGGTTCGGATTGCGATTTTTTAAAATCGCGCGGGGTCTGCCCGTGCGCTTTAAAAAAATTCCGGTTGAAGGTTCGGATATTTTCGTACCCGCATTCGAAGGCTATGTGGGTGATGGAGTAATCGGATTTTTGCAGCAGATGCTTTGCATAATCCATGCGGTATTGGTTGAGCAGCGTAGGAAAGGAGAGCTGGTAGCGGTGCAGGTAGTTGGAGAGGTATTGGTAATTGTAGCCGAGTTCCTCTGCCAGCGTTTTCAGCGTGATGTCGTTCATATAGTTTTGCGACACATAGGTGATCACTTTATGGATGAGCACGATGTCGCGGCTTTGGGTATCCTCCGTAAACGCGGTCAAGCGCGAGATCTCCGCACATACGGCGTACAGGCAGGATTTGAGCAGCAGCTTGCCCGCGGCGGGGCGCAGGTGCGCCGTGATGAAAGCGTTGATTTGCGGGTCGATCTGCGTAACGGTCTTTTTCGGAAGCATGTTTTGCGTGGTTTTGTAAAACTCTTCCACCAAGGAAGGGGAAAAGATGCAGCTGCGCGCGTGCGCGTTCCCGCGGGAATACACGGCGTGGATCTGGTACGGCATGATCAGCAGCAGTTCGCCCGTGTGCAGCGGCACCCGCTTTTCGTTTACTTGGATCTCCATCGCTCCGTCTAAAAGCAGGATAAGCTCGTAATTGCGGTGAAAGTGCGGGTGCGGGTAATGCAGGTTCGCAAATTCTTCGATGATCGCCGTTTCCCCTTCGCCGAATTTGTCACGTTCGTAATAGATCATACCATTCCCTCTTGTGTAGGATTATATCGGCAAAGTGCGCTTCTGTCAATAGAGAAATAGAAATTTGTCTGAAAAATCTTTTAAAAAAGGATTATTTTTTAGATTTTATTATAAAAATGTCTAGTATTCAATAAAAAATTACTGTTAATGCCGGTGGGGCGGTTGTATCATAAAATCGCGGAAACGGCAGGGCGAAAGCCGCCCTTTCGCGTGGAGCGAAAAACCAAAGGAGGAGAATGATTTGAAGAAGAAAGTTGTTTTGTTTGTATTGCTGGCGGCGCTGGCGCTGTGCGCGCTGGGGCTGTTTGCGGCGTGCGCCGAAAAGCAGGACGCGCCGCCGGAACTTACGCTTGCGTCCGATGCGGTTTCCGGAAAGGTGCGCGAAGCGATCGCGCTGCCTTCGGCAACGGCGACGGATAAAGAGGACGGAGATCTGAGCGGGCAGGTCCGCATCCGCATTTTGTTTGAGGAAGACGAAGTGTATGTGTTCCCCGCGACCAATCCGACCGTCGGCGCCCTGCTCGGCGAAAATCCGACGTATACGCCCTCCAAAGTGGGAACGTACACCGTAACATATTTTGTAAGCGATTCTGCAAACCACAGCGTTTCGGCTACGGCAACGCTCACCGTGGCGGAGAATTTGACGGATACGCTTGGGCAAAACCTTGTCGGCGCGGGGAAGGAAGAGAACTGGATCGCGGGCGGGGATACGCAAAATTCCGTGTACAACGATTTCGGCGAGATCGTTGTGGCGGGCAAAAAGAATACGAATTTCACGGGCGCCGTTTACAAAGGGGAAAAGCTGGAAAACGGAGACCTCGTTTCGTTCACGTTTACGGCGCAGCCTCTTTCGGGGGTCATGTTCTACAACGTTGCTTTCTATCTTACGCCCAACAGCGCGGAGGATGCGCCCGCGGCGGAAGAGGGGGATTGGCCGAAGTTTTTGAACATGCGCATCGGCGCAAGCGTGCAGACGTTTGCCGTCACCATCAACAACAACAATTTTGACCTGTTCCCGCAGATCAATTTGAACCTGTGCGACGGAAAGGAGCATACCGTTTCCATCCGCATACAGGCGGCGGAAGATACCGTTTCCGCACAGCTTTGGATCGACCGCGATACGGCTCTGTCTCCCGGTTACACGGCGGAGATCGCCAAAGAGACCGTTGCGGCGCGTTACGGCGAAGAGAGCGAGGCGCTGGGGATATTCGATGCGGATATCGCGGGTTGGCTGAGCTTCGGCGCCTACGTCATCGGCGATCCTTCCGCGGACAGCTTCGTGCTGCGCGCCCTCTCCTTAAACGGCGGCAGCGCGGTGCGCATGCCTTCGCTCTCCGTGGGGCAATTCGAACCGATGATGCTCAACGAAGAATATACCCTTCCCGCCGCGGCAGCCCGCGACGAAAATGACTATTCGGACGTTACAGACCGCATTAAAGTGTATATAAAAGCCCCGGACGAAGCGGAGTTTTCTCTGTTGGAAGAGGATACCGTTCTGCCGGATCGGGTGGGGGCTTGGCAGTTCCGCTATGTGGTGACGGATAGGAACGGCAACACGCAGTACGCGGAGTTCAGCGTGGATTGCGCCCGCGGCGAATCGGCAGAACCGCCCGCCATCGTTTTTGCGGACGGCACGCAGGATGAATACGAAGTTTCCGTCAATACGCCTTTCACACTGCCCGTGCCGCAGAGCGTGACCGATTCGTTCGGCGAAGATCTCTCTTTCCGTTTAAAAGTTTCGCTGACGGGGATGGAGAAGGCAGACCTTTCGGGCGAACAGACGTACACCTTCCGCGCCGTCGGGGAAAACACCGTTTTGTACAGCGTGACCGATTTTAACGGCAACACGACGCAAAAGGAGTTTACCGTCAACGTCACGGGGCTGGCGGAGGGCAACATCGGCGAGCGCGCGGAGGATTGGTACGTCTCTTCCGGGGCGTCGCTTTCCGACGGCGCGTTCCGCATCACGGGAGACGGGGCAACGCTTGCTTTCGGCGGGCACAAAGTATACGGGGAAAAGGTCAGCCTTTTGATGGACGCCAAGCTCGGCAGTTCGGATACCGTCTTTTTCCTCATCAACATCCGCGGCGGCAAAAATTTGGATACGGTGCCGCGTACGGCAAACGCGCCCGAAGGCAGCGACCAATTCGGCTGGAACGACGGCATTTCGCTGCTGATCCACCAAGAGTACGGGTTTGAAGTGAAATCCGAAGGGTACAACGGTTCCGCGTACGCCAAAGCTACGCTCCCCGGAACGACGGCGGAAGTGTTTGCGCAGCGGACGGAATTTTCCTTCCGGTTTACCGATCGTTATGCCGCGGACGGCACGTTGGAGAGCATTTTGTTCGAAGCGTGGATCGGCGGGGAGAAGATCTCTTTTACGGGCGCATGGGCAAACGAGGACGGAGACGTTTCGTTTTCGCCGCGCGTGATCGGCATCAACGAAGATCTGACGCAGGCAGGCTGGCTGACTTTCTATTTCAACGGGGCGGGCACTGCGGCAAACATCTATTCGCTCACGTTGGACGGCAGCAAGCCCGTCACCACAGAGATCACGATCGACAAGGAAGACGATCAAACCTTTACGGTGGGAGAAGAATACGTTCTTCCCGTCGTCACCGTCAAACGCGGAGAGGAGGACCTTTCTTCACAGGTCAAAAAATTCATTTGGATCAACGGCGAGGAGAAGCCCGACATTGCGGGAGAAGGGTACGCGGGCGCCTCTGTGCAGACCGACCTTCGCTACGCTTCCGGGTTCACGGTGCTGTATGTGCTGGACGGGGAGATCATCAAGCAGGTGCCCGTTTCCACCGATTCGCAGATCGCCTTTGCATGGGAGGGCGAGCCCGTTCTTACGGCGGCGCTCAACACGGCGTTTTCGGTGCCTGCGTATTCCGTCACGATGGGCGAAGTCGATCTTACGCAGGATATAACGGTGCGCTATGCCTACGGTTTTAAAGAGGCGGAATTGGCAGAGGGGGCCTTTACGCCCGTCACGGCTGCCGCGCATACGCTGTACTTCTATTACTATGACAGGCTCGTGCACACCGAAGCGATCGCGGTCACGGGCGGCGTCGGGGAAGAGGAAAATATCTCGGCACAGTTCGTTACAACGGGCGGCGGCGCGTATGTGTACCGCGGCGAACAGGTGTACAACAGCGAGGTGTCGATCACCTTTTCGCTGGACGCCTTTGAATCCGCAGACCTTCTGCAATTCGGGCTGCGCGGCAACGAGCGCCCCGCGGACGGCTGGCTCTCTTTCCCGAAAGGGCTGCTGCTCGGTCTTAAATACGATCCGAGCTGGGGCGTATACTTTATGATCGGCACCGAAAACAACAACAACTGGTTTACCGTAAAGTATGCCGAAAGCGCGCGCAAATACACCGAAACGGATTGGACGCAGGAACATACGCTCGTCTATTCCGTAAAGGATGTTTTCGGCGATGACGGGACCTTCCTCGGCATTTCCGTGCGTGTTTCGCTGGACGGCGAGGCGGTCGCGTTCACCAACAGCGGCGGCGCGCAGATCGAAGCGGACGGATCGGTGCTCATCCTTGCGGAAACGGTGGAAAGTTACGAGGGCGCGCAAACAGAGGAACAGCGCATGTATTCCGTTCCTTCCTGGCTGTTCGTTTGGGGCGACAACATTGAAGTTGCCTTGAAAGAAGTTTTGCTGAAAACGGTATGAAAAGAGCAGGGATCTTTACAAAAACAAGGAGAAGCAGAGCGGTGAGTTACCTGCGGCAGAACGGCGGGTACTACTTGATGCTGCTGCCGGGGTATCTCATCCTGCTTCTGTTTTCCTTCATCCCCATGTACGGGCTGTACCTTGCGTTCGTGGATTATAATCCGCTGCTGCCGAGTATCTTTGACAACACCTTTCTCGGAACGTATTGGTTCGAGGTGATGTTCACCCGGCCGGATATGTGGAAGATGGTGCGCAATACCCTTTTGCTGAATTTGATGAAATTGTTGATCTGCTTTCCCGCGCCCGTTGTGCTGGCGCTGCTCATCAACGAGATCCGCAGCAAGGTGTTCAAACGCGTGTTTCAAACCGTCTCGTACCTGCCGAATTTTATTTCATGGGTCATCGTATCGGGCATGCTGCTCATCTTTTTGGATACGGATAACGGGCTGTTCAACCAGCTTATCCTCCTCTTCGGCGGAGAGCCTGTAAGCTGGTACTCCGATGCGTCCAAGTGGCGGTGGATCTTGGTTTTGACCAACTTATGGAAGAGCGTGGGGTGGGGCACGATCATGTTTCTTGCCGCCATGACGGCGGTGGATAAGGGGCTGTACGAGGCGGCGTATGTAGACGGCGCGGGGCGGCTGCGGCAGGCGGTTTCGATCACGCTGCCCTCCATTGCGCCGACCATCACCATCACGCTCATCCTTACGGTGGGCAAGCTGTTTTCAGACGATTTTGATCAGATCTATTCGTTGGTGGGGGATAATCCCATTTTGGCGGAGACGACGCAGGTCATCGGCACGCAGATCTACGCCAACGTAAACGGCGGCGCGTACGGCGAATTTCCGCTCTCTACCGCGTACGGGCTGGTGCAGGGGATCATTTCGCTGATCTTGATCCTGCTCTCCAATTTTGCCGTCAAACGCATGGGGCAGGAGGGCATCTGGTAATATGCGTATCCGTTCGCGCGGGCAGATCGCCTTTCAGATCTTCAATTACATCTTTCTTACACTGTTGGGGCTGTGCTTTTTGCTCCCGTACCTGATCATTCTTTCGGCGGCGTTTTCCTCGGAATCCTCCTTTTTGCTGCACGGTTATTCGCTTTGGCCGGCGGAATGGTCTTTGGATGCGTTCGCCGCCATTTTCGGGGAAGGGTCCGGCATTTTCGATTCGTTTTTGAGTTCGGTGCTCATCACGGTGTGCGGCACGGCGCTGCAAGTTACCGTAACCACGCTTACGGCATTCGGGCTCTCCCGCCGCAATTTGATCGGGAAACGCGCGCTGATGGTGGTGCTGCTCTTTTCCATGCTCTTTTCGGGCGGGTTGGTGCCTTCGTACATTTGGATCGCGGGCACATTGCAGCTGCGCAACAATTATCTCGCCGTTTTGCTTCCGGGCGCCATGAACGCATGGAACTGCATTTTGGAAATGAATTACCTGCGCGGTGTGCCGCAGGAGATGGAGGAAGCGGCGAAGATGGACGGCTGCGGGCCGTGGCGCATGCTGCTGCGCATCTTTGTGCCCGTATCCGTGCCCGTCATTGCGACCGTGACGCTGTTTGCGGCGGTGCAGTATTGGAACATGTGGGCGGAACCGACGCTGTATTTCGATTCCAATCACCGCTATATGCTGCCGCTGACGGCGCTGCTGCGCGAGATCATTCAAGAGGATACTTCGCCGTCGGGAGGCGGGGTCAAAGGGGTGGATGAAACGGTAAAAATGGCAACGGTGGTCGTGGCAACGCTGCCCATCATCTGCGTATATCCCTTTTTGCAGAAGTATTTTATGTCCGGCTTGATGCTCGGTTCGGTAAAAGGATAAATAAGGAGTGTGGTTTGCATGAAAAAGTGGCTGTGTGCGGTGCTGGCGGCATGTATGCTGGCGGCGGCGCTGCCTCTTGCGGGGTGCGGTTCTTCCTATTCGCCCAACGCCGTTGTGATCTATGCGGAATTCAACGGCGCCGCGGGCACGGAAGACGCCGCCGTAAAAGAGGCGATCGAACAGAAATTTTTTGCGGATACGGGGTTCGAGATCGACTTGCAAGTGGAAACGGCGGGCACCGATATGATCGGGCAGCGCATTATCGCCGCCATGGCGGACGGCACGGCGCGTATCGACGCGCTTTCCATGCACTACGGCGCCGATTCGCCGATCGACAGCTATATTTTGGACGGGCTCACGATGGATCTGGCGCAGCTTGCAGAGGAGTACGCCCCGGACTATTTGGCGAGTTTTTCCCCGCAGAACGATCCGGGCGGGCTGGCGTACAACAGCGGCGTGTTGGAAGGCAAGCTGTACGGGCTTTCGGGAAAGATGCGCAATTCCGGCTGGGGCATGCTCATCCGCAGGGATTACATGGAACAGACCGATTATGACCCCGACGACTATGATATTACCGTAGAGGGGCACAAGAGCTTGACGGTGGATCAGTTCGTCGATCTTGCGCGGCAGATGCGGGAAAACACCGATGCGGACAGGCCGATCGTCGGCAAAACGTGGAGCTTGGATTATTTCCTCGCTCCGCCGCTCGGCGCGGTCGGCTACAACGAAAAGGTAACGGACGGGGAGGGGAACGTGATCCCCGCGTATGCGGACGAATCGTATCGAGACGTCTTGGAGCTGTACCGCATGTTGCAGGAAGAAAAGCTGTGGATCGAAAACCCCGCCAACGCGCAAAACCTGCTCAGTTATTTCGTATCGGGCAGGGGCGGCATTTATATGGATTGGCCGGAGGTCACCAGCCAGCTGGACGTGGCGCGGGCGCTGAAAGAGGCGACGGGGGTAGACTGCATCGTCATCGAACCGCTCTTAACAGAGGGCGGAGACGGGGTTTCGCAGACCAACGGAAATTTGCGCGTGCGCACCGCGTTTTCGGGGCTGGCCGTGCCGCTCAAAGCAAAAAACGTGGAATTGCTGCTGCGGTACATCAACTGGCTGTATGCGGATAAAGAGAATTACGAGCTTGCCATGTACGGCGTCGAGGGGGAGCATTGGGTGGCGTCTTCCGACGAAAACGGCGAGTACTGGGATTATCCCGCCGATAAAAGGGAGCAGTACATGCGTGCCGCACCCTATTCGGGCAAGTACTGCCTGTTGGAAGATTACCACATTTCCGACCGCCTTTTTGCTGGATATTCGCAAAAGGAGCGGGAGATCGTGCAAAAAGTGCGGGCGTTTGCGCACTATCCTTCGGGCGGGTATCTGACCGAAGGGATGATGCTTCCTTCCGTTCCGGATACGGACCGAGAGCTGCGGAACATCGAAACGGCGCATTACAATGAGTACACGACCGTGCGTTCCTACGCGTGGAGCGATGCAGCCATCCCCAACGGGCAGACCGTCGCTTCGCTGTGGCAAACCATGCACGACAATCTGTACGGGCAGTATTCCGCTCTGCTCGATTACTATACCGAAACATACAACCAAGCAAAAAATGCCCTGTCATAACGGCAGGGAAGGAGAGAAAGGATGAGAAAAAAGATCTTGACGCTTGCGCTTGCCGCGCTTTTGGTGCTGCCCGTGTGCTTTGCTTTGCCCGTATCCGCGGCGGAGCGGATAAACGCGCTGGCTTCCCGTGCGGATTGGTCCGTTTTCGAAGAGAACAATTCCCTCTTTTCGATCGAGGATTCTGTGCTCTCCGTCACGCCGACCGATACGGATGCGGGGGCGCTGTACACCGTTTCTTCCTATTCGAGCGCGGAGATCGAGTTCCGTTACCGCGTTTCGTACGATCCGAGCGTAGACCCGTATTCGGAAGAGGACGGCGCTCTGCTCCCCGGCAGCTTTTGGGGGATCGTGTTCGGCAACGAAGTGGAAGTCGGCGCGGGCTGGGAGGGCGTAGACGTGCTCCCGTGGGAAGGACGCGGCGGGCATCCGTACATGCTCTGTTTTGATACCGAACGGCAGACGACGGATCCCTCTTCGCCCCGTTACGCGCAGGTCGGGCTGTCGGTCCGCCGTTACAGCGAGGCTGGCGGGCACGATTATGCCGCGCGGTGGTCCACCGTCGAGCCGGGAACGTTCGACTATGTTGTCAGCAACGGCGGTACGGCGCATTCGCTCGAACCCGCTTACGCGAAGCCCGTGCCCGTCAGCAAATGCTTCGACACGCAGGAGCATGCCGTAAAATTGGAGTATCATTCCGAATACAAGGCGCAGGGAGACGAACACGACGCCGTTGTCATCAATGTGTGGTTCGACGAAGAGCTCGTGCTTACCGTTGTAGACGAAATGCCCATCCAAACAACGTCTTGGGGGCTTCCCGTCGAATACGACAAGCGGGGCAAGACGGGGTACGTGAGCGTTTTTGCGCATCACGCTTCCGTTTCCGACGTGCAGCTGTACGATTGGGAAGTAACGGTCTCCGACCTGTACATCAGCGGAGAGAGCGTGGCAAACCCCGTGCGGCCGGGCGGCGGCGGGCAGACGGGGCTGATCGTCGGGCTGTGCGCGGGCGGCGCCGTTCTTGTTGCGGGCGGTACGGCGGCGGGCGTGCTCGTTGCAAAAAAGAAGCGCCGTTCGGCAGGCGGTGCGCAAGGAGAAAACAATGAATAAAAAAAGGATCGCAACGATCGTATTGGCGGTGTTTATGAGTATTTTGACCGGATTCGGGCTCGCGGCATGCGGGCAGGGCAACACGGCGGAGCAGCCGCAGGGGCTGCGTTCCGTCAACGGCAAGCTGATCTACGGCGAGGAAGAGTTCCGCGGGGCGGGCGTCAACTACTTCAATCTGTTTACGGGCATTTTTACCCGTCAGTGGGATACCTCCGGGCCGCTTTCCGCGCTGGAAACGCTCAAATCGTATGACTGCAAGGTGATCCGTTTTTCCACGCTCCCTTTCTACGCTTCCGAAATGGGGTACTATTTTGAAACGGGCGGCGTGTATTGGGAAAAACTGGATGAGATCGTGCAAAAGTGCGAAGAGCTGGGCATCGGGCTGATCCCTTCTCTGTTTTGGACGTTTTCCTGCTTCGATTATTACGGAGAAGCGTACCACGAAGCCATCAACGACGACAACAGCCGCGGGATGCAGTTCATCCGCTCGTATACCGAGGAGTTCGTCAAACGGTATGCCTCTTCGCCCGCGATCTGGGGATGGGAGTTTTCCAACGAAAAGATCCTCTCCGCCGACCTTCCGGATACGGTGGGAACGGATTCTTATTTTTCCACGGACGATCTGAACAGGGTGTACACCGTATTTGCAAACGTCGTGCGCGCCAATGACCCGTACGGCAGGATCGTTTCTTCCGGGGATACCAACCCGCGCGAATCGCAGTACAACCAATGGAAGTCGAATGCCTGGACCAAGGATACCGCCGAACAGCATCGGGAAGTGATGGAGGCGATCAATCCCGTCGGCATCGATACGGTCAGCCAGCACCAGTATTCGCTGCGTTCGGTGCTCGACCCCGGAGACAGGACGAGCGTTCTTTTCGACGCCACAACGTGGACGAGCTTTTTCGAATACCTGATGGAAATATCCTCTTCCATGGGCAAGGCGTGCTATGTGGGCGAAGTGGGGTACGGCTGCGACGAGGCGCTCGGCTGGGAAAACGTGACGCTCGATCACGCCGCGCGCAGCTACGGCGCGGCGGCGGACGCCGCCTATGAAACGGGGATGCAGCTTATTCTGTTTTGGAATTACGACCCCGTTACCAATCCGGACCCGGAAGGGCAGATATACAGCCGCGGCACGGGGGTCGAATTTAGCTGGAACGAGCGGATGCTCCTCGGCAAAATGGTGTTGGAGACCATGCGCGACCTGAATGCGCGGTATGCCGAAGCCGCCGCGGCAGAGAAAAACAGATGAAGAGCGAATTGGGCGGCTGGCAGCTTTTTTGCGCGGACGAGGCGCGCCGAAAAGAACTGCGGCAAAAAACGGGGCGGGATCGTTTTCCTGCCGCGGTTCCGGGAGACATTACGGCAGACCTGATGCGCGCCGGGGCGGCGGAAGACGTGCAGTTTGCGGATAATTTTCTCCGCATGAAGTGGATCAATGCCTGCGATTGGGTGTACGAAACGGAGTTTTCTCTTACGGAGGAGATGCTCGCCGCCGATGTATGCCGCCTCGTGTTCGAAGGGGTGGATACCTTTGCGGACGTGTACATAAACGGGCGCAGGGTGCTCTCCTGCGAGGATATGTTCCTTCCGTATGCGGCAGACCTGCACGGCGTTGCCGTGGCGGGAAAAAACACCGTTCGCGTCGTCGTGCATGCGATCGACGCCGTACAGGCGGGCGTGCGCCCCGCCGCGGCGGATTCCGCCGCGTTTGACGTGCGCCGCCTTCGCTTGCGCAAGGCGCAGTGCCATTTCGGCTGGGATTGGGCTCCCGATTACAAGGGGAGCGGGCTTTGGCTCCCGGTGTATTTGGAATGGCGTTCCTGCCGTTCGTTTACCGGCATGCGCGTCATGCCGCGCGTGAGCGGAGAAGTCACGTTCGCGGCGCAGCTCGGCTATTCCGTGCGCCGCGAACCGTATACGGCGTATGCGTCGGATCGGCTGCTTATCCGCGTTTTTGACGCGGACGGGGCGCTGTGCGCGGAGGAAGAGGCGGCGGTCACGGGGTATAAAAACCTGTGCACCGTTTGCCTGCGCGAGCCGCGGCTGTGGTTCCCGAACGGAAGCGGCGCGGCGCATCTGTATACCTACCGCGCCCTTTTGCTGGACGGGAGCGGCGCCGTGTTGGACAGCCGCGAAGGGCGGTTCGGCGTCCGCTCTGCAAAAATGCGGCAGGCACCCGCGGGAAAGGATCGGCTGAATTTGCAGTGTTTCGTAAACGGCGCCCCCGTTTGGTTGAAAGGTTCCAATTGGGTACCTCCTTCTTTTATGAGCGGAGCGGTCCCCCGTTCCCGTTACGAGCGCTTGATCGCCGCGGCAAAAGAGGCGGGGTTCAACGTGCTGCGTGTGTGGGGCGGAGGGCTGTACGAGCCGGATCTGTTTTACGACCTGTGCGACGAGGCGGGGATCTTCGTTTGGCAGGATTTCCCCTTTGCCTGCGGCAGCATCCCGGAGGAGGACGAAGCGTTTTGCCGTTTGGTGGCGAAGGAGGCGGAGCACCAAGTCATCCGCCTGCGCGATCATCCCTGTATGCTGCTCTTCAACGGCGGAAACGAGATCAAACAGTCCTTTGCGTACAGCGAGGATACGCGCGGCGCCTATCTTACCGACTATCTGCTCGGCGGCATCTGCGCCGCGCATTCGGATATCCCGTACTTTTCCGCGTGCCCGTATTCGTTTACCGATTGGGGCAACGACCTCAATTCGGGCGATTGCCACAAATGCGCGCTCTTTGAATGCGCTTCGGCGGCGGAGATCGCGCGTTACCGCAACTATATCGTGCGCGAAAAACCGCTTGCGACCGAGGTCGCCATGCTCGGTCCCTGCCGGATGCGCAGCCTGAAAAAGTTTATCCCGCCCGAAAAGCTGTGGCCGATCAACGAGATCTGGGACCTGCATTTTGTGGGGAACCCGTATGAGCCGAAGCTGCCGCAGACGTTTGCGCGGCTGGAATGCGAGATCGTTTCGGCGCTGTTCGGGCAGGCGCGCGGGGTAGAGGATTTTGTAAAAAAGGGCATGATCGCGCATGCGGACGTGCTTGCCGCCGAGATCGGTTACGCCCGCGCGCACAAAGATATCTGCGGCGGGCTGCTCAACTGGATGTTCAACGACATATGGCGCAACGGCACATGGGCGGTCATCGATCATGATTTGGAGCGCAAGCCCGCCTATTATGCGATGAAGCGCGCTTTTCGCCCAGTATACTGCTGTTGGGTCAAAGAGGAGGACGGCTGGTATGTTGCCCTCGTCAACGACACGACGCAGGCGGCGGAGGGAGAGCTTTGCCGCGGGCAGCGCTCCGTGTTCGGCGGGGAAGTGTTTTCGGAAAGCACTTTCGTGCGCGTGCCCGCTTACGGGGTGTACCGCGCGCGTATAGAGCATCCCGTTTCCGAAAGCGCTTCCGATTATGCCTTTGCCCGCTTCGGCGGGTTTTGCGAGACCGCCTTTCTTTCCGGGTATAAGGGGGTGCGGTTCGAAGGGGTTTTTTCCTGTTCGTTTTCCGCGCCGCGCCAAACGGAAAAGGGGGATTGGGAGCTTTCCTGTACCGTTTTTGCGCGTACGTTCTGCAAAAGCGTATTTTTGGACGGCGCCGAAGCGTTGGCGCTGCGCTGCGAAGACAACTATTTCGATATGGAGGCGGGCGAAAGGCGCACCGTTACGGTCGCGTCGGAAACATATTTCACGGGGCAGGATATCACGGTCCGCACCTTTGCGGACGAGTGGGAAGAGTAAACGATACAGCAAAAAAGCGCATGCCTCGTGCATGCGCTTTTTTGCTGCCGCGCAGCGGCGCCGAAAAGCCGTTCCGCCTTTTAAAAGTCTTCGATACGCCAGTTGTTCACCCATGCAAGGTACGGCGTTCCGTCTTCGCGGAAACGTACGGGCAGCCACACATAATCCGCTTCGGAGGTGTTTTCGTCCGAGTACAGCGAAAGGTCGTAGGGGAAGGGCGCGCCCGGCGTGAACATTGTTTTGAATACGCCGTTCATATCGGGCAAATCGGGCGGCAGGTCGGTCAGCCAGCGGTCGCCCAGCGCGATATACAGCCCTTCGCGGAAGGGGTGGCGGAATACCGAGGAAAACTGCGCGTGGAAAGAATTTTTGCATACGTCGTTCACGCAGGGATCGCCGAGTTTTTTCCACCGCCCGTGCGGGGAAAGCAGTTCGTATGTTTCGGTTCGGTTCGGGTAGTACCCCGTCGTGCCCGAAGTAAACAAAAAATTTCTGCCGTCGTGCCGGAAAAAGGCGGGCGCTTCCCGCGTGTACGGCGGACCGCTGCGGGGCAGGTGCGAAGAGACCTGTTCCGCAAACCCGTTGCGGGCGTCGTTGAGCGTTCGGCAGATCATTTCCGTGTGCGGGTTTTCGTATACGATGTACGCGGCGTTTCCGTCGGTGAACAGGTCGAAATCGCCCGCATGGTGCGGCGCGCAGGAAACCTCGCGCACGGCGCGGTACGGTCCGCGGATGTTTTTGCTCTCCGCCACCGCAAAAAAGCAATTCCCGAAGTCGCCGCGCGAACATTTTGCCCACAACAGGTACGTTCCGCTCTTTTCGTTGAACAGAATGTGCGGGCGGTCCATGATGTTGCCGGGATAAAAGGGGCCGGAGCGGTTTTCGCGGTCTATCAGGATCACGCCCTCGTCTTTCCAGTTGTACAAGTCGTGCGAAGCGTACAGCCGCACGCCGCCGTGCCAGTGCGGGCAGGGCGCGCCCGTCGCCCTCCCCGTAATGCCTTCCTTGTTTTCTCCGTACCACCAAAAGGTGTTTTCCGCCCAAAGAACGGAACCGCCGTGCGCTTGGATGCGCTTTCCTTCGGTATCGTACCAAGTTTTTCCGGGGCGGATGCAGGTATACAAAAGCGATTTCCTCCCGTTGCCGTGTTCGGTTTTCAGTATATCGCTTTTTTGCTCCGAAAAAAGCACGGCATTACGCAATTTTCGGTAATTTTTACAGGTGCGCGGGAATCGGCGGGCAGGGATCGGCGCAAAGCGGGGCGTGTGTTTGCGGCGCTGTGTAAAAAGTGCCGCGCCTTTTACAAAAAAACGGCGCGGAAAATTCCGCGCCGTCTGCAAAGACCGTTTCGCTTGTTTGCTGCATGAAAAAGCGCGAAGAGCGCTTTATTTTTTGCTCTCGACGTATGCGCGCACCGCTTTTACGAGAAAGGTCTGCTCCGCTTTGGAAAGCTGCGAAAAATCGACGTAAAAATTCTGCATCGTCTTGTTGTCGGTGTACACGTAATTGTTGTCGTTATCCGCTTTGCCGAGCAGGTAATCCGTAGAGCAGGAGAAGATGTTGGAGATCTCGATCACCTGTTCAAAGGTGGGGCGGGATCTGCCGATCTCCCAGCTGCTGACGGTAGACTGTTTTACGCCCAGCTTGTCGGCAAGTTCGCATTGCGTCGTTCCGTTGGATTTGCGCATGGTTTTCAAGATCTTAGCAAACATGATATGTACCTCTTGCGGTGCCGCAGAATTAAAACGTTTTATCGGGCGGCGCTCCGCTAAATTGCGTCACGAAAAAAAACAGGGAAGAGGGCGGCGGCGCATTGCAAAAAACCGTTCCCGCGGAATGTGCCGTGCCGTATCGTTCACCTATTCTACGGCATCAGTTTATCATTTTTCAGAGTGTTTGTCAAACAAATAAAGTGACGATTTTGTGTAAAAAGGGAATATATTTTTTGCCGCCGCGGGCATAGCGCGCCCGCTTCTTCCGCGCCGCCGCGAAGGCATTGCCGTTCGCTTCTTTCCCGCCGCCGCGGGCATGGGGCGCGCAATGCGGTCCGCCGTCTTTAAAATGCGCGGCTATGGGGCTTTGGCGCTTGCCAAACGGCGAAAAATGGTTTATAATACCGTAGGAATTTCAAAGCAGAGGTACAGCGGATATGAAAAAGCCTTATGCGATCGTCATCATGGACGGTTACGGCATCAACAAGGAAAAAGCGGGCAACGCCATCGAGCTCGAAGGCAGCCCCAACGTAAAGCGGTACGAGCGCGAGTATCCCTCTTCGCAGCTGGGCGCTTCGGGCATGAGCGTAGGGCTGCCGGAAGGGCAGATGGGCAACTCCGAAGTGGGGCACATGAACATGGGCGCGGGGCGCATCGTCTACCAAGAGCTCACCAAGATCACCAAAGAGATCCAAGACGGAGAATTTTTTGAAAACGAAGCGCTGCTCGGCGCGATCGAAAACGCAAAGCAGGCGGGCAAAAAGCTGCACGTTTGGGGGCTTTTATCCGACGGCGGGGTGCACAGCCACAACACGCACCTGTATGCGCTTTTAAAGATGTGCAAAGAGCGGGGGCTTGCCGATGCCTATGTGCATTGCTTTATGGACGGGCGCGACGTTTCGCCCACGTCCGGCGCGGGGTTCGTGCGCGCGTTGCAGGCGGAGATGGACGCGCTCGGCTTCGGCACCGTCGCTTCCGTGTGCGGCAGGTATTACGCGATGGACCGCGACAACCGCTGGGAGCGCGTCGTAAGGGCGTACGAGATGCTCACCCTCGGCAACGGCATACAGGCGGAGGACGCCGCCGCCGCAATCGAAGAGTCTTATAAACAGGACGTGACCGACGAGTTTATCCTGCCCACCAACGTCGTAAAGGGCGGCAAGCCCGTCGCCTTGGTGGAGAAGGGAGACAGCATCATCTTCTTCAACTTCCGCCCCGACCGCGCGCGGGAGATCACCCGCGCTTTCACCGAGCCGGATTTTTCCGGGTTCGAGCGCAAAACGGGGTACCTTGCGCCCTATTACGTCTGTTTTACGCAGTACGACGCCGCGTTTACGCACGTGCGGGTGGCGTTCAAGCCGCAGAGTTTGAAAAACACGCTGGGCGAATACCTCGCCTCGCTCGGCAAAAAACAGCTGCGCATCGCCGAAACGGAGAAGTACGCGCACGTCACCTTCTTCTTCAACGGCGGCGTCGAGGCGCCCAACGAAAACGAAGTCCGCGTGCTCGTGCCTTCGCCGAAGGTGGCGACGTACGACTTAAAGCCCGAAATGAGCGCCTACGAAGTGACCGAAAAAGTGCTCGAACAGCTCTCGACGGGGGAGTACGACGCGATGATCCTGAACTTTGCAAACTGCGATATGGTAGGGCATACGGGCGTTCTGGAAGCGGCGGAAAAGGCGGTCGCCGCCGTGGACGACTGCGTGGACAAGGTGCTTAAAAAGATCCTTTCGATGGGCGGCGGCGCGCTGCTGACGGCGGATCACGGCAATGCGGACAAGATGATCGCCGAGGACGGTTCGCCCTTCACCGCGCACACCACCAACCCCGTGCCCGTCGTGCTCGTGTGCGACGCGCTCAAAAACGTGAAGCTGCGCGAAGGCGGCGTGCTCGCCGACCTTGCGCCCACGCTGCTCGACATGATGGGCATCCCCGTTCCGGCAGAGATGACGGGCAAGTCGCTCATCGTGCGCTGAAAAAGCCGAAATTTTTTCGCAAATGCGGCGTAAAAACGGTTGATAAATCGCGTTTTGTATGCTATACTATACAAGCATTTGCGTTTGAATAAACTTTTACGGGAGTTGTAGATATGCCTTTCCCTACCCAAACTATCGAGACGGTGCATGACGTCGTCATCATCGTTCTGCTCGTTCTGATGATGCTGTGCGCGATCGCCGCGATCATCCTCGTGCTGTTCCAGCCGGGCAATTCGCAGGGTATCGACGCGCTCGGCGGTTCGAGCGAAACCTTTTTCGGCAAGAACAAAGGGCGCTCGATGGAGAGCAAGATGAAAAAGTGGACGATCATCGTCCTCGTCATTCTTGCAGTGCTTGCGCTCGTGTTCTTTATCCTGCAGTTCGACACGATTTGGTGGATTGGCTACGAGAGACCTTAACAGGTTTGTAGGATGTTTTCGGCGGCTGACTTCGTAAGAGGTTGCCGCCGTTTTTTATTTATAAAAAGCGCGCCATACTACAATACAGCCGTTCCGCAGAGAGTGCGGGCGGCGGGAAAGGAAACAGGACATCATGTTGACGGAAGAACTGTTATCCCGCTTTGAAAGCGGGCAGCTGCAATACAAAAAGGCGAACGAGATCGCGCGCCTGCTCGGCATTTCGCACCGCGGCGAACGCGACGCGCTCAGCCGCGCGCTGAAAACGCTGGAAGGGGCGGGCGCGCTCGTGCGCGACGCGCGCGGTCGGCTCGTCACCCCCGAAAAACTCGGGCTCATCAAGGGCACCGTGCAGGGCAACGAGCGCGGGTTCGGCTTCCTGCTGCGCGAGGACGGAGGGGAGGACCTGTTTCTGCCCCGCCACGGCATGCACGGCGCGCTGCACGGCGATACGGTGTACGCGGTGCTCGTCGGCGGCGAACGCGGCGACGAGGCGCGCGTGCATACCATCGTCGCCCGCGGCATGAAGGAGCTTGCGGGCACTTATTACCGCGAGAAGAAGGGCGGCTTCATCGAGCCGGACGAACGCAGGTTCGGCGATAAGGCTCGTATCACGGGCGGGGTGCGCGCCGTTACGGGCGAAAAGGTGCTGGTGCGCCTCACCGCCTACCCCGACGGCAGGCCGCCCGAAGGGGAGATCGTGCGCGTGCTCGGGCGAAGCGGCGACCTCAGAACGGAGGAGGACGCGCTCATCGCCTCGGCGGGGCTCCCCGAATCCTTCCCGCCCCGCGCGCTCGCGGAGGCGGAAAAGGCGGCTGCGGAGCGCGTCATCTTGGGGATGCGCCGCGATTTCCGAAAGGAGCCGATCGTCACCATCGACGGCGACGACTCGCGCGACTTCGACGACGCCGTGACCCTTTCCCGTACCGAAGAGGGGTACTTCCTCGGCGTGCACATCGCGGACGTTTCGCACTATGTGCGGCGGGGCGGCGATACCGATAAGGAGGCGTACGAGCGCGGCACGAGCGTATACTTCCCCGACCGCGTGCTGCCCATGCTGCCCGAATCCCTCTCCAACGGCGCTTGTTCGCTGAACGAAGGGGAGGACCGTTACACGCTCTCCTG
>CALVMR010000035.1 GCA_944346885.1 uncultured Clostridia bacterium | reverse complement strand
GGCGGCGGCGTGTATGAAAGTGACGCGTTTTACGATCGCTGCGACGAACGCGGTATCATGGTCTGGCAGGATTTTATGATGGCGTGCGGCGTGTACCCGCAGGGAGACGCCTTTTGCAAAAACCTTGCCGCCGAAGCGGAGCAGCAGGTAAAACGGCTGCGCGGGCATGCGTCGCTGGTGCTGTGGGCGGGGGATAACGAATGCGACTTGGCGGGGCGGCAGGGCGAGCTATGGCAGGACCCGAACGAAAACCGCCTCACGCGCGCGGTTTTGCCCGCCGTTTTGCGCCTGCACGACCCCGCCCGCAGCTATCTCCCGTCTTCGCCCTATGTAGACGGGGAGGGGTACCGCTTCCCCGATCGGCTGAGCGAGGACCATCTTTGGGGTCCGCGCGGGTATTTTAAAGGGGAGTATTACCGAAACGCCGTCTGCCTGTTCGCCTCCGAAGTCGGGTACCACGGCTGCCCTTCGCCCGCTTCCCTGCGGAAGTTTTTGCGGGAGCCGGAGCGCATGTTCGAGGAGGACGGCAGCCCGACGCGCGAATATCTCGCGCACGCGGCGTCTCCCGACGCGGACGGGGCGGGCGGGTTCGCCTACCGCATCGCACTGATGGCGCAGCAGGTAAAAGCGCTGTTCGGGGCGGTGCCGAAAGAGCTTTCCGCGTTTGCAAAACGCAGCCAGATCGTACAGGCGGAGGCGCTGAAATACTTTATCGAACGGTTCCGCCTGCGCATGCAAACGCACGGCGGGATCGTGTGGTGGAACATCATCGACGGCTGGCCGCAGGTCTCCGACGCCGTGGTAGACTATTACTTTTGCAAAAAGCTCGCATACGGGTACATACGGCGCAGCCAGCAGCCGTTTTGTTTGATGGCGGGCGAAGACGGGGCGCTGTATGCGGTCAACGATACCGATGCGGCGGTGCGCGTCTCCTACCGCGTGCGCGAGCTGTATGCGCAAAACGAGATCGCCGCGGGCGAGGCGGCTGCCGCGCCGCGGTCGGTCACGCGGCTGCTCTCGCTGCCCAAGGCGGAGCGGGGCGGGTTTTACCTCTTCTCGTGGGAGGGGGACGCCTGCGGCAAAAACCATTATTGTGCCGACCAGCCGCCCGTCGCCGCCGAAGCGTACGAGGAGGCGCTTGCCCGTGCGGGGATGGACGAGTTTGAAGGGGTTTAACTCGTCCCTTTCGTTGCGGCGCGGCAAGCGGACGTTTTGCGCCAAAAATGAGAAAAAAGCGCCCGCAGCGGCAAAAAACAGCTGCTGCGGGCGCTTTTACTCCGTTTTTTCGGGCATTTCTTCTTACGGTAGAACAACTTTCGGTTGAATTTGCCGCAACGAAAAGTAGAGCACATTCAACCGCCGGTTGCGTAAAAAACCGTGCAATTCCGTCATGCCTGTGCTATAATAAAATTGTTCAAAGGCCGAACGAAATATTATCCGGAGGGAATCATGACGTTAGGAAAAAAGTTGACGGCGCACAGAAAAGCGTCGGGGTTTACCCAGCAGCAGCTGGGGGAGTTGCTCAATGTGAGCGCGCAGGCGGTTTCGAAATGGGAAAACGACCAGGCAGAACCGGACTTGCATACATTGCGAAAGATAAGTATTTTGTATCGGATCAAAATAGACGATCTGCTGTTCGGCGAAGCGCCCGCGGCGGAGGAGGATACCGCGCCCGCGGCTGCTCCCGCCGAGGCTGCCGCGCCCGCCGCGCCTGCGGCAACTTCCGCCGATGCCGCCGAGGCTGCCGCATCTACGGCTGCTCCCGCCGCGGCTGCCGCGCCTGCCGTGTCTGCGGCCGCTCCCGCCGCGGTTGCCGCGCCCGCCGCGCAGGAAGCGACTCCTCCTCCCCCCCCCGCGTCGGAAAAACCTGCGGCACAGCCGGAGAAAAAGCTGATCGGGTATTGCAGCGACTGCGGCTGCGCGGTGTACAGCGGGTTAGAGAAGCGCCTCTCCACCGGGTTGTACTGCACCACGTGCTACGCCAAAAAGCTGCGCGAGGCGCGCAAACTGGTGCACAAGGCGCGGCAGTATGAAAGCGAACAGGCAGCCGCCGAGGCGCAGAAGCCGAAGCCGTTAAAGCCCTATAACCAGATCGGGAGCGTCGGGCTTGCGTTTTCCATCATGGCGTTTTTGTGGTCTATCTTTGCATGGCTGCTCGGTTATGTGGGGCTGGCGGTCGGAACATTTCTCGCCTTCCTCGCGCTCGGCTGTTCCATCCGCGGCATGGTGAAGCGGCATTATTGCTGTTTGCCGGGCATCACCATCGCGGGGTTGGTCATCTCCATCGTCTCGCTCAGCGCATATGTGCTGACGTGGATATTCGTCATCATCGGTTTGGCGATTTTAAGCGCGGCGGGCGTGGCCGTATAGCGGGCGTGGCTGCCCGTTCGGCTCGGCAGGGAAACGGGTCGGGGCGTCGGCGCGGATACCGTTTCGCGGTATGCCGCGGGTTTACGATCATAAAGAGATATACGGCGCGGGCGCGGCAACTGCCGCGCCCGCGCCCGTTTGCAAAGCCGCTTTCGCCGCCAAGGCGGGGCGGTTTTTTTCGCTTTTTGCGGGGCGGTTTTGCCGTTTTTTGCGGGGCGGGATCCCTGCGGCAAAAATTACGGCGGCGCTTCCGTTTACAAAAAGTATTTCAGCGGTCTTTCAGGGTATATTTGTACAGCTCGCTTTTGGGCACGCCGCGGTCGCGCGCGGCGGCTTTGAGCGCGTCCTTTTCGCTCATGCCCAGCGCCGTATAGTGCGCGATGTGTTCGGGAACGGGCAGGGCGTTGAGCGCGTTTTCGCGCGGGGCGGCGCCCTCTACGAGCAGCACGTATTCGCCTCGCTTTTCGCCCGCCAGCCCTTCCGCTAAACGGAAGGGCTGCACCTCTTCGTGCAGTTTGGTGATCTCCCGCACGGCGCAGGCGGCGCGGTCGCCGAGCGTTTCATAAAGCAGCGCAATGTCTTGCTCCACGTCCTGCGGGGCGCTGTACAGCGCAAGCGTGCCCGAAAAGGCGGCGTATTGTTGCAAAAAGGCGCGCTTCTCGTTCGTTTTTCCGCGTAAAAAGCCCAAAAACGCGAACACGTCGGCAGGGAAGGCGGAGAGCACCAGCGCCGAAACAAAGGCGCACGCGCCGGGCGCCAGCGTGTAGGGGATCCCCTCTTCCCGCAGGGTGCGGGCGAGCAGGTTGCCGGGGTCGGAGATGACGGGCGTGCCCGCATCGGTCACGACGGCGATTTCTTTGCCCTCCTTAGCCAGTGCCGCAAGTTTTTCGGCGGCGGCGCGCTCGTTGAATTTGTGGCAGGCGGCGAGCGGCTTTTTGATTTGGTAGTGGTTCAGCAGCTTTAAGGTGTGCCGCGTATCCTCGCAAAAGATGATGTCTGCGCCGCGCAGGCATTCCAATGCGCGCAGGGTGATGTCGCCCAAATTCCCGATGGGCGTGGCTACGAATGTGACCATGTTGCTCCCTCTTTGTGGTTCGTTGATGATAGGCGCGGGCGTTTTCCGCTCCGCCCGCGAACGGGAGAAACGGGCAAGCCGCGCTGCTTACGCCGCTCCCTCCGGCTTTGCGTTGACCAGCTCTTTCAAAACTTCCGTGCCCGGCTTGCCGCCCTTGACCCCTTCGCACAGCAGCAGATAGGGCTTTGCGCCGCTCTTTCCGCATACAAGCTGCACGCGTTTGGGCTCGATGCCGTGCGCCTTCATCGTGTACAGCACCTCGGCAAGGCGGTCTGCGCGGTGGCACAGCGCAAACCTGCCGCCGAATTTTAAGCATTTTGCCGCCGCCGCGCACAGCTGCGGCAGCGTCAGCGCCAGCTCTTTGCGGCAGAGCGCCTTTTTCGGGTCCGCGTTTTCGAACCCGCCGCGCTCGTAGGGCGGGTTGCAGAGGATGAGCGAAAACGCTTCGTTGTACCCGCAAATATCCTGTACGCGGCAGCATACGGCGGAAAAGTTTGAAAGGGCGTTCAGCGCGATGGTGCGTTCGCTCATTTCAAAAAGTTCGGGCTGCATTTCAAACAGCGTCACGCGGGCGGTGCGGGGGTGCAGGGCGTAAAAATGCAGCCCCACGATGCCGCAGCCCGCGCAAAAATCCGCCACGCTGTCCTTTGCCTTGGCGGAAGCAAAGCGGGAGAGCAGCACCGAATCGCTGGTAAAGCGGTACAGCCGCGTGTTTTGGATCACTTTTAAATTTCCGAGCAGAAGTTCTTCGATCACTTCCCCTTCGCGCAGTTCCATGTCGCTATCATACCACATCCGCGCAAAAAATTCAATCGGTTGTTGACAAACGGCTGCCCGTGCGGTAAAATAATGCAAAAGGAGGAAAAAATGGAGACCATGCAAGCCATCCGCGCCCGCCGCAGCGTGCGCAAATACAAAAAGGGCGCGCCCGTGGCGCGCGAACAGATCGAACGGCTTTTGGAAGCGGCGATGCTGGCGCCGAGCGCCGTGAACAGCCGCCCGTGGGAATTTGTTGTGACCGATAAAGAGGAGATCTTGCAAAAGCTCATCGAGGCGCATCCTGCTAGCCGCATGCTGCTCACCGCGTCTTGGGCGATCGCCGTGTGCGGCAGGCCCGATTTGCAGCCGAAGCACAACTTTTGGCAGCAAGACTGCGCCGCCGCCGTCGAAAACATTTTGCTTGCGGCGGCGGATATGGGGCTGGGCATCTGTTGGTGCGGCTGCTACCCCGCCGAGCCGCGCACGGGCGCCGTCAAAGAGGTTTTGGGCGTCGATTCCGTTCCCGTTGCGCTCATCGCCGTGGGCGTGCCGGACGAAGCGCCCGCGCAAAAAGGGTTTTACGACCCTGCTAAGGTGAAGTTTTTGTAAAAGATGCTGTTTTTTTACGGAAAGGGGGCGCCGCGCAAATTTTTGCGCGGCGCCCCCTTTTTGTGCGGCGTTTAAATGGCGATGCGGCGGTGCACGCCGCAGTCGGGCACGGTGATATAGGCAAAGCCGATCGCTTTGAGCGCGGCGCACACAAGTTCCCGTTTTTCGGCGATGCGCGCCGCAAAGTGCGCGTCCGACCCGAAGGAAACTTCGCGCCCGCCCAGCGCAAAGTAGCGCGTTAAAATATCCGCGCCGGGGAGAAAGTCTCCCATTTTTTTGGCGCTCGTGTTCACTTCCAAGATCTTCCCCTTGGCGATGATGCGCCGCAGGATCTCGTCCAGCACGTCGGGGAACTGTTCGTAGCGCAGCACGGGGTCGGGGTAGGTGGCGTTGCGCGCGCAGTAGGAGAGGTGCGCCACGATGTCATAGGGGTAGGGCGCGTCTAAACTCTCCAACACGCGGTAAAGGTAGGCGTTGTAGGCGTATTCGCGGCTCTTCCCGTCGCAGTAGTGCGGGAAGTAGCAGTCGCTCCCCAAACAGGTGTGTACGCTGTTCACCACAAAATCGGGCTTGTACAGCGCTTCGGTGCGGGCATAGCGCTCCTGCGAGCGCGTATCGTGGTCGTAGCCGAACTCCGCGCCGATCAGCACGCGCATGCGCCCCGCGTACTGCCGCTGCAACTTGCGCCCGCGGGCGAAGTAGGCGGCTTCGTCGATGGGCGGAACGGGCTTTCCTTCCTCCGTCAGCCCCATGCGGTCGTAATCGTAATTAAAGTGATCGGAGATCCCGTAATACGCCAGCCCCCGCGCGTAAGCCTCCGCCAGCATGGTCTCCATCGTGTCTCGCCCGTCCGAAGAAAAGGTAGTGTGGGTGTGTACGTCGGTACGCTGCATGTGTTTCCTCCGTGTCTGCCTCTCATTGTAAAACTTTTTTTCGCGCGCGTCAAATAAAAAATACCGCCGTTTGCGGGTTTGCGCGCCGCATAAGCGTGCGGAAGCTGCGCATACTTGTTGCAAAGGCGTGCGGAATGCCTCCGCCGCGCAAGGAGAGAAGTATGAAAGCAACAGGGATCGTGCGAAGGATCGACGAACTCGGCAGGGTGGTGATCCCCAAGGAGATCCGCCGCACCCTTCGCCTCAAAGACGGAGACCCGCTGGAAATTTTTACCGAACGGGACGAATTGATGCTCAAAAAATATTCCCCGATCGCCACGCTCGAACGCTTTTCGGAGGGAACGGCGCGTTCGCTCAACGATCTGAGCGGCTGCCTCGCCGTCATCTGCGATACCGACGAAGTGCTCTGCGCCTTCGGGGAGGGGCGCAAAGAGCTGAACAAAAAGCACATTTCCGCCGCGTTGGAGCGCGTCATGCACAGCCGCCGCAGCTACCTTGCCAACCGCGCCGAGGGCGGCGATATCCTGCCTCTGACCGAGGAAGAGGGCGCCGCAAACGCCACGGCGCAGGTCATCGTGCCCGTCGTGTGCGGCGGCGATTGCCTCGGCGCCGTGTCGCTGCTCTCCTTTGAAGAGGGGGCGCGCATGGAGAGCGGCGCCGTCAATTTGTGCCGCCTGACGGCGGATATTTTGGCGAGCCAGTTCGAGTAGGCGCGGGCATGCCGCGCCCGCCCGCCGCGTTTGCGGCGGGCGGCGTTCGGTTTTCGGGCGTTCGGTTTTCGCGGGGCGCCGTGCCGTTTTGCGGCGGCGCTACATATGAGAGGGGAGAAGAACGGGTTTTTTCGGGGCGCGGCGGTGCTTTCGCTGGGCGCCCTCGCGGCAAAGGTGCTCGGCGCCTTTTACCGCGTGCCGCTGTTGAACGCGCTGGGCGGGGAGGGCGCGGGGATGTACCAGCTGGTGTATCCGCTGTATTGCCTGCTTTTAACTTTTTCTTCGGCGGGGGTGCCCGCCGCGCTCGCGCGGCTGGTCGCGCGGGCGGAGGCACGGGGAGACGCGCCGCGTTCGCGCACGCTGTTTTCGCAGGCGCTGGCGCTGTTTGCGGCGGCGGGGCTGCTGGGCAGCGCCGTCATGTTTTTCGGCGCGCCGCTCCTGTGCACCGTGCAGGGCGAGCCGGCTGCCGTTGGGGCGTACCGCGCGCTTGCGCCCGGCGTTTTTTTTGTTTCCGTGCTCGCCTGCTGCCGCGGCTGGTTCCAAGGCAGGGGCGAATTTTTCCCCACCGCGTTTTCCGAAGTGTTGGAACAGCTCGTCAAATTTGTGCCGTGGCTGTTCTTTCCGCAGGCGCTGCGCGCGGAAACGCCGCGCGCCGTCGCCGCGGCGCTGTCTGCCGTCACCCTTTCCGAGGCGGTCTCCGCGCTCGTGCTCTTTGCGCTCGCGCTCGCGGCGCGCCGCCGCATGCGGCTGCCGCTGCACCGCGGCATGCCGCCGCGCGCGGGCGCGATTCTGCGCGGCACGCTGCCCGTCGCCGTCGCGGCGGGGGTGCTGCCCCTTTCAAACATGCTTGACAGCGTGCTCATCGTGCGGATCGTGGGCGGGTATGCGGAAAACGCCACGGCGCTGTACGGGCTGTATGCGGGCGGCGCGGCGGCGCTGACGGGGCTGCCCGCCTCCGTGGCGTACGGGTTTGCGGCGGCAAGCGTGCCCGCCGTTGCCGCGCTCCGCGCGGAGGGGAAGAACGGCGCGGCGGAAAAAAAGGTGCTCTCCGCGCTCGGCTGCACCCTCTTCCTCGCCCTGCCCGCGGCGGCGTTTTTCTTGCTGTACCCGCGGCAGGTGTGCGCTTTTTTGTACCCTGCGGTGACGGGCGCGGAGGGGGAAACGCTTGCCGCGCTGCTGCGCGTCGGCGCATTGGGCGGGGCGCTGCTCGCCTGCGCGCAGACGCTCTCCGCCTGTTTGACGGGGCTGGGCAAGCCGCGGGTGGCGGCGCTCTCCTTTACGGCGGCTGCCGCGGCAAAGCTGCTGTTGGAAGCGGGGCTGCTGCATCTGCCGCAGCTCTCCGTTTTCGGCGCGGCGTATGCGGCGGGCGGCTGTTATTTGATTGCGCTTCTCATCAATTTGGTGTATAGTATAAGGGAACGCGGCAACCGTTTGGCGGCGCTGGGGCTGGCGGGAAAATTTTCCTGCGCGGCGGCGCTCGCCTGTGCGGCGGCGCTTCCGCTCGGCGGCGTGCATGTGCTCGTGCGCCTCGCGGCGGCGGGGGCGGCATATCTCTTGCTCGCGTTCCTCTTTTCCGTGTTTTCGGCAAAAGGGATCCCGTTTGATTGGAGGAAATATGGTCACCATCGTAGGTTTGGGTTCGGCGGAAGGCGGTCTGTCGGAAGGCGCCGTCCGCGCGCTCCGTTCGGGCGCGCGCGTCATTCTGCGCACGGGCGAAACGGCGCCCGCGGCGGGGGTGCGCGCGCTGGGGGTTCCGTTTGAAACGTTAGACGGCGTATATCCTTCCTGCCGCAATTTCGATACGCTGAACAAAAAACTCGCCGCCGCCGTCCTCGCCCGCGCAAAGGAGGGAGACGTTGTGTACGGCGTGGACGGCAGCGCCTCGGACGACGTTTCCGCGTGCATCGTGGCGCGGCGGGCAAAAGCCGCCGTGGTGGCGGGCTGTTCCAAGGCGGACGCCGCCTTTGCCGCGGCGGGGGTGCTTTCGGCGGACCGCTGCATCCGCTCCGCCTATTCGGCGGCGCAGGAGCGGCCCTTTTTGCCGCTTGCCGTTTACGACGTGGACGACCCGCTCGTCGCTTCGGACGTGAAGCTGTATCTGTGCGCCCTGTTCGGGGACGAGGCGGCGGCGTTTTTCGTGCGCGGCGGAAAGGCGAAGCGCATCCGCCTGTACGAGGCGGACAGGCAGGGTACATACGACGATACCTGCGCCGTGGTCGTGCCGGATATCCCGTTTTTGAAGAGGACGCGCTTTTGTTACGGCGATCTGGTGCGCATCCTGCGCCTGCTGCGCGCGCCGGACGGCTGCCCGTGGGATAGGGCGCAGACGCACGAGAGCATCCGCACCAACCTCATCGAAGAGGCGTACGAACTGGTGGACGCCATCGATAAAAAGGACGACGCCGCCGTGTGCGAAGAGGCGGGCGACGTGCTCATGCAGGGCGCCTTTCATTCGGTGCTGGGCGAGGAGCGCGGCGCGTTCACGCCCGACGACGTGACCAGCGAAGTCTGCGCGAAGCTGATCCACCGCCATTCGCACATTTTCGGCGAGGACCGCGCGGAGAGCGAGGAGGGCGCCCTCTCCGTTTGGGAAAAGAACAAGCGGGCGGAAAAGGGGCAAAAGAGCGGGTACGAGAGCGTTTGCGCCGTTCCCAAGGGGCTGCCCGCCTGCCTGCGCGCGCAAAAGGTGGGCAAGCGCGCGGCGAGTGCGGGGTACGATTTTGCGGACCTTGCCGAAGCGGCGGGCAGCGTGCGCGAAGAGCTTTCCGAACTGCTCGAAGCCGCCGCCGAAGGGGATAAAAAGCACGTTGCCGAGGAGGCGGGCGATCTGCTGCTCGCCGCCGTCAGCGCGGGGCGCATCGCGGGGGCAGACTGCGAGGAAGCGCTGCGCGAGAGCACCGAAAAGTTTATAGAGCGTTTCCGCGTCACCGAACGGCTCGTCGCCGCGGACGGAAAGCGAATGGAACAGCTGCCCAAAGCCGAACTGTGGGCGTATTACGAACGGGCAAAGCGGCAGCTCTCCCGAACGGAAGGGGAGGAGGGAACGCCGTGTCCGTAAACGCAGAACCGCCCGTTTTTTCGCCGCGCGCCGAGCGCGGAAAAGCGCGCGCGGCGTTCCCTTTGGCGCCCCTTGCGGTGGGCGGCGTGCGCCTGCCATCCAACGTGGTCTGCGCGCCGCTGGCGGGGTACACGGATTTCGCGTTCCGCATGCTTTGCTACCGCTTCGGCGCGGGGCTCTGCTATACCGAGATGGTCAGCGCCAAGGGGCTGCTCTATAACAGCGAGGCGACCAAAGAACTGCTGCGGCGCGGCGAAAACGAACCGCCGCAGACGGCGGTGCAGCTGTTCGGCGGCGAGGCGGATATCCTGCGCGCCGCATGCGAAAGCGAGGCGCTGGCGCCCTTCCCCGTCGTCGATCTCAATATGGGCTGCCCCGTTCCCAAAGTGTTCAAAAACGGAGAGGGAAGCGCACTGCTTGCCGATCTTCCGCGCGCCGAAAAGATTGTTTCCGCCTGCGTAAAGAGCGGAAAAACGGTCACGGTAAAGTTCCGCGTCGGCATCGGGCGGGGGAACTATGTGGCGGCGGAGTTTGCCAAAATGTGCGAGGGCGCGGGCGCGGCGGCGATCGCCGTGCACGGAAGAACGCGCGAAGAGTATTACGCGGGAGAGCCGCATTTTGAACAGATCGCCGCGGCGAAGAACGCCGTTTCCGTCCCCGTGTTTGCCAACGGCGGCATTTTTTCGGTGGAAGACGCCGCGGCAATGGTGCAAAAAACGGGCGCGGACGGCGTGATGCTCGCCCGCGCGGCGATGTACTGCCCGCACCTTTTTGCCGAGTTTTACGGGGCGGGAAAGGAGTGGGATGTTTGCGCCGCCGTCAAGGAACAGGCGGCGGCGATGCTGCCCGCGTACGGGGAGCGGCGCACCGCGGTGCACATGCGCAAGATGGCGGCTTTTTACCTGCGCGGCATGCGCGGCGCGGGGCAGGTGCGGCGGGAGCTGTTCGCCTGCGAAACGCTGCAAGAGCTGGAAAACGTTTTGGCGCGCTTCTTTTGCGGGAATGCGCCTTCCGCCGCCGAGGGCGTGCCCGCCGATTGACAAGCGCAAAAAAACATGGTAAACTAAGCGGGATGTATTGCAACGGGATCGATCTGCAAAATCCCAAGCGCGAAGGGTACATAGAGATGACGCGCCGCTATTGCGGCAGGGCGCGGAAGCGGTTTTGGGAGATCGACTTTTTGCGCGGTCTTTGCGTGTTTTTGATGCTCTTCGACCACTTTATGCACTGCCTCGTCAACGTCATGCCGACCATCAACCAAGTGTGCGGTTCCAGCCTGTTTGCAAGCTGGGAGGAGGCGGCGCGTTGGTACTGTTACGGCTGGACGCTGCGGCAGCAGGTCTGGATGCTCACAACGGCATGCTTTTTTCTTCTGTGCGGCGTCAGTTCCACGCTCACGCGCGGCAATTTCCGCCGCTTTGTGCCGCTTGCGCTCGTTGCGTGCGGCATCACCTGCGTCACGCAGATCTTAGACGATACGCTGTTTGCGGGGTCTGGGTTTGACAGCCTCATCCGCTTCGGCGTGATCCACATGCTGGCGGCGGGCATCCTGCTGTATGCGCTGCTCGACAACGCCGCCGCGGCGGTCGCGGACGCGTTGGGAGGCGGCAGGCGGGCGCGGCTGCTGAAAAAGGCGGTGCGCTTTTTGCCGGCGTTGGTCGGCGTTGCGCTGTTTATCGTCTATTTCACCTGCTTCGGGCGGTTCAGCGCGGCGGGCGGGTTTTGGCAGTTTTCCTCCTCCGTTTCCGCGGAGGATATCTTGGGGGCGGGCGCCACGGCGGCGCAGAAGGATTTCCTTTCCATGTTTTTGGACCTGCGCAATTATGCGTACCGCTCCTCCGATTATTTCCCCATGCTGCCGTACGTCGCCTTCGTTCTCGTCGGCGGCGGCATCGGGCGGCTCATCTATCATACGGACGCAAAGTACGCATTCGCTCCTTTCGGCGGCGCGTGGAGCAAGCCGCTCTGTTTTTTGGGCAGGCATGCGGCGCTCATCTATGTCACCCACATGATCGCCATTCCCTGCCTTTTGGCGCTGTTTGTGTTCCTCTCTTCTCTCTTTTGATCTTTCACGACGGAAGGTGCTTCGGGCTTATGCGGAAATTGCCGGAAAATTGTTCCATGTATCGCGCCGCAAAACTGAATATTTCCGATTCTCCCATCCGTACGGCGATCGATTTTTACGGAAAGCGGTATACGTTCGACGAGGTGTTTTCGTACATCGATACGTTGGCAGACAATCTCGCGGCGGAGTTTTCGATCGGAAAGGGGGATACCGTTACGCTCTGTTTGCCCAATTCTCCGGCGGCGGTGTTCGCCTTTTACGCGGCGAACAAGCTGGGGGCGGCGGTCAACCTCGTGCACCCCTTTCTCCCGCCCGAAAAGCTTAAAGAGAGCGTTGCCGCCACCGCGAGCAAGCTGCTCGTGGTGTACGACCTGTACCGCTGCGGCAGGTTCGATTTCGGCGTGCCGCTGTTGGTGAGCGGCAGCGGCAGGTATATGGGCGCGGCGGCGCGGCTGTATTATCGTTTGACCAACCGCCGCACCGCCGCGGGCAGGGCGTTCGAACCGTATTTGAAAAAGCGGGGCAACCCGCACGTGCCCGAAGCGGGCTTTTCCGCCGCGGACCCCGCCGTATACCTTGCCAGCGGCGGCACCACGGGCGAACCCAAGACCATCGTGCACGGCAACAACGTGTGCAACGCCCTCTGCGCCAAAGCGCAGGTCTTCCTCGGCGAACCGCTTGAAAATTACACCGCGCTGTACAACGTGCTGCCCATCTTCCACGGGTACGGGCTGTGCATCAACATGCATATGTGCATGCTCATGCGCAAAACCAACGTCATGTGCATCCGCTTTCAGGCAAGGCGCAGCGCAAAGGCGATCGTAAAGAGCCGCGCCAATATTTTGACGGGCGTGCCGACCATGTATTTGAAGCTGCTCGGCGAAAAGGCGTTCTGCCGCGGCGATCTTTCCGCGCTCAAAGATATCTGGGTGGGCGGAGACAGCATGCCGCGCTCCAAACTGGACGAATTTAACGCCGTGCTCGAACGGCAGGGCGCTTCGGCGCGCATCCGTTTGGGGTACGGGCTGACCGAAACGGCGGGCGTGTGCGTGGTCAACACCCGCAAAAAGGAAAAGGAAGGCTCGGTCGGCTATCCGCTGCCCGGCACCGCCGTCGGGATCTACAAAGACGGCAGGGCGCTGCCCGCGGGCGAAGTGGGGGAGATCTATTTGGATACCGAGCAGTGCATGCTCGGCTACCTCGGCGGCGGAGAGCCGTTCGTGCAGGCAGACGGGCGGCGCTGGATCGCCACGGGAGACTGCGGGTATGTGGACGAAGAGGGGTTCTTGTACTTTAAGCAGCGCATCAAAAATATGATAAAGGTGAGCGGCGTGCCCGTCTATCCCTCCGAAGTGGAGGAGGCGGCGCTGCGCGTGCCCGGCGCGGCAAAGGCGTGCGCCGTGGGCATCCCGGACGCCGTGCGCGGGCAGGCGGTGCGGCTGTATGTGGAGGCGGCGCCCAAGGGCGCCCCGTCGGAAGAGGCGCTGCGCGCGGCGGTTTTGGAGCAATGCCGCCGCCTGCTGCTGCCCTATGCCGTGCCGCGGCAGATCGTCGTGCGGGCGCGGCTGCCCGTCAACCGAATCGGAAAGATCGATCGCCTCGCCCTCGAACGGGAGAGCGAAGCGGGCGCTTTTAGAAACTTAGAAAAGGAGCAGGCGCGGTAAAGCGGCGGTATGCGGGGCGGGCGGCGCCGAAAACGGCGCGCCGCGTCCGCTGCGGCGGCTTTCCGAAAAAAAGCAAGGAAGAAGGAGCATATGAAATCCATTTTGATCGTCGGGCTGGGAAGATTCGGCTCGTACATGGCAAAAAAATTCAGCGAACTCGGCAACGAAGTGATGGCGCTGGATACGGACGAGGAGCGCGTCAACGAATTGCTGCCCTATGTGACCAGCGCGCAGATCGGAGACGCCACCAAGCCCTCCGTGCTCGAAGACCTCGGCGTGGACGGGTACGACCTCTGCGTCGTCTCCGTCGGGGAGAATTTCCAGTCTTCGCTGGAAGCCACGTCGCTTTTGAAGGAAGCGGGGGCAAAGCGGGTGCTTTCGCGCGCGTCCACCGAGATCCAGGCAAAGTTTTTGCTGCGCAACGGCGCGGACGAGGTGGTGTTCGCCGAAAAGCAGATGGCGGAAAAACTTGCGGTGCGGTACAGCGCGGATAATATTTTCGACTACATCCAGCTTACGCCCGAATATGCCATTTACGAGATCCCCACGCCGCACGGCTGGGAGGGCAAGAGCATCCGCGAAAAGAACGTGCGCGCAAAGTACAGCCTCAACATCCTCGCCGTCAAGCACGGGGAAAAGATCGACCCGCTCCCCGCGGCGGACTATGTGTTCGACCCCGCGGCGCGGCTGATTGTCATGTGCCGCAAAGCGGATATCGAACGCATCACGCGCTGAGCCGCGGCAGGGGGGGAGCGATGGAAGGATTTGTCGATAAGGCGAACGCGTCGGCGTTTTTGAGCGCCTACAACAAGATCGACGCGCAGCTGCGCGCGCAGTACAATTTCAGCAGCGGGCAGTCCTTTACGGATATCGTGCGCCGCTGCGCCGAAAAAAACGCCGTGGTGCGCCGCTATGAGGACGATCTTGCCGAATACGCCCGCCTGCGCAATGTGATCGTGCACCAAAGCACGGACGGGCAGTTCGTCGCCGTACCCTGCGACGAGGCGACGCGGGAGATAGAGCGCATTGCCGAGCTGCTTGCCGAGCCGCCCCGCATCCGCGAAGTGCTGCCCGAAAAAAAGGTGGTCAGCATCGAGGCGGGCATCAGCCTGCGGCAGGCGGTGCTGCTCATTTCGCGCACGGGGCACTCCAACTTGCCCGTGTACGAGGGGAAGCGCATGCTGGGCGTGCTCAACAACCGCCGCATCATCCGCGAACTCGGTTCCGTGCTCTCCCGCGGGCAGAGCGTGGAGAGCTTTTTCTCCGAAACGCCCGTTGCCGACGTGCTGGACGAGAGCGATATGTTCGTGTATTACCGGTATCTTTCCGAAAACGCGACCGTGGAGGAGGTGCTCTCCGCGTTCGAAGAGAATAAAAAACTCATCGCCGTGCTCGTCAGCGAGCGCGGAAAGATGGGGGAGCGTATCCGCAACATCGTGACGCCCGCCGACCTCGTGCACATCGGAAAAAAGCTGGAAGAGCGCAGGTAAAACGCGCGCCGCCGGGGCAGGCGCGTGCGGATGCGGGTGCTGCGTAAACCCTGCGGGCATTGTTGCAAAGAAGAATAACACTTCCCTTCGCCGCCGGGTGGAGGGCAGGGCGCCGGGGCGTGCCGTCAGGCTTTTAAAGGGACGCTCTTTCGCGCCCTTTTTTTTGTGCGGAGGAAGCTCATGAAAAACGCGGCTTTGTTCAAAACGTTTTTGCGGTATGCGTCGCTGAGCGTGGCGGGCATGCTCGGCATGTCCTGCTACATTTTGGCGGATACCTTTTTTGTTTCGCTCGGTTTGGGAAAAAACGGGCTCGCCGCCCTCAATTTCGCCATCCCCGTGTACAGCGTGATCCACGGCGCGGGGCTGATGATCGGCGTGGGCGGGGCAACGAAGTATTCGCTGCTGCGCGCCGCAAACGAGGAGCGGCGCGCAAACGAAATATTCACCAACGCGCTGTATCTCGCGGCGGCGTTTTCGGTGCCCTTCGTGCTGGCGGGCGCGCTCTTTTCGGGGCAGCTTGCCGCCCTGCTCGGCGCGGACGCGGCAACGTTTGCCATGACGCGCACCTATTTGCAGACGCTGCTGCTCTTTTCTCCTGCGTTTCTTTTAAACAACGTGCTCGCCGCGTTCGTGCGCAACGACGGCAGCCCGCGCCTCGCCATGTTTTCCACCGTCGGCGGCAGCCTTTCCAACATTCTGCTCGATTATGTGTTCATTTTCCCCTGCGGCATGGGCATGTTCGGCGCGGTGTTTGCCACCTGCCTTGCGCCCGTCATCGGCATCGGCGTTTCCTGCCTGCACTTTGCGGGCGGGCGGTGCGGGTTCCGCTTCGTAAAAACGCCGCCGCGCGGGCGGGCGTTTGCCGCCTGCTTTTCCCTCGGCTTCTTTTCCTTTGCCGAACAGCTCTCCAACGCCGCCGTGATCGTCTGTTTCAACATCATCGTGTACGGCATTGCGGGCAATACGGGCGTGGCGGCGTACGGGGTGGTCGCCAACACGGCGCTGGTCGCCGTTTCCGTGTTCACGGGCGTGGCGCAGGGCGTGCAGCCGCCCATGAGCCGCGCGCAGGGCGAGGGGCGGCGCGCCGAAGTGCGCAGCCTGCTCCGCTACGCGGCGGCAGCGGCGGCGGGCATCGGGCTGCTGCTGTGGCTCTCCGTGTTTTTTGCGGCGGAGCCGATCGCGCAGATCTTCAACGGGGAGGGAGACGCCGCCCTGACTTCGGTGGCGGCAAAGGGGCTGCGGCTGTATTTTATCGGCATGCCCTTTGCGGGGTTCAACATGGCGGCGTGCGCCTGCTTCGCCTCCACCGCGCGCCCGCTGCCTTCGCAGGGGCTGACCCTCCTGCGCGGGGTGGTCGCCGTCATCCCGCTCGCGTTCGCGTTTGCGGCGCTGTGGGGGATAACGGGGCTTTGGCTCGCTTTCCCCGCCGCCGAAGCGCTTACGGCGGTCTGCGCCGCGCTGTGCCTGCGGTTTTGCAAAGGCAGGGGCGCGCGGCAAAAAACGGAGGAGAGTGCGCGCGGCGGAGAATAGGCGCGGCACCGCGCGGGCGCGGAGGCGTTTCCGTAAAGCGCGTGCGTCGCGTGTGGTGCGGCTTTGTCGCGTTCGGTGCGGCTTCGTCGCGTTCGGTGCGGCTTCGGGGCGTGCGGTTGCTTCGCCTTCATCGCGCACCCGCGCGCAAGATTTGCGCGCGGGTGCGAAAAACGGCGCAAAAACACTTTACAAAGCGCGCCGTTCTTGTTAAAATAGACGCAAGTTGCATATCGGCGTTTACAGAGGACGCGCCGTGCACGTTTCCGTTCCAAAGAGAGCCGCGCAAAGGTGAAAGGCGGCGTTCGGGGCGGGCAGCGGTATCCCCTCTCAGCCCGCAGGGCGAACCTCCCGCAGGGAGCAATAGCTTTGCGCGCGGTATCTCCTCCGCGTTGCCAAAAGGGGCGTATGTAAGTATGTTTTGGTGGTAAAAAAACGCTCTTTTGTTTTCCGAAAACAAGAGAGTTTTTTATTTTCGGCATGTGCCGCACGGAGTGTGTATGGAAAAGAAATATCGCAAAGTAGATACCTCTTTGAACTTTGTCGAGCGCGAAAAAGAAGTGATCGCCTTTTGGGAAGAGGAGCACGTCTTTGAAAAGAGCATGCAGGAGCGCGAGGGGGGCGAAGAATTTTCGTTCTACGACGGTCCTCCCACGGCGAACGGGAAGCCGCACATCGGGCATATCCTCACCCGCGTGATGAAGGATATCATCCCGCGCTACCAAACCATGAAGGGAAAGCACGTTCTGCGCAAGGCGGGCTGGGATACGCACGGGCTGCCCGTCGAGCTGGAAGTGGAAAAACTGCTCGGCATGGACGGAAAGCAGGATATCGAAACGTACGGCATCGAGCCCTTTATCAAGCAGTGCAAAGAGAGCGTGTGGAAGTACAAGGGCGAATGGGAGCGCATGTCCGAGCGCGTCGGCTATTGGGCGGATATGGAGCACCCGTACATCACCTACGACGACAAGTACATCGAATCGGTGTGGTGGGCGCTCAAAACCATTTGGGAAAAGGGCTTGCTGTACAAAGGGCACAAGATCGTGCCCTATTGCCCGCGCTGCGGCACCGCGCTCTCTTCGCACGAGGTCGCCCAAGGGTATAAAGACGTAAAGGAGACCTCCGTCTTTGTGCGGTTTTGCCGCAAAGGGGAGAAAAATTCGTATTTTCTCGCATGGACGACCACGCCGTGGACGCTTCCTTCCAACGTGGCGCTGTGCATGAACGCGGAGGAGGATTACGCCGAGATCGAGGCGGAGGACGGCGCGCGCTATGTGCTGGCGCAGGCGCTCGTTCCCTCGCTGTTTGCCGAGGGGAGCTACCGCACGCTCTCCGTAAAAAAGGGGATCGAATACGAACGCTGCGAATACGAGCCGCTCTTTTCCTACGCCGAGGGCAGCTATAAGGAAAAGGCGCATTACGTTGTGTGCGACGGCTATGTGACGCTTACCGACGGTACGGGCATCGTGCACATCGCCCCCGCGTTCGGCGAGGACGACTATCGCGTCGGCAAAAAGTACGGGCTGCCCGTGGTCAACCTCGTAGACGAGCGCGGCCGCTTTAAACCCGCCGTCACCGATTTTGCGGGCGTATTCGTCAAAAAGGCGGATAAGGGCATCATCCTGCTTTTAAAGGAGCGCGGGCTGCTGTTCAAAGAGCTTGCCTACGAGCACAGCTACCCGCATTGCTGGCGGTGCGATACGCCCCTCCTGTATTACGCCCGCGAAAGCTGGTTCATCAAAGTGACCGCCGTCAAAGAGCAGCTGTTGAAGGCAAACGATTCGGTAAACTGGATGCCGGAGACCATCAAAACGGGGCGCATGGGCAACTTCCTCGAAAACGTGATCGATTGGGGGCTCTCGCGCGACCGTTACTGGGGCACGCCGCTGCCCGTTTGGGTGTGCGATAAGTGCGGCAAGGTGCACGTGATCGGCAGCAAAGCCGAACTCAAAGAAAAGTGCGGCATCGAGGGGGATATCGAACTGCACCGCCCGTATATCGACGGCTGCACGTTTGCCTGCGAATGCGGCGGCGTCATGCGCCGCACTCCCGAAGTGATCGACTGCTGGTTCGATTCCGGCTCCATGCCCTTTGCGCAGTATCACTATCCCTTTGAAAACAAGGCGCTCTTCGACGAAACTTTCCCCGCCGACTTTATCTCCGAAGCGGTCGATCAAACGCGCGGCTGGTTCTATACGCTGCTCGTCATCTCGACCATCCTCTTCGGGCGCGCGCCCTTCAAAAACTGCATCGTTTTGGGGCACGTCAACGACAAAAACGGCGTTAAAATGTCTAAGCATAAGGGGAACGTCGTCGATCCGTGGAGCGTGCTCGATAAGCAGGGCGCCGACGCCGTGCGCTGGTATTTTTATACGTCCAGCGCGCCGTGGATCCCCTCCCGTTTTTATCCCGAAGCGGTTTCCGAAGCGCAGCGCCGCTACATGGGCCCGCTGTGGAACAGCTATGCGTTCTTCGTGCTGTATGCGCAGATCGACGGGTACGATCCTAGCCGCTACGCGCTCGAAAATTGCAAGCTCACGCGGATGGACCGCTGGATCCTCTCCAAACTCAACACCCTCGTCCGCACGGTGGACGCGGGGCTTTCGCGGTACAACATCACCGACAGCGCCCGCGCCTTGCAGGACTTTGCCGACGTGCTCTCCAACTGGTACGTGCGCCGCGGCAGAGAGCGCTATTGGGGCAAGGGCATGACCGAGGATAAGGAGGCGGCATACACCGTGCTGTACAACGTGCTCGTCACCGTTGCCAAACTGACGGCGCCGTTTACGCCCTTCCTCGCCGAGCAAATGTACCAAAACCTTGTGCCGAACTTCTTTGCGGATGCGCCCAAGTCGGTGCACCTCTGCGCTTTCCCCGTCTGCGACGAGGCGGCGATCGACCCCGTTCTCGAACAGGGGATGGAAGCGGTGCTGGACGTCGTTGTGCTGGGCAGGGCGGCGCGCAACGCGGGCGCGCTCAAAAACCGCCAGCCGCTTGCGGAGATGGTCGTGGCGGGCTGCCGCACGGAGCTGAGCGAAGAGCTCAAAGGGATCGTTCTCGACGAGCTGAACATCAAAAAAATGACGGTCACGGGCAGTGCGGACGCGCTGGTCACCTATAAGATCAAGCCGCAGCTCAAAACGCTCGGTCCCAAGTACGGAAAGTTGCTCGGCGGCATCCGCGCCTTTTTGGAGGGCTGCAACGGGCGGGAGGTGGCCTCCGCGGTCCGAAACGGCGGCACGTACACGGCATCGATCGGCGGGCAGGAGGTGGAATTTACGGAGGAGGACCTGCTCGTTTCCACCGAGAGCGCCGAGGGCTATGTTTCGGCGAGCGACAAGGGGCTGACCGTTGCCGTCGATACCCGCCTCACCCCCGAACTTCTCGACGAGGGCATTGCGCGCGAACTGATTTCAAAATTGCAGACCATGCGCAAGGAGGCGGGGTTTGAAGTGACCGACCGCATCCGCGTGTATTACGCGGCGCAGGGCGATGCGGCGCGCGTACTGCAAGAGCAGGGCGGCGCCATAGCCAAGGCGGTGCTGGCGGATTCGGTATGCGAAGGGAGCGCCGAGGGGTATACCAAGGCGTGGGAGATCGGCGGCGGCGTCACGCTGACCGTGGTCAAGCAGTAGAGCGGCAAAATGGAACAGCGAGAAGGGATGCGCATCGCCGCAGATTGGAAAGAGTACGCCATCCTTGCCACGGGAGACGGCTACAAGCTGGAACGCTGGGGAGAGGTCGTGCTGCTCCGCCCCGACCCGCAGGTCATTTGGGGCGCGCGGCGGGATCTGTTCGCCGACCCCTCCGTGCACGCCGTATACCGCCGCAGCGAGCGGGGCGGCGGCGCGTGGGAGCAGCGCAAAAAAATGCCCGCCGAATGGGCGGTCGGCTATAAGGATCTGCGCTTTAAAGTCAAGCCGATGGGTTTCAAGCATACGGGGCTGTTCCCCGAACAGGCGGCAAATTGGGATCGGATGCGTTCGCTCATCGAAGGCGCCCGCCGCCCGATAAAGGTGCTGAACCTGTTCGCCTATACGGGCGGGGCGAGCGTTGCGTGCGCCAAGAGCGGGGCGCAGGTCACGCACGTGGACGCGGCGAAAGGCATGGTGGAGCGCGCGGGCGAAAACGCGCGGCTTTCGGGGCTTGCGGGCGGCATCCGCTACATCGTGGACGACTGCAAAAAGTTTGTGCAGCGCGAGCTGCGCCGCGGAAACCGTTACGACGCGGTCATCATGGACCCGCCCTCTTACGGGCGCGGGCCGGGCGGCGAACTGTGGAAGATCGAAGAGGGGCTGTTCCCCTTCGTAAAGCTGTGCGCCGAGGTGCTTTCGGATACGCCGCTGTTCTTTTTGATCAACAGCTACACCACGGGGTTGCAGCCCATGGTGCTCTCCAACATCCTCACCCTGTGCATGCCGCGGGGCGGGCAGGCGGAGGCGTACGAAGTCGGGCTGCCGACGGAGGAGGGGATCCCTCTTCCCTGCGGCGCGGGAGGAATGTACATATGGAAGAATTGAAGATCCTGCACGAGGATAACCACATCATCGTCGTGTTGAAGCCGCAGGGCGTTCCTTCCTGCGCGGACGAGAGCGGAGACGAAAACATGCTGGATGCGGTCAAGGAATACATCCGTACCGCCTACAAAAAGCCGGGCAACGTGTACGTCGGGCTGGTGCACCGGCTGGACCGCCCCACGGGCGGCGTGATGGTGTTTGCCAAAACCAGCAAGGCGGCGGCGCGCCTCTCCGAACAGATGCGCACCGGCGATTTTGAAAAAAAGTACCTTGCCGTGCTCTCGTGCGTGCCCAAAGAGCCGCAGGGCAAGCTGGTCAATTACCTCAAAAAGAACGCGGTGAACAATATGGTCTATCTCTGCCCTCCCACCACCGACGGGGCGAAGCTCGCCTCCCTCGAATACAGGGTGGAGGAAGAAAAGGGGGGCTGCGCGCTGGCGGAGATCAAGCTGCACACGGGCAGGAGCCACCAGATCCGCGTGCAGATGGCGGGCATCGGCTGCCCGCTCGCCGGGGATATGCGGTACGGCGGAGAGCTGGCAAAAAAGGGGAACTTGGCGTTGTGGGCGTATTCCCTCACGTTTACGCACCCCGTTACCAAGGAGCGGATGCGCTTTATGGCAGAGCCGCCCGAAGCCCCGCCTTGGAAGTATTTTTCCTTTGCGCGCTTGTTCGATTTGTGAACGGCGGGTCAAAAGACGCGGAAAAGCAGGAAAAATACGAAAAGCTAAAAAAAGCGATTGACAAACGTACGGCAATCCTTTAAAATGATACGGTACAAGTCTTTTTCGGAGTGATCGCATGACAAAGGCAAAGTCATTTTATAAAGCAAAAACATTCGCGGTAGTGCTGCTCGGCGTCCTGTTTGCGTGCAGCCTGCTGTTTGCTGTACTGCTTTCGCCGCCCGCCGTACACGCGGAGGGAACGGTGCGGGCGAACACCGTGTTCGATACCGAAGGTGCGGAGATGGCGGAGGGGCAGGAAGTGCTCACCTACATCGCCGCCGACGGCGAAACGGTGAATTTCCGCCGAGACATGGCGCTCAAATGGTACACCCTCGCCTCCGCGGGCATTGCGGGGAAGGTGCAGTACTTTTCGGTAGAGTTCTCCTTTGCCGCTCTCTCCTTTACTTCCTTTACGCTCACGATGGAGACTACCGAGATGAGCATGAGCAAGGAGGGCAAGGCGGTCAACGCCGTCGTCTTTACGCCGAGCGAGGAGGGCGATGCGCTGAACGTTTCCGTCAACGGAGAAGAGGCGGGCAACTTTGCCTATGCGGCGGGGGATACGCTCGTCGTCTCGTTTGCAGGCGACGATACCTGCGGAAATTTCGACCTTCGCGTCGAAAACCTTAACAAAGGCGCTGCGATCTCCGGCAAGCAGTTCACCAACATCGGCAAAAACTATGCGGACTTTGCGTCCGCTTCCAGCGATACGCCCGTCACGCCGCTCTCCTTTGCGGTGGAGGCGGAACCGGAGGAAACGCTCACGTTCTCCATCCTCTCCCTCAACGGGCAGAGCTTTGCCTTTGCGCGTGACGAGGAGGATGCGCTCACCGAAAACATCACCGATGATACGCCGCCCGTGCTGGTCGTGGACAGCGAGATCAAGCAGTTCGTGCTCGGCACCGAGTTCGATTTCGTGATGATCGCGTTGGACGTATGCGATTCTTCCATCCCGACGAGCGACAGAGTGCAGTACTACTACGCCGACCCCGACGAGGGAAAGATCGTTTTTACGGACGGGGTGCTGCAAGTTTCCGAAACGACGGGCGATGGCGACGATGCCGTGACCGCCGATATTTACACCGAGTGGGAGAGCGATCACCTCTTCTTTGAAGACGAGTTCGGCGCGGCGCCGCGCACCGTCAGCGTGGCGGTTTCGCTGACCGACGACAGCGACAATGTGGGCTGGTACCTGCTCGAATGGTACGGATCCTATTCCGGAGAATACGGCATCCCCGTCAAAGAGCCGGAAGAGGATCAAAACGTGCGCCCTTCGGCAGGGTTCTACACGTGGGATGAAAACGCTTCGAACGCGCCGCAGGCAGACGGGACCGCCGCGGAGTATCAAAGCGACGTGACCGCCGCCTCCGTTCAGCAGAACGAAGAGGGCGCGGAGACGAGCATCCAAGTCGGCGTGGGCGCCTATTTCTATCTGCCTTCGCTCAAACCGTATATCAAGGACGCGACCTGCGGCTATACGGATATGGAGTTCACCATCTATTATACGGTGAACAACGGCGCCACCTCGTCGGAGAGCGGGCTTTCGTACGACGAGCTCTCCATCGAAGTGGATACCGAGGGTACGTACCGCTTCCGTGTCGTTCCTTCCAATGCGATGGGGAATGCGTCGCGCGGGGTGTTTGAAAGCGCGGACGGATACAAATATAAGGATATCACAACGGATAACGTTTGGGATGCGCTGAATTTGGAGACGTTCACGTTCTCCGTGGTTTACAACGGACCTTCCGTGGAACCTTCCGACAGCGACGACATCGGCTATGTGGACGCCACGTTCACGTTTGACGATTTCGAGATCGTTGCCAAGAGCGGGCATAAAGAGACGTATACCCTTTACCGCGTCGTGCTGCTCGAAGGCGGGGCGGAGTACTTGGAGAGCAATGCCGCGGCGTCGGTCGAACAGGCGTATGCAGACGGTTTGATCGCCGCCTCCGAGGACGCCGTAGAGGACGGAGACATCGGGTATCTCGTCGCCATCGCCGAGTATGACAGCGAATTGGACGACGACGAGGGAGACAACGTGTACGATTGGGATCCGGACAGCTCTCTCACCTTTGTGCCGCAGGAGATCGGGTATTACCTGCTTTCCGTTTCGGTGCGTTCCGATCCTTGGAGCACCGCGTTCGGCGAAGTTTCCGCACAAAAGGTCGTTTACGTCAGCGCTGAATCGGATATCCGCCCCGGCGAAGGGGAGAGCGTCATCGATTGGCTGCAAAACAACGTGCTTTCGGTCGTGTTCCTTGCCGTCGGTGCGGCGTGCCTGATCGCCATCATCGTGCTGCTGCTCGTCCGCCCGAAAAAGAAGCCCGCGCAGCAGGGCGCTGCGGAGAGCGGGGAAGAGCCGAGCTTGCAGGAAAAGCGCAAACAGCGCAAAAATAAATAAAAAAGCATAGCCCATGGGCATAGGTCGGCGCGCCGCGAAATTTTTCGCGGCGCGCCTTTTGCTGCGGCACAGGGGCGTTTCGGCAGGGTGTTTTTTGCTTCGGCGAGGTGCTTTCTGTTTCGGCGGTTTATTGTTTGTTCGGGCGGGTTTACGGAGCGGCTTGTGCGTCGGCGCTTTTTTGTGGGGAAACGCAGCCCGAATGTTTGCATGCCGCCTTATGTTTGCGGTTTTCCGCGCGGAAACGGCGAAAGGAGGAAATAGCGCAAGTGGAAACGCCCGCCCGCCGCGCGGCGGCGGAAAGGGAGCAAGGAACGTCCGCGCGCGGAAACGGAAGGGGCGGAAGGGGCGGCGAACGCCCGCCGCGCGGAAACGGAAGGGGCGGAAGGGGCGGCGAACGCCCGCCGCGCGGAACGAAAGGGCGGAAAGGGCATTTTCCGCATGGCGGTCCGCATATGGTATAGGGATGAAACTGGACAAGGCAGAGTGCGGAAAAGAGATGTTGGTGCTCTCCGCCGCCCTTCCTTTTGCGGCGGCGGAGCGGCTGCGCAGGCTGAACGTGGCGGCGGGGCGGCGGGTGCGCGTGTTGCGGCGTGCGCCGTTCGGCGGCGGGCTGCTGTTGGACGCGGAAGGCGTGCGCCTTGCGGTGCGCCTTTCGCTTGCGCAATGCATCGAGGTGGCGCCCGCCCCGCCGAAGCCGCATGCGCCCGAACCGCGCGCGTTCTCTTTGCACGAACCGTATGCGCCGCCATCGCCCGAACCGTATGTATCTGCACCGCCGCGCATATGCGCGGCGGCGCAGAAGGACGCGTTTCCCCGCATTGCGCCGCCGTGCGGGCTTAAAATGTGCGGCGGTGCAGGTGTGTCGGCGTGCGGGGCCGGTGCGGCGGCACAGGCGGCACAGGAGGCGGGGCGGAAACGGGCATTCGGCAAAGCGTGCGTTTGCGGAAGCGGCGGGCAACCCCGCGGGCGGGGGCGGCGCGGCAAAAAGCGCGCAGAGTTTTCGGGGCGGGTCCCGCGCGTTCTGTTGGCGGGCAATCCGAATTGCGGCAAAAGCACGCTGTTCAACGCCCTCACGGGCGGGCACGCCAAAACGGGGAATTGGCACGGCGTTACGGTGGGGGTATACGGGCGTGAGGCGGTGCTCGGCGGGCGCCGCGCGGAGGTATTCGACCTCCCCGGCATCTATTCGCTGCAACCGTACAGTTTGGAGGAAAAGATCGCCCGCCGCGAAATTTTATCCGGGGCGTACGATCTTACGGTGTGCGTGGCGGAAGCGCTCACGCTGCCGCGGTCTCTTCCCTTTGTGCAGGAAGTGATCGCCCGCAGCCGCCGCGCCGTGCTCGTCGTCACCATGCAGGACCTGCTGCAACGGCGGGGCGGCTGCCTGAACGCGGCGGCTCTGTCGGCGCGGCTGGGCGTGCCCGTGCTCTTTTTTTCGGCGCACGGGCGGCGCGCGCGGGAGCGGCTGCAAGCCTTCCTTGCGGCGCACCTGCCCGAAGAGGAGAAGAGTTGTTCTTTTGTCGCCGAAACATGTGAACGGGGCGGAGAGAAACTTCAAACCGAAAAAAGCGAACGGGGCGAAGGCGGGGAGGAGCCGCCCCAAGGCGGGCATTTGCCGCCGCCGCGGGGCGAGGCGCTGCTTGCGGGGATCTACAAGCCGCCGCGCCGCGGAGAGGGGCGCGCCGAACGGCTGCTGTACGGCCGCTTTGCGCTGCCGCTGTTTTTTGTGCTGCTGGCGGCGGTCTTCGCGCTTGCGTTCGGCAGGTTTTCGCCTGCCGTTTTCGCAAAGGACGGCATCGAACGGCTGTTCTCGGAGGGGATTGGCGGGGCGTTGGGCGGGCTGGCGCAGCGGGGCGGCAGCCGCGCGGCGGAAGATTTTTTCACCTCGCTCTTCTCCTGTTTGGGGATGCTCTTTTCCTTTTTGCCGCAGCTCGCCGTGCTGTACTTCGCCCTCTTTTTTATGGAGGAGAGCGGCATGATGTCCGCTTTGGCGTTCATGACGGACGGCATATTCCGCCGCGTCGGGCTGACGGGGCGGGCGGTCTTTTCGCTGCTGCTCGGCTTCGGCTGTACCGCCGCGGCGATCCTCACCACGCGCGGGTTTGAAAACAGGCGGGTGCAGCGGCGGGTCATCCTCATCCTGCCGTATATCTCCTGTTCGGCAAAACTTCCCGTTTGGCTGGCGCTGGCGGGCAGCTTTTTCGGCGGTTCGGCACTGTTTGCGGCGGGGATGTACGCGCTGGGGGTGCTGCTTGCTTTTGCGGCGGCGTGTCTGCTCAAACGCTTTGCGGGGGAGGGGGAAACCTTTGTCATGGAACTTGCGCCCGTGCAGCGCCCGTCGCTTTTACAGGCGTGCAGATCGTTGCTATTTTCGCTGGTTCAGTTTATAATAAAGGTGATCACGGCGGTGGCGGGCTTTTTTGTGCTGGCGTGGCTGCTGCTCTCGTTCTCCTTTTCGCTCTCCTATGTGGGCGCGGCAAGCGGGCGGGGCATGCTTGCCGTGCTCTGCCGCGGGCTCAAATATCTCTTTTACCCCATGGGCATCCGCGATTGGCGCATCGCGCTTGCGGCGCTTTCGGGGCTGATCGCCAAAGAGAACGTGGCGGGCATGTTCACCCTTTTTTACGGAGACGCGTTCGCCGCGGCGATGAGCGTGCCCTCGGCGGCTGCCTTTGCGGTGTTCATGCTGGCATGCTCGCCCTGCGTTTCGGCGATCGCCGCCGCCGCGCGGGAGGCGGGGCTGCCCCGCGCGCTGCTGTATTCCGCTATCCAAACGGGCACGGCTCTGTTGCTCGGCTATGTTGTTTACGCGCTGTTTGCGGCGCCCGCCGCCGCATTGGCGGCGGCTGCCGCCGCGGCAGCGATCGTTTTGTTTGCAAAGGAGGTGCGCGGTGCGCTCGTTCATCGTTCCGCAGGCGATGTGTCTGCGCGATTTCACGGATGTGACCTATCCGCAGGGTTCGTTCGCCCTGCCGCGGCTGCTGCGCGAACGGCAGGTGCGCGTAAACGGCGTGCGTACCGCAAAAAACGTTTGGCTCGCCGCAGGAGACGAGGTTGCCTATTACACCACTCCCGCCGAAGAGGCGCGCCCGTTCTATGCCGAAGTGTACCGCGACGAAAACGTGCTCGTCGCCGATAAATGCGCGGGCGTGAACACCGAAGGGCTTGCGGCGCACCTCGCCCGCACCTGCGGCGCGTTGCCCGTGCACCGTTTAGACCGCAATACGGCGGGGCTGATCGTGTTTGCGCGCAGCGGGCAGGCGGAGCGCGAATTGCTTGCCGCCTTTAAAGGGCGCGCGGTGCAAAAGGAGTACGAAGCGGTGTGCCTATTCCCTTTCGCGCAGCCGAAAGGCGAACTGCGCGCCTACCTGCAAAAGGACGCGCAGCGGGCGCGGGTGCGCGTGTACGCTGCCGCGCGGGCGGGCGCGCTGCCGATCTTTACGGGGTACGAAGTGATCGAGCCGCGCGGCGAACTCTCGCGCGTGCGCATCTTTCTGCACAGCGGCAGAACGCACCAGATCCGCGCGCACATGGCGTTTGCGGGGCACCCCGTGCTCGGAGACGAAAAATACGGCAGCGAGGCGTACAACAAAAAATACGGCGTGCGGCGGCAGATCTTGGTCGCCAAAACGCTGTCTTTCGCCGCAAACGGCATGCTTTCGTACCTACGCGGCAAAACCTTCGTCTCCTCCTTTGAAGCGGCGTTTCCGCAAAAAAAGGAGGAAAAAACAGAGAATTGACCGCAAAAAACGCCATGTTCCGCCTTGCAGCGTATGGCATCCGCCGCTCTGAACAGAGCGGTGCTTTTTTGTACAAAAAAGCGCCGCGCCCCGCCGCGGCGGGGCGCGGCTGGCGCGGGCATAATTTTTTGCGTGCGGCACAAACTTCGGGAAAAACCTTTCGGAGGGAAAAATAGTGCGGCACGGAACAGAGAGGGCGGCGGCTTCCGCATTTTACGCGGGGTGCAGCGCATTTTGCTGGGAGAGCGCGGAGGGCAGGCGGTTCGTCGGCAGAAATTTCGATCACGACGGTTTCGGCGCGGGCACCCGCCCCCTGTATCTGCCGCGCGGCGAGCAGCTGTGCACGCTGCTTTGCGGCGCGCGGCGCGAAACTTACCGCGCGCGGTACGCGCTGGCGGGCATGGGCACGCTTGCGGTCGCGGGGGCGCCTCTCGTGTACGACGGCGTGAACGAATGCGGGCTGGCGGGCGGGCAGCTGTATTTCCGCGAACGGGCGCGGTATGCGCGGGAAGGGGGCGGGCGCACGCCTGCGCATAAGGAGGGCGGGCGCACGCCCGTACAGCCCGGCTTTGCGCTTACCGCCGCCCTTGCCTGCGCGGGCAGCGTGGCGGAAGCGGTTTCGCTGTTTACCGAAAAAACGGAACTCGTTTCCGAGCCGCTGTTGGGGGCGGTCCCGCCGCTGCACTGGTTTTTTGCGGATAGATCGGGGGCGAGCGCCGTCATCGAACCCGGCGAAGGCGGCATACGCATCTACTTCGGGGCGGAGGTGATGACCAACAGCCCCTCGTACGATTGGCACAGGCAAAATCTTTTGAATTACGCGCACATCCGCGCGCAGGAGTACGAAGGCGCGCCCGCCGCGGGCGGGCAGCCGCCCTGTTTTTCGGGCAGCGGGGCGCAGGGCATGCCGGGAGACTGGTCCTCGCCCTCCCGCTTCGTGCGGCTGAGTTTTTTGCGCGGGCTGGGCGTGCGCGGGGTCGGAGAGCGGGAGGCGGCGGCGTATACCTTCCGTTTGCTCGAAAACGTTGCCTTTCCGCTCGGTATGGTGCGCGTGCACGCGGCGGGCGAACCGCTTGCCGAGGGGGCGTGCCCGTACGATCATACGGCGTACAGCTGCGTGATGGGGCTGCATTCGCTGCGCTATTATTTTACGACGTATCGGAATTTGCAGGTGCGCTATATCGACCTTTCCGCCCTGCGCGAAGAAACCGAGCGGCAAATTTTTTGCGTGGAAGACGTTCCCTCTTTTTCGCCCGCGCGGCGGGAAGAGCCCGCCGCGCGCGACGTTTGAAAAGGGGCGGAAAAAGGCGAAGAGCGGGCGGGGAGCGGTGCAAAAAAACGGGCGGGGAAAAGGGGGTGAAAGGCGTTGACATTGCCGCATAAATGCAATATAATAAAACCCTGCCGCGGGCGGCGCAGCCAAAAATGCGCCGCAAAAAACGCGGAACGGGAGGCGCTATGAGTCGCGCGCAATGGCTGCAAAATGCAGTTTTTTATGAAATTTATCCCACCAGTTTTGCAGATTCGAACGGAGACGGCGTGGGAGACATCGAGGGGATCGTCCGCAAGCTCGGCTATGTGGCGTCTTTGGGCTGCAACGGCATTTGGCTCAACCCTCTGTTTCTCTCTCCTTTCCGTGACGGCGGGTACGACGTAGCCGACTATAAGCGCGTGGATCCGCGCTTCGGCACCAACGAAGATCTGTTCCGCCTCTTTGCCGAGGCGAAAAAGCTGGGCATCCGCGTGCTGCTCGATTTGGTCGCGGGGCACACTTCGGATACCCATCCTTGGTTTTTGCGCTCCGCCGAGGCGGAACGCAACGCCTATTCCGATTATTACATATGGTCGTCCGACGTTTGGACGGACGCCGTGGGGAGCGGGCTGCGCACCGTAAACGGCATGTGCCCGCGAAACGGAAATTATGCCGTAAACTTTTTCTCCATGCAGCCCGCGCTCAATTACGGGTATGCCGCCCCCACCGAGCCGTGGCAGATGCATTGGCAGGACGCGCGTCTTTTGCCGCTGCGCCGCGAAATGGAGGATGTGCTGCGCTTTTGGCTCTCGCACGGCTGCGCGGGGTTCCGCGTGGATATGGCGGCGAGTTTGGTCAAAAACGATGCGGACCAGAGCGCGACCTGCGCCCTGTGGCGGGAGATCTTTTCCGTCATCCGCCGCGAATTTCCGGACGCGCTGTTCGTTTCGGAATGGGGCGATCCGCCCCGCGCCGTCGGAAAAGCGGGCTTCGATATGGATTTTCTCCTGCACTTCGGCAGCTTTTCCAAGGTGTATATGGGGCTGTTCCGCAGCGGAGAAGAAACGGTGTTCCGCCGCGGTTCCGCGCAGACGTTTTCGGCGTTTTTCGGCGCGTGGGAAAGCGCCCGCGCGCAGCTGCAAGGCAACGGCTTCGTCGCCCTGCCGGGCGGGAATCATGACATGGTGCCCCGCCTGTGCGACGGAAAGGACGAGGCGGTCTGCAAGGCGGCGTACGCCTTTTTGATGACCTTGCCGAGCGTGCCGTTCGTCTATTACGGAGACGAGATCGCCATGCACCATCAAGCGCTTGCAAGCAAAGACGGCGGGTTCGGGCGCACTGGTTCGCGCACGCCCATGCGCTGGGGCGGCGGAAAAAACGCGGGATTTTCGGAGGCGGATACGACCTACCTTCCCATGGGGGAGGGGGAGACCGTTGCCGATATGGAGGCGCGCGGCGGTTCGCTGCTGCACACCGTGCGCACGCTGATCGGGCTGCACCGCACCTGCCCCGCCTTGGCGGTTTCGGCTAAGCTGCGCGTGCTGCGCGAGGATACCCTCGCCGTGTACGAGCGCTTCGGCGGCGGGCAGCGGCTCTTGGTCGCCGTCAACGGGAACGGCGCCGCGCAGGAGCTTCCCTTTGCCGCGGGGCGCGTGCTTGCCGCGGAGGGATGTTCGCTGCAAAACGGAACGCTCGCCTTTTCGGACGCGGGCTATATCGTTGCGGAGGCAAAATAGGAGCGGGCGCCCTTTCGCGTACGGGCGCGGGCGGCGCCGCGGGCGAAAACAAAGGAGAACGGAGCATTGATGCAAAAAAAGGTAAAAATTTCGCTGGCGGGCGATCTCGGCAGCGGAAAAACCACGGTGGGCGCGCTTTTGGCGGAACATTTTGCGGCGGAGCGGTATTCCACGGGCACCTTGCAGCGGCAGATCGCGCTGCAAATGGGCATGAACACGCTCGAACTCAACCGCTATGCCGAAACGCACCCCGAAGTGGATCGGCTGATCGACGACGGGCTGCGCGCCTTGGAAGAAAAGGACGAGGCGCTCATCATCGATTCTCGTTTGGCGTGGCACTTTGTGCCCTCCTCTTTTTCGGTGTACATGCTGGCGGATCCGCTCGTGGCGGCGGCGCGCATCCTCGGCGCGGGCAGGGAGAGCGAACGGTTTGCTTCGCGCGAGGAGGCGGCGGCTTCCGTGCGCGCCCGCAGGGAAAGCGAGGTCGCGCGCTATAAAGAGTTGTACGGCGTGGATATCCAAAACACGGATAACTACGATTACGTGGTGGATACCACGTTCGTTACGCCGCAGGAAGTGGCGGCGCATATCGCGGCGCAGTACCGCGCGTTTGCCGCGGGGGAGCGGTTTGCCCGCTGCGAACTGTGCCCCGCAAGGCTGTACCCGTTCGGCGCGGAAGAGGGCGAACCTGCCTTTTTTGAGGAGAACGGGCGGTATTTTATCGCGCGCGGCGCCAAAGCGATCGCCGAGCGCATCCGCGCGGGGGCGGCCCTTGTCGCCGTAGAGCGGGCGGAAAAGGCGGAGGGCGCCTGCACCGCCGCGGCGGTGCAGGCTTGGCAAAAGCGCACGGGGGTCCGTTTTTCCGACCTGCCCCCGTTTGAAAAAGAGCCGTGAGCGGGGCGGTATGCGAGCGCGCGGAACGCGCCGTCATCACGACCTATCGCAAAGAACTGTGGAGCCGCTTTGTGCGCGCGGTGCGCGAATACGAGCTGATCGAGGAGGGAGACAGCGTTGCCGTCTGCCTTTCGGGCGGCAAAGATTCGATGCTGCTTGCCAAATGCATGCAGGAATTGGAGCGGCACGGAAAATTCCGCTTCGGGCTGCATTTTTTGACCATGGACCCCGGTTACGCGCCCGAAAACCGCGCCCTGCTCGAAGAGAACGCGCGTCTGCTCGGCGTGCCGCTGCACATTTTCGAAACGGATATCTTTGCGGCGGTGGAGGGGGTGCAAAAGAACCCCTGTTACCTCTGCGCGCGCATGCGGCGCGGCTATTTGTACGAAGAGGCAAAAAAGCTGGGCTGCAACAAGATCGCGCTGGGGCACCACTTCGACGACGCCATCGAAACCATTTTGATGGGCATTTTATACAGCGGGCAGGTGCAGGGGATGCCGCCCAAGCTGCACAGCACGGGGCACCCCGGCATGCAGCTCATCCGTCCGCTGTACTACGTGCACGAGCATGACATCGAGCGTTGGCGCGATTTTTGCGGGCTGCGCTTTCTGCACTGCGCCTGCCGCTTCACAGAACGGTGCGAAACAAGGGAGGAGGATTCCAAACGGCGGGAGGTAAAGCGGCTGATCGCCGCGCTAAAAAAGGATAACCCGAACGTGGATATCTCCATTTTCCGCAGCGCTTACAACGTGCATGTGGATACGCTCATCGGGTATGATACGGCGGGGGTGTACCACGGGTTTTGCGAGCGCTTCCGCGAGCGGGGCAAAGAAAAAAACGACGAGTAAAAAAAGACGCACGGGGCGCGTGCGTCTTTTTTTGTTGCCCGTTTTGCGGGGCATACGGGCGCGGCGTTCGGCGCGCCGTTTTTTCGGGGCGGCGCCGTTTGCTCGCGCCGCCCGCCGTCGTTCGGCGGGCGCGTACCGCGGGGCGTTTACTTTTTCTTTAAAAATTTGTTCTTTTTGACCGCTTCGTAGCACAGCACCGTTGCCGCCACGCCGACGTTCAAAGAATCGCAGCTGCCCTCCATCGGGATGGCGATGAGGGTGTGTTCGGCGCAGGAGTACCACGTGCGGGAGATGCCGTAGCGTTCGCTTCCCATCACGAGCGCCGTCCGTTTGCCGAACGGCTCGTCGTAATAATATTTTTCCGCGCGCGTATCGGCAAGGTAGACGGTAAAACCGTGCTCGGCAAGCCAGTTTGCGCACTCTTCCACGCTTGCAAATTCAAACCGCGGCACCGAGAGCACCGCGCCTTGGCTGCCTTTGATGAGCTTCGGGTGCGTCAGGCGCGCCTTTCGGTTGCAAAAAAACACCGCGTCCACGCCCGCGCCGTCCGCCATGCGCAGCATGGTGCCCACGTTGCCGGGGATCTCGATGCCGTCGAGCACGAGCAGCACGGCGTCTTTGCCAGGGCGGAAGGCGGAAAGGTCGTGCCGCGGCAGCTGCGCCAGCGCCAGAAGCCCGTCCGGCTGCCCGCGTTCGGAGATCTTTTCAAAGGTCTTTGCCGAAACGGTGTACCGCTCCGCCGCGCGCGCCGCGAGCTTTTCGCACAGCGCCGCCGCTTCGGGGGTGCGGATGTGTTCGGGGCAGAGGATGAGGCTGTCGACGGGGGTGCCGAATTTTTCGCAGAGGGAGAGCATCCAGATGCCCTCGGCGATGAACAGCCTGTGCGGGTTGGGTTTGGTGTTCGCGGCGACCGCGCGCACCTGTTTTATTTTGGGGTTTGCCTCGCCGATCGCCTGAAAATGAAAGCGTTCGAGAAGCTCTGTCATGTCATACATAATCAAATAGTAGCATTTTTTGCCGCATACGTCAAGCGTTCGGCGCACCCGTGCCCCCGTCTTCCGCATACAATGATAAAAAAGTACGCAAGCGGAAGGGAAGGTCATGAACGGAAGAAGCTCCCGAGGCACAGCCCGCGCCTGCTGCGCGGGCATCGCAAACCAGGCGGTCGTTACCAACGTGACGGCCGTGCTTTTCGTGCCCTTTATGCGGCTGTACGGGTTTACATATGTGCAGCTGGGATTTCTTGCCGCCGCGGGGTTCGCCGCGCAGATGGCGGCGGATATCCTCCTGCTCTTTCTCATAGACCGCGCGCCCTCCTCCGCTCTCGCGGCGCTGGCGGCGGCGATGAGCTGCGCGGGGCTTGTCTTTTACGGCTGCGTTCCCTGCCTGTTTGCGGGGGCCGAGTTTTACGGCATTTTAGCGGCAACCGTCGTTTTCGCCTTTGCGGGAGGTATGCTCGAGGTCGTGCTCTCCAATGCCGCCGGCGCCTTGCCGGAAGGGGAGGCGGCCCTTCCCTTTCTGCATACCGTATATGCCTGGGCGCAGGTGGCGCTCGCCCTCTTCCTGCTGCTGTGGCTCTCCCTGTTCGGGGCGGAGAGCTGGAATTTTGCCGTGCTCGCCCTCGCCGCTCTCCCCGCGGCGGTATTCGCGCTTCTCCCTTCCGCCCGCTTCCCGCCGCCGCAAAAGGATGCCCCCGCCCGCGCGGCGTTCACGCCGCTCTATCTGTTTGCGGTCTTTGCCGTCTTTTTCGGCTACGGGGCGGAGGCGGTCATGAACCAATGGGTCGGCACCTACGCCGCCCAACTCTTCGGCGAAGAACTAGGGAGCGCCGCGGGGTGCGCGCTCTTTGCGCTCTGCCTCGGCATCGGCGGTGCGCTGTATGTCCGCATTTCGGGAAAGAAAAGGGCGGGCCTGCCCCTTCTCATCGGCTGCGCGCTGCCGGCGGCCGCGGCATATCTGCTCGCCGCGCTCCTGCCCGGGACGTCCGCTCTCGCCGCCGCGGCGCTGTGCGGGCTGTTTGTCGGCGTGCTTTCCCCGGGGGCGATGTCCGCGGCGGGCGCGGCGCTCCCCCGTACGGGCGGGTGGATGCTCGCCTCTCTCGCGATCGCACAGGATATCGGCGCGGCGGTGCTGCCCGCGCTTTCGGGGGCGGCGGCGGAGGCCGTTTCCGTACGCGCGGCTTTCTTGTTCCTCGCGGCGGCGCCCGTGCTCTCCGCGCTCGCGATGGTCTATATGGCGCGCGCGGCGAAAAGGGCGGAACGGATTAAGAAAACGTTAAGGATGCCGCAAGAAAAGATATAAATTTGTCCTCTGCCGAAATTTTTACGTTTGCCCTGCATTTTTTTGTGGCGGAACTTCCTTTTTTATGGTACAATAAGGAAAACAGTCTTAACAAGGCAACGCGAGAGACATGGAGAACGAAAACAAAACTTTGCCCCCCGCGGAGGACGGCAGTCTTCCGCCCGCGGGGGAAAATACCGGGAAAGAGAGCGCACGGGACGCCGCCGGGAATGCGGACGCGGAGAAGAGCGCGCCCGCAGAGGGCGGCAGCTCCGCGGAGGGCGCGGCCGGGGGAAAGGGAGAAACTCCCGCGCAGAAGGAATACAGCGCCGAAGACCTGAAAAAGCGTAAGCGCAAAAACACGATCTCGCTGTTGGTGCTGCTGCTTATCATCGGCTGCGTCATTTACGCGCTGTGGACGCTGGGCAACACCATTCAGAAAGGGGATACCGCCACCTTCTACGAAGTGTTCGGCAACATGAACTGGTGGTATATCCTCGCCGCATTCGCGCTGTTCGCCGTCATGTTCGTGATGGAGGCGCTCAAATTTACCGTGCTGGGCAAGTGCAACGGCTGTTCGCTCGGGTTCAGAAAAGATATGAAGACGGCGCTCGTCGGCAAGTACTACGAGTGCATCACGCCCTTCTCCTCGGGCGGACAGCCCATGCAGATCTACCATCTGTACAGGGAGGGGGTGCCGAGCGCGAAGAGCGCGTCTATAACGATGGTCAAATACGGCGTGCATATGCTCGGCTTTACCGTGGTCGCCGCAGTCGTGATGGGGCTGGGGGTGCCGCGGCTGGGCACGCTCATCGACAACGCGGCGACGCTGAACACCCTGCTCATCTGCGGCTGGATCGGCTTCGGCATCAATGCTTTCATCCCCGTGTTCGTCACCCTCGTCGTGTTCTTCCCCCGCCCCGTGGCGTGGGTCGTCAACCTCTTCGTAAAGCTGCTGTATAAGATAAAGATCCTCAAAAATTCCGCGAAGATCGAGGCGCGTGTCCGCAGATGGATGGACGATTTTGCCGTCATCTCGCAGTTCGTATACAAAAAGCCGCTCACCTTCTTCGTGCTGTTCCTGCTCTGCCTCGGCGAACCGATCATCGAGCTCATCTTCCCGTATCTCGTGCTCGTCGCCATGTGCGGGGGCGACGTGATGGGCATGCAGGGCACGGAGCTGCTCTTCGCGGTCATGGTTCTCGCCATGTACGCGACGTACGGTTCCACCTTTATCCCCACGCCGGGCAACTCGGGCGCGCTGGAAGTGATGTTCATGGCGGCGTTCGCCTCCCTTACCGAGAGCGTCGTGTTCTGGTTCGTGCTCATGTGGCGGTTCATCATCTATTACACCTGGATCATTCTGGGGCTGGGAATGAACGTCACGGACATGGCGGGGCGCATATACAGGCGAAGAAAAGAGGCGCGGAAGAACGCGAAAACACCGTAACGAAAAGGGGCGGAAAGCAAATGCTTTCCGCCCCGATGTTTGCAGGGTGTCGCGATTCGGTATGTACGTTCTTGCGGAAACGGAGACTCCGCCTATTCGGAGAGGTCGTTTTCCGCGGCGATGGCGTCGAACTTTTCGTACAGGTCGTCAAAGTATGTGATTTTCAGCTTTTTGTGCACGTCTTCCCTCTGCCACTGCTTGATGTTGTAGATGTGGAAGAAGGGCAGCCAGCGGATGCCGCGGCAGAAATGCTTTATCACGGTGTCTTCGTGCAGATCCCGCTGCTCGTTGAAGCGGCGGGGCAGGTACATACGGCTCTTTGCCAGGCGGTGCAGCGCCGTCTGGTCGGGCATGATCATGCGGTGGGTATAGACGTATTCCCGCGCGCGGCGGAACAAGTCCGTTTTGCGGATCTCCGCAAGGTTGAGAAGGAGCACCCCCGCATTGCAGTAGTGCGGGTTTATCCAGAAATGCCCCATATAGTCGAGGGCGGCGGCGTATTCGTAGCCGGTCAGGTCGATGTCGTACAGCTGCGCGATGTCGGAGGCGCACATGGTGTCGATGTCGAGGTAGATGATCTTGTCGGGGAAGTGTTCAAACCCGTCCATGTACAGCCGCAGAAGGGTGTAGGGCGTGTAATGATTCTTCATGTTCTTGCCTTTGGCAAGCTCCGCGCGGAAGACTTCGGTCACGTCGATGAGTTCGGCGCGGCTTTCGGGGTTCTTTTCTTTGAGCACGCCGTCGAGGATGTTTATCTGGTTTCCGCTGAAGGGGACGAAAGAGGGGTCGAGCTCGTGCATGTCCATCGAAAGCACATACACATGAAGCGGGCGCTCCGTAAACTTCGCGAGGGAAAGCACCGAGAGCAGGAGCCCCGGAAAGATGCGTTTGTTTCCGCTGTAGCATACCGATACGGGTTGCATGGATATTCCTCACCGATGATTCTTATTGTCATTATACCATGTTCGCGGCGGCGTGGCAAGGGAAAAACCGAAAACGGCGCAAAATATTTTGCGGCAGCGGGGGGAAGCGGAGCGTTTTCCTTTACGGTCGGCGCAGTATCACTTCGGGCTCGGCGCGGGGAAGGAAAATTTCCGCCGGGAAGAATAACGGCGCGGCAAGGCAGAGAGAAGCCCGCGGGGTCGTCCCCGCGGGTTTTTTCCGAGGACGCGGAGGAAAAAGACAGGCGGCGGGCGCCCCCGCCCGCCGCGCCGCGCAAAAAAGGGGAACGGGCGCGAAAACGCCGTGCAGAATAATTGACTTTTTCCGCCGTTTCTTCTACAATTTATATGTTTGTAAAAAATAAAAAAGAGCGCGGTCAGGCTTGCAGAGGAGGAGGGGTATCCCTCTCCCTGCCGGGCAGGCGGAAAGGAGGAAGGTTAAATGGATGTCATGGAACTGATGCGGGCGCGCCACTCCGTCCGCGCATACGAGAGCAGGCCCGTCGAGGAGGAAAAGGCCGCGTTGCTGGAAGCGGAGATCGCGGCGTGCAACGCAGAAAGCGGGCTTCGGCTGCAGGCGGTCTTCGGCGAAAAGGAAGCCTTTTCTTCGGCGATGGCAAAGTACGGCAAGTTTTCGGGCGTAGAAAACTATATCGCCGTCATTGCAGACAGGGGAGGGAAAGAAGCCTCCGAACGCGCCGGATATTACGGCGAACGCATCGTCCTCAAGGCGCAGGAGCTGGGGCTGAACACCTGCTGGGTCGCAATGACCTTTTCAAAGGGCAGGGCAAAAAAGTTTGCCTCCGTGCAGAAGGGCGAAAAACTGATCTGCGCCATCGCGCTCGGGTACGGCAAAACGCAGGGCGTGCCGCATAAGAGCAAGCCGCTCGCAAAGGTGATAAACGCGCCGGAGGACGCGCCCGCCTGGTTCGTGCGCGGCGCAGAGGCGGCGCTGCTCGCGCCCACGGCGATGAACGGGCAGAAGTTTTTGTTCACGCTGCTGCCGGGCGGCACCGTCCGCCTCGAAAACGGCGGCTTCTGCGCCGCGCTGGACCGGGGCATTCTGAAGTATCACTTCGGGCTCGGCGCGGGGAAGGAAAATTTCCGCTGGGAAGAATAACGGCGCGGCAAGGCAGAGAGAAGCCCGCGGGGTCGCCCCCGCGG
>CALVMR010000034.1 GCA_944346885.1 uncultured Clostridia bacterium | reverse complement strand
GGAACCTTGCAAGAATTCGTAAGTTTTGCGCTTGCTTTGAATGAGGTCATTCCCGCTCGTATCAAAGACAAGCACACGCCACGGTTGCAAATTGTTTTTTTGAGTCCGCTTTAAGGGACAATCGGGGCTTGATTTATTACGATGAATCTGCTATAATAATACTATCAAGATACGGTGTTCTAACAGGGTTAAACAAAGGTGCGTTCTATGATTGTAGCTGCCTTACGGAGATCATGATCCCCGAAGGCGTGACGAGCATTGGTGATGAGGCGTTTTCCAATTGTAGCGGTTTGACGAAGATCACGATCCCCGATAGTGTGACGAGCATAGGTTGGTCTGCGTTCGAAGGTTGCAGCAGTCTTACAAGCGCGACGTTTGAAAACACGGAGGGGTGGTGGTGTTCGATGGACTCCACGGCGACGAGCGGGACGGAGATCGCAAGCAGTTCGCTTGCCGATCCTTCTACGGCGGCGGCGTATCTGAGATCAACCTATTGTGATTATTACTGGCGCCGTTCCTGAGCAACGGAAGGCAACCTGCTACAACACAGCCAAAAAGAGCGGACGCCGCGCGGAAATTTTCCGCGCGGCGCATGCTTTTCTTTGCATTTTTTTTGCGCGTGTGCTACAATTTGGGCGTGGAAATGCAGAAAAAGAGAAAAAAACGGACGCCGCCGAATTTGCTGCGGATCCTGCTCGTGGGCATGCTTACGGGCGCGTTTGCGGGCGTGGCGGTAACGTTTTACAACATGCTTGCCGAAATGGCGGAGGAGTTTGCGCGGGGGTATTACGGGTTTTTTCGGGAAAACCCCGCCTTTTTGCCGCTGCTGTTTGTCGGGCTGGCGCTGGGGGCGATCGTCATAGGCGGGCTGCTGCGCTTTTTGCCCGTCATCCGCGGGAGCGGCATTCCGCAAACGGAGGGCGCGCTGCGCGGGCTGATGCGCTTTTCGTGGTACCGCGCGCTCACGGGCATGTTTGCGGCAAGCCTGTTTGCGATCTTTTGCGGGCTCTCCGCCGGCGCGGAGGGGCCGAGCGTGCTCATCGGCGGCTGCTGCGGATACGGCGCGAACGACCTCTTGCGGCAGGGCGCCTTTTTGCGGCGCTATCAGATCACGGGCGGGGCGTGCGCGGGCTTGGCAGCTGCGTTCAACGCGCCGCTGACGGGCATCGTGTTTGCCTTTGAAGAGGGGCAAAAAAAATTCACGCCCGAAGTGTTTGTATGCGCCTTCACCTCGGTCGCCTTTGCGGTGGTCATCCGCAACCTGCTGCGTACGGCGCTCGGCTTTGCGGCGGGGGCGTATTTGGATACCTTTGCCTTTCCGGAGAGCGCCTTTTCGGACCCGCTCTTTTATGCGTACGTGCTGTTTGCGGCGGCGGTGTGCGCGCTGTGCGGCGTGGGGCTGTACTATTTGATCTTTGCGGCAAGGAAGCTGTTTGCAAAACTTACGTTTTGGCGGGGCATGGGCAGGATGCTCTTTCCCTTCCTTGCGGCGGGCGCGTTCGGCATCCTCACCGCGTACGCGCTCGGCGGCGGGCACGGGTTTTTGGAGGACCTCGGCAGCCGTTCGGAAGGGGTGCGGGCGGTGTTTTCTTCGCCGCTGTGGGCAACGCTGCTCATCGTGGCGCTGGGCAAGGGGCTGCTCCTCGTTCTCAACATGGGGGCGGGGGTGCCCTGCGGGGCGTTCGTGCCCATGCTGGCGACGGGCGCGGGCGCCGGCGCGCTGCTGAGTTTGCTGTGCGCGCGGATGGGGATGGATGCGGCGTATGCGGATGCGCTCATCGTCATCTGCATGTCCGCCTTTTTTACCGCCGTCGTCAAAGCGCCGCTCACGGGGCTGATCTTGACGGCGGAACTTACTTGGAATTTTATGTTTCTGCTCCCCGCCGTGATCGGCGTGGGGCTGGGGTATCTTGCGGGGCTGCTCTTCCGCACCCGCCCCGTGTACGATCGGCTGCTCGACGAAATGCTGCAAGAAGAGGGCGCGTGCGGCGCCGCTCGCGGGAAAGCGGATGCTTTTTCCGCCTGCTTTTGCGTGGAGGCGGGCAGCCTTGCGGCGGGGCGCGCCGTGCGAGACGTGCTTTGGCCGTCAAACGTGCGCTTGGTGCGCGTGCGCTCGCAGGGGGTGCTGTTTGTGCCGGACGGGAACACCGTGCTGCAAGCGGGCGATTTGGTTTTCGCCGAAGGGGAACAGCGCTTCGGCAGCGCCGAAGAGGAACTGTGCGCCGTGCTCGGCAGCCGCGTTCTTCCCCGCGCCGCCGATGCGGCGGCGCGGGACGGCGCGGACGGCGATGCGGCGGAGTGCGGGAGCGCGGGCTGCGGGGGCGCGCCGCGGAAAAGATGATACGATCGAGCACTTTTTTGATAAAAATCCGTATAGAAAAAGCGCTTCGGGTATGGTATACTTGACCTGTAAAAAACCGCGCCGCTTCGGCGCATGGCGTATAGGGGAACGTTTTGGGGCGTTTCTGCCTTTCAACGGAGGAAAAAGGGATGAAAGAGAGTACAGAGCGGTTGTTTCAAGAATACGCGCGGCGGTTTCCGCAGTGCGCGCCTTTGGCGGAGCGGGCGAGGCAGGCGGCGCAGCGGATCGCCGCGGTGCGCCTTCCCAATAAAATTTTGACCTGCGGCAACGGCGGAAGCTGTTCGGACGCGGAGCATATCGTGGGCGAACTGATGAAAACATTCCGCATCCGCCGCGGCAGCGGGGCGCAAAAGCCGCCCTTTGCGGAGCTGGAAGAGGCGATCCCCGCGATCGCCCTCGGCGGCGGCGCGATCGGTACGGCGGTGCTCAACGATATCGGCGCGCCGTGGCTGTACGCGCAGCAGGTGTACGGGCTGGGGCAGGAGGGGGATGTGCTCATCGCCCTCTCCACCTCCGGCAATTCCGAAAACGTGGTGCGCGCCGCGCAGACGGCGAAAGCCAAGGGAATGTGCGTGATCGCCTTTACGGGCAGCGGGGGCGGCGCGCTTGCAGGGGTTGCGGATATTTTGCTGAACGTGCCCGCAGCCGAAACGTACGCGGTGCAGGAGCTGCATTTGCCGCTGTATCATCTGCTCTGCGCCGCCGCCGAAAGCGAGAGGTGGGGCTGATGCTGCTGCTCGGATTCGATATCGGCGGTACGAAATGCGCCGTAACGCTGGCGGAGGCGGAGGGCGAAGAGATCCGCTTTTTGCTGCGCCGCGAGATCGCCACCAAAGGTACGCCGCAGGCGGTGTTCGAGCGGCTGTTTGCCTGCGCCGAAGAGGGCGCGGCGGCGTGCGGGGCGGACCTTCGCGCCGTGGCGGCGGCGGGGATCTCCTGCGGCGGGCCGCTGGATGCGGCGCGGGGCGTGATCCTCTCTCCGCCCAATTTGCCCGGCTGGGACGAGGTGCCCGCCGCAGAGCTGGTCGCGGAGCGCTTCGACGTGCCCGTGCGGCTGATGAACGACGCGGACGCCTGCGCGCTGGCGGAGTGGCAGCGCGGCGCGGGCAGGGGCACGCGCAATTTTGCCTTCCTCACCTTCGGCACGGGGCTGGGCGCGGGGCTGATCCTCGGCGGCAGGCTGTACGAAGGGGCAAGTTCGGGCGCGGGCGAGCTGGGGCATATCCGCCTGTGCGAGGAGGGACCCGCGGGCTACGGCAAACGCGGCTCGTTTGAAGGGTTTTGTTCGGGCGGCGGCATCGCGCGGTCTGCGCGCGGCGTTGCGGAGGAACTGGTGCAGCGCGGGGAGCGCATTCCCTTTTCTCCGGACGGGAGCATGGAGGCGATCACCGCCAAGAGCGTTGCCGAAGCTGCCGCGGCGGGCGAGCCGTACGCCGCGGAGATCTACCGCGCGGCGGGGCGCAGGCTGGGGCAGGGGCTGGCGATCCTCATCGACCTGCTCAACCCCGAAGCGATCGCGCTCGGCGGGGTATTCATGCGCTCGGAGGGGCTGCTGCGCCCTTCGATGGAAGAGGTGCTGCGGCGGGAGTGCCTGCCGCGTTCGCTGGCGGCGGTGCGCATCGTGCCCGCGGCGCTGGGAGAAAGGATAGGGGATTACGGCGCGGTCACCGCGGCGCTGTTTGCGGCGGGCGCGTTCGAAAAATAAATGCAAAAAAGCAAAGGATAAGGAGTTTCGGAAATGAAGTGCAGGGATTTCATCGCAGGCGGAACGGAATTTTGCACGGCGGAAAAGCATGTGGCGGCGCCCGTGCTGCGCAGGCGGTTCGCCTTGGAAAAGGCGCCCGCGCGCGCAAAACTTTCGGTGGCGGCGCAGGGCTTTTACAGGGTATTTCTCAACGGGGAGGAGCTTACAAAGGGCATGATGGCGCCCTATATCTCCAACCCCGAAAAGACGATCTATTACGACGTATACGCGCCGAAGGGGCTGCGCGCGGGAGAAAACGTGCTCGCGTTTTTGCTGGGGAACGGCTTTTGCAACGCGCAGGATAACGGCATTTGGGATTTTACGCGCGCTTCGTTCCGTTCGGCGCCGTCGGTGGCGTGCGAGCTGGTTTGCGACGGCGCGGCGGTGCTCACTTCGGCGGAGGGGTTTGTAACGGCGCCCTCGCATATCCTCTACGACGATATCCGCGGCGGCGAACGGGCGGACGGCAGGCTGGAACGGGATTGGGCTTCGCCCGCGTTGGATGATTCTGCGTGGCGCAAAGCCGTGCCCGCCAAAGACCACGGCGGCAGGCTGCTGCGCTGTAAGGCGCACCCCGTGCGCGTGTTCGCCGAGCATACGCCCGTAAAGATCGTGCCGTCGGAAGGCGGGTACATCTACGATTTCGGCAAAAATATGTCCGGCGTGGCGCGGCTGCGCATCCGCGGGGTGCGCGGGCAGCGCATCGGCATGCACTTCGGGGAGATCGTGCGCGGCGGAAAGCTGGATCTCATCAATTTGACGTTTGACGGAAAGTACGACGAAGAGTACTTCCAGCACGACGTGTACATCTGTTCGGGCGAGGGCGAGGAGGTGTTTCAGCCCGCCTTTACCTACCACGGGTTCCGCTATGTGTTTGTGACGGGCATTACGCCGCAGCAGGCGGAAAAGGGGCTGCTCACCGCCTGCGAGGCGGGCAGCGACTTCCGTTCGGCAGGCAGGTTCACCTGTTCCGACAAAACGGCGAACGCGGTGCAAAAGATCACGCGGCAAAGCGACCGCGCCAACTTCGTGTACATCCCCACCGACTGCCCGCACCGCGAAAAGAACGGCTGGACGGGCGACGTTGCGCTCAGCTGCGAGCAGTTTTTGTATAATTTTGACTGCGCCAAAGATCTCGCCGTGTGGCTGGGTGATCTGCGGCGGGCGCAAAAGGCGAACGGGCAGCTGCCCGGCATCGTGCCCACCGCCGGCTGGGGGTACGCGTGGGGCAACGGACCCGCTTGGGACCTGGCGCTCATCGAAGTGCCGTACCGCATCATGCAGTTTACGGGGGAGACGGGCGCTGCAAAAACGGCGGCTCCCGCCATCGCCAAATATCTGCCCTATCTCGCCGCCAAGCGCGACGCGCGCGGGCTGACCGCCTACGGGCTGGGCGACTGGTGCGAAACGGGCACGTGCGGGGAGGGGGATTATTCCACCCCTTTGGAAGTGACGGATACGATGGTGTGCATGAATTTGTGCGCAAAGGCGGCGCATGTACTGGACGCGGCGGGGAGACCGGAGGCGGCGGCGTATGCGCGGCGGCTGTTCAAAGAACTGAAAGGGGCGTTTCGCGCCGCGTATGTGCGCGACGGGTTGGTCACCTGCGATACGCAGACGGCGCAGGCAATGGCGCTCATGTACGGCGTGTACGAGGAGAACGAGCGCGCCGCGGGGCTGAAACGGCTCAAAGAGTTGATCGCCGCGGAAAATACGCACATGAAGGTCGGCACGCTGGGAGGAAGAGTGCTCTTCGACGCGCTGGCGGAAGGGGGAGAGGCAGACCTTGCACTCCGCCTGATCGTGCAAAAGAGCTTCCCCTCGTACGGCTATCTGCTCGATTGCGGCGCCACCACGCTGTGGGAGGCGTTTCACGAGATCGTGAACAAAAAGGACGGGGAACACCGCCGCAAAGACGGGCACCCGCGCATGCTCTCGCTCGACCACCATTTTTGGGGGTTTGTATCCGGTTGGTTCTACAAATACATTGCGGGCATCCGCATCCTTTCGCCGCGGGAGGTGAACGTGCAGCCCTGCTTTGCCGCGTCGCTCTCCAAAGCGGAGGGCAGGCATGTGTTCACGCACGGGCGCATCCGCGTGCGCTGGGAAAGGAAGGGAGAGGAGATCGCCCTCTTTGTGCAGAGCAAGGGCTGCGGCGGGCGCATCGTGCTACCCGCGGGCTATGTGTTTGCGGAGGGGGGCAGCGAACGCGCGTACGGAGCGGAGGGCGTGTATACGGTCCGCCCCGAATAAAGCGCTTTTTCAAAACGAAATAAAGCAAGCTGCATAAAGCAAGCTGCATAAAGCAAGCCGCGCCGTACGGAAAGGTTCCGTGCGGCGCTTTTTTGCGCGCTTTTTCAGGGTTTTTGCGCGTTGTTTTGCGGCGGGGCGCATATCGTGCCGAAAAAAGGAGAAGAGCAGCCGTGCCGCGCGGCGGTGTCGGCGCAATGTTTGCGGCGTGGGGCGGGCAAAGGAAAATGCGGCGCGCAAGGGCAAAAGGCGCGGCGGAGCAGCTGCGGGTGTTGCGGCGGGGTAGAAACGGCGCAAAAGCAAAAAGACAGCGGCGCAAGGGCAAAAGGCGCGGCGGAGCGCATATCGCGCGGGGGGATGCAATATATATACATTACAAAATACAGCGGAAAGGGCATTCGGCAAAAAGGGTGCTTTTCGGGCAAAACGAGACAAATTCCGAAAGGCGTATGCCGATAGAATAGAGGGCGGCGGATGAAGGTATTCCTGTTTTCCAAAAAGCGCGCGGGCATCGGGGCGCTTCTGCTGGCGGCGGCGGTGCTGCTGTGCGTGCTGCTCGCTTCCACGGGCACCTATGCCGTGTACTTCGGCAATGCGCTGCGCAAACTGCCCGTGTACAGCGTGGAAACGCAGGAAAAAAAGGTCGCCATCACCTTTGACTGCGCTTGGGGCACCGACCATACGGACAGCCTGTTGCAGACGCTGGCGCGCGAAGGGGTGCGCGCGACCTTTTTCATGGTGCAGTTTTGGGCGGAAAAGTACCCCGAATACGTCAAAAAGATCGCGGACGCGGGCTGCGAGATCGGCACGCATTCCCAAACGCATTCGTACATGTCGCGCCTCGGCAGAGCGGAGATCGAAAAGGAGCTGCGCTCCTCCTGCGCCGCCATCGAAACAATAACGGGCAAAAAAGTGGAGCTGTTCCGCGCCCCGTACGGCGATTACGACGATCTTTTGATCCAAACCGCGCAGGAGATGGGGCTGTACACCATCCAGTGGGATGTAGACAGCTTGGATTGGAAAGACCTCTCCGCGCAGGAGATTGCCGCGCGGATCGTCGGGCGGGTGCGGGAGGGGAGCATCATCCTCTGCCACAACAACGGGCTGCACACGGCGGAGGCGCTGCCCATCGTTTTGGATACGCTCCGAAACAGGGGGTACGAGTTTGTGCCGGTGGGAGAGCTGATCCTGCGCGAAAACTATACGATCGACGCAAGCGGGCGGCAGCACGCCGCCGCTTAGCAAAATACAATTTTTGGAGGAAGGTATGAACGGCAGCGAGAAGAACAACAGGGTGTTCATCATGGGCGAGATCGTCAGCGACGCGACGTTTTCGCACGAGGTGTACGGCGAGGGGTTTTACGATTTAAAGGTAAAGGTGATGCGCCTATCGGGGCAGGCGGATATTTTGCCCGTCACCGTTTCCGAACGGCTGATCGGCGAGCACGATTTAAAGGTGGGCGCCACTTTGTGTGCGCTGGGGCAGTTCCGCTCGTACAATAAGCTCGAAAACGGGCGTTCGCGGCTGATGCTTACGGTGTTCGTGCGCGAATCGGTGGACGCGCCGCCCGCCAAAAACCCGAACAGCATCGTTTTGAGCGGATACATCTGCAAGCCGCCCGTGTACCGTACAACGCCCTTCAACCGTGAAATAGCCGATCTGTTGGTCGCCGTGAACAGGGCGTACAACAAATCCGATTACATCCCGTGCATCGCATGGGGCAGGAACGCGCGCTTTGTGCGCAATTTGCAGGTGGGAGACCGCATTGCGCTTTCGGGGCGCATCCAAAGCCGCGAGTACCAAAAAAAGCTGAGCGAAACCGAAACCAAAACGATGACCGCTTACGAGGTATCCGTTTCCAAGCTCGCCGCATTCGACAGCGTCGAAGAGTTTGATTTGGAACGGGAATTTACCCTCTACACGGGCATGCACGCCGCCGCGGCGGAGGGGGAAAACGAGGGGGCGTAAACCCAAAAAACGGGGCTGCCTGCGCCCCGCTGCCCGAAAAAGCATAAAACAGCCCCGCAAGCCATCGGCTTGCGGGGCTGCGCAAAAAATTGCAGAGCCGCCCGCAGCGGCGGAAAAAGAAGCGGCGTTCACGCAAAGCGTGAACGCCGTATGCTTTTTTACGGGGTGCCGCCGCGCACCGCGCGGCGGCTTTGGCGGCGGTGTGCCGCGCCGTATGGGTGCGTGCCGCTATCCGATTACGATGTCGCCGTCGGTGCAGTGAACGGTGTAGTTGCCTTCATTCGGAGGCCAATTTGTTCCTTTCGTGATCGCGTTCCACTGTTCTTTTGTGCCGTTAAACGATATTCCCGATGCAAGGCTGTTGCAACCATTAAACGCAGAGTCCCCGATATGTGTTAAGCCGTCGGGAATTGTGATATTTGCAAGACTGCTGCAATCACGGAACGCATGCGAATGTATAAATTTTGTATTAGCGTTGATTTCACACGTCGTAACGGAAGTATCGGTTGCTTTTACCAATAGTACATAAGGATTGCTGTCATTCCCCAAGTAACAGGCGTTATTGTATTCGTTATAGTTTAAGCTGCTGCAACCATTAAACGCATAGTTTCCGATATGTGTTAAGCCGTCGGGAATTGTGATATTTGCAAGACTGCTGCAATTACGGAACGCGGCGATCCCGATGCTTGTCAGACTGTCGGGGATCGTGATCTCCGTCAAGCTGCTGCAAGCATCGAATGCAGAGTCCCCGATGCTCGTCACGCCACCGAGGATCGTGACGTGTACAAGCGCGTTGTTAAACGAAAACGCATGGGCTCCGATGCTTGTTACGCTGCTTGGGATCGTGACGCTCGTAAACTTGCCATACCAAAGTGCTCGGTTGCTTATGCTTGTAACAGGCTTTCCGTTATAGGAGGCGGGGATAATGATTTCCGTATCCGTTGCCGTGCCTATCCCTTTAACGCTGTAATTTGTTCCGTCGGAATTTAACGCATACAGCAATCCGAGAGTCATTTTCGGCTGGCCGCAAACGCAGTTACCGTCGGAAAAGTCGTGTTCGGCATAGCCGTCTTTTTGCGAATTCTCCGTTGCGGGGCAGTTTTCCGCCTCGCAGTTGTGCCAATGGTGCGTTCCGTCCATTTCCCAGTTTTGCGACCAAACATGCGTATGCGGTTTCGGCTTGCCGCAAACGCAGTCACCGTCGGAAAAGTCGTGCTCGGCATAGCCGTCTTTTTGCGAATTATCCGTTACGGGGCAGTTTTCCGCTTCGCAGTTGTGCCAATGGTGCGTTTCGTTCATATCCCAGCTTTGCGACCAGCTGTGGGAATGCTCCGGCACGGTGTCGCCGTCGCCGCAGGCGGCGAAGCCGAATGCGCAGCATGCCGCCAAAAGCATGCCAAGCAGTACAAGGAACAGGTTTTTTCTCATATTTGCCCTCCTGCAAATTTTATTGCGCAGGGCAGAAGAAAAAGCGTGCCTTCAATCGAAGACACTCCCTGCACTTCTATCTCCGATTGATGCCACTCAAACTTCCGCTATATCGGGAAATAGAGATACGAAATGCCTGTTCGTATCCCGATATAGCGTTCATTAAGTTTAAGTGGCAAATTCAGTATAGCACATCCCCCCCGCAAAACGCAAACGCTTTTTGAAAATATTTCGGCAGAGACGGCGGGCGGAAAGGGCAGGGCGACGCGGGGGGGGTAAAAAAGAGGGCGTAGAAAGGGCAGGGTCTGCAAAAAAAAGCGGCGGCTGCGCATTTTGCGCAGCCGCCGAAAAAAGAGCGCCCTCCGCTTGCGGAGGGCGCTGCCCGTAGCTGTTTTTATTGTTCGTCGGGCGGGGCGGGTTCGCCGTCCGTACCGCTGCCGTCGTCACCGTCTTCGCCGCCGTCGTTCTCGTCCGCGCCGTCTGCCGCCTCTTCGGCGGGCACGGGCGGGGCGACCATGGGCTGCTTGCGCAGGAACAGGTAACAGGTGCTTGCCAGCACCGCCGCCGTTACGATCGCCACGGCAACAAGCACCCATGTGCCGAAGTTGCTTGCGTCGGCAAGCAGCTCTTCCAACACCCAGCCGCCGTACGTTACCTCTTCGGCGGTATAGGTGACGTACACCAGCCCGTTGCCATCCGCTTCGCCGTGTACGGTGACCTGCTCTTCTTGGTCCAGCACAACGGTATCCTGCGCGTTGTTTAGCGCGCACAGCTCGATGCGCTCTCCTTTTTTGACGCGGCGGTAGGAGATCTGTTCGGTGCCCGCGCCGCCGGAAACGGCGGTTTCGCTGCAATAGGAGGCGGGCACAAAGCCGTATTCGGTGCCCTGTTCAAACGTGTAGGAGACGAAACAGTAGTCTGTATCCAATCCCCAGCCGCCGTCTGCCGCGGGGCAGGAGAGGGTGCCGAGCACTGTAACGGCGGCGCCGCGGGGCAGCTGCGTGCGGGCGCCCGCAAACTGCCGCATGAGCGGCAGCGTGTACAGGCACACGGCGTTGGTCGTGTAGCAGCGGCGCACACCCGTTTCGTTTTCGGTGTAATAGCCGTCTTGTTTCAACGGCTGCATGCTCTGCCCGTTCGGGAGGAAGCAGAGGGAGTATTCGCGCACGCTCTGCGGCTTGCCCGAAGCATAGCGGTACAGTGCAACGACGGCGCCGCCCTGCACGGCGTGTACGTTTACGGCGATGCGCGCTTCGCTTGTGCGCTCGTAGCCGTTTGCGGGCAGCGGCTCTCCTTCGGCGAGCCGCGCCGTATCCAGCGGCACGAGCACCGCGCCCGCCTCTATGGTGACGAGCAGATCCTGCGGGAGAGAGGAGGTCAGCGTGTTTTGCGCAAGCGCCGCAACGGTGCCGCTCTCCGCGATGTTATCCAGCGATTCGATGCCGCCGCTCCATTTTACGATAAA
>CALVMR010000033.1 GCA_944346885.1 uncultured Clostridia bacterium | reverse complement strand
CCCTGGAACTGCTCGTACACTTCGGGCATGATCTCTTTCATCTTGTCGATGGGCATCGGGGTACGCACGCCGGCAACGACGTCTTCGCCCTGCGCGTTCATGAGGAACTCGCCCATCAGCTTCTTTTCGCCGGTGGCGGGGTTGCGCGTAAAGGCAACGCCGGTACCGGAGGTATCGCCCATGTTGCCGAACGCCATCATCTGCACGTTGACCGCCGTGCCCCAGCTGTACGGGATGTCGTTCTGCATACGGTAGTAGTTGGCGCGGGGGTTGTCCCACGAGCGGAACACCGCCTTGATGGCGCCGAAGAGCTGCTCCTTCGGGTCGGTGGGGAAGTCTGCACCGATCTTCTCTTTGTATTCGGCTTTGAACTGGTTTGCCAGCTCCTTCAAATCGTCCGCCGTCAGCTCAACGTCCTGCGTGACGCCCTTCTCTTCCTTCATCTTGTCGATGAGCTGTTCAAAGTACTTTTTGCCGACCTCCATCACGACGTCGGAGTACATTTGGATAAAGCGGCGATAGCAGTCCCACGCCCAACGGGGGTTGCCGGATTTTTTGGCGATGACGTCCACCACTTCCTCGTTCAAACCGAGGTTGAGGATGGTATCCATCATGCCGGGCATGGACGCACGCGCGCCCGAACGGACGGAGACGAGCAGCGGGTTCTCTTTATCGCCGAATTTTTTGCCGCAGATCTTTTCCATCTTGGAGATGTATTCCATGATTTCCGCCTGGATATCCGGATTGATCTGCCTTCCGTCTTCATAATACTGCGTGCACGCTTCGGTGGAGATGGTAAAGCCCTGCGGAACGGGCAGACCCATGCCCGTCATTTCCGCGAGGTTTGCACCCTTGCCGCCGAGGAGCTCGCGCATCTTCGCATTGCCTTCCGAAAACAGGTAGCAATACTTCTTTGCCATAAATCGTTTCCTCCTGATAAGATTTGGAATTTTTTAGCGGATACACTAACATCCCTATTTTACCCCATTTCCGCCCGAATTTCAAGTGAAACGGCGTTTCTTTTGAAATTTTTTACACGAATTTTACCGCCAGCGCCGTTTGCGGAAAGCTCCTGCCGCCGCGGCGGGGAAAACAGGCGCGCCCCGCGGCGGGCGGGTCCGCCCCCTTTTTCCCCTACGGGAGGCGAAGCAATTCTTCCGCCGCTTTGACGCGCGTATCCGTTTTGGTGCGAAAATACGCATACAGCAACTTTACGGCGCGCAGCTTCCCCTCCTCCGGAAGCGCCTGCGGCGCGCCCTGCCCGCCCGTGCAGTAGCGCATCACTTGCAGCGTGCTTGGGCTCACCCCCGCGCCGCGCGCACAGGCGGAACAGGTAAAGCAGCCCTCGGAGAGATCGAAACAGGCGTGCTCTCCCAATTCGCCGCCGCAGGAAGCGCAGAGCAAGGGCGCGAGCGCATACCCCGAAAGCGCCAGCGCGTGCAAAAAAAAGGAGAGCAGCGCCAACAGCTCGTCTCCTTCGCACATTTCTTTAAGCGCATTCACCGCCCGCAGAAACAGCTCTTCGCTGACGATGTTTTCATACAGCAGCGCGTCGCACAGCCCGCAGACGGCGGCGGCGGCATAAAACTTGCGCACATCCTCGCGCAGGGCGTAAAACCCGTCTGTGTTCGAAGCGGAAACGACCGTGCGCCGCCCGCCCCGCTCGGCAAGCACATATTCGGCAAAGCAAAAAGGCTGCGCCGCAAAGCGCAGCTTGGCGGCGGGCTTGCGCACCCCCTTTGCCGCCGCGGAGATCTTGCCCTTTTGCAGCGTAAAGAGGGTGAGCATCCTGTCGTATTCGCCGTAATCCGCCGTGCGCAGCACGAGCGCGTCCAATTTTTCTTCCATAGGGGACCTGTTTCACGAAATTTTTTTCAAAAGAGATGAAAAAAATTTCCGTGACCTTGAAGACAACCGGCGGGCACGCCCGCTCTGCGGGCTAACCGCCTGCGCGGGCATGAACGCAAAAATACTGCGCATACTGCGAGCATGAGCAAATTCATCAAAGACGACGACGCCGCAGACATTGCATGGAAACTTTTTGAAGAGACGGGCAGCCTGCACTATTACATGCTGTACCGCCAGCTCAAACGCTGACCGCCCGAAAGCGGCGCGCAGACGCGGCAAAAGAGCCGCGCGCTCAATCCTTTTCGCACAGTTCGTTGTAAAACGCCTCGTAATCGGTGCGCCCCGCGCGCAGAAAGGAGATGGCGGCGGAAGGATGGCTGTTCATCCTGCCCGTCATCAGGTACGGCACTTCGTACCCCCACAGCACGCCCTGCGCTTTGAGCGGAAGCATCTGCTCGGTGATAAAGCGCAGCACCGGCGCCAAGCGGTACTTCGGGTTCTTTAAAAAGCCAAGCAGCAATTCGGCGGCGCAGTTGCCCGCGCCCCTGCCCATGCCGTTCACCGTCATATCCAAGAGCGACGCGCCCCAGCTTGCCGCCTCGATGGTGTTGCCGAAGGCGAGCTGCTGGTTGTTGTGCGCATGTATGCCGATGCTCTTGCCGTATTTTTCGCCCGCGGCAAGGTAGCGTTTGGTCAGCTCGGCGACCTGTTCGGGGTAGAGCGAACCGTAACTATCCACCATGTAGATGACGTCTACGGGGCTTTGCCCCAGCATGCCGAGCGCGTCCTCGATCTCTTCGTCTTTTGCCTTGGAGACCGCCATCACGTTTGCCGCCGTTTCATAGCCGCGGTTGTGGCAGTATTCGATCATTTCGATGGCGGCGGGGATCTCGTTTATATAGCAGGCAACGCGCACCATATCGACGACGCTATCCGCCTTTTTGCCGATATCGCGCTTAAAATCCGTTCTGCCCACGTCTGCCATGACGGCGAGTTTCATCGCCGTTTTGTTTTCGCCGACGATGGCTTGCAGATCCGCCTCGTTGCAGAATTTGTATTTTCCGAACTTGGAGGGATCGAACAGGTCGCGCGATGCCTTGTACCCCATTTCCATATAATCGACGCCCGCCGCCAGATTCATCGCATACAGCGCGCGGGCAAACTCGTCCGAAAACATAAAATTGTTGCACAGCCCGCCGTCTCGCAAGGTGGCGTCCAACACCTTGATATCCGGGCGGAACGATAAAAGCGAACCCTTCCTCTTTTCCATGATACACTCCGTATTTATTGCTTTTCCGCCGCATTTCTTGCTTTCCAGCCGCCGAAAGCGGCGGCGCGCCGGCAAAGCGCGGGCGGCGGCTTGCCTTGTTTTGCGCAGCGGGCGCGAGCCCGAAACGTAAAATTTTTGCCGAACGTTAATGGCGGTTTTTCAGCTCCGTACATACATCCGCAAGTTTTACGCCCGCATCGGCAAGCAGCACGAGGGTATGGTAAAAAAGGTCTGCACATTCGCCGACGATCTCTTCCTTGCTGCCGTTTTTGGCGGCGATGACAAGCTCTACCGCCTCTTCCCCCGTCTTTTTGGCGATCTTATCCACGCCCTTTTCAAACAGATAGGAGGTGTAACTTCCCTCTTCGGGGTTCCGCTTTCTGTCTTCGACGATGCGTTCCAGCTGCCCCAGCATTTCCGCCCCCGCGCCGCATTCGCGCACGGGCGTAAAAAAGCAGCTGTACTGCCCCGTATGGCAGGCGGCGCCCGTCTGTTCGACTTTGAGCAACACGCAGTCTTTATCGCAGTCTAGGAAAATGCCGCGCACCTTTTGCAGGTGCCCGCTCTCCTCCCCTTTTTTCCACAACTTTTTCCGGGAACGGCTGTAATAGTGCGCGTACCCCGTTTCCAGCGTCTTTTTATATGCCTCGGCGTTCATATACGCCTGCATGAGCACTTCGCCGCTCGCATAGTCCTGCGCGACGGCACAGACCAGCCCGTTTTGATCCCATTTGAGTTCTTCCATTTTACACCCTCCGCACGGGGATGCCCCGCTCCGCCAAAAATTCTTTCAGCTCTTTCATGCCGATCTCTTTAAAATGAAACAGCGATGCCGCCAGCGCCGCATCCGCCTTTCCTTCGGTGAGCACGTCGGCAAAATCCTGCATGCATCCCGCCCCGCCCGAAGCGATGACGGGGATGTTGACCGCCTCTGCCGCCGCGCGGGTAAGCGCAATGTCGTACCCCGCCTTTGTTCCGTCTCGGTCCATGCTGGTAAGCAGCACTTCCCCCGCGCCGAGCGATGCGGCGCGCTCGATCCATTCCACGGCGTCCAGCCCGGTGTTGACCCTGCCGCCGTTCGCGTACACGTCCCAGCGCCCCTGCGCGTTGCGCTTTGCGTCCACCGCCAGCACCACGCACTGCGAGCCGAACGTTTGCGCCGCCGCGGCGATCAAAGACGGATCGCGGATCGCCGCGGAATTGACGGCGATCTTATCCGCCCCCGCCGCGAGCATTTCGCGGAAATCCGCGACCGTGCGGATGCCCCCGCCCACCGTGAGCGGGAGGAACACCTGTTCGCTTGCACGGGCGAGCAGTTCCACGGCGGTTTTGCGCCCGTCCGAAGAGGCGGTGATATCCAAAAAAACGATCTCGTCCGCGCCGATCGAATCGTACGCCTTTGCCACCGCCACGGGATCGCCCGCGTCGATGAGGTTGACGAAATTGACGCCCTTTACCACCCTGCCCTTATCGATATCCAAGCAGGGAATGATGCGTTTTGCGAGCATACAGAACTTCCTTTTCCGTTCGGCGCAAGCCGCCGCACGTTTTTCGGGCGCGCCAAAGGCGCGCCCGCCCGTTTTTTTACCGCTGCGGGAAGCGCACGATCGCTTCGCGCAGATCGATCGCCCCGTCGTAAATGGATTTGCCGAGCACCGCGCCGTATACGCCCGCCTCGGCAAGATTGGCGAGATCTTCCATCGAAGAAACGCCGCCCGAAGCGATGATATCCAGCTCCGTTTCCTTTTGCATGCGCACCGTTTCGGAAACGTTTACGCCCGCCATGGCGCCGTCTTTGGAAATATCCGTGAACAGCGCGCAGCGGATGCCCATGCGGCGGCAGCGCTTCCCGAACGACACGGCGGTGATCCCCGTCGTCTCCGTCCAGCCCTTGACGGCAAACATGCCGCCGCGCTCGTCGATGCCGGCTACGATCTTTTCGGGGAACTGGTACACGGTGAGCGCAAATTCGTCCGGATCGCAGAACGCCATCGTGCCGATGACGGCGCGGTCCGCCCCCGCGTCGATGCGCCGCCGCACGTCCGTGACCCTGCGCAGCCCGCCGCCGCTTTGGATCATCAGCTGCGGAAAGCGCTTTTTGATCTCCCCGATCACGGGGTCGATGCCGCTCTCCCCCGTAAACGCGCCCGAAAGATCGACGACGTGCAGCCATTCCGCGCCCGCCTCCGCCCATTTTTCGGCAAAGGCGAGCGGGTCTCCGTAATCGGTGACCTTTTCCTTATCCCCGCGGCAAAGACGCACCGCCCGCCCGCCGAGGATATCGATCGCAGGAAAGAGGATCATATGTCAGCCTCCTTTGTACGGCACTTCACATGCCGACAAAATTTTTCAGTAATTTCAGCCCGGCGGCGCCGCTCTTTTCCGGATGGAACTGCACGCCGAACACGTTGCCCGCATACACGGCGGAGGGGTACGCGCCGTAATAATCGGTTTTTGCGCATACGTTCTCTTCCCCGCACACGGCGCGGTAGCTGTGCACGAAATAAAAGCGCGTTCCCTCGCCTATGCCCGCAAACAGCGGCGTTTTGAGCGAAAACACCTCGTTCCAGCCCACCTGCGGGATCTTCCCCGCCGCAAACCGAACGCATTTTCCGCGCAAAAAGCCCAGCCCCGCGTACTCACCCTCCTCGCTGCTGCTCTCCAACAGCAGCTGCATGCCGAGGCAGATGCCGAGTATCTTCGTTTGCCGCGCGCGCATGCGCAGGTATGCGTCCAGCCCGCGCGCGCAAAGCTGCCGCATGCCCGCCCCGAAGGCGCCCACCCCCGGCAAAACGAGCTTTTCACACCCGTCCAGCACGGCGGGCTCGCCCGAAATGCAGGCGGAGGCGCCCGCCGCTTCCAGCGCCTTTTGCACCGAGCGCAGGTTCCCCAGCCCGTAATCTACGATGCCGATCACTTACAGCACCCCTTTGGAAGAGGGAACGCGGTCGGATACGATCTTTACGGCGTCCTGCACGCACTTTGCAACGCCCTTGAAGATGCACTCCGCCTCGTGATGCATGTTCCCGCCCGAAAGCAGGTCTATGTACAGATTGACGCCCGCGTTAAAGGCGAACGCGCGCCAAAATTCTTCGACGAGCTCGGCGTCAAATTCGCCGATCTTGCCCGAAAGGCGCGCTTTGAAATTCAAATACGGCCTGCCCGAAAGATCCAGCGCGACCTGCGCGCAGCATTCGTCCATGGGCACGACGCGGTCGGCAAAGCGGGCGATACCCCTCTTTTCGCCCAGCGCGGCTTTGAACGCCTGCCCCAAGCAGATGCCCACGTCTTCCACGCTGTGGTGGAAATCGACGTCGGTATCCCCCTTGCAGCAAACGCGCAACCCCATACCCGAATGCACGGCGAGCAGTTCGAGCATATGGTTGAAAAACCCGACGCCCGTGTCGATCGCGCTTTCGCCGCCGTCCAGATCCAACGCCAGCGTTATGTTCGTTTCCCGCGTTTTGCGGTTGACCTCTGCCTTTCTCATTTTTCCTCCAAACGGATGCGCACGGCGTTGGCGTGCGCCCCCAGCTGTTCGTTTTCGGCAAGGCGGATCACATCCTCCCCGTCCTTGCGGAGCGCCTTTTCGGTGTACCGGATGACGCTCATCTTCCGCAAAAAGGTGCCGCGGTTGAGCGCTTCGAAAAAGCGCGCCGTTCCGCCCGTGGGCAGCGTATGATCCGGCCCCGCAAAATAATCGCCGAGCGGTTCACTCGTCCAGCGCCCCATGAACACCGCGCCCGCGTTGCGGATCTTGGGCAGGAGCGCTTCGCAGTTTTCCGTTGCCAGCTCCAAATGTTCCGGGGCGATCGCATTGGCGAGCGCGCACGCCTCTTCGAGATCGTTTACGAGAATGATCCCGCCCGCGTTTTGCACCGAGCGCTCCGCAATCTCCCTGCGCGCGAGCCGCTCCGACTGCCGCTCGACCTCGGCGGAAACGCGTTCGGCAAAAAGGCGGTCGGGCGTGAGCAGGATGGCGCGGGCGAGCACGTCGTGCTCCGCCTGCGAAAGGATATCCGCCGCCACGAACTTCGGTTCCTGCGCCCCGTCTGCAATGATGAGGATCTCGGAAGGCCCCGCGAGCATATCGATGCCGACCTGCCCGTACACCTCCTTTTTGGCGAGCGTGACATAGATGTTGCCGGGGCCTGCGATGACGTCCGCTTTCGGCACGCTTTCGGTGCCGTACGCGAGCGCGGCGATCGCCTGCGCGCCGCCGATCTTAAAGACCTTTTCCGCGCCGCACAGATCCGCCGCCGCCAAAATCGCGGGCGCGACCTTCCCCTCCTTGGCGGGCGTGCACACATAGATGTGCTCCACCCCCGCCGCCTTTGCGGGCAAAACGCCCATCAGCACCGAACTAAACAGCGGCGCCGTGCCGCCCGGCACATAAATGCCCGCGCGCTCCACCGCGCGATACACATACCCCGTGGTGCGCCCGCCTGCGGTGCGCACGTCCTGCCGCAGCTTGCCGCGGCTGTGGTACGCCAGCACGTTTTCGGCAGCCCGCCGCATGGAGGCGAGCAGCTGCTTATCCAGCGCCCGGTACGCCGCTTCGATCTCCGCGCGGGAGGCGGCAACGGTGCCCGCGTTCAAATCGGAACCGTCAAACCGTTTGCAATAGGAAAACAGCGCCTTATCCCCGTTTTCGCGCACATCGGCAACGATGGCGCGCACGGCGACTGCCTTTTCCTCGTCATCGAACCTGCCGCGTTTCAAGATCTCCGCCGCGGCGGCGGCATTTTCAAAAATTCTCATACGGGATCAGCCCTCGATGTACTTTTTCATCTCCGCGATGAGCGGCAGGATCTGCGCCGCCTTGGTCTTCAAACTCACCTTGTTGGCAACGAGCCGCGCGGAGATATCGAACACCTCTTCCAACACCGTAAGCCCGTTGGCGCGCAGCGTGGCGCCGGACTGCACGATGTCGAAAATGACGTCCGAAAGCCCCGTAAGGGGCGCCAGCTCGATGGAGCCGTGCAGTTCGATGACCTCCGCCGCCGAACCGCGGGAGGCGAACAGCTTTTTCGCCGTGCGCGCATACTTGCTGGCGATGCGCAGGTGCGCCGCGCCCTCTATCGCCGTCCCCGGAAAGCCCGCCAAACACAGCTTGCAGCGTTCAAAGCCGAGGTCGAGCATCTCGTAGAGATCCGCCTCCGCTTCCAGCAGGGTGTCCTTTCCGACGATGCCGATATCCGCCACGCCGTATTCGACGTAGGTAGGCACGTCCGACGGCTTTACGAAGAAAAAGCGGAAGGCGCCGTCCGGCGTTTCGAGCACGAGTTTGCGCGTCTCCTCCTTCAAGATTCCTGCGGGAACGCCGCATTTGCACAAAAGGTCTGCGCAGCTGCTTGCCAGCCTGCCCTTGGCGAGGGCGACGTTTACCGCCCCCCGCCCGCCCGTGCGGCGGGCGGCGCTTCCGCACGCCTGCATCGCGCGCATCATGCCGACGGCGAACCCGACGGCGGGAACGTCTGCCCCGTACTGGGCGCACAACCCGTCGTACCGCCCGCCCGAAAGCACGGGCGCGCCCACGCCCTCGGCGAGCCCCGTGAACACGATGCCCGAATAGTACGCGAGGCTTTTGACCGTACCCAGATCGAACGAAACGTACTTTTCCGCGCCCCGCTCCTTCAAACACGCATAGACCGCCTGCAAGTGCGCCAGCGACGCGCGCGCGAGGGGATTATCCGTCAGTTTTTCCGCTTCGGCAAGCACTTCCGCCCCGCCGAACAGCGAAGGGAGGGCGAGGATCGCCGCCTGCACCCGCGCGGGCGCGCCCGTGCGGCGCAGCGCCATTTCGGTATTCACCGCGTCCTTGGCGTTGATGTAGGCGCGCAGCTGCTCGCTCTCCTCGGCGGAGAGCCCGCTCTCTTCGAGCAGCCCTTTGTAAAAGCCGACGTGCCCGATATCAATGATAAAATCTTTCAGCCCCAGCGCTTTGCAGCATTCCACCGCAAAGGCAACGGCGTCCGCATCGGCGCGCGCGCCCTCTTCCCCGAAGATCTCCACGCCCGCCTGCGCCACCTCGCGGTCGGAATTTCCGCCCGCGGAAAAATCGTAAATATCCGAAAAATAGCACAGCCGCGACGGGGCGCCGTGCAATTTGGTCGCCTCGATGCGCGCGCAAGCGAGCGTCATATCCGGGCGCAGCACGATAAGGTTTCCGTCGCGGTCGGTCATCTTGAACATCTGCGCCTGATCGACGGCGCTGCCGATCTTGGTCAGCGTATCGTAATATTCCAGCCCCGCCGCGCGCACCGTGCGAAAGCCCGCTTCCGCAAATTTTTTGCGCAAAAGCTGCTCTGCCGCGTCCAACGCGCCGCTCTGTTCGGGCAGCACGTCGCGCACGCCCGCGGGCAATTTAAAGTGTTGCATGTTTCCTCCCCGCCGCACACGCCGCGGCGCCCGCACTCTTTTTTGTTCTCCCTTCGATTTTACCATTTTTCCGCCCCTTTTGTCAATAATCGAAAGGGCTCCGCAAAGGGGAACGTAAACTTTACGCGGCGCGCCGCGCCCGCAAAAATTTTTTGCAAAGCAAAAAACGCGCGTGCGCCCGCAAAACAAAAAGCGCCCGCCGCGGCGGGCGGGCATCCTTTCCTGCTAGCTTCCTTTCCGCGCGGGCGTCTTTTCCGCGCGGGCTTCCTTTCCACGCAGGCATATGTTTCCGCGCACGCCGTTTCGGCGTGCGCGGAAAATAAAAAAACTAGTTCAATACGATCTCTTTCAAACGCTCGTACTTTTGCAGGGCAAGCTGCCGCAGTTTTTCCGCCCCGCCGCAGGAAACGGCTTCGTCCGCAAGTTTTTTCGCCGTGAAAATAACGGAGGGCGGATAACGCAGGTTTTTGATATCCGCCAAGGCGTGCCCGCTCTGCCGCACCCCCAAAAAATCGCCGCCGCCCCGCAGTTTGAGGTCCTCTTCGGCGATGCGGAAACCGTCCGCGTTGTTTTTCAGCACCGAAAGCCTTGCGCGCGCCTCTTCCGAATCGGCGCCGACAAGCAAAAAGCAATAGCTCTTTTTTTCGCCGCGCCCCACCCTGCCGCGCAGCTGGTGCAGCTGCGAAAGCCCGAACCGCTCGGCGTTGTAGATGACCATAACGGTGGCGGCGGGCACGTCGATGCCCACTTCGATGACGGTGGTGGTGACCAAACAATCCGCCCTTCCTTCGCGGAAATCGGAGACCGCCTGCGCCTTTTGCGCCTCTTTCATCTTCCCGTGCAGCAGCGCAAAACGCACCTGCGGCAGCGCGGCTTGCAGCTCTTCGTACAGCTCGGTGACCCCGGCGAGCGTGCCCTCCTCGTCTCCCTCGATCTTGGGGCAGACAAAGTACGCGCGCTCTCCCTGCCGCACCGCTTTGCCGATGTAGGCGAGCATATCCTCGTATTTGCGCTGCGGGACCACGGCGGTGACCGTTTCGGCGCGCTGCTTCGGCTTTTCGCGGATCTCGGAGATATCCAGATCGCCGTAAAAGATCAAAGACAGCGTGCGCGGGATGGGCGTGGCGGACATGACCAGCATATCGGCGCCGTCGCTCTTTCCGCCGAGGGCGGAGCGCTGCGCCACGCCGAAGCGCTGCTGCTCGTCGCACACGCACAGCGCAAGATCCGCCATCCGCACGTCCTCTTGGAGCAGGGCGTGCGTGCCGCAGGCGATCGCCGCCTCCCCCTCCGCCAGCGCGCGCTTGATCGCCCGCTTCTCCTTGGCGGGCGTGGAGCCCGTAAGCAATACGGAGGCGTATTCCGGCAAAAATTTTTTTACGAGCGCGTAATTTTGTTCGGCGAGCACCTCGGTGGGCGCCAGCATCATCGCGCGGTGCCCGCTCTTTACCGCCATATACACGGCGCACAGCGCAACGGCGGTTTTGCCGCAGCCCACATCCCCTTGCAGCAGCCTGTTCATGCGGCGGGGGGAATGCAGGTCCTGCAAGATCTCCGCGGCGGCGCCCTTTTGCCCTGCGGTCAGCGCGTACGGAAAGCGCGCGGCAAACGCGGCTAGCTCCGCATCGGTACAGGCGTAAGAAAAGACGCGCGCATCCTCTTTGCCGCCCTTGATGAATTTGAACGCGGAGAGCAAAACAAAGTACTCTTCCAGCGCGATGCGCTCGGCGGCGGCGTCTTTTTGCGCAAAGGAAAGCGGCGCGTGCACGGCGCGGTACGCCTCCGCCAACGGCGGGAGCGCGTACTTTTTGACGAGCGGCGCGGGGATCGCCGTCTGCGGCGGAAAGCGGCGCAGTGCCTCCGCGGCGGAGTCGCGCACGCACTTTTGGGTAAGGGAGGCTTTGAGCGGGTACACGGGCACGATGCCCTGCAACCTGCCCGCGCCGCGCGGCTCGAACTGCGGATTGACCATACCCGGCATCATGCCGTAGCGGTTGCTCACCCGCCCGTAAAAGAGATACTCCCTGCCGGCAACGAGTTTTGCGCGCACATACGGCGCGTTGAACCATATGGCGGAAAAACGCTCCCCCTCCTGCTCGCACCACACCTTTACGAACGGGCGCCGCCCGCCGTGCACCGTTTGCGGCGGGGATACGACGCGGCACGCCAACAGCACGGTATCGTTGTGATAGCACTCCGAAAGGCGCACCTGCCGCGTCAGGTCGAGATAGGCGCGCGGAAACAGCCGCACGAGCTCTTCCGCCGTGTGCACGCCCAGCGCGGCAAGGTCCTTTGCCCGCTTTTCCGAAATGCCTTTCAGCGCCGTAAGTTCCATGCGTTCCCTCTCTGCCGTTCCCTCTTTTCGACCGAACCGAAAACGGCGCGAACAGAAAACAGTGCGGCGGGCTGCCGCCCGCCGCCGTGTTTGCAACCGTTATTCCAGCGATACGATGTAGTAGTACACCGGCTGCCCGCCGTAGTGGAAATCCACGTCGCAGTCGGGATACTTTTCGGCAAGGCGCGCCGCCAGCTGCTCGGCGTCCTCTTCGCGCACCTCTTTGCCGTAGTAAAGGGTGATGATCTCGTGCGAACTGTCTTTGAGTTTTTCCACGAGGTGCAGCATCGTATCTTCGATGTTATCCCCTTTTGCGAGGATCTTTTTGTCGTCCAGCCCGATGATATCCCCTTCTTTGAGGCTGAACCCGTTCAGATGGGTGGTGCGCACCGCATAGGTGCACTGCCCCGCCCGCACATTATCCAGCGCGTGCAGCATATCCGTTTTATTCTCTTCGACGGTCGCCTCCGCGTTGAACGCAAGCACGGCGGCAAAGCCCTGCGGGATGTTTTTTGTGGGGATGACGTGGATGGTGCGCGCCGTGACCAGCGCCTTTGCCTGCTCCGCCGCCAAAATGATGTTTTTGTTGTTGGGGAAAACGAACACGTGCTCCGCATTGATCTTCTGCACGGCGTCGGCAATATCCTCCGCGCTCGGATTCATGGTCTGCCCGCCCTCGATCACGCGGTCTACGAGCAGGTCCTTAAAGATGGCGGAGATCCCCTCCCCCGCGCAGATGGCGAGCATGCCCATCTCTTTCTTTTCCGCTTCGCGCTTGGCGCGCATGGCGCGGTTTTGTTCGAGCATGTTTTCGATCTTCACGCGGTCCAGCTCGCCCAGTTCGAGCGCGTACGAGAGCGCCACGCCGGGCGTATTGGTGTGCACGTGCACTTTGACCAGCTCCAAGTCGCCGATGCAGATGACGCAATCCCCGATCTGCAACAGCTTCTCTTTGAGGCGGTCGATATCCGCAAGGGTGGTCTGCTTTTTCAAATTGATGATAAAAAACTCGGTGCAATAGGCAAATACGATCTCGCCCAGATCGAGGTTGATGATATCCGCGTTGTCCCCGAATACGTCCTCATCCGCCTTTTGCGCCTCCACGGCGGTGTACTCCTCGGCAACTTCTTCGCCGTTGAGCGCGCCCAAAAAGCCGCGGTAGATGCACAAGAGCCCCATACCGCCCGCATCGACGACGCCCGCCTTTTTGAGCACGGGGAGCTGTTCGGGGGTGTTTGCCAGCGCCTCTTCGCCCTTTTTGATGATCTCCTCCAAAAAGGCGGAGAGATCTTTGAACTTGGCGTAGGCGGAGGCGGCAAACTCGCTCATCATGCGCGCGACGGTGAGCATGGTGCCCTCTTTGGGCTTGGATACCGCGGAATACGCGACGCGCGTGCCGTTTTCCAGCGCGCGGGCGAACACCTTGCTGTTTACTTCTTCAAACTTTTTGATCTCCGCACAGATACCGCGGAACAGCTGCGAAAGGATGACGCCCGAATTGCCGCGCGCCCCTTTGAGCGCGCCTTTGGAAACGGCGTCGCACAGCTCGGAGAGGCGGTTGGAGGTGCAAAGGTTCATCTCCTTTACCGCCGATTGGATGGTGAGCGACATATTCGTGCCCGTATCGCCGTCCGGCACGGGGAACACGTTGAGCGAATCGACTTTCGCCCTGTTTATTTCCAGCACTTTGGCGCCCGCTGCGATCAGCTTGCGCAGCTCGGTGCCGCCGATGGTCTTTGGCATGGAACTACTCTCTCCTTATACCCAAAAAAAGGACGGGGCAAGCGGCTGCGCCCCGAAATCCTGAAAGCGGGGTCAGAGCTTGACCCCGATGATGTTCACGTTAACGGTATCCACGATCATGCCCGTGAACCGTTCTACTTTGTACTTGATCCCTTCTTTTAAGGACTCTGCCACCGCCCCGATGGAGACGCCGAACTTGATGATGACGTACACGTCGATATAGATCCTGTCTCCGTTGGTGGTGACGCGCACCCCCTTCCCTTTGGGGCTGCGGCCGAACAGCTCGGCAAGGCTGTCGGTAAACCGGCGCGAAACGGTTTCGACAATGCCGTAGCACTCGGTGGCGGCATGCGAAGCCACCCGCGCTATGGCGAGGTCGGAAATGGTGATCTTACCGTATGCGTTGCTCGTGTTTACAGACATCGTACCGTACTCCTGCTCTCTTATTTTACCCCATTTTACGCCAATTTGCAAGAAAATTTTAAATTAAGGCGCAGATTTTTTTGGAAAGAAAGAAAAAAATACCGAATCAAGCGCAAAAACGTTTGCTTTTTCACGCCTGTTTTGGTATAGTAATTGCGCTCGCCCGCTTCGGGCGTATTTGTGTTTTGAAAAGAACGTGCCGCTTGCGGAAGCACAGCCGCGGGCAGGGGAGGTAAAATCATGTCGAGAGTATGCAGCATCTGCAACAAAGGGCAGCATGCAGGGAACAACGTCAGCCACAGCAACCGCAAAACCAAGAGGACTTTCCGCCCCAACGTGCAGAAAGTGACCATCCTCAAAGACGGCAAGGCGGAAACCGCCTATGTGTGCGCACGCTGCCTCAAAAGCGACAAAGTAGAGAGGGCGTAAAAAAGTTCACGCGTTTCTCGCCGAGCTGTCGGCTGCGAAACGCCGTGAGAGCAGGAAAACCCCGCCGCTCTCGTTTCCTGCGAGACGGCGGGGTTTTCCTCTGCGCGCGATATTTCGGGGCACGCCGTTATAGAAATCGCGCGCATTCACCTTTCCCCAAAAAGCCGAAAGTTTTCGGCAAATTGGGGGCGCTTTCCGAAAAACGTCGTTTTCGGACGCGCAATAGATTATTAAAACAATTCACGCGTTTCTCGCCGAGCTGTCGGCTGCGAAACGCCGTGACGGCAGGAAAACCCCGCCGCTCTCGTTTCCTGCGAGACGGCGGGGTTTTCCCCTCTTTTTGCCCTTTTTAGGGCTTGCCTATCGTAGAACGGGCAAAAATTTACCCCTTTCCGTTGCACCGCCCGCGCGGTGCAACGGGCAAAAACAAAAAGCGCGGTTTTTGCTTTTGCAAGAATTGCCCGATCCGCGAAGAAAGTTTTGAAAGAAACAAAACTTTTTTTCCGCGATTTAAAAAACAGCCTAACGTCCGCCGCCGCAGGGGAAACCCTGCGGCGGCTTGCTCTGTTTGCGGCAAAACAGCACAAACGCCGCCGCCCGTACGGGCGGCGGCGCCGCTTCTTATTGCGCTTCTCTTTCGTTTGACCGGGCCGACGGCTTGATCCGCAGCAAAAGGCGGAGCGCTGCCCGCACCGCGCGCGGCGGCTTTACGCAGATGATCTTTACCACTTCGCTTCCTCCCGCACTTCAAATACGAAGAGCGTTCCCGCGTCGCAAAAAACGCGCGCCCGCTCCGCCTCCACCACGTTGCTCAGCCCGCGGCACGAGGCGCGGCAAAGCGTAAGGTCTTTCAGCGGATATCGCAGCCCTTCACTCTCCATTATATGCGCGCTTTCCCCCACCGGTGCAAGCGAGAGGGTGATGCCGCGCTTTTTCTCCCACACGATCTCCCCGGCGGCGCAGTATACCGCCGTATAGCGCGTGAACATGGTTGCGCGCGCGCCGCGCAAAAACGCGGCGTACAGCAAGCTCAAATTGCCGTAGGCATGATCGTCTCTCCCGCCGCCGCCCCCGTACAGTTCGATCTCGGTGCAGCCGCGGCGAAGAAGGTGATCCAGCGCGATCTCGCCGTCGGTATAATTTTTGCGGCTCGGATACACGAGCGCGTCCTGCGGGATATACCCCAGCGAATCGAAATCTCCCGCCTTGATATCCACGCGCGCCCGTTTTTCCGCCCAGCGCAGCGCGCCGTCGCAGCACACGGTGAGCGCGCCGCGGCAGTCGATCTCCCCTTCGGGCGGTTCCCCGTTCAAAAATACGATCCCTTTCATGCCCTCTTTCCCTAAAAACAGAGCGGGCGGCAAGCCGCCCGCGCCCTATCGTTTTCCGCGCAGCCGTGCGATGGTCTCCGCCATGTTCGCCGCGCCGAACACCGTGCTGCCCGCCACAACGACGTTTACGCCCGCCGCAACGACGTCTGCCGCGTTCGCCTCGGTGATGCCGCCGTCCATCTCGATCTCGCGCGAAAGCCCTTTCGACGCAAAATACGCGCGCGCCGTTTCCGCCTTTTTCAGCGTGGCGCGGATGAGGGTCTGCCCGCCCCTGCCCGGCACGACGCTCATCACCAGCAGCTTATCGAACAGCTCCGCCAGCGGCAGCACGCTCTCCACGGGCGTATCCGGGCTGACCGCAATGCCGCTCTTTACGCCCAGCGAACGGATAAAGCGCAGCGTTTCCGCCGCCCTGCCGCCGCACGCCTCGGCGTGTACGGTGATGCTGTTTGCCCCCGCGCGCACGAACTCCGCCGCCTTTTCCCACGGCGTGACCGTCATAAAATGCACGTCCAGCGGAAGGCGCGTATGCGGACGGAGCGCCTCCACCATCTGCGACCCGAAGGTGATGAGCGGCACAAACGTACCGTCCATCACATCGCAATGGATGAGGTCGGCGCCCGCCGCCTCCAACCGCTCCACAGCCGCCCCCATCGCCGCAAAATCGGCAGAGAGGATAGACGGCGCAATTTTGATCTTCCGCATGGTTTCCCTCCGTATCCTATCATAGCAGACACGCGCCCGTTTGTCAACGCCTGCAAAAATTTTACCCTGCTCCGCAAAACGTTTCCGCGCCGCCCTGCCGCGCAAGCCCGCCGAACGCCCCGCGCCCCGCGCGGGGCGGCTTTTTATTCCCCGCGGGAAGGGTTCTCCTCCCCCTTTTGTTCGGCAAGGCGCGCCGCCCGAAGCTGCCCGCACGCCCCACCGATCTCCGCGCCCGTGCGGCGGCGCAACGTGGCGGAAACGCCCCGCTTTTCCAGCACGCCCAAAAAGCGGTATGCCGCCTTTTCGGAAGTGCCGCGCAGCCCGCGCTCTTTCACCTCGTTTAAACGGATCAAATTGACGTGGCAGGGCCGCCCCTTCAACAGCGCCGCAAGCGCTTCGGCGTGCGCCTCGTCCGCGTTTTCGCCTTCGATGAGCGCGTATTCGAAGATATACCGCCGCCCCGTCTTTTCAAAATAGTACGAACACGCCTTTAAAATATCCGCGATCTTGTACGCCTTGGCAACGGGCATGGTACGCGCCCGCTCCGCGTCCGTCACCGCGTGCAGCGACACGGTAAGGTTGACGGGCAGCCCCTCTTCCGCCAGCGCGTACATTTTGGGTACGATGCCGCAGGTGGAAAGGCTGATGTTGCGCGCGCTGATGTTCAGCCCGTTCTCCGCCGTGACGAGGCGCAGAAATTTTACGACGTTTTCGTAATTATCCAGCGGTTCGCCGCTGCCCATGAGCACGAGGTTGGTGACGGCGCGCTTTGCGGGGGTTGCGCCCGCCCGCGCGTTGACAACGAGCACCTGCGCCAAGATCTCCCCCGCCGAAAGGTCGCGCACGAGCCCGCCCAGCCCGGAGGCGCAAAACGCGCAATTCATGCGGCAGCCGACCTGCGTGGAAACGCACTGCGTGTTGCCGTATTTATAGCGCATCAAAACACCCTCCACCACGCCGCCGTCTGCCAAAGAGAAGAGATATTTTTCCGTACCGTCTGCCGCGGAGAGCACTTCGCGGATGCGGACGGGCTCGTCCTCGAAGCGGCAAAGCAATTTTTCGCGCAGCGCGGCGGGCAGTTCAAAAAACTCCGACAGGCGCGCCCCGCGCGCTGCCGCGCGGGCGATCTGCCCCGCGCGGTAGCGCGGCAGCCCCCATTCTTCGGCGAGAGAAAGCAGTTCTTCGCCGCTCAGATCCTGCAATACCGCTTTCATGCGCGCCTCCGCAGTTTGCAAACGTAAAACCCCGCCCCCATCGAAAGATGGGGCAGAAATTGCAGCCCGTACGCCGTTTTTTTATGCGCGAGCGGGCTCTCCGCCCGTTCGGCAAAAAACGCCTCGTGTTCCGCCAAAAAAGCGGCGACGGCGCCGTCGTTCTCCTCTCGGAGCACCGAGCAGGTAGAATAATACAAACAGCCGCCCGCCTTTACATAGGGCGCGCAGGCGTTTAGGATCGCCGCCTGCGTTTTTTGCAGCGCGGCGACGTCCTCCTCCTTGCGGAACAGCTTGATATCCGGGTTTTCCGCGAGGACGCCGTACCCCGAACAGGGCACATCCGCCAAAACGGCGTCGAACGCGCCGTCAAAGCGCCCGTCGTGCACCGAAGAATCGCGGCAGAACACTTCGATGTTCTCCGCATGCATGCGCGCGGCGTAGCGTTTGATGAGCTCGGCGCGGTGCGGGTGCAGCTCGAACGCGGTGACGCCGCCGCACTTTTCCGCCAGCAAAACACTTTTGCCGCCCGGCGCCGCGCAGGCGTCCAGCAGCGCCCCGCACGGCTCCGCAACGGCGCAGACCGCAACGGAACCGACCGACTGAAAGGTATACAGCCCCGCGTCGTACCCCGCGTCGCGCCGGAAAGAGGCAAAGGCGTACAGCCCCGCAAAGGGAGTGGGCTCGCCCTTCCCCTCCGCGAGATAGGGCGCCGCCGCCTCTGCGGAAACAAAGCGCACGAAGGTGCGCGGCGGGCGGCTGCGCACGATCTCTTCCGCTTCCTGCCCGTACTGCGCAAGCAGCCGCTTTGCCGCCCACAGCGGCAGCGAATGCAAAAAGGAGAGCCGTTCCGCCTCCCCTGCGGGCACGGGCACTTTTGCCGCATCGAAGGCGCGCAAAAAGGCGTTTAAAAATCCCGCCGCACCGCCCTTGCCCAGTTTTTTGGCGAGCGATACGGCATTGTCGGTGACCATATACCGCGGCTTTTGCAAAAAGAGCAGAAAATACAGCGCTACTTTTAAAAGGATGCGCAGCGGAAGCTTCGGCGTTTTGGGCGCAAAGGCGCGGATGCAGGCATCGAAGTATCCGTCGTTTTCCAACACGCCGTACACGGCTTTGGCAGTGCGGGCGCGGTGCGCTTCTTCCACGGGCGTCTCTTGCAGCGCCTGTTTGAGCCAACAGCCCTGCCCGTACACCTTTTGCAGCACGGCAAAGGGATCGTACAGCGGATTGCTCATGCCCCGCCTCCGCCCGCTTCGCCCTTTTGCGCGCTCGGCGCGGCGCAACCGCGGGTACCTTGGGGCGCGCTTTCAAACACGTCTCCGACGGAAACCTTCCTGCCGTTTACCGCGTCGGCGGCGGAAAGAGGCTTTCCGCCCGCAAATTGCAGCCTGCGGATACAGACGCAGCCGTCGCCCGCGCGCACGTAAATGCCCGTTTTATCCGCGCGCGCCACGCTGCCGCACGCCCCCGCGCCCGCAGACGCGGCGGGATACGCGGCAAGCACGTTCACCGCAACGCCGCCCAACCGCGTATGGGCGAGCGGTTCGGGCGCCATGGCGCGGACCAAACGGCAAATCTCCTGTGCGGGCGCCGAAAAATCGACGGCGGCGTCCTCCTTTTTGATTTTTTTGCAAAAGGTCGCTTCCGCTTCGTTCTGCTTTTCGTACCGCGCCGTGCCCGCCTCCACCTCCGAAAGGGCGGCGACGATGCAATCCGCCCCCAGCGCAAACAGCTTATCCGCCAAGGTGCCCGCCGTATCCTCTTCGGAGACGGGGATGCGCACGCGCAGCAAAACGTCTCCCGTATCCAGCCCCAACTCGGTACGCATGACGGTGACGCCCGTCTCCGCGTCGCCCGCCAAAATGGCGCTTTGAACGGGCGAAGCGCCCCGCCAGCGGGGCAAAAGGGAGGTGTGCACGTTGAACACGCCGCGCGGGAAAGCGGCAAGCACTTCCTCCGTAAGCAGCTGCCCGTACGCGCATGTGACCATACAATCCGCGCCGAGCGCGGCAAGCTCTGCGGCGTGCTCGCGGATCTTGGCAAAGGTATAGACGGGCACGCCCGCTTCAAGCGCGGCGCACTTCACGGGATTGGGCGTTAAAACCTGCTTGCGCCCCACGGGCTTATCCGGCTGCGTGACAACGGCAACAACGCAAAACCCCGCTTCGCGCAGCGCGCGGAACGGGATGGGTGAACGGATATCCGAACCGGCAAATACGATACGCATGGCAGGCCTCCCCGTGCGGTTTTACGGGCGCCGCCCCGCGCCCAAGCGCGGCGGCAAAGCGCCGAAGCAGAGCCGCCCGCCTGCGCGCGGCGGCTTTCCGTATGCAAAAAAACACCCTACTCTTTGACGCGTTCCACCTTTTCGGCGCGGTCGGTGTAGAGGATCCCGTCCAAATGATCCAGCTCGTGGCAGACGGCGCGGGCAAAAAACCCGTGCGCGGTCAGCTTTTTCTTTTTGCCGAAGCGGTCAAAGTACTCTACCTTGACGTGCTCCGGGCGGGTGACGATGCCGCGTTTTCCGCGCACGGAGAGGCAGCCCTCCCAGCCGCGCTGTTCGCCTTTGCTTGCCACGATGACGGGATCGACAAATTCGAAAAACCCCTCGTCCACGTCCACGACGACGGCGCGGCGAAGCACGCCGACCTGCGGCGCCGCAAGCCCCGCGCCCTCTTCCTGCCGAACGGTCTCTTTCATATCGTCCAGCAGCTGCCACAGCTTTGCGTCGAACGACGTTACTTCAAAACATTTTTTGCGGAGAACTTCGTCCCCTTCCTGAACCACGTTGCGGATCGCCATAAAATACTCCATATTCGTGCTCGCGCAGACCGCGCCGAGCGGTCGGCTGCGGTTTGCTGCGATTTTTCGGTTGTCTCTCAACGTACGGAAAAAAGTTTTGTCGCTTTCAAAACTTTTTTCATGAACGCGTCAGCTCAGATTTGCCGGATCTTCTTCCACATACACCAACACGCCGCGCGAGCGGAAAGCCAGCGCGCGCGCATAAATTTCGGGCAGCAGCTTTTCCCCCTGCCCTTTCAAACGCAGCAGCACCTGGTAGCGGAAGCGGTTTTGAATGCGCCGCACGGGCGAACGCATTTTGTTGAAAAACAAAAACTCCTCCCGCTGCGCATCATACAGCTCTTTGAGAGAAAAATACACCTCTTTGAGCGCTTCCAGCGCCTTTTTATCCTCTTCCGCCGTGACCATCACGCGCACGATGCGCGCGAACGGAGGGAACGCCGTGGCGCGGCGCAGCGATATTTCGTGTGCGAAAAACCCCTTGTAATCGTACTGCACCGCAAAGCGCAGAATGTAATTTTCGGGATCGTACGTCTGCAACACGACCTTTCCCTGTTCCCCCGCCCTTCCGCTCCTGCCCGCAACTTGGGTGATGAGCTGAAAGGTGCGTTCGCCGCTGCGGTAATCCGAAAAATGCAGACTCATATCCGCATCCAAGATGCCGACGAGCGTCACGCCGGGGAAATCGTGCCCTTTGGCGACCATCTGCGTGCCGACGAGGATATCCGCCTCGCGGTCGGCAAACCGCTTTAAGATCTTATAGTGCCCCTCTTTTCCCGCCGTCGTATCCACGTCCATGCGCAGAATGCGGGCGGAGGAGTACAGCTTTTTCAATTCTCCCACAACGCGCTGCGTGCCCGTGCCCGTATAGCTTAAATGCACGCTGCCGCAGGCGGGGCAGGCGGCGAGCATGCGGTACGCCGCGCCGCAGTAATGGCATTTGAGGCAGTGCTCCTCGCTGTGATAGGTAAGCGCAACGTCGCACTGCGCGCACTTTACCACGGCGCCGCATTCGCGGCAGACGACGCTCTGCGCAAACCCGCGCCGATTCAAAAACAGGATGGTCTGCTTCCCCGCCGCAAGGCAGGCGGCGATCTCTTCGCGCAGCGCCGCCGAAAAGGGGGAAGGGTTGCCGCGGCGCACCTCCCGCCGCATATCCGCCACAACGATCTCCGGCAGCGGGCGGCGGTTGATGCGTTCCGGCAGCTCGATGAGCCCGAACTCCCCCTCCTTCGCCTTCAAATAGCTCTCCACCGAAGGCGTTGCGCTGCCCATGACCAGCTTGCAGCCGTTGTATTCCGCGCGCATGCGCGCGATCTGCGCCGTTTCGTAACGGGGATTGGTCTCGCTTTTGTAACTGCCGTCGTGCTCCTCGTCCAAAATGATGACGCCGACGTTTTCCACGGGCGCGAACACGGCGCTGCGCGCCCCGATGGCGATCTTTGCCTCGCCCGTGCGGAGGCGCTGCCACTCGTCGAACTTTTCCCCCGCCGAAAGCCCGCTGTGCAGGATCGCCGCCTGCCTGCCGAACCGCGCGCGCAGCTGCGAAAGCATCTGCGGCGTGAGCGAAATTTCCGGAACGAGAAAGACGGCGCTCTTCCCCGCGGAGAGCGCCGCGGCGATGAGCGTTAAATAGATCTCCGTTTTTCCGCTGCCCGTGACCCCGTGCAAGAGCTGCACCGTTTGCGGCGCCGTGCAAACGGCGCGCACGGCGTTCTGCTGCGCGGGCGTGAGCGTGCGTACGGGCGCCGCCCCCTCCACCTCTTCGTACGGAGAACGGGTCACGCGCTCTCTGTGTTCGGCGGCAAAGCCGCGCGCAACGAGCGCCTTTACCGCCTGCAGCCCGAACTGTTTGCACAGCTGCGCGCGGTCGCAGGGGGAATGCTCTTGCAGATACGCCAGCGCCGCCCGCTGCGCCTTGGCGCGGGCGGGCAGCTCCCCGCCCTTTGCAAACGTTACGACCGTTTTATAGAGCTCGCGCGCCTTGCCCCGCCGCATTTCGGCGGGCAGAAAGAGGCGCAGCGTCAGCGCCAGCGGGCAGCGGTAGCGCGCCGCGATCTGTTTGGCGAGCGCAAGGCACTCCGCCGTCAGCGCGTGGTCTACGACCCTTTCGATCGTTTTGAGCTTGGAAGCGTCGAAATCGCTCCCCTCTTTGAGGCGCATGACGTAGCCGTCCGCCGCGGAATTGCCGAAGGGCACCCGCACGCGGCTGCCCTCCCGCACGCCCTCGATGGCACGGTATTCAAAAATTTTATCCACATCGCTGTGCGCGATATCTACGATCACTTCCGCCGTCATGCCGTTCTCTCAGGTATTTGCAAAAAGAAGCAACCTGCCCCGAACGGGCGGGGCAGGCAGCCTTCAAAGCCTCAGTCTTTTGTCATGACCAGCTTGCCGGACATGATCTCCTGGCAGGCAAGCGCGATCTCTTTGGTGTTGCCGGGCAGTTCGTGGATGCCCTGGCTCTGTTCTTGGTCGATGATCTGCCGCGCGCGCTTTGCCACGACCACGCACAGCGCATAGCGGGAAGCGGGCTCTTCCGCCGTTCCGAGTTTTTCCACCAAACGGTCTACCACGGGTTCGTTGATCATTTTCTAACTCCTTTCTTTGCTATGTTCACAAAATTTTGTTCACGCATTCCTCGCGCAAAGGCGCCGCGCACCGTGCGGGCTACTCTACGTTTTGCACCTGCTCGCGGATCTTTTCGATCTCGTTTTTCAAAGCGAGCCCCAGCGAAGTGACTTCCAGATCGTTGCTCTTGGAGCAGACGGTGTTCGCCTCGCGGTTGAACTCCTGCACCAAAAAATCCAGCTTGCGCCCCACGCGCTCCTCCTTGCAGATGGAGCGGAACTGCGCCACGTGCGAGCGAAGACGGGTCAGCTCCTCGTCGATGTTTGCCCGATCCGCGAACACCGCCGCTTCGGTAAGGATCCGCGCCTCGTCGAACGCCGCGCCGCCCAGCGCCTCTTTGATGCGCGCGGCGAGCTTGGTGCGGTAATTTTCGGCGACCAGCGGCGCGCGGCGGGCGATCGCCTCCACCGTCTCCGCAACGGTATCCGCCCGCGCCAGCATATCCGCGGCGAGCTTGGCGCCCTCTTTGGCGCGCATGGCGTTCAGCGCGTCCAACGCCGCGCCGAGCGCCCTTTCCAGCGCGGAAAGCAGCGGCTCGTCGGCGCCCTGCGCCTCCTCCTGCCGCACCACGTCCGGGCTTTTCATCAGCGCGGTAAGCGTAAAATCGTTGGGCAGCGCGGGGAACATGGCTTTCAGCCTTGCCGCGGCGCTCACATAGCTGCCTGCGGCGGCTTCGTCTACATACAGCTCTTTGGCGCGCTCGCGCTTATCCAAAAGCCCTATGTACACATCCGCATGCCCGCGGGTCAGCTTTTCGCGCACGATCGCGCGCACGCGCTCTTCCTGCGCCGAAAAGACGCGCGGCCCTTTGACGGAGACGTCCAGATAGCGGTTGTTGACCGTTTTAATCTCGACGGTCAGCTCGATGCCGCCCTCGCGCACTTCTCCCTTTCCGTAACCGGTCATGCTGAACACGGCGGCACCTCCCCCGCCTTTCGGCGGCTCTCTTTCCGTCCTTTCATTATACCAAAACCGCGCGCAGATTTCAAGCGCTTTTGCGCCCGCGGCGAAAATTCTTGCGCGCCGCGCCCGCGCAAGACGACTATGCCTCTTTTCCCAGCCGCCGCAAAAACTCTTCCTCGCCGATGACGCGGACGCCGAGCTTTTGCGCCTTGGCGAGTTTGGACCCCGCCGCCTCGCCCGCAACGACCAGCGTCGTTTTGGCGGTGACGGCGCTCTGGCACACGCCGCCGCGCGCCTCGATCTCCTGCTGCGCCCTGCCGCGCGGCATGGAGGCGAGCGTGCCCGTCAGCACGACGCTCTCCCCCGCGAACGCGCCCGCCGTGACCTTTTCGCGCACGAACGGCCGCACGCCCGCCTGCATAAGGCGGGCAAGCTCCGCCGCGTTGTCGGGATCGGCAAACCAGCCCGTGATCTCCTCCGCCGTCTTTTCGCCGATGTTTTCCATGGCGACGAGCTGCTCCGCCGTTGCCGCGGCGAGCGCTTCCGTGCTGCCGAACCGCTGCGCCAAGTCGCGCGAAGCCACTTTTCCCACGCCGCCGATGCCGAGCGCGAGCACGAACCGTTCCAGCGGAACCTGTTTGGAGCGTTCCAGCGCCGCCAAAAGGTTTTCGGTCTTCTTTTTGCCCCAGCCTTCCAGCGCGGAGAGCTGTTCGCCGCGCAGAAAATACAGGTCCGAACACCGCCGCACGCCGAGCGCGCGGATGAGCTGCACGGCGGTCTGCTCCGAAAAGCCCTCGATATCCATGGCGTCCTTGCGGGCAAAGTTGGCAAGCTGCGCCGCAATGCGCGGCTCGCACCCGCGGTTGGGACAAAAGAGGTTGGCGCCCTCCTCGGCAACGGGCGTGCCGCAATACGGGCACACTTCGGGCGGGGCGATGGCAACGCTCTTCCCCGTATGCTCGACGGCGCCCAAAATTTCCGGAATGACCTCGTTGCTGCGGCGGATGAGCACGCGGCTGCCGATGCGCACGTCCTTGCGGCGGATATCGCCGATGTTGTTGAGCGTTGCCTTGCGCACCGTTGCGCCCGCCAGCTCCACCGGCTCTACCAGCGCGAGCGGCGTCAGCTTGCCCGTCCGCCCCACCTGCCACACCACTTTTTTGACGGTGGTGACCGCCTCTTCCGCTTCAAACTTATAGGCGATCGCCCAGCGCGGGAATTTATCGGTATACCCCAGCTCTTCCCGCACCGAAAAAGGATCCACTTTGACGACGGCGCCGTCCGTCAAAACGTCGATGTTCTTGCGGGAAACTTCGATCTCGTCGATCGCCGCCTTCACCTCTTCCGGCGAGGCGCACACGCGCAAAAACGGGTAGGTTTTGAACCCTTCGCGCTGCAAAAACGCGACCGCCTCGCGCTGCGAAGAGAGCGAGCCCTCGGACATGTAATTCACGTCGTAAAAATAAATTTCGGGGCGGCGCGCGGCGGTAACGGCGGGGTCCAGGTTGCGGATGGCGCCCGCCGCGGCGTTGCGCGCGTTTTTGAGCGGCTCTTCCGCCGCCCTGTTGTACGCATCCAGCACGGAAAGGCGGATGACCGCCTCGCCCTTTACTTCGAGCGTGCCTTTGTAGGAGATGGAGAGCGGATAGCTTTTAATGGTCAAGACCTGCGCCGTTACGTCCTCGCCGACGGCGCCGTTGCCGCGCGTGGTGGCGCGCACGAACACCCCGTTTTCGTAAGTCAGGCACATCGTAAGCCCGTCGAATTTGTATTCGACGGTATAGCCGACCTCCCCCGCCGCCTTTTGCACGCGGGTGAAAAAGGCGTCCAGCTCGTCCTCGGTGACCGCCTTATCCAAGCTGTACAGGCGCGCGATGTGCTCGTGCCGCGCGAACGCCTTGACCGGCTCGCCGCCCACTCTGCGCGTGGGCGAATCGGGCAGCACGGTGCCGCTTTCGCGCTCTAAGGCGCGCAGCTCGTCGTACAGCGCATCGTACTCCCGATCCGAAACGGAAGGCGCGTCCAACACATAATATTCGTACCCGTAGCGGTTGAGAAGATCAACCAGTTCCCGCATTCTTCCCATAAAACACCCCCGTTCCATGCAAGAGAGCCGCGCGCCCGCACGCGGCGAAAAAGCGCCGCGCTACACGATCTCCAACGGCGCGATGAGCACGGAAAGCTGCTTGATGCCGAACCCCGGAAAGCTGATATCCGCCGCCAAGTCCTTCCCCTGCCCCTTGGTGGCGATGATGACCCCCTCGCCGAACTTGGGGTGCCGCACCCGAACGCCCGTGCGGAAAGCGGAAAAATCTTTTTGCCTGCCGCCCGCGCCTGCCGCGGACGCGCGCCCGCCGCCCTGCGTGCGGTACGCCGCCGCGGCGGAAAAGGCGTTCGCAAACGAGGAGGGCGCGTCATCGGGCGGAAGGTCGCTGTAATACCCGTCCTCATTGCGCTGCGGGCGGGCAAAGGCGCGCCTGCCCGCCTCGCGCGGGGAATACCCGCCGTACCGCCTCGCGTACCCGCCGTACCCCTCCTGCGCGTACGGAGCGCGGGAGGGCAGCGCCTCCGCGCCCAACTCCTTGGCAAGCTCGCCGATAAAGCGGGAGGGCAGCGTAAGGCTGCGCTCGCCGTAGAGGTAGCGGCTGCGCGAACGGGTGATCCACAGCCGTTTGCGCGCGCGGGTGATGGCAACGTACAGCAGCCTGCGCTCCTCTTCCAGCTCGTCTCCTTCAAGCGAAGCGCGGGAGACGGGCATGATGTTTTCCTCCATACCCACGATGAACACGTTGTCAAATTCCAGCCCTTTTACCGAATGGATGGTGGCAACGGTGACGTAATCGCTCTCGTCCATATCGTCGGTATCCGAACTCAGCGTAACTTGGTTCAAAAAATCCGCGAGCGACGCGCCCTTGTTCGCGCGGCAAAACTCGTCCACCGAATTGACGAACTCGTCGATGTTCGCCTTTTTGTTGATGCTCTCGTCCGAATCGTCCTCGTACATGGCAAGGATGCCCGTATCGTCGATGACGTCGCGGATCAGCTCGTCCGCGCTCTCCTCCGCGCCTTTTATGACCAACGATTTGAGCAGCGCGCCGAACGCCTTCACCTTTGCCTTGCTGCCCGCGTTAAGCGGAAGCGTTTCGGCAGCCAGCACGGCGTCGTACACCGTGCAGTCGTTTTCGCGCGCGTATTCTTCGAGCACTTCCACGGTGCGCGCGCCGATGCCGCGCTTCGGCACGTTCACCACCCGCGTGACCGCCTCGCTGTCAAAGGGGTTGTTGACGATGCGCAGATACGCGAGCAGGTCCTTTACCTCTTTGCGCTCGTAAAAGCGGAAGCCGCCGAACACGCGGAACGGGATGCCGTATTTGGCAAACTCCTGCTCGTAGGCGCGGGTGAGCGCGTTGATGCGCATGAGCACCGCAAAATCCGAAAAGCGCTCTCCCGCGCTAACGTGCGCCAAGATGGTGCGCGCCGCGTACAGCGCCTCGTCCGCCTCCGTCTCCGCCTGAAAATACTGCGGCTTATCCCCTTCGCCGTTCTGCGTCCACAGCACTTTGCTGCGCCGCCTGCCGTTGTTTTGGATGACGGTGTTGGCAAGCTGCAAAATGCTTTTGGTGGAGCGGTAATTGCGTTCCAGCTTGTACACCTTTGCGCCGGGGAAGTCCTTTTCAAACCCCAAAATGTTTTCGATCTTGGCGCCGCGCCAGCCGTAGATGCTTTGGTCGTCGTCTCCCACGGCGAAGAGGTTGCCGTGCACGGAGGCGAGCAGGCGGACGATCTCGTACTGCACGCGGTTGGTATCCTGAAACTCGTCTACATGGATATAGCGGAACCTGCCGCCGTAGTAATCGAGCGCTTCGCGGTCCTGTTCGAGCAGGGCGCGCGTTTCGTTCAAAAGATCGTCGAAATCGAGGGCGTTGTTGCGCCTTAAAAAATCGCAGTACTCCTTGTAGACGGCAACGATCTCGCCGATGCCTTTCAGCTGCGCGTTTTCCTCGGCGTATTCGGCGGGAGAGAGCCCCAGCATGCGCGCGTTGGCGATGTGGTACTTCACGTTCTTTAAAAGTTTTTCCTCGGCGAACCCGCAGGCGGCAAACGCCTTTTTGATGACGGCGGCGCGCTCCGTTTCGCTGTAAATGGAAAAATTGGGGGTGAACCCGCGCTTTTCGGCAAAGCGGCGCAAAATGCGCACGCACATGCTGTGGATGGTGCAGATCCACATGCTTTCGCTGCCCGCCACCATATCCGCAAGCCGCTCCTTCATTTCGTTGGCTGCCTTGTTGGTGAAAGTGATGGCGAGCACGGAAGAGGGAAACACCCCCTTCTCCTCCACAAGGTAGGCGATGCGCGAAGTGAGCACCCGCGTTTTGCCGCTGCCCGCCCCCGCAAACACCAGAACCGCGCCCTCCGTATCGGTGACGGGTTTTTTCTGTTCTTCGTTCAGTTTTTCAAAAATTCCGTTCATCTTTTGCCCGCGCGGCGCCCCGCGCACCGTTTTTTTGCGTTCCGCTTTCTCTTAAAACAAAGCGGAGCCCGGCTAAAAGCGGGTCTGCTTTGTTCCTTTCCAGTATACCACAATCCGCGCCGCCGCGCAAGCCCTGCCGCGGCGCGAAAAACAATTTTCGCCGCCGCGCCGCACCGCGCCGCGGCGGCGTTTACAGCCCCTCGAATTCGCACTCGCGGCGGAACCGCTCCAACGCGCGCAGGTACCGCTCGGAAAGGCGCAGGGTGTAGCGCTGCTTCTCTTCGTAACTGAGCGTTTCGTAATACGCGCGGTCGATGAGCCTGCCGATCGCATCCGAAACCTCGCCCTCGGCAAGCAGCATGACGCGCACGCGGGCATAAAACGCCTCGTCCTCCCCGCCCGCAAGGCGCAGCGCCACTTTATCGGTGAAGTAGCGCGCGGCGCGGCTTTCGCTCACGCCCGCCCGCCGCGCGCGGGCAAGCTCGCTTTTCAACTCCTCTTCGCAGCCCTCCCAAAAGCCGTTTTTCAAACGGCGCTTCGCATCCTTTGCAACGCTTTTGATGCTTCTCTCTTCCTTCAATTTTCCCCTCCTTTCCGCAAATTTTGCGGGCAAATGAAAAAGCCTGCTGCATGGCAACAGGCTTTTGTGTTTCAGTTTTTGCTGCTTCTCTTGCGGGCGGCTTCGCGCTTTTTCTTCCTGCGGACGGAAGGCTTTTCGTAATGCTCTTTGCGGCGCAGATCGCCGATGATGCCGTCGCGCGAGCACTTCCTTTTGAAGCGGCGCAGCGCACTGTCAACAGACTCGTTTTCTCCGACTCGGATCGTGGACATTCCTCTTCTACCCTCCTTCGCCAAAGCACTTATTTGCTTCCACATTTTGTCAGCTCGTCTATTTTAGTATAACGGGGAAACAATGTCAAGCGCTTTTGCGGGGGTACGCGCGGGTTTTTTAAAAAGCGGACGCGGCTTTTGCAGGCGCCCCGAAGCGGAGCGCCTCGTGCCGGATACGGTCATCTCTTTCCTTCGGTACCGAGCCCGCCCCTTCTTTTCAGCAGGCGCAGTTCCTTTCCCTCGCCGAGGGAAAGGCGCACGCCCGCCCGTTTTCCTTTTCCGCCGCGCCGCGGCGGCGCGGCGGAGATCGTTTACCCGTTTACGATGCGGAGCACCTGCCCGATCTTTTCCGCCGCCTCGTCCAGCAGCTCTTCGGTGAGCGTTGCCACATAGCTCGTTCGCAGCAGGCACTGCCCTGCGGGCGCGGCGGGCGCGATGACGGGGTTGACGTATACGCCGCGCTCCAACAGCATGCGGCAGGCGGCAAACGTCTTTTCGTTTTCATAGGTATAGACGGGGATGATGGGCGTGATGCTCTCGATGATGGACGCGCCCTGTTCTTTGAGCCGCGCCCGCATGTACGCGGCGACGACGGCAAGGCGCTCCACACGCTCCGGCTCCTCCTCCAAAATTTCCAGCGCGGCGCGCGCGCAGCACACCGCGGCGGGCGTCATGCTGGCGCTGAATATAAAGGGGCGGGAATTGAGCCGAACAAATTCCGCCACATCCTCGCGCGCCGCCATGTACCCGCCGATGCTGGCAAGCGATTTGGAAAAGGTGCCCATGAGGATATCCACTTCCTCTTCCAGCCCGAAGTATTCCGCCGTGCCGCGCCCCGTTTTCCCCAAAACGCCCAGCCCGTGCGCATCGTCCACCATCACGCGCGCACCGTACTTTTTGGCAAGCGCCACGATTTCGGGCAGTTTGCAGATATCGCCGCTCATGCTGAACACGCCGTCGGTGACGATGAGCACGCCCGCCTCCTGCGGCAGGGCGCGCAGGCGCCGCTCCAAGTCTTCCATATCGCTGTGCTCGTAGCGCACCATCTTCGCATAGGAGAGCTTGCAGCCGTCGTAAATGCTGGCGTGGTTCTCTTTATCGCAGAGAATGTAGTCGCCGAGCGAAGCAACGGTGCTCAAAATGCCGAGATTGCTTTGGAAGCCCGTGCCGAACGTGACCGCCGCATCCTTGTGCAAAAAACGGGCGAGCGCGCGTTCCAGCTCTGCATGGATATCCAGCGTTCCGTTCAAAAAACGCGAACCCGAACAGCCGCTGCCGTATTTTTCCAGCGCGGCGATGCCCGCCGCGCGCACCTTGGGGTGGCTGGTCAGCCCCAGATAATTGTTGGAGCCGAGCATGATGGTGCGCCGCCCCTCCATGTTCACCACCGTATCCTGCCCCGAACGCAGTTCGTGAAAATAGGGGTACGCCCCCGCCGCCTTTGCCGCCTGCGAAAGGCGGTAGTTCCCGTTTTTCGGGATTTTTGCAAAAAGATCCATTGTCCCTCCTCTGTTTTGTCAGAATGGTTTTTTACGGCAGTTCGCACCTGCCTCGTTCAGTATACCATATTTGCGCGCTCCGCACAACCGATCGGCGAAAATTAAACACGGTTTTTTTGCACCCGCAAAAAACCGTACGTCGCCGAAAACCGTATACCCGCGGCGGCTTTTCCGACTGCCGCGGAAAATTTTGCACCCGCGGGAAATTGCGCGCCGCCGAAAACCGTACGCCGGCGGCGCGCCTTGCGATAAAAGCAAAGCCGACGCTTTAAAAAGCGTCGGCACGTCCTTCCGCGTTTCGCGTTTTTCAGTTTTTTGTGCGGTCGCGGTTTTCCCGCGCGGTCGCCAACATGAGTTTGATGCGGTTTTCCTGGTTCACTTTGGTGGCGGAGGGGTCGTAATCGACGGCAACGATGTTTTCGTTTTCGTACATGCGCTTCAACGTGCGGATGGCGCCTTTGCCCGCTATGTGGTTGGGCAGGCAGCCGAACGGCTGCGCGCAGACGATGTTTTCGGTGCCCGTTTCGGCAAGCGCCGCCATTTCGGCGGGGATGAGCCAGCCCTCCCCCATCTTGACCCCTTGGTTGAGCACCTTATCCGCACACTTGCGCAGGTGTTCAAAGTCGTGCAGCGGCGCAAACCCGCCCTTTGCAATGAGCGCGTTTATCTTTTTTTGGATACGGTGCAGATAGCGGTACGCCAGACCGAACACAAAGGCGCCCTTTTTGTTCATCCCGTAAAATTTTGCGTCGTTCACGTTGTTCACGGCGCAGTACATGACGTAATCCATCAAGCCGGGCACGACGGGCTCGCACCCTTCGGAGAGCAAAAACTCTTCCAGCCGCGAATTGCCGAGCGGCGAATATTTGACGTAGATCTCGCCGACGATGCCGACCTTTATTTTTTCCTCGCCGCCGCGGCGGACGGCGGAAAAGCGGGCGAGCATGCCGCGGACGACGCGCTTATACCTGCGGTACGTTTTCTGCTCGAACGCGGCGCCGATCTGCCGCACGCATTCGCTGCGCGCCGCGTCGGCGGCGCCCTCCTCCCGCTCGTACGGTTTACACTGGTTGTACAGCGCCATGAGCACGTCTCCGTAAAACACGGCGTAGGCAAGGCGGAGAATGGTTTTCAGGTCCATCGGAAACCCGCTGTCCTTTTCCAGCCCCGCAAAATTCAAAGAGACGACGGGCACGTTCGGAAACTCCGCCTTGATCGCCTTGCGGATGAGCGGGATATAGTTGGAAGCACGGCACCCGCCGCCGGACTGCGTGATGAGCAGCGCCGTGCGGTCCGGATCGTATTTTCCGCTTTTGAGCGCGTCCACAAACTGCCCCGTTACGCACAGCGCGGGGAAGCAGGTATCGTTGTGCACGTGTTTGAGCCCCTCGTCGATCACGGTGCGCGCGTCGTTGGTCAACAGTTCGATATCCCACCCGTCGCGGCGCAGAATATCCAAGATGATGCCGAAGTGCACGGGCAGCATGTCGGGCACGAGCAGCTTGTGCGTCTGTTTCATTTCGGGCGTAAAGCGCGGATACTCGTCGCGGAAATCCACGGCGGGCGGCTGCCGCCCCTCTTCCTGTTTTTTGCTCATTTTGCGTGCCTCTTTTGTTCCTCGATGGCGGCGAGCATGCTGCGCAGGCGGATCTTGACCACGCCGAGGTTGTTGATCTCGTCGATCTTGATCTGCGTATACAGTTTGCCGCGCTTTTCCAAAATGCTGCGCACTTCATCCGTCGTGATCGCATCGATCCCGCACCCGAAGGAGACGAGCTGCACCAAATTGACGTCCGCAAACCGCGTGGCGTATTCGGCGGCGCGGTACAGCCGCGCATGGTACGTCCATTGGTTGAGCACGTTTACGCGCACGCGCTCGCCGCGGAAATACACCGCGTCTTCCGAAAGCACCGCAACGCCCAGCGAAGTGAGCAGTTTGCCGATGCCGTGGTTGATCTCCGGGTCGATGTGGTACGGGCGCCCCGCCAGCACAACGACGGGCATGCCCGCCTTGCGCGCTTCGTGCAGGATCCTGTCTCCCTCCGCGCGGACCTGTTCGCGGTACTGCGCAAGCCGCGCAAAGCCCGCGCGCAGCCCGCGGCGGATCTGCCGCGCCGACACCTTGTAGCGCGCCAGCGCCTTTTTGAGCGCGCGCACCGCCGTCCGTTCGCTGTTGAGGTCTATGTACGGGCTGATAAAGTTTTCCGCGGTGAGCCGCTCGTTGTTCGCGCGCAGCAATTCGGGGTAGTACGCCACAACGGGGCAGTTGTAATGGTTATCCGAATTTCCTTCGTCGATGTTGTAGCTTTCGCAGGGGAAAAAGAGAAAATCCGCCCCCTTATCCAGCAGGCTTTCGATGTGCCCGTGGGTGAGCTTGGCGGGATAGCATACGGTATCGCTCGCCACGGTGTGCTGCCCCTTGAAATACAGCTGCCGCGAAGATTCTTCGCTGAGCACGACTTCGAAGCCGCAAACCTCGAAAAACGCCGCCCAAAGCGGAAGCTGCTCGTAAAAGCCGAGCGCCAAGGGCAGCCCCACCCTGCCGCGGGCGGGCTTTGCGCGCTCTTGCGCGGGTTTTGCGCTCTCCAACAGCAGCGCGTATTTGCGCGCATAGATATCCATCCCGTCCGACGCGCGCCCCCGCCCCGCGCCGCGCTCGCACTTGTTGCCCGAAAGAAACTTGCGCCCGTCCGAAAAGGTGAGGATGTTCATGTTGCAGTGCGACGTACAGCCGTTGCAGACCGTGCCCGCCGAGCGGTAGGTAAAATATTTTAATTCCGCCTCGGTGATGACCGTGCTCTCGCCGCGGATGTTTTCCTTGGCGTACAGCGCCGCGCCGAACGCGCCCATCAGCCCCGCAATGCCGGGGCGCACGACCTGTTTGCCCGTTTCCAGCTCAAACGAACGCAGCACCGCGTCGTTCAAAAACGTGCCGCCCTGCACCAAAATGTGCTCGCCCAGCTCGTCCGGCGTTTTTGCGCGGATCACTTTGTAGATCGCGTTTTTAACGATGGAAGAGGAGAGCCCCGCCGAAATATCTTCGACGCTCGCCCCCTCCTTTTGCGCCTGCTTGACCGAGCTGTTCATGAACACCGTGCAGCGGCTGCCCAGCTCTACGGGGTGCGCCGCAAACAAGCCGAGCTTGGAAAATTCGTCGATCTCCATGCCCATCGCCTTGGCAAACGTTTGGATAAAGGAGCCGCAGCCCGAAGAGCACGCCTCGTTGAGCATGATGGAATCGACGGCGCCGTTTTTGATCTTGAAGCACTTGATATCCTGCCCGCCGATATCGATGATAAAATCCACTTTCGGGTCGAAAAAGAGGGCGGCTTTAAAGTGCGCGACCGTTTCCACGATGCCGAAATCCGCCTTGACGGCGGCTTTTATCATGTCTTCGCCGTAGCCCGTGACCGCCGCGCCGCGGATGCGGACGCGCCCGCCCGCAAGCGCGTAGACCTCGCGCAGGCGTTCCAAAACGATATCCAGCGGCTGCCCGTTGTTGGATTGGTAGTGGCGGTACAGCAGCTTCCCCTCCGGGGTGATGAGCACGAGCTTTGTGGTCGTTGACCCGCTGTCTATGCCCAGATACGCATCTCCCGCGTAGACGGAAATATCCTCGAACACAAGGTCGTTGCGGCTGTGCCGCGCCACGAACGCCTCGTACTCCTCGCGGTCTTTAAAGAGCGGCGCGCCGGTGACGATCGCCTCGCTCCCCTTGGCGGCGCGGATGCGCCCGACGAGCGCGCCGAGGGAGAGCGGCTGCTCCGCACAGGAGGCGAGCGCCGCGCCGATCCCCATAAAGCAGGGGGCGTTTTCGGGAAAGACGGCATGCGCTTCGTCTAAATGCAGCGTCTCTTTGAACGCCTTGCCCAGCCCCTTCAAAAAATGCAGCGGACCGCCCAAAAAGAGCACTTTGCCCTTGATGCGCCTGCCCTGCGCCAGCCCCGAAACGGTTTGATCGACGACCGCCTGAAAGATGCTCGCCGCAATATCCTCCTTGCGCGCGCCCTGGTTCAAAAGCGGCTGGATATCGGATTTTGCGAACACCCCGCAGCGGGAAGCGATGGGGTACACCTTTTCCGCTTTGAGGGAGAGCTCGTCCATTTCGGGCACGGAGATGTTCAAAAGCGTTGCCATCTGATCGATGAACGCGCCCGTTCCGCCCGCGCAGCTGCCGTTCATGCGCTGTTCGGCGCCGCCCGTTACGAAGATGATCTTGGCGTCTTCCCCGCCCAGTTCTACCGCGGCGTCCGCGTCGGGATAATACTTTCGGATGGCTTTGAACGCCGCCTGCACCTCCTGCACGAAGGGCACGCCGCTGCGCTCGGCAAGCCCCAGCCCCGCCGAACCCGTCATGCACACCGTTACATCGCCGCCGCCGAACTTTTCCCCGACCGCGGCAAGCTGCGCAAGCACGCACTCGCGGACTTTTGCAAAGTGCCGCTCGTAACTCGTATATAAGATCGAATTGCAATCCTCCGCCAGCACGCACACCTTTACGGTCGTCGAACCGACGTCTATTCCCATCCGCAGTGCCATCTTTTCTCCCGCCGTTGCGCGCCTGCGGCGCGCTCCGCAATATTATAACACACCGCGGAAAAAATTTCAACCCATCCGCAGCGGGAAACGCATGACAAAACCTCCCCGCGCCGTTTTATAATTGTATCGAACAGTGAAAGAAAGCTGTTCGGTACAATTTTTTTATATTTGGGCGGCGGCATTACGCAAAGGAGAACGGAACATGAAACGGAAGTATGTACCTATTGAACAGGCAATCTCTTGGGGCAAAGAGCAATGTGCCCCGTATTTCGACAATGACGACAACGTCGGTATTTGTGCCGTCGTTAGCGTGTCGGATATGGGCTATTGCAAAGACGGCGTGACGCGCTGGTATCATTTTGATATGGACGGCGTGCCGTGCTATACACTTAAATATTAAGTTGGAAGCGCTGTGCTATCGGCGATACGGGCAAATACATTTGACAAAGGAGAAGCGAAACAATGAAAAACGGAACGGATAGATACATTGAAACGGTCGCATATCTCGGTAAGTTATACGACTATGCGAATGGCAAGTTATTTGGCGGGGAACTTGTAAAGCCCGTCATAACGGTACAGACGGACGAACGGAACAAAACAAACGGCTGGTGGTCGTGCGGTAAGGTGTGGCGTGAAAGCGCCGAAGATGAAGGCGAACACGAACTGAACATGACGGCGCAGCAGCTCAACCGCCCTATCGGGGAGATCGCGGCAACGCTTATTCATGAAATGTGTCATCAATACGCGACAGTTCACGACATGAAAGACACGTCGCGGTCGGGCAACTACCACAACAAATTGTTCAAGAAGATAGCGGAAACGCACGGGCTGCACGTTGAGTGTGTAGCGAAAATCGGCTGGTCGTATACGACGCTGACGGACGAAACGGCGGCAATGATAGCCGAATTTACGGCAGAAAACCCGCCCACGGTGATTTACCGTTTGCCTATCATGAAAAGCCAAATCACGAAGAATACGAGCACACGCAAGTATGTATGCCCTGTTTGCGGGCAATCTGTGCGGGCGACAAAGCGCGTGAATATCATTTGCGCCGATTGCAACGCACTTATGCAAGAGGAAGAATAAAATGCTTCTTGGCATTGACGTAAAGGAGTTTGAGAAAATGGCGCGGGCGGGCTATATGAAAAGTATCCGCCTGTGCGCTCAATCGTTGGAAACAGTGCGGGAACGCTGTAAGGCGTTGGGGCTTGTTCCTGTTTCCGCAACGGTGTACCGATTGGGCGAACTGTCTTGCCCCTCTGCGGCAGATATATATTACGATGTAAGGCGAACGCCGAGCGGGTTTTGGCTTATCCGCCGAAGCAAAACAGAATGATCGCACTGATGAGCCGTTGAAAGTACGGCGAAACGGAAAAGCGGGGAACACCTCCGCCCCGCTCTACCGTCTGCGAAAGCAAAAATAGGACGGCTGGCAACCGACTGCCAAAGGAGATCATCAAAATTATGGCAAAGGAACAACGGGTAGTGAACGGAACGGACGGAGCAACGGAACAGGTAGCGGAATTGCGGAACGGGAATTTTGTGATCCGCCGTGAAGCGATTTTGGACAAGCGCGGCAATCAGTACGTTACGGGTGACGGACGGCTGTATTTTCGGTACAGGCTGTACGGCAATCTGCGCGGGCGCAAAGTGGCGGTAGATTTTTCGCCGCGAGATAAAGGCGGGTATCTTCCTCTTGACCTTGTCTTTGACGTCAACCCCGAAGCGGAACTTGACATAACGGACGAAGTGACGGAGTTTAACGGCAGGAAACAGCACCGCACGGTCTACACGGTGAACACCGTTGATGAAAACGGCGTTGTATGGCACTGCGAAGTGAAGCCCACGGGGAAATCGGACGTTGACCTGCTCACCATGCTCATGAACATGGTGAATAAGCAGATAAAGACCGTTGAGGTTGAACCCGAAACGGCGGCAGTATAACGGATAAAGAGCGGCCAACCCGCCTGTGTGGATAACTCCTCATGGGCGGGCAGACGGCTATTTATCCTCTTTAACGGAAAGATTCCCCTGCAAGGGGTGTTTGCTCCCTGCAAGGGTGTTAAAAAGGAAACAGCGGAAACGGGGTGAACGGAGAATGGAACAGAAAGAATTTTTGGAATTGCGACTCTACGGGAACAACGGAAAAAACGGCGCACGGTGCATAGTACCGATACGGACGATCACGGGAATTGTTGAGGACAAAGATGGAACATTCATTGAAACGGGAACAGACGGAAAAGGCAAGGAAACGGGCGTGTTTGCGGTCGATAAGTATGAGACCGTACGGGACAAAATTCAAAATTTATGAGGTGACATTGTGGCAATCACGAGAAGAGATTTGCAAGCCGAAGTTGACCGCTTGAACGATAAGTATTGTTCACGGACGGGCAACGAATTGCGCATACAGGGCGCATACGGCGGGTATCAAGTTCAGCTGACGGGCAAACGCCGTAAAGACGGCAAGGGTTATCGCGGCATGGGGTCGGGCTGTGTTGACGTTACATACGGCTATCAGTCTGCGCGCGATACGCTGAACGACTTATGGAGGAACGAAGCAAAAGGTTATGTCCGCGAGAAAGTCCGCGCTTATGAGCCGAAGCGCGAACGCAGAAACAATGGAAATACGAAGTTTTAAGAGGTGAGATTATGCCAAAGGCAAAGTATTCGGCAAAGGAACGCAAGGCGTATCACATGGGGCGTGCGTATGCCACGGCAAAAGCGGGCAAGCGTGTGGTTTGTCCTGATGAAGCGACGAAACAGTCTTTCCGTAACGGCGTGAATGCCGTGCGCGGCAAAAAGAAACGCTCCTATAACGGCAGTAAAGCCGTAAAGAAAGGTGGTTTTTGTTACGTCGTGGACGCGAACGGCGAGATCATTGACGTGCGGAAGTGTTAAGGGGCGCGCTATGTTTTTGAAAAAGCTGACAAATTCGGAAAAACGCGCTATGTCGGCGAACGCTGGCTGGCGAGAAAACGAAGCGTTGAAACGGACGTACTGTGTTACGTCCTCAAAGCCTACAAAGGGGCATGACGTTATCACCCTGCACTATTGGCACACGGACTATAACGGGAACAATGTCCGCCGCAGCGCGAACTATGACCGTAAAACGGGGCGTTGGGTGTAAGCCATGATACGTTTTACACGCAAACAGAAAGAACTTGCCTATACCACTTCTGCGGCACGCTTGCAAAGTATGTACGAGCATAGCGAACGGAAGTTAGACAATGCGGCACGGCGCGGTGATCTGAAAGCCGTTGACCGTGCAATGAAAGAGCACCACACCTACGAGTATGCGTTGCTCTGCAAGAAAGCGAAAAAATTTTAAGGAGATAAAGGAAGATGAAAAAAGGAACTTTGAGCGCAATCGTCGTTATTTTGCTTGCGGCGATCATCGTACTTGTGTGCGGTATCGGTTCAAGCTGGTTCACGAACGGCGATATTGCGACGTGGTTCAACAGCTGGGGCAAGGGCGAAGAGCAGGAAGATCCTACCGATGAGGATGAACAAGACGGCGGCGCTCCCGTAACGGATGAAAACGGCAATGAGGTTACAAGCGACGAGATCGTTTCCATGCCCCGTGCAATGACTTTCCGAAGCGCTGCGGCATTGGACGGCGAAACAGCAGAATATGACAGCGTTACTTTGAAAATCAATGTCGAGCCTTCTTATGCGCTCGTTGAGTCTGTTTCATATTCAGCTGTTTGGGTCAATGCCGACAGCGAATGGGCAACGGGGAAAAGCGTTTCCGATTATTTAACGGTGACGCAATCGGAAGAAGATGACTTTGCCTGCGTTGTGCAATGTTTGCAGCCTTTTGGCGAACAGATCAAGGTTGTCGGTGAGGTTTTCGGCGGAAGCGGTAGTCAAAAAAGTGCTGAATGTACCGTTGATTTTATGAAACGTATTGTTTCTGTTGCTGTGGAGTTTAACGGTTCTCCTGATCTTGAAGCGTCTATGTCACGCTCTATTTCTTCGACGGACGGGTTAGCCGAAGCGCCTGATTATATGCAAGGTGTTTCGTTTTATCGTGATTTTTTCAGTATGAAGTATACCGCATATACGGTTGATTGTGATTACAACGTTGAAGAATTGACCGTTTCGGGTACGCAGGAAATGGTTGAGGTGTTGGCAGCTTCTGAATTTGCTTCGGGTTGCACAACAAAAAGCCGTTTGCTGCATGAAGCAGACCCGCTTGCTTTTAACTTAACCGTTATGGATATGAAGGGCACGGATGACCTTTACGATTTTCCTTCTTCGTCCGAAGAGAACTTGCTTGATATTTTGGAATTGGCGAAGTCCGTATGCGATGAAGTGCCTTTGGTTCAAGCCGAATTTCATGTGTATAGCATGGATAGCGGTTTGCGTTTTCGGGCGGTGAGCAAATATCTTGTTTCTGCTGAATATTTGACTGCCGCTGTTGAAAATGTGACGTTTGAACAGGGCGGAATTGTGATTTAGGCGGTGACGGTATGAGTAAAGGTGGCGGTTCTTTTGGGAAAGTCATAGCGGTGCTGTCGGCGCTCATTCTTGTGATCGCCGCCGTGGGCGTTGTGCTGTATTTTACTCTGCGCAGTCAAGGGATAACGTTTTACGTTGAGCATGAAGGTAAACGTTATTTAGGCGGCATGGACGGTGGAAGCCTTGAATTTGTAAGCGGCGGAACGTATGATTTTTCTGTAAAGTCGTTGACGGGTGGGGACGTTAATTATTCCGTAAGTGTTATGGCAAACTCCGCGAATACTGTTCGTTTCATTGTCGGAGATGAGTTTCACTGTTTGTATGAAGGCAACGCCGAAGCTGACGATTATTCAAGCATTTTTAGTTTAAAAAAGCGTGTAGACGGTTTTTCTGTGTCGTTGCCTGTTGGGCTTACGGTGAAGCAAGCCATTGAATTAAAGTATGATGGTGATATAACGCTTATGGATGAACTTTCGGACGATATTGCGTATTTTGTCATCACTATAACGGTGGACGAAAGTTCTGTTGTGCTATGGTTTATGTTTTATGATTTTATCGTTTCGTTTGATCCGCCATCGATAGTCTTTTAAAGAGGTGAAAGCGATGAAAAAGATTTTGAAAGTACACTTTCAACGGATATTGTCGTTGTTCGTCCTCTGCATGTTGTGTGTGGCAATGTTGCTGGGCGGTCATTTGACCGCCCCCGTTGCTTACGCCGATACCGCAGTCGGTGACGTGCAAATGGATAGTTCCAACGTCATGGACGATTTGCAAAATTCGACCATAGACGGCGTGAAGTTCAACATTTCAAACTACGCCTTTAACAAAAACTACGAAACGCAAGTGTTCATGCTGGGCGAATACTGTTACAGTTTTTACAGTAACTTGCGGGATAATTACGGTCTGTATGTGTACGTTTGGAACCCGCAGGCGTTGAAGTTTAAGACAAATTCTACGCTGAATACTATTAGTCTGCGTGCGGGCGCAAATGATGGTACGGGGCATACGAAGTATATGCTTTTGTACCTTAATCAATGCGAAGTACCGAACTATGAGGGTTTGTTCCTTAAATTCAAAGTCATGCTTTCGGGCGAACAGAAAGAGCAGGTTTTTGACCGATTGGCAAGCGATAAGCGCGTGTATGACGTGAGCGAGATTGAACTTGTATTGGACGGCAATAGTACGGCGGAGAGTTATTTTGTCGATACAACGTACACCTATGAAGGCTATGCAAAAGGTTACGGCATGGATATAAATGCCGAAAGTACACTTGTGTACCATGACGAGCAAGGCGAAACGCTTTCTTTGGACGTGCATAGCACATACTTCTACCCCGACGGCACGCATAGCGACGGTGTAACCCGTGATGTTCTGCAATCGGTATATTTTTCCGTTCCGAATAAGTACATAGAGGCATACGGCGAAATGTCGGCAGTTCATGCAACGTGGCTTGACGCGCGTACCGCTCCTATGCTTGTTACGGGCAATCGGGATATTTACGATACAATTTACCCGTTCTTGGGTGAGTATGTGGATGGTGGCACAAAGGAAGAATATGAAAAGTATGCTTTTCCGTATTCGATTATAGCTACGAGAGCCGTTGAAGGCATGCGTGATGATGATGAACTTGCCCCTTATACGGGATATTATGCGTATAACCCGTTTTTTGGCACATATGCAGGAGATACTGATTTAATTGACGGTAATACTGATCAGGGCGGTATTGCTGGCGGGTATGAAACTCTTGTCACTACTTTGACAATCTTGTTTTTGGCGGACGGTCTAAATGCGGGTACGCATGTTATTGCAGCGGAGGATTTACTTGGTAATGACGAAACGGCGGGTTGGTTTGAAACGTATACGGACGAACACGGCGGCGAGTTGGTGAATGACCGATACAGTAAAGATTTGTTCTCAGAAGTCGCAAGCGAGTTTGAGGATATTATTATTGAATCGGACGATACCTATGAACTGACAGATAATATCGTTGATGACAGTGCTTGGAACAGACTTTTTGGCAGTACGGTACAGAGTGAGAATTTTATCTCCGTTTCCGCGATACAAGCAGTTACTTCTGCGGACGTTGAAAAGTACGGAAAATCGGAATTTTGCGATAAGTTCTTTATAGATGAAAGCGATTACACTGATTTATGTGATTATATCACGGCGGCGGAAAGCAAGGATGATCCCGAAACAGTGTATCTGTTTCGCTATAAGCAGTCCGAATATATTTCCGTACAAGCAACGGAATATGCGCGTAGCACTGAGTGGTACTTGGTTGGCGGTACTATGGGGTGCTATGATTATATCGACTTGAACGCCTATTTTGCTCAAATGTGGGTGCAACTCGGTTTTGATATTCTCGACGTTACATTCTCGAACGGCGTGACTTCAAAAACGCTCGGTGTTGTCATGTCGCCTATTGACATAGCACCCGACGGCAAGCCGCCTGCGAGCTGGCAGGAAGAAAGTGCCGCATGGTGGGCATACGTTATCCTTATTCTTGGCGAAGTTCTCATCTTATGGTTGTTGCAAATTTTGTTGCATAAACTTTGCGGTTTGCCGACATGGGTAACGATTATCCTTGTCGCCGTAACCGTGGTGTTGGATATATTTTTTATTCAAACTTGGGCATTGTCTTTAACGAAATTATTGTAGTTTATTTTGGCTGGCTGCCGCTGTTTTAGCGGCAAAATTGAAAGTACACTTTCAAAAACGGTGTCGGTATGATCACAATAATATTTGCTCCGCCGCGGACGGGCAAAACGTGCTTTTTAACGCACATTGCGAACACGGCGGCGTTTGACAGACAACGGAATATCGCCATGCGGCGGGAGATATTATTGAAACAGCAAAACGGCTTTGACGGGATAAAGACTGTGCCCGTGCATTGCGTATCGGCGAACTACGATATTGTCATGCGCAAGTTCGGGTACAGCCCCCGTCTTTCCCGCCGTATCAACCCGTTCCGTTTGGGCTATGCAAATGAGTTTGTACAAACGCATTTCAGTTTGCCGCATGAGTGTATCTGCATTACCGAAGCGCAGAAGTATCTCAACAGCCGCATGGCGCGGTATTTCCCCGATTGGCAGTCGCGCTGGTATGAGCAGCACGGGCATAATGATTTGGATATTTGGCTCGATACGCAGCGTCCCATGCTCATTGACGTGAACGTGCGGGAACTTTCGCAGTTCATTGAGATCGTCGATTTGGCATTCAAGCATGACGGGTTCGGGCGCGTGTGTTCGCTCAAATGGACGATACGCCGCATTGATAACAGCGGGCTTTTCGACCGCTATATGAGCAGCGGGAAGAAAGACAAAGACTGTTACACGGAAGAGATCGTCAAAGCCGATTATAACGTGTTCGCGTGCTATGACAGTCAAAATTGCAAGCCAAAGTTTTACGACGGGCATTTGCACGAAGATTTCGACTATATGCCCGCAGAGCCGAACGACGGCACGATTGACGGGTATGTCAAGTATTTGCGGGATATGGACGATGAGCTGCCCGAAAACTTCTATTCGCGGGGTAAGGCGTGATGAAGATAAACTATAACAAAAATAAGCTCATAGATACGTGTCTTGAAACGTATTACGCGACGTTTGCCCGCACGCTCGATACTGCCGATTTCGTGCCCGAAAAGTACAACAAAAAGATTTTGGCGTACATATTCAAGAACATGAAACGTCAGTTCCGCAAGATAGACAAAGCGGACAGGCAGTACCAAAAAGGCGTGGCGCGAAAGGAACGGGAAAAGAAAAAAGCCCGAAACGGGCAGTAGCTTTTCTTTTTAACAGCCATTCCCGCAGGGTGTTTTTCCCGCAGGGGTGTTTTGTATTACAGCTTAACGGGTGCGTGCGGCGTGCACGTCGGCGCACGTTTGGGCGCTGCCGAATGGCTATCCCCTCTTTTTAGGTGGCAGCGGGTACGGTGTACGCGGGCGGGGTCGCCGTATAAAATTAAGCCGATCGGGGCGTGCCTCCCTCGGTATAACTTTTGTGAGGTGATATTATGGGCTATGTTTTGACGTGCGATGACGGCGAATTTTATTTTGATGACATCGACAAAGCGATTGAATATGGCGAGCAGAATTGCCCGCATGGTTACAATATCGACGAAGTTTTTGATTGAGGTGGGTTTATGTTCAAACATGGAAAGACGGGGCAGACGTATTATTCTGTCCGCGAAAAGATTAACTATTATACTGACATTGTAAAAGGAAAAAGAGCGGCTGATGACAAGCTAAAAGCAAAAGCGGCGAGACGTTTACCCGAACTGCAACGGCTTGATAGGCAATCGTATTCCGAACCGAAAGTGATTGTGACCGACGATAAAAAGTTTGGCAACGGAATGAGTAAACCCCGCTTGTGCATTGCGGTCAAGGAAGATAGCAAAAAGCGCATTTTAGTCGCTCCGCTTATGAGCGTAACCTCAAACTATGTTATTTTGGATAATAACATTGATAGGCAGATTAGCAAAACGGCGGACGGACGTAATAAATGGATAGACCGTAGTGATATATACGAGGATAAGTATATCACGCCCCGTTTAGAGTTAACGGAGCGTGATAAGGCAAAAATCAAGCGGCTTTATTCGGATTAAAAAATAACAGCGGCTTATTTCAGCCGCTGTAAACTCCACTCTTAACGAGCGGGGGCGTTTGATAGACCACGCTAAATAAATAGCGAACAGTTTCCTATCACTTGCGTTTTTGATTATAGTGCAACGGTGGGAAAAAGTCAACCGATTTTCGGTGATTTGCAAAATTGATTTGATAATTCAAAAAGGACGGTAAAACTATGAACATAGAAGATTTTGAAAAAGGTTTTAAGCAGTTTTTGCAACAGCGTGAAAACGATATTTGTGATTTGGCTGTTGTTATAGCGGCAACGGGTGCTCCCGTTTGTAAAAGTATGGATATTGCCCGTGAGGTTTATAAAGCGGGTTGGCGTAAGTCTGAAAAGCAATAAATTTGAAAGTGCACTTTCAAACAGGAACGGTTAAGCGCATGGAAAGACTCTTGATGATTAAAGCCGTTTGGAAAGGCGGCAAAGCAACGCTGACGGAAGACCAAAAGAAAATTTTGGGATATGCCTTTGAGATTGCCGCAAGGTTAGGCATTTGCGGCAAGCGGGAAAATTTCTTTTTGGTTTTAGAGTTTTTATCGGAACATTTTTCGGAATGGCATATGCCCTTTACTGTCGTTTACGAAGCGGCGAAAGAGTATTGCGTCATATTTGAAAGTGTATTTTCAAAAAAGGGGTGAAAGCAATGTCATTGACGGTCGATGAAAAGGTACGGTATAACCGCGAGAGGAAAACGCCGTTTTCATACGGCTATGTTTGGGGCGTGCAAGCATATCGGCAATACCCGAAAGCGGACAAAGCCGAACGCAAGCGTTTGCTCGCGCAGATCGACGATTACAAAGCAACGGCGTTGCACGGCAAAGGCAAAGCCCGCGAGTGCGCCAAAGGTTTTATGTGCGGCATACGCGATACGGCGAACGAACGCAAGGACGGCAAAGAGAGCTAATATCTCTTTTAGCGGCAATCTCCCCGCAGAGGTATTTTCCGCGAAGCGGTGATGAAAAGAAAATCAAAAAAGAGGGGTAACAAACATGAGTATAGCGGCGAATTTAATTGAAACGGACGACTTCACGGGTTGCCCGTTTCCTTTCTTTGATGGACTGCCGAAAGACGACGGCAAACCGAAAACGTATAAAATTTATAATGACGGTCATCACCTTATCGCAACGCCGTGTTGGCGTGCGAACGGGCGATCTCCCCGTCCTCAGCCTGCCCGCCGCAGACGGTCAAGGGAATACACGGATGAGCAAAAAGAGCGTGTATATAATCGGTTCATACAGAACAGGCGCAGGGACTTTGCCCGCGGTAAAAACAGTGTGGGCATGCGCGTCGATATATCACCGAACAGCGATTTTACGGGTACCCGCTCTGCTTTTGATATTCTGTTTGACGACCTGTTCATGCAGGCGTATAATAAAGGCTTGCGGGACGGGAAGCTCGAAAAGAATATGTCCGATTATATTTACGACGGTTTGCGGAAGTTGTTCACGGACGATGAGATCGCCGACGTGGATATACATGAGCGTGTCAAGCGGAAGCTGAACAACCTGCACCACCGCAAAAAGCGGTTTCGCCGTAAAGCATACCTCAACCGTTGGAATTTTTTTGTGACGTTCACATACGACAATGGCAAACACGACGAAGAAAGTTTCCGCCGTAAAATTCGCCGTTGCCTTTCAAACCTTCACACCCGCCGCGGCTGGCGGTATATGGGCGTGTTTGAGCGTGCGCCCGAAACGGGGCGGTTGCATTTTCACGGCTTGGTATACGTTCCCGACGGGGAAATGCTCGGCAGGCTGGAAGAAAAGACCGATTACAGTACCGCGCAAGGGAAAATGCAGACCCGCCACGAAAACAGCTTTTTTGCGGCGAATTACGGGCGCAACGATTTTGAGGAAATAACGCCGTCGCAATTGGAACACGGCGACAGCGTGGAGTATATCTTGAAGTACATAGGGAAAACAAATGAACGAATTGTTTACAGCCGTGGGATACCTACGGAGATTTGCATGACGGTTTCGGCAAGGGATATTATCACGGAATTGACGGATGATTTTGTTGAAAAGTATATCCTTTTCGACGACGTTGTAAATTGGGAACGCGATATTGCGCGATACCGATTTAACAAGCAAATGTCGATGATGGATTTGCTGTGCAATCCTGCATTGGTCGCGTGATTACGCGATAAAATTCAATCGTTCATTGTTTTGCGCCTATGGCTTGACATACGGCGCTTTTCGGCTTGCTCCCGCAGGGTGTTTTTTGCCGCATTTATGCGGCAATGCTCTGTGCAAGACGACAAAAACGGGGGCGCGAGACTCGTCCGCGCCCCCGTTTCGTGCGCAAACCCGCCCGAAACGGACGGTAAGTTGGTCAAAGCACAGCGCGCCACCTTGTTACGGCGGCGAAGCCGCCGCTCGTCTATAACAAGGTGGCGCGCTGTGCTCTCTCTAACGAAAGTTGGGCGTTCATGCGGCTATTTTTGCTGTAAAATATTATATCGGAAACAACGGAAGCAACGGAAACAACGGAAAAAGGACGGAACAAACGGAAGATGAAACGGAAAGGAACGAAAAACGTAAATTGGGAAATGCGTTTGCGGTTAGAGGCTCTCTATAATGCGGGCATGAGCAAACGCGAGATTGCCGCGCAGTTGGGTGTATGCCTTGCGACGGTGTACAACGAATTAAAGCGCGGCGAGTACACATACAAACGGTACAGTTACACTGATTGGCTGGGCGAACGGCACTACAAGTTGGTGACGGGGTACAGTCCGAACATTGCGGAAGATAAATACCGTTTGAATATGACCGCCCACGGCGCACCGCTGAAAGTCGGCAAAGATTATGAGTTCGTGCATTATGTCGAACGGCGGATTTGTGTTGATAGAATATCCCCCGCCGCTGTGTGTGGTGAGATACGGCGCAATCGCCTGTTTAAGACTATTATAAGCAAAACGACAATGTACCGATACATAGCGCAGGGCATATTCATGGGTATCAGTTCGGAACATTTACCCGTGGGGCAACGCAAAAAGCATTATCATAAAACGGTGGCGAAACGCCCGCCGAAAGGTACGAGTATTGAACGCCGCCCCGCCGACGTTCTTTTGCGTGAGGAGTTCGGGCATTGGGAAATGGACTGTGTTGTCGGCAAGCAGTACACCCGCAACGTGTTGCTGGTACTGACTGAACGGCAGACGCGTTATGAGATCATCATGAAAATGCCGAACAGAAAGGCGGCAACGGTCGTTCAGTATCTCGACAGGCTCGAACGGCGGTATGGCAAGCGGTTTCAAGCTCTGTTCAAAAGCATTACGGTTGACAACGGCTCGGAGTTTGCGGACTTCGCGGGGCTGGAACGCTCCGTTTACGGCGGCAAGCGGACGGCGGTTTATTATTGTCACCCGTATACGTCATGTGAACGAGGCTCGAACGAACGCATTAACCGCGACATACGGCGGCAGTTCCCGAAGGGCACGGACTTTTCCAAAGTCACGGATAAGCGCGTGCGGGAAGTGGCGGCGTGGGTGAACGCATACCCCCGTGAACTGTTCGGCTTTGCCACGTCTGCGGAAGCCTTTGCAAGCGCGGTCAATTCTCTTTAATAGGTCGTATTTTTGAAAGTACACTTTCAAAATGTTTGTAGCCGCTGGAAAGCGGCTTTTTGTCGTGCAACGAAAAACGGGCATGCCGTACAAGGTGCGCCCGCTTTTGTTGATAAGTCTTTCCCGAAAGACTTATCCTATACCGATTATAGCATAAGGTAAAAATTTTTTTTTGAAATTTGAAAAAAATTCTATAAAATTACTTGACTTTTCGATGACAAAACCTCCCCGCGAAACAAAAAAACGGCGGCGCTTTGCACACCGCCGCGCCGTGTGCGCCGCCGCACACGGCTTATTTTTTTGCAAGAAATTTGCGGCGGGTGGATTCGCCGCCGCGCAAGTGCCGCTCGCGCAGGTTTTTATCCAATACGGCGCGCACGGCGGTATACAGCCGCATATCCGCGCCGCGCAGGCGCTCCGTCACATCCTTGTGCACCGTCGATTTGCTCATCCCGAAGTGCTCGGCGCAGGCGCGCACGGTGGCGCCCGTCTCCAACATGTATTCGGCACACCGAACGGCGCGCCGCTCCATATACTCCCACACGCTGCATCATCCCCCCCTTTCGGCGATGATACATTCTATGTCGGATCCTGCCGCTTTATGCCGTTTTGAAAGCGCCGACGCGGCTCTGCGCCCGCCGCGCCGCCCTTGCGCAAAAAACTTTATCATGCGATCATGCGCTATCATGCGCTCCGCCCCCGCGGCATTGCCGCGGGGGCGGAGATCGGCTGTTGTTTTACTCCCCTGCGGGAGGGGCTTTTTTCTCCTCGGGCGGATCTTTTACCCCTTCTTGGGTCGGCTCTTTCGCCTCTTCGGATGGAGCTTCCGCGCCCTCTTCTCCCGGTGCGGGGCGCTGCCGCGCCGCCGCAAGCGGCTGCCCGTCCTCGCCGGTTAGAGGCGCGGCGGCTTCCGCGTCTGCGGCGGTTTCCGCGTCTGCGGCGGTTTCCGCGTCTGCGGCTCCTTCCGCCGCGAGCGCGCGCCTTTTGGCGCGCCGTTTGCGATAGATGGAACGAACGATATCAAACACGTTCATCCCCAGCCCGCAGATAACGTACACATAGTAGTTCAAAAAGCGCCAGACCATGACCACCCAAAAGATCTTGTTGGCGGCAAGGTCGGCAAAACCGAACATAAACAGCGTTTCCATCGCGCCCGAAGCGCCGGGCGTGGGAATGTAGCTGGCGGCGTACTGAGCGTACATGGTGATGACCACACTCGTCCAATACAGCTCCAACCCCGTGGAATACCCTGCCGCGGCAAGGTCTCCCCCGCACATCGCCATGAGCACGAAGTACGGCATGGAAAGCTGGATAAGAGGTTCGGTCAAACACAGAAGAAGCAGCAACACGAAGTTGAGCGGCTTTTTGTAAATGAACTGCGAAACCAGCGAAAAATCCGAGACCCACTGGCGGATCTTCCCCTCGATGCGTTCGGGCCGTTTGACGATCTTCATTTTATAGAAGAGCTTGACAAACATGTTGATGAACGCCGACATCGCCTTGGGGCAAACGATGACAAAGGTGACGAACAGCGGGATAAAGGCGTTGACCGCAAAACCGACCCAGCCGCCGATGCGCACCCAGTCTCCCCCCGCCTGCACGCCCGCAATGATGCCGACGCCGAAGCCCATCACAAAGGCGGCGACCATCGTCCACGAGAGCATCTGGATGCCGTATTTTACGAAAATGACGGAAGTGCTCGTTGCGCCCGATATGCCCTTTTTGTGCAGGTAGTAAATCTGCATGGGCTGCCCGCCCGTCGAAAGCGGGGTGATCGCCTCGTAATATTTGCCCGTAAGCGCCACTTTGGCGTTGTTCTTAAAGCCGAGCTTATTGTGATACGCGCGGTTGATGAGGGTGTATTTGGAGGTATCGAACAAAAAATACAAGCCCCCCAGCACGATGGCGGCAACAAAATAGATCCAGCGCTGCCAATCGCCGAACATGGCGGAGAAGATCTCTTCAAAAGAAGCGAGCCCGCCCTCCTGCTGCATCAGCGTTTGGCTGAGGCTGACGACCAGCCACACCACCAGCACGATGATCACGAGCGTGACCAGCCCGAAAATGATGTATTTGCGCTTGCTCTTTTTTTGGTCTACGTTGGTAAACCGCGCGGAGTTATCCTCCCCGACCAGCGTATCCAGCCCCTTGCGCGAACGCCCGCCGTCTGCGCGGGCATCCTCTTTTTCCGCGGCGGCGGGCCCTGCGGTCTGCTCCGCGGCAGATTCCGCGACCTGCTCGGCGGCAGGCTCCGCGGGCTGTTCCGCGGCGGACGCGCTCTCTTGTGCAGAAGCGGCGGGCGCCTCGCACGGAGCTTCGTTCCTGCCCTGCCCTTGGGCGGAGAGGGCGCGCTCCTCCTCTTGTGCAGGAGCGGCGGCTGCCTCTTCCTGTTGTTGCCTGCGCTTTCTGCTCATAAACTCCCCTTCCCCGTATGGGTTTTGCCCATTATATCATAAAAATACGGGTTTGTCCTAAAAATCGCACGGGTATCAGCGATTTTTTTTGCGAAAGCGAAACGCCCGCCCCGCCCGCAGCGGGAGCGCGCGCCCGCGCGGGCGCATGCACAGCAGGCATGCCGCCGCAAGCAGAGGCGCCGCCGCGGCAGCCGAAAACCCGACGCGCATGCCCGACGCGTCCGAAACGGCGCCCGCCAACAGCGGAAACGCCGCGCCGCCCACATCCTGCGCCAGCGCCAGCGAAGCGAGCATCCACCCGCCCGTATACGGCAGCGCGCCCGAAGCCGCCGTCATCGCGCCGGGCGAGAGCACGCCCACAAAAAAGCCGCACGCCAGCGCGCAGGCGAGGGAAAGGGCGGGCAGCGGGCACGCGGCGGCGCCCAAATACGCCGCTCCGCCGCACAGCGCCGCCACGGCGGACGCCGCAGCCGACGCCCCGCCGCGGCGCTGTAAGCGCGAAAAGACGGCGCCGCCCCCGCCGAGCAGCAGGCAAAAAAGCACGCTGCCGAGCAGTGCCGCGTCTACCCCGCAGACCTGCGCCGCATACGCGCCGATCCACTGGTTCATCGCCGCCTCCGCCCCGCAGCCGAGCAGCACCGCAAACACGGCGGCAAGGTACACGGGGCGGAACGCCGCGCGCACGGGCGCCTCTTTGGCGGGCGCGGGCAGCGGCGCGCGCGCAAGCAAAACGGGCAGCAGCAGCGGCACGGCAGCGAGCGGAAACAGCGCAAAGTTCCACCGCTGCACGCCGAACAGGCGCAAAAACGCATACAGATACACGGCGAGCCCCGCCTGCGCCCACGCATACACGGTGCGCTGCGCATAGATGCCGCCCGAAGCGGGCAGCGCGTCGGCGATGTTGGAGAGCACCACTTCGAGCATGCCGCCCGCAAACGCGAACACCGCCGCCGCGGCGAGCATGCCGCCGTACACCCCCGCGCCCACGGGGAACAGCCACGGCACGCACCCGAAAAAAACAACCCCCGCGCAGCCTGCCGCGCCCGCCGCCGCGGCGAGCGCGCGGCGGGGGAGGCGGTCGATCAAAAAAATCAGCACGGCGTCCGCCAAAAGCTGCGCGCCGTAACAGACCGCCGCCTGCAAACCCAGCTGCAAATATGTAAACCCGTACAGGCGCATGAGAGGCACGAACAGCAGCGCACAGAGATTCGCCGCGACCGCCTGATTCACCGCCCCGACGCGGCAGGCGCGCACCGCCCGCGCATACGTTACTGCGTGTTTCATCCCGTCCTTCCGCGGTAAAAATACCACTGTATCCTATGCGGAAGGCGGGCAAAGAAGTGCAAAAGCCTGCCCGCGCCCGCGGCAATGCAAAAACAAAGGCGAAGCCTGCCCGCGGCAAACAGCACAGCCGCGGCGGAAAAGCGCTTGCCCCGCGGCGGCGCGGCGGTGGAAAAAGAGCTTGACGGATACGGAAAAATCTGCTACTATGGCAGCATGAACGAATCCCTTGCGCGCGTGCTCGAAGCGCACGCCTTTTTGCCCATCGGAGAACAAAACCCAAAAATAAAACAGCTGAAAGGGATCGCGGGCAACACCAAGCCCAACCCCGAAAAACTGTTCCTCGCCGAAGGCATATGGATGCTGTCTCTTTGCGAAAAATTTCAAACCCCGCTGGACAGTCTGTTTTTGTGCGAAGCGCACATCCGCACCCCCGAAGCAGCGGCGCTTGCCGAAAAACTTGCGCGCCGCTGCGAGCACCGCTACCTGCTCTCCGAAAAAACGTTTGCAAAAATTTCCGAGCGCGGGCAGCCGGACGGGCTGCTGGCGCTTGCCAAGCTCCCCTTTTTCGACTTACAGACCTTCCGCCCCGCGAACGATGCGGTCGTGCTCGTGCTGGACGGCATCGAGATCCCCGGCAACGTGGGCACCATGCTGCGCATGGCGGACGGGGCGGGCGTCGACGGCGTGTTCCTCTGCAACCGCAAGGCGAGGCTGACGCACCCCAAGCTCATCAAGGGCAGCCAGGGCGCCGTGCTCTCCGTCCCCTTTTTCGACTTTGAAAGCGTCGCCGACTGCCGCGCGTGGCTGCGCGAAAACGGCTTTACCGTATACCTCGCGGACACCCGCGCCGAGCTTTTCTACTACGACGAGCCCTTCGGCACGAAGACAGCCCTCGTGATGGGCAGCGAACGGTACGGCATCTCCCGCGAATGGTACGACGGCGACTATAAGATGATCGCCATCCCCATGGCGGGCAGCTGCGATTCCCTCAACGTGGGGGTGGCGGCGACGGTGCTCGCCTATGAAGCGGTGAAAAAGAACAAATTCCTCAAAAAGTAAAGAACGCACGAAAAAAAGCCGAACGACGTTCGGCTTTTTTGTATGTCCCGGAAAAGGACGTCAGGGCTGTTTCTGCCCCCAGCGCACGGCAACGCGCTCCCCTTCCGCCTTGTAGTTCACGTTCCAGTCATTGCTCCAGCCCGCGGGCTTGCTTTCCGCCTCGCAGTACACGACGAGATCGCCCGGGCACTGATTGAAAACATTATACCCCATCCGCTCCACTCCTGCGGGAACGGTGATCTCCCTGAAA
>CALVMR010000032.1 GCA_944346885.1 uncultured Clostridia bacterium | reverse complement strand
TGATGACGTAGTCCTCGTCCTTATAGCGGATGAGCCCGACGGGGGAGATGACCGCCGCCGTACCCGTGCCGAACGCCTCGTCGAGCGTGCCGTTCTTGGAAGCTTCGATGACTTCGTCGATGGAGATACGGCGCTCGCTGACGGGGTAGCCCTTGTCGCGCAGCACCTGCAAACAGCTCTTCCGCGTGATGCCGGGCAGGATGGAGCCGACGAGCGCTGGCGTCACGACTTCGCCGTTTATCACGAAGAACATATTCATGCTGCCCACTTCTTCGACGTACTTCTTGTCCTTGGCGTCCAGCCAAAGCACCTGGTCGAAGCCCTTCTTTTCCGCCTCTTCGCCCGCCTTCATGGAAGCGGCGTAGTTGCCGAGGCACTTCGCCTCGCCCGTGCCGCCAATGGCAGAACGCACATAGAAGTCCTCAACGAGGAGCTTCGTGGGCTCCAGCCCGTGCGCGTAGTAGCTGCCGACGGGCGAAAGGATGATGAAGAACAGGTATTCGCTGCTCGCGTGCACGCCCAGCGCCACTTTGGTGGCGATGATCGAAGGGCGGATGTACAACGCCGTACCGGGCGCGGTAGGGATCCAGTCCTTTTCCAGCTTCAAAAGTTCGAACAGCCCTTTGAGCACGAACGCCTCGTCGATGCGCGGGATGCACATGCGGTCCGCCGAGCGGTTCATGCGCTTAAAGTTTTCTTCGGGGCGGAACACGCGCACTTCGCCCTGTTCGTTTTTGAACGCTTTGAGCCCCTCGAAAATGCCCTGCGCGTAGTGAAAAACGGTGGTGGCAAGGTCAAAAGCGACGGGCGCGTACGGCTCGATCTTCGCGTCGTGCCACCCTTTTTCCGCCGTATAGCGCATGGTGAACATGTGGTCGGTAAAATACTTGCCGAATCCGAGCGGAGCACCCGCGGCGGGCTTCTCCTTCGGATGCTGCGTTTTTATGATTTGAAGTTCCATATGATCCCTCCCTCCCTCCGCACCGCCGCGGCGGTGCGGAAATTTCCGCTGTGATTTATTGTTCGGCGCTATTATAGCACGCGCGCCGCCGTTTGTAAATGATTTATAAAACGGATAATCCGAATCATTGCCATCGATTTTACGAATCGCGGTCCGTACGGAGCGGAAAAGCCGCCCATTCCCTGCCATCCTCGGCAAGGCGCACGCGCCCCGCGAGAAAATCGCACAGCGCCGCGGCAAACCCTTCCGCCTCCTCTTCCGCCGCCGAAAAGAGAACGCGCACTTCGCCGCCGTAGGCGATCTCCTTCGGCTCGCAGCCGCGGGCGGAAAAAAACTTTTTGAGCGCGTCCAAAAGCTCGTACCCGATGCAGGCGCGGTAACGGCGGCACCGGCGGTATTCGCGCACATCCGCCGCGGCAAGCGCCTCCGCCGCCGTGCCCGCATAGGCGCGCACCAGCCCGCCCGCGCCCAGCTTGACGCCGCCGAAATAGCGGGTGACGACGGCGACGGTCTCCGCCAGCTTTTTGCCGCGCAGCACCTCCAAAATGGGCATGCCCGCCGTGCCCTGCGGTTCGCCGTCGTCCGAAAAGCGCAAAAGGTTGCCCGTTTTATCCGCCACGAACGCGTAACAGCTGTGCGTGGCGAGCGGGTGTTTTGCGCGCACCGAAGCGATAAACGCGCGCGCCTCCTCCTCGCTTTCCGCATGCGAAACGTCGGCGATGAAGCGGGAGCGCTCGATCACCTTTTCAAAGGAAGAGGGCGCGTATACGGAGAGGTAGCCGCTCATTGCAAAAGCACGCGGATGTGCACCTTTTTCCCCTTGTGCAGCACGAACGTTCCGTTCGCCTTAGCCTGCGCGGGGATGGGCGCGTTCGCGTTTTCGATCTTCTCTTCGTCGATCTTTACGCCGCCGCCCTCGATGAGCCGCCGCGCTTCGCTTTTCGACTTGGCTGCGCCCGCCGCGACCAAAACGTCCGCCACGCCCGCCGTATCGGCGGAAACGGATACGGAGGGCATGTTTTCGGCGTCGCCGCCGAACGCCGCGCGCGCCTGCGCCTGCGCCGCCGCCGCCTTTTCCTCCCCGTGCACGAGCTTGGTAAGCTCGTACGCCAGCCGCTCTTTGGCGGCGTTCATGCGCTCGTCTCTATGCGCGCACAGCGCCGAAATTTCATCCAGCGGCAAAAAGGTGAGCAGCTTAAAGCACTTTTCCACGTCCGCGTCGTCGGTGTTGCGCCAGTACTGGTAAAACTCGTACGGGCTCGTCTTGTTCTCGTCCAGCCAAACGGCACCCTTCGCCGTCTTGCCCATCTTGCGCCCGTCCGAGGTCGTCAAAAGAGTAAACGTCATCGCAAAGGCGGGCTGCTGCTCCTTGCGGCGGATGAGGTCCGCGCCCGCCAAAATGTTGCTCCACTGGTCGTCGCCGCCCAATTCGAGCTTGCAGCCGTACTTGCGGTAGAGCACCAAAAAGTCGTACGCCTGCATGAGCATGTAATTGAATTCGAAAAAGCTCAGCCCCCTCTCGTAGCGGGATTTGAAACACTCGGCGGAGAGCATTTTGTTGACCGAAAAATGCACGCCGATCTCGCGCAAAAAGTCGATGTAGTTGAGGTTCAGCAGCCAATCCGCGTTATTGACCATCACGGCGCCGTTTTCCCCCTCGAAGTTAATAAAGCGCGCCATCTGTTTGCGGAAGCATTCGCAGTGGTAGTCCACCGTTTCCCGCGTCATCATCAGGCGCATATCCGTCCTGCCCGAAGGGTCGCCGATCATCCCCGTGCCGCCGCCGATGAGCACGATGGGCTTGTGCCCCGCCTCCTGCATGTGCTTCATGGCGATCAGCTGCATAAAATGCCCGACGTGCAGCGAATCCGCCGTCGGGTCGAACCCGATATAGAAGGGCACGCTTTCGCTGCCGAGCAGCTTGTACAGCTCGTCCTCGTACACCGTCTGTTTTATGAATCCGCGTTCGCGGAGGGTATCCATTACGTTTTTCATCGTTCCACCTTTTCGTGCGCCGGCGCGCACCGCCGCGTTTTGTTATCAGCGGGTATTGTACCATATCCGCGCGGATTTGTAAACCGCGGCGCCGCGGGAAACAAAAAGTTTAAAATTTTTTTGGGGCGCGGCGGAAGAATTGTCTGCAAAGCATTGAAAATTTTTGCAGGATATGGTATAATTTTTAACGGTCGGCGGAACTTTTCCGCCGCAACTTGTTCGGTAAATCATATTTGGAGGATGTAACATGCAATTTTCACGCGAAGTTGAAGAAATGATCTGTGTTGCAAAGGGTCCGAACCACGGCCCCGCCCCCATCCCCGAAGAGGGAAAATGGGTGCAGGCGAAGGAGATCAAGGATATTTCCGGGCTCACGCACGGCGTAGGCTGGTGCGCGCCGCAGCAGGGCGCCTGCAAGCTGACGCTCAACATCAAAGAGGGCATCATCCAAGAGGCGCTGGTGGAAACGCTGGGCTGCTCCGGCATGACGCACTCGGCGGCGATGGCGGCGGAGATCCTGCCGAAAAAAACGCTTTTGGAAGCGCTGAACACCGACCTTGTGTGCGACGCGATCAACACCGCCATGCGCGAACTGTTTTTGCAGATCGTATACGGCCGCAGCCAGTCTGCCTTTTCCGAGGGCGGGCTCGTGATCGGCGCGGGGCTGGAAGACCTCGGCAAAGGCACCCGCTCGCAGATCGGCACGATGTACTCCACGGCGGAAAAGGGCGTGCGCTACCTTGAAATGACGGACGGCTACGTGCGCAGGCTCGCGCTGGATAAAAACAGCGAAGTGATCGGGTACGAATTCGTCAACTTCGGCAAGATGATGGACTTCATCAAGGGCGGCATGGACGCGAACGAAGCATTGAAAAAGGCAACGGGGCACTACGGCAGGTTCTCCGAAGCGGACGGGGCGGTCAAGTACATCGACCCCCGCAAACAGTAAGGAGGTAAACGGGAATGAGCGTTACGTTTGAAGGATACGAGAGAAGGATCGGGCAGATCGAGCCCGTCATGAAAAAATACGGCATCAAAGATTTTGAAGACGCAAAGCGCATCTGCAACGAAAAGGGCTTCGACGCCTATGAGATCGTAAAGAGCGTGCAGCCCATCGCCTTTGAAAACGCGGGCTGGGCATACACCCTCGGCGCCGCCATCGCCATCAAAAAAGGCTGCACCAAAGCCGCCGACGCGGCGGAAGCCATCGGCGAAGGCTTGCAGGCGTTCTGCATCCCCGGTTCGGTCGCCGACCAGCGCAAAGTGGGCCTCGGCCACGGCAACCTCGCCGCCATGCTGCTGCGCGAAGAAACGGAGTGCTTCTGCTTCCTTGCGGGGCATGAATCCTTTGCCGCGGCGGAGGGCGCCATCGGCATCGCCAAAAACGCCAACAAAGTGCGCAAAAACCCGCTCCGCGTCATTTTGAACGGGCTGGGCAAAGACGCCGCGTACATCATCTCGCGCATCAACGGCTTTACCTATGTGCAGACCAAGTACGACTATTATACGGGCGAAGTGACCATCGTGAAGGAGACCCCCTATTCCGACGGCGAACGCGCCAAAGTGCGCTGCTACGGCACCGACGACGTGAACGAGGGCGTTGCCGTTATGATCATGGAGAAGGTAGACGTTTCCATCACGGGCAACTCCACCAACCCGACTAGGTTCCAGCACCCCGTTGCGGGCACTTACAAAAAGTGGGCGAACGAAAACGGCAAAAAGTACTTCTCCGTTGCCTCCGGCGGCGGCACGGGCAGAACGCTGCACCCCGACAACATGGCGGCAGGCCCCGCCAGCTACGGCATGACGGATACGATGGGCAGGATGCACTCCGACGCGCAGTTTGCAGGCTCCTCCTCCGTGCCCGCGCACGTGGAGATGATGGGGCTGATCGGCATGGGCAACAACCCGATGGTCGGCGCCAGCGTCGCCGTTGCCGTTGCCGTGCAGGAAGGCATGACGAAGTAAAAAAAGCAATACCTTCACGGAGTTTCCGCCGCGCAGGCGGCGGCAAGATCCCGTGAAAGCCCCCCGCCGCTCTTACGAGACGGGGGGGGCTTTTTTTATTGCGGCGCCTTTTGCGCGCTCCTGCGCCCGCGGCGTTTTCCACACCCGCGGCGTTTTCCGCGCCGCGGCATTTTTACACCTGCGGCAAGGGCGCCGCACGTTTGTGTGGCGCCCTCATTTTTGCGGAGGCACTTTCCCTCCGCTTATTTTATCTTGCGCGGAGGCACCTTCCCTCCGCTTATTTCAGTTTGAGAAAATCACGCCGGTACTGCACGCCGAAATGTTCGGCAAGCTGCACCATCTCTTCGTCCGTGATCGTATTTTTGCGCGGCAGGTGCGCGGTGAGCATGTAGATCTGCGCCGCCTTTTCCACCGTTTCGATCAACCCGAACGCCTCGTCCATCGTTTTGCCCGCGCCGTAAATGCCGTGCATGCTCCACACCACCAAGCGGAACTCCTCCATCTTTTTGGCGGTCGCCGCGCCGATCTCGTTGGTGCCGCACAGCATCCAGGGCAGCACGCCGATGCCGTCCGGGAAAACAACGATGCACTCCGTGCACATCTCCCACAGCGAATGGGTAAACGCCCTGTCCGTTAGCTCGTGCACATAGGTCATCGCCAGCGTGTACGTCGGGTGCGAATGCATGATCACACGGTTTTGCGGATCCTTTTTCAGCCGCGCCATGTGGCTCATCAGGTGCGCGGGCAGCTCGGAAGTGAACTTTCCGCCGTCCTTGTACCCCCACAAAAGCTGCGCCGTGGCGCCGTCCTCCTTGATGCGGATGATGCCGAGGTTGGTCTCCGGATCGTTTTGCACGTTTTTAAAGTACTTGCCCGTGCCCGTGACCAAAAAATACTTCCCCGCAAGCGGCTTGGCTTCAAACCCCGTGGGGATCTCGCGCAGCACGCTGCGCACGTCTAAATACGGCGCCACGTCCTCTTCGCCGAGCATGTACGAGATGTTTCCGCCGTTGCGCTCGTCCCAAACGAGGCGGTACATGTTCGAAGTTGCCTCGCACATCTCCCGCAAAAACGGGGCTTCCAAGATGTTTTTCATCGCCGTTTATTTCCTCTTTTGCAAAACGTTTTGCTCATAGGCGCGCACGTCTTCGAACCAATCGCTGCCCGCCGCCCCGGTCTTTACCAGATACTCTTCCCACACGTCTCCGTACGGCAGCGTTTTCATCTCCTCCTGCAAGACCATCTGTTCGGTAAAGTTCCCTTCGTCCTGCATCGTTTTGAGCGTTTCGCTCGGCTGCAACAGCGCAAACAGCAGCGCTTTTTGCAGGTTGCGCTCGCCCACCACCCAGGCGGAAATACGGTTGATGCTCGCGTCAAAATAATCCAGCCCGATCATCACCTTTTCGGCGCCGCCGCGCACGATCTCCTTGCAGATCTCTTTCAGCTCGTCTTCGAGCAGCACAACGTGGTCGCTGTCCCACCGCACGCCGCGCGTAACGTGCAGCGCCACCCTGTCGTAAAAGGCGAGCAGCGAAGGGATCTTATCCGAAACGTATTCGAGCGGATGGTAGTGCCCGTTATCCAGCAGGCAGCAGATGCCGCGCGTGGCGGCATAGTTTTGGTAAAACTCGTTGCTGCCCACGGTATAGCTCTCCAACCCGATGCCGAACACCTTGCTCTCCACCGCCGCGATCACTTTGGTTTTATCATAGGGCACCGACAGGATCTCGTCCAAAGACTGTTTGAGGCGCAGGCGCGGCGTGAGCCGGTCTGCGGGCACGTCTTTAAACCCGTCCGGGATCCAAATGTTCATCAGGCAGGGTTTGCCGAACTGCTCCGCCAGATATTCCGAAATTTTCAGGCAAGCCTGCCCGTGGCGCACCCAAAAGCGGCGCGTTTCTTCGTCCGGCGAGGAGAGGGTGAGCCCGTTTTTCATTTTGGGATGGGAAAAGAAAGTCGGGTTAAAGTCGATGCCGTCCAGCCCGATCTCCTTGGCAAATTTTACCCAAGGCGCAAAGTGTTCGGGGCGGTACGCGTCGCGGTCCACCTTCCCCTTATCCGCGCCCAAAAAGGCATAGCTGGCATGCAAGTTGAGCCGCTTTTTGCCCGTCATCTTCGAAAAGGCGAATTTGAGGTCCGCCATCAGCTCTTCGGGCGTTCTCGCCCGCCCCGGATAGTTGCCCGTCGTCTGAATGCCGCCTTCCAGCGAATTTGCGCCGTCGAAGCCGATCACGTCGTCCCCCTGCCAGCAATGCACCGAAACGGGGATCTCGCCGAGCTTTTTGAGGGCGGCGTCGGTATCCACGCCGTATGCCGCAAACCGCGCTTTTGCCTGTTCGTATCTGTTCATATGTGCCTGTCTCCTTTCATTGATTTATGCATAGGTGCGGACGGAAAAGGAGCGTTTGACCAGCTCTCTGCCCGCCGCGATGTTCTCGATCTCTCCCGAAGCGACCATCTGCATGAGCAGGTTGCCGATCGCCGTCGCCTCTTTGGGCCCTGCGATGACGCGCACCCCCGCCACCGAGGCGGTGAGCTCGTTGAGGAACCCGTCCATGCTGCCGCCGCCGATGATGTTGAGCGTGCGCGGCATGCCGCCGAGCATCCTGCCCATCGCTTGCAGCGCACCTTTGTAGCAGTGCGCCAAACTGTTGTAAATGCAGTGCAGCAGCTGCCCGTCCGTCAGCGCGCCCGCCTTTTCCCGCACGGCGGCGCTCATGCTCGCGGGGGCGAGAAAAGCCCCGTCCTCGCAGTCTACGATCGCATCGCAGGGATTTTCGCGCGCGAGCCGTTCCGCCTCGGCAAAGCCGAGCCCCAGTTCCTTGCGCACCGATTGGAGCATCCAAAGCCCCATGATGTTCTTTTGCCAGCGGAATTTTCCGCACGGCGCCCCTTCGTTGGAAAAATTTTCGCGCAGGCTCTCCGCATCGGTATGCGCAAAGGGCTGTTCGACGCCCAAGAGAGACCATGTGCCGCTGGAAAGATAGGGCGCGGCGGCGCCTTCGGCAACGGGCGCGGCGAGCACGGCGCTCGCCGTATCGTGCGAGGCGCACAGCACGGCGCGCATGTTCCCGCCCACCTCGGCGGCAACGGAAGCCTTCAACCCGCCGAGCGCGGTGCCCGGCTCGGCGATCGCGCCGAACAGCCGCTCCGGCAGCCCCAGCGCGCGCACGATCTCCCCGTCAAAGGCGTGCGCGGCGGCGTTGACGAGCCCCGTCGTCGTTGCGTCCGTGTATTCGCACGCCTTGACGCCCGTCAATTTATACAGGAGGTACTGCGGCAGCATCAAAAAGGAGGTTGCCCGTTCCAGCCTGCCCGCCTCCTTATCCGCGTACAGCTGGTACACGGTGTTGAAGGGCTGGTACTGGATGCCCGTGCGCGCATACAGCTGCGCAAAGGGAAGGATGCGGTGCACCCGCTCCGCCGCCTCGCCCCCGCGCGCGTCGCGGTAGGCGTAACAGGGCAGGATCTCCTCCTCCCCGTCCAGCAGCACGTAATCCACGCCCCATGTATCGACGGAGAGGCTTTCAAACTGCCCGCACTTTGCGACCGCCGCGGCAATGCCGCGCTTTACGTGCTCCGTAAGCGCCGCGATATCCCATATGCGGCGCTCCCCCTGCCGCGCGTTTCCGTTGGGGAAGCGGTACACCTCTTCGGTGACGAGCTTGCCCTCTTCGATCCTTCCCGCGATGTGCCGCCCGCTGCTCGCGCCGATATCGATGGCGAGATACTGCCGCATGATTCTCCCTCCCGTTGTTTCTATCCCCCATTATAGCAGGTTTTTGAAAAAGAAGCAATGACACTATTTTACCAAAAAACTAACGATATTTGACTTTTTTCCATATTTATGCTACACTGTACGCATGGAAGAAGAGATCGTGAAACAGCTGACGCGCCTGAGCGCGGAGGAAGAGAACATTTTGCGCGGGCAGGGCGCCATCCGCCGCGACGATTACGCCCTGACCGAAGAATTTATCGTAAACAGCCGCAAGCTGCTCGGCAGCAGGCTGATCGACCTACGCCCGCACACGCGCTTTTTCGATTTCCCCGAACACGGGCACGACTACATGGAATTCATGTATGTATACGCGGGCAGCGTAACGCACGGCATCGGCGGCGAAAAGGTGACGCTGCACAGCGGCGATATCCTCTTTTTGAACCGCCACATCCGCCACAGCGTGCAGCGGGCGGAACGAGACGATATCGGCATCAACTTTATCCTCTCCGATCCCTTTGTGAAATCGGTGTTCGGAAACGTGGAACAAAACCCCGTGATGAGCGAATTTTTGACGCGCAACCTAGACGCGCACGGCGAGGGCGAATACCTGTTTTTCCGCACGGCGGGCAACTTCCCCATCCGCAGCCTGATGAACTGCCTCATCTATTCCCTCGTTGCGGGGAGAGAAAACGACCCCTCTCTCTTCGTACAGCTGGTGGCGCTGCTCTTTTCGTATTTGGCGCAGTACCGCGACACGCTGGTCAACGGGCTGCGCTTCCCCTCGGCGGAAACGCAGTTCCGCCGCAGCGTATCCGCCTATGTGCGGCAGCGGTACCCGGACGCGCACCTGCACGAACTGGCAGACCGCATCGGCTACGACCCCTCCTACCTTTCGGGCAAGATCCGCCGCACCTTCGGCAAAACGTTCGGGCAGCTGGTACAGGAAGAGCGGCTCGTTGCCGCGCGGCGGCTGCTGTGCACCACGCAAATGCGCGTCGATGCGATCATACGCTCGGTCGGTTACGAAAACCAGACGTACTTCCACCGCCTGTTCCGCCGCGCCTTCGGCATGACGCCACACGCCCTCCGCATGGCGGCGCGCGCAAACGCGCAGCCGCCGAACGAACCGCAGTAACGCGCCGCCGAACGAACCGCGGCAGCGGGCAGCCCCGCCGCCCATATGCCCCGCGCCGCCGCTCATACACCCCCGCGGCGCGAAGCCGCAAAACAGCCCTTTCCTTTTCCCCGAAAAAACAAAACACCCCCGAGAACGTGCATGCGCCCCGCGGCAAAAACCGCGGGGCGCATGGGATGTTGTATCCGCCCTTTCGGTCAATCCAGCTCGTAATGGCAGCCGGAAATATCCGTCGGGGGGAGCGTTTGCCCTTCCCGCATATACACGCTGCCCACAATGTCGCCCGCGGGGCTGATCACCTTATAATTCGCCGTGCGGGGCGCAATGTCGCCGCAATTCAAACGCATACCGTGTTGACCTCCTTTTTTTGAAATCACTTTCAGTATGCCGCCCCGCCGCTCTTTTATGCGCCCGCTTTGCGCAGTCTTATGCGCCCGCATTGCACGCCGCCCACACTTTTTCTGCGCCGCGCGGCTGTTTGCCTCTTTACGCGCCGAATCTGCCGTGCGGCTGTTTGCCGCTTTACACGCCGAAAGCGCCGCGCGCCAACAGCAGCGCCGCCGAAAGCGCAAAAAGGTACACGGCAAAGGGCAGCAGCGCCCCGCGCGCGGCGGTGCGCTGCAACAGTTTGACCGAACCCAGCCCGAACACCGCCGCACACAGCGTGCCCGCGGCAAGGCTGCCCCAATCGACGGGCAGCGCCCCGCCCGCCGCCAGCGAAAGCACCTCCGCAAACACGGCGCCCGCAATGACGGGGATGCTCATCAGCAGAGAAAATTCCGCCGCCTCCTCCCGTTCCAGCCCCAAAAACACGCCCGCTGCGAGCGTTGTGCCGCTGCGCGAAAGCCCCGGAATGACCGCCAGCGCCTGCGCGCAGCCGATGCCGAAGGCGCGCGGCGCATTCAGCCGCCGCGGCAGGCGCGCCCTTCTGCCGCAAAATCGGCAGGCGGAGAGCAGCAGCGCCGTCAGCGCAAACGCCGCCCAGAGCAGCTCGCCCCCGAAGAAAGCGGCGTCTACCGCGTCCCGCAGCAAAAACCCGACCAGCGCGGCAGGCACGGAGGCGAGCAGCAGATACAAGAGCCGCCGCCTGTCCTTTACAAGCCGCACGATCGCAGGGAAGCAGGCGATACACACCGACACGAGCGTGCCCGCGTGCAGCATGATGCCGAGAAACATATCCGCCCCGCCCGTTTCCACGCCGAGAATGCGCTCGAACAGCAGCAAATGCCCGCTCGACGAAACGGGCAAAAACTCCGTGATCCCCTGTACGGCGCCCAATACCGCCGCTTTCCATACTTCCACCGCACGCCCTCCGCTTTTTCCGCCGCCGCGTTCTGCTACTAAGTATACGGGCGCAGCCACCAAAGTATGCGCCGCGCGCCCGCGCGCATACGGCATGCGGGCGGCGGGCTGTACGCGCGGAAGGCAAACAGACCAAACGCACGGAAAACGCGCAAAGCGGGTACATTTTTTTTCGCAAAGAAAAAACGTGCCGCCGCTCCGTTCGGAGCGGCGGCACACGGCGCAGAGCGCTTATGTTTTTTTACTCTTCTTCGGTTTTCGGTTTGCGCAAAAGCAGCAGGCGCAACCCCATTACGAGTAAGGGCACGAGCACCGCCTGCAACACCAGCCCCAACAGTCCCATTTGAATCTGCTGCCATACGGCGGCGGCAGTCAGCGAAGAAACGCCCTGCAACAGGAACGCCAGCAGCAGGAAAAACGCCCTGCCGCCCACGGACGCCAGCAGCACCGCGGGGAACGCCATCCAGCCGTTTTCGGCGATCTTTTTGGAAAACAACCCCGAAACGGCGGCAAATACGGCAAGTTCCGCCGCCATGTACGGCAGGCGCGCCGCCGCGGGCATCGCATTGCCCGCCAAAGACGTGATGCAAAAACTGACCGCCGGGGAGAGGATCCCCACGCCCAGCCCCCAGCGCCAGCCCAAAAGGCAGCCGCCGAGCAGCACGGGCAGATACATGGGCAGCCACTGCATGCCGCCCCGCGCCCCCGCAAGCAGGTGCACCAGCTGCGGCAGAACGACCGCCAACAGCACGATGCCTGCCGAAAGCAGCGTTTTTACGGTGAACTTTACGCCCGCCGACGCCCGCTTTGCTTTCAGTACGCTTTCGATCATACGCAAGCCTCCTTATACGGCTTCATTATAAAATACGGGCGGAAAAATGTCAAATGCTTCCGCTGCATGTTTCCTCCCCCGCACGGGCACGGCGGGCGTTAAAACGCGCGTACGGCAAAGGGCAGCCGCGCAGAATATGCGCGGCTGCCCTTGTTCCGAAACCCCGCCCTGCGGGAGCAAACTCAGATGCTGAACAAAATTTCGCCGTAAGTCGGGAACGGCCAATACTTTTTCGCGGTGGTAAGCTCCATCTCGTCTGCATAGGCGCGCAGCTCCTGCATGACGGGGATGACCTTTCCCGCAAAGAATTTTGCCGCCGCCTCCGCATTCGGGCACTCCTTTGCTTCGATGAGAAGTTTGTCGATCTCGTTCGCCTTAAAGTACATGGCTTCGTTTGCCGCGGAGAGCTTTTTCGCCACTTCCTCCTCCGCCGCAACGGAGAGGCGCAGCGCCTTCTTTTTGCCGATCAGATCGCACACGTCGGAGAGGTAGGCGTTGACGGAGGGATAGATATCCTCCTTTGCCATCTCGATCATCGTAAGCCCTTCGATGGCGAGCACCTTTGCATAGTTGTCGAGCATGATATCCATGCGCGAAAGAACTTCGCGCTCGGTGAACACGGCGTTGCGCTCAAACAGTTCGATGTTCTTTTTCGCGGCAAAGTGCGGCAGCGCGTCGGCGGTGTTGGCAAGGTTCAGCAGCCCGCGGCGGGCAGCTTCCGCCTTCCACTCGTCGGTGTAGTTGTTGCCGTTGAAGATGATGCGCTTGTGCGCGCGGTAGGTTTTGACGACCAGCTCGTGCAGCGCGGCGTTGAAGTCCTCCGCGCCCTCCAATTCGTCTGCAAAGGCGCGCAGCGTATCCGCCACCGTGGTATTGATGATGATGTTCGGCCCCGCGATGGAGAAGGTGGAACCGAGCATGCGGAATTCAAACTTATTGCCCGTGAACGCAAAGGGAGAGGTGCGGTTGCGGTCGGTCGTATCCTTGGGGAGATCGGGCAGCGTATCCACGCCCAGCTTCATCACCTGTTTGCCCCTGCCCTCGTACTTTACGTCGTGATCGAGCGCTTCGAGCACGGCGGTAAGCTCGTCTCCGAGGAAGATGGAAACGATGGCGGGCGGCGCCTCGTTGGACCCCAGCCTATGGTCGTTGCCCGCGCCTGCAACGGTAAGGCGGAGCAGATCTTGGTACTCGTCCACCGCCTTGATGACGGCAACGAGGAAGAGGATGAACTGCCCGTTTTCGGCGGGCGTGGAGCCTGGATCGAGCAAATTCAGCCCCGTATCCGTGCTCATGGACCAGTTGTTGTGCTTGCCCGAACCGTTGATGCCCGCAAAGGGCTTTTCGTGCAGCAGGCAGTACATGCCGTGGCGGGCGGCAACGCGCTTCATCGTTTCCATCATCAGCTGGTTTTGGTCGCACGCGACGTTGGTGATGGAGAAGATGGGGGCAAGCTCGTGCTGGGCGGGCGCCACCTCGTTGTGCTTTGTTTTGGCAAGGATACCCAACTTCCACAACTCGCGGTCAAGATCGTGCATGAACGCGCTCACCCGCGATTTGATGGCGCCGAAATAATGATCTTCCAGCTCCTGCCCTTTCGGCGGTTTGGCGCCGAAGAGCGTTCTGCCCGTATAAATGAGGTCCTTGCGGGCGTCGTACATTTTGCGGTCGATGAGAAAGTACTCCTGTTCCGCGCCGACGGTGGGCACCACGCGCTTTGCCGACGCGTTGCCGAACAGGCGCAAAATGCGCAGCGCCTGCTTGTTGAGCGCCTCCATGCTCTTTAAAAGCGGCGCCTTTTTATCCAGCACTTCGCCCGTGTAGGAATAGAATGCCGTGGGGATGTACAGCGTCCCCTCTTTGATGAACGCGAACGACGTAGGGTCCCACGCGGTATAGCCGCGCGCCTCAAAGGTGGCACGCATGCCGCCGCTGGGAAAACTGGAAGCATCCGGCTCGCCGACGACCAGCTCTTTGCCCGAAAATTCCATGATGACCTTTCCGTCCTGCGTGGGAGAAATAAAGCTGTCATGCTTTTCGGCGGTGACGCCCGTCATGGGCTGGAACCAGTGCGTATAATGCGTGGCGCCCTTTTCCACCGCCCACTCCTTCATTGCGTGCGCCACCGCGCCCGCAATGCTGCCATCCAGCGGCTTTCCCTCGTCGATGGTCTTTTTCAGCGATTTAAAGATATCCTTGGGCATCTTTTCGCGCATCACATCCAAGTTGAACACGTTTTCGCCAAACATTTCGGGAACTGTCATAAAAGGACTCCTTTTGCCTTTTGCGGCTCTGTGCGGTATCGGCAGTAAAAAAGCGCCGCGCGCGGCAGTATGCTTTACCCCCGCAGCCGCAGCGCCATTGCTGTTTGCTCGCTTAAAATTATATAATTCCTGCGCGCGGTTGTCAAATAAATTCAAACACTTTGCGCGCCTCTTGAAAAAAATACCGAAACAACGGATGTTTGAACTTTTTTTGCGAAAGGGTTGACATTGCCGCACGAAAAGCATTATAATATACATGACAAACCAAACGGAGGTATGAAAACATGGCAAAGAAAGGTGATTATTTCGGGCTTGGTTACATCGTCAGCCTGATCTTGGCGATCATTCCGGTCACGTCCTGGATCTGCGGTGCGATCACCCGCTTTTCGGAAGGCAAGATCGTTGCGGGCTTGATCCGCCTGATCTTCGGTTTCAACATCGTATGGATCATCGACTTGATCCTCATGATCATCAGCAAGCACATCTTGCGCCTCCTTCCTCTGTAAACAAAAAAACGATGAAAGAGCACGGAACGTTCCGTGCTCTTTCTTTTTTCTCTTTTGTGCGCGCGGCAAGCCGCAGGGCGCGGCGCCGCGCGCGTTTTTACGCCCGCCCCTCCCGCGCGCGGCGCGGGAGGGGCGCCGCTTTACTGTCTTTCCTGTGCTAAGCGGATGCACTCCTCCTGCCCGTTCACTTCCTTTTCCCCCTCCGCACGCTCTACGGAGCGGTACGCTCCGTTTGCGCACAGGCGCATCGCCTTTACGTTATCCGAAAGCATCAAACGCAGGTAGGCATACACCTGCTCCTCCACCCGTTTGTCGAGAACGGGCGCGGCGATCTCCACGCGCTTGTCGGTGTTGCGCGTCATCATATCCGCCGAAGAGATATAGGTGACGCGGTCTTCCCCTTCGCCGAACGAATAGATGCGCGAATGCTCCAAAAACCGCCCGACGACGGAAGTGACCGCAATGTTTTCGGTTTTGCCCGCAACGCCGGGGCGCAAACAGCAGATGCCGCGCACCAGCAGTTCCGTTTTTACCCCCGCGCAGCTCGCTTCCACCAGCTTATCGATGACCGTTTTATCGGTAAGGCTGTTCATCTTCATGGCGATGCAGCCGCCCTCGCCCGCCTGCGCCTTGCCGATCTCGCGGTCTATGTAGCGCAAAATGCCCTCTTTGAGCGTTTCGGGCGCGACGAGCAGGTGCTTATACGAAAATTCGGTGTTGCCGATGCCGATGTTGCGGAAAAACGCCACGGCGTCTTCGCCGATCTCCTCGTTTGCAGTGATAACGTTGAGGTCCGTGTACTGCTTGGCGGTGGATTCGTTGTAATTTCCCGTGCCCAGATGGGTGATGTAGGCGAGCCCCTGCTCCTGTTTGAGCACAACGGAAACGATCTTGGAATGCACCTTGTAGTTGCCCATCCCGTAGATGATGTTGCACCCCGCTTCGCGCAACTTTTCGGCAAAATGCAGGTTGTTCTCCTCGTCGAAGCGGGCGGAAAGTTCGATGACGGCGGTCACTTCCTTCCCGTTTTCGCAGGCGCGGCACAGCGCCTCGACGATGCGCGAATGGCTGGCAAGGCGGTAGATGGTGATGGCGATGGAGACGACGCGCTCATCCCCCGCGCACTCTTCGAGCAGTTCGACCAACGGCGCCATGCTGTCGTACGGATAGGAGAGGAAAATATCCTGCTTTTGCACGCAGTTTATGAGCGAAGACGCTCCGTGCAGGGCGGGCGCCACCGCCCCCTTAAAGGGCGGGTATTTGTGCGCCGCCGCCTGTTCCTTGGTCAAATACTGCCCCATGCTGCCGAGGAAAGAATAGTTGAAAAAGCCCGGCTCTTCGATGCAGGTCTCCTCCCCCACGCCCACCTGTTTGAGGGCAAAGGCGCACAGAGGAGACGCCATATCGTCCACCTCCACGCGCACCGCGCCGAGTTTGGAGCGGCGCTCGATGGTCTTGCGCATGACGTAGGAAAAATCGTGCCCTTCGTCCGCGTCGGCAATGCTCGTTTCCACGTCCGCGTTGCGCGTGACGCGCAGCATCAGGCGGTGTTTGACCTCATAACCGAGAAACGCCAAATGCCCGAAGCGGCGCAGCAGCACTTCCAGCGGCACCACTTTCGCCTTTTTGCCGCTGCCCACGCAGAACAGCCGCTCCGCCGCGGGATTGACGTACAGCACGCCGATCATGCGCCGCCCGTTCTTTTCCAATTCATAGAGCATGTAATGGCGCATGTTTTCAAAGCGGATCATCGGGTGCTTTGCGTCCAGCACCATCAGCGAAAGGAGGGGCGTAACGTTTTCCAAAAAGTGCTGTTTGCACAGCGCCTCCTGCCGCGGCGTAAGTTCCTCCTCCGTCAGGATGCGCACGCCCGCTTTGGAGAGGCGTTTGCGCAGCGCGCGGTACGCCGCCGCGCGCTCCTTGTACTGCTTGCGCACGACCGCCATGATGCCCGCCAACTGCTTGGCGGGGGTCAGCTTTGTTTTGTTTTCCTCTTCGTCCGGGTCGGATTTGTTTTCGTTGAACAGGCTCCCCACCCGCACCATGAAAAACTCGTCTAAATTGGAACCAAAGATGGAGAGGAATTTGCACTGTTCGAGCAGCGGATTGGTCGGGTCGCTCGCCTGCCGCAGCACGCGGCTGTTGAATTGCAGCCAGCTGTACTCGCGGTTGATGTAAATGCCGCGGATGAACCGCTTTTTCGCCTTGCTCAGCGTGGTATCGTTTTTCATGCCTGCTCCCCTTGCTCCTGCCCCTGCTCTTGTTTCGCCTTGGGCGGCCTGCCGCGCCTTGCGGGCTGCTTCGCCTCGCCCTCTTCCGCCTTTGCCGCGGCGGGCTTTCTGCCGCGCTTTGCGGGCTGCTTTGCCCCGCTCTCTTCCGCCTTTGCCGCGGCGGGCTTTCTGCCGCGGCGCTTGGGCTGTGCGGGCTCCGCCGCAAAAGAGGCTTCCTCCCTGCCCGCGGCGGGCGGCTCTTTGGAAAAATCATAGTACGCGCCGCGGAAGCTGCCCGAACGCACCAGCTGCAAATATCCTTCTTTTACGCCCTTGTCGCTGACGACGATCTTTTCCGCGCCCAACCGCTTGACGAGCGCCTGCGCGACGACGGCGGCAAGCCCCACCGCGTACAATTTATCGGGCGCAACGTCCAAGATCAGTTTGGCGCGCCCCGCCCCGCCGAGCAAATGCTCGGTCAGTTTTTTAAACTTTTTCCCGTCCATGACGCGCTCGCCGACGGTGTGCGTTTTGGTGTATTCGGCATACACGGCGTACAGCGCCAAATTCGTTGCCCCCGCCAGCACAACGGTATCGTAGGCGCCCTTTTTGGGGATGCCCGCCTTTTTGAACTGCTTTTTGAGGAATTTGCGGATGCGCTCCGCCTCCTCTTCGCCGGGCTGGATCTTCTCCACAAACTTTTTGCGCAGGCTCAGGATGCCGAAATCCATGCAGTGCAGCCCCTCTCTTCCCCCGCCGCTGAGGTCGCACACCTCCGTGCTCGCCCCGCCGATATCCAAAAGGGCGGCGCCGCCCTCCGCCTCGCCGTAGCCGCGGTTGGCAACGTAATCGCAGTACGCCTCCGTTTCGCCGTCGATAAAGTTGAGCGGGATGCCCGTTTTATGATAGATCTCCTCGTGCACCTCTTCGCTGTTGAGCACGGCGCGCAGCGCCGCCGTCGAGATGAGATAGAGCATATCCACGCCCACGCTGCGGCACTTTTCCTGCATGGAGAGCACGGCATCCACCAATTTTTCCATGCCGCGCGCCGAAAGCGCGTGCCCGTCCAAATAATGCAAAAGCGTCAGGCTCTCCCGCGCGCGGAAGAGAGGCTCTCCCCCCTTTTCCTCCGCAACGACCAGCGAAATGCTGCTCGAACTGATGTCTATGACCGCATATTTCATATCCGTTCCTCCTGCCCGCCGCGCGGGCGCCTTACCGGTGTTTCGCCGTTTTTATTTTTTATCTTCCGAAGCTGATCCCCGTCTCTTCGGCAGCACGCACGATCTCCCCGTTCGGATCGACAAATTTATACTTGCCCGCGATATCGGGAAGGGCGTTGAAAGTGATCTTACCGCCGCTGACGGCAACGGTGACGCCGAACATGCCTCTGCGGCACAGCTGCGCGGCATAGCTGCCGAGGCGGGTGCACAGCACGCGATCGTACGCGGAGGGTTCGCCGCCGCGCTGGATGTAGCCGAGCACCGTGGCGCGCGTTTCCGCGCCCGTGCGCTGCCCGATGACTTCGGCAAGATGCCGCGTGACCGTCGTTTCGCCGCGCTCCGCGCGGATAAAGACGCGCTCGCGCCGTTTGAAAGGCGCTTCGCTGTCGAGCACGGCGCCCTCACCCACGGCGACGATGGCGCAGCGCTTGCCCGACGCATACGCCGCCTGCACCGCGGCGCAAACTTTATCGATGCTGAACGGGATCTCCGGCAGCAAGATCACGTCTGCCCCGCCCGCGATGCCCGCGTACAGCGTAAGCCAGCCCGCCTTGTTGCCCATGATCTCCACGAGCATGGTGCGTCCGTGGCTCTCCGACGTGGTGCGCACCCGTTCGAGCGCGTCCGCGGCAACGTCTACCGCCGTATGGAACCCAAACGTTACGTCCGTTCCGTAAATATCGTTGTCGATGGTCTTAGGCAGCCCGATCACGTTGCAGCCCTCCGCGCACAGGAGCGCCGCCGTGCGGTGCGTACCCGCCCCGCCCAGCGTGAACAGGCAGTCCAGCCCGAATTTTTTATAGGATGCGACCATCTTGGCAAGACGGGTGGTGCCGTCCGCTTCGGGCACGGACATGAGTTTGAACGGCGTGCGCGTGGTGCCGAGCACGGTGCCGCCCGCACGCAGCAGCCCCTCGAAGTCTGCCCGCCGCATGGGCACCGCATCCCCGCGGATCAGCCCCGCATAGCCGTTGCGGAAGCCGATGACCTCCACATTCTTTTCCGTGGTGTACAAGTTGAGCGCGATGGCGCGCATCACGGCGTTTAAGCCGGCGCAGTCGCCGCCGCTCGTCAAAATACCGACTTTCACTTTTTTTCTCTCCTTTTGTACGGAAAACCGGGTCCTTTTCTATTTTACCATCCCCCCGCCCCGCCGTCAATGCGTTTTTTGAAATAAAGTTGTAAAATTTTGCTATATCCGCGCCGCGGCGCGCCCTTCTCAAAAAAACGGCGCCCCTTTCGGAAAAGCGGCGCCCCGCCCACACAACACCGCCGCCCGCAAAACACCGCCGCCTGCAAATACCGCCCGCGCCCGAACGCGCGGCAAGCGGCGCCGCAAACGCGCAAAAAGCGAAGGCGCGGCTTTTGCACCGCGCCTTCGCCCCTTTGTTAAAGGTCGTCGGCGTCCTGCACGGGTACGCCGCCCTCTTCGGGCACGCCCGTGTAGCTGCCTTCGGGGTCATAGGGAGAGCGGATGCTCTCCCCGCCCCGCGCACGCTTTACTTGCAAGATTTCGTGCTCTTGGAAGAGCCGCAGTTTTTTGCGCCCGAAGAAGAGCTGCCCTTGGCGCCGCTCGCCTTTGCCTGCGTTTTTCCCTGCGCGTTCTGCGCACTCTGCGCGCTCTTGCTCTGCGCCGTGCGCGCGCTCTCGTTTTGTTTGCTGTTTTTCATGATTTCTCCTTTCTATGCAGGGCATTTGCCCGTGATAGCGTAACGTATTGTTTTGCGGCGGATTTTCCGCTCCGCCCGTTTTGGCGGTCAGTTTCCCGCTCCGCCCGTTTTGCGGCGAAAGATCTTTCGCTCAGCCGAAGGGCAGAGGGATCTGCACATAGCCCTGCTTTGCCTTGCAAAGCGGGCACACCTGCCACGCCTCCTTTGTGGTGGCGCGGAAACCGCATTCGCCGCAGACCCAAAGCGTCGGCTTCTCCCGCTTGTACAGCACGCCGTCTCTGAGCGCCTCGTGCAAATAGCGGAACACGATCTCGTGCTCCTTTTCCACCCCGGCGACCATCTCGAACAGCCGCGCCGCCTCCTCGTACCCCTCGCGCCGCGCCTCGGCGGCAAAGGCGGGGTACACCTCCGAAAACTCGGCGCGCTCGTCCTCCGCGGCAAAGCGCAGGTTTTCCGTCAGGGTGCCGAAATGGAACGGGTACCCCGCGTCCAGCGCGATGTTTTCGCGGCTGCCCGCCTCGCGGAATATGGTATCGAAAAAGCTCTTTGCGTGGTTGGTTTCGTTTTTTGCGATGGTGCGAACGGTATCCGCCAGCACGAAATACTCCTCCGCCGTTGCCTGTTTGGCAATGAGCTGGTAGCGCATGCCCGCTTGGCTTTCGCCCGCAAAGGCGCGCGCCAGGTTTTTACAGGTGTTGCTCTCACAAAATTGCATGGTTCCCTCCTCCCGTAAAGCAGTATGCGCCGAACGGGGCGGCGCTATACCTGCCGCATGCAAAAAGCCCGCCCGCTTCCGAAGGGAAACGGGCGGGCGCGCGGTTTGCGCGGTCTTTTTTTATTGCTTGTTGAAGTTGATATCCACTTCGTGATCGTAACCCTTATAGAAGAGCAGGAAGATGCAGCGGACAAAGTTCGCGCCGGCGCCGAGCAGGAAGAACAGCGTCATCGAACCGAAGCCGGAAGCGATCAAAAAGATGATGAAGAACAGCAACGCGCAGATAAAACTAGCCCATGCGCAGAAGGTGTGCCACCCCTTGAACTTGACCCTGCCGCCCAGCGAAAAGAGCACGGGCAAGCCGAGAACGAGCAACGCGGCGTAGGCGATCACGCCGTAGCGCAGAATGTACTCGCAGCCCAGCGCCAGCCAATCGAACAGGAATTTATCCGCCGTAAAGTTTACAAGGTAGGCGGGGAACACATCGCCCTGCCCGCCGAGCGCGCGGATAATATCGAACCCCGTAAAGGAAGCGCCCTCGTATTTGATCCAATCCAAGAAAAACATGCCGATGCTCACGCCGATCATCGCCAACACGACGCAGGCGATGAAGATACGGCTGCCGCAGCGGCGGATCTTGGGCGGGCGCTTTTTGCCAGGCTTATACCGCGGGTCGGCGGCGGGCTGCTTCGGCTGCTCCGCGGGCTGCTGCGCCACCGTGACGGCAACGGGCTGCGCCTGCACGGGCGGAAGCGTTTGGTAGATGACGGTGGGCTGCTGCTGCGCGGGCATGCCCGCCGGCTGCACGATGACGGGCAGCTGCGGCTGCTGGTACGCCCCGCGTGCGCCCACGCGGTCCACCTCGCCCTGCAAGGCGCGCAGTTCGCCTTTGACGCGCGCAAGCTCCTCTTTCATCGCCAGATCCTGCGCCGTGGCGGTCCCCGCCTGCGCGGGCGCCGCGTAAGCGGGCTGCGCGGGCTGTGCCGCCTGCACGGGCTGTGCCGCGGCGGGGCGCTGCGCGGATACTTCGCTCTTATAGCTTTTGAGGTTGCTCTTCATTTCGCGGAGCATATCATCCATGTCCGCGTCGAAGAGATCCCCGCACTTCGGGCAGCGGAGCGCCGCATCGTCTACGAGCTTTCCGCAATGTTTACAAACTTTCATCTCTCCACCCTTTTCTCTTATTCCGCAACAAGGAAAACCCTTGCCAAGGTCTGTATTTATTATAATCGTTCACAAAAAAATTGTCAACCGTGCGGCAAAGATCGGTGCGGATTTTCCGTGCGAGGTCCGCTTTTTCCGCGCGGAGCCCGCTTTTTCCGCTTTTTTCCATACGAGGGTCCGCTTTTTCCACTTTTTTCCATGCGGAGTCCGCTTTTTTCTCTTTTTCCGCAAACGCCGAGCCGCTTCGGGGCGGCTGCTTATTTTTTATTGAAATTGTCTTTGAGCGAAACGATCTCGGAGAGGACCAGCCCGCCCTTTTCGCGGCAGGTTTTGTAGTACCCCGTGCGCAGCAGCTGGAACGGGGCACCCTCCGCCGCCTCGGCAAGGTACGGTTCGGCGCAGCCCAAAAAAATGTGCTCGCTGTTTTCGTTCATGCGCTCCGAAAAATCCTGCCCGCCGTATTCGGCGTCGCGCAGCAGGCTCTCGTACTTGCGCACTTCGGCGGGAACGCAGGCGTCCGCGTTCACCCACTGGATAACGCCCTTCGCCTTGACGCCGCTCGTATCGCTTCCGCTGCGGCTTTCGGGGATGTAGGAGCACAGCACCTCGGTCACGTTGCCCGCCGCGTCCGTGTTCCAGCCCTCGCAGCGCACGATGTAGGCGTTTTTCAGCCGCACCACCCCGTCCTTTTTCAGGCGGAAGTACTTGGGCGGCGGATCGAGCGAAAAATCCGACCGTTCGATAAACAGATGCTTGCCGAACGTCACCTTGCGCACGCCCGCGCCCTCGTCCGTCGGGTTTTTGTCGAAGTCCAGCTCCTCCTCCCCTTCGTGATTCACGACGGTGAGCGGAAGCGGGTCCACGATGCCCATGGCGCGCTCGGCATGCGCGTTGAGGTATTCGCGCACGCACGCTTCGAAATAGGAATATTCGCACTCAGACTGCGCCTTGGCGATCCCGATGCGCGAACAAAAATCGCGCACCGCCGCGGCGGGGATGCCGCGATTGCGCAGCCCCGAAAGGGTGGGCATGCGCGGGTCGTCCCACCCGTGCACCTTGCCCTCCTCCACCAGCTTTTTGAGGTAGCGCTTGCTCATCACCGTGTTGGTGATGTTCAGCCGCGCAAACTCGATCTGCCGCGGCTTGGGAGAAAAGCCGAGCGTTTGCCCCACCCAGTCGTACAGCGGGCGGTGGTCCTCAAATTCCAGCGTGCACAGCGAATGCGTCACCCCCTGCAAATAATCGCATATGGGGTGCGCGTAATCGTACATCGGATAGATGCACCACGCATCCCCCGTACGGTGGTGCGATGCGTGCAGGATGCGGTAGATCACGGGGTCGCGCATGTTCACGTTGGGAGACGCCATGTCGATCTTGGCGCGCAGGCACTTTTCCCCGTCGGCGTATTTTCCCGCCCGCATTTCGCGGAAGAGCTTTAAATTCTCTTCGACGGTGCGGTTGCGGTACGGGCTTTCGACGCCCGGTTCGGTAAGCGTGCCGCGGGTGTTTTTGATCTCCTCCGCGGAGAGGTCGCACACGAACGCCTTTCCCGTCTGAATGAGCTGTTCGGCGTATTCGTAAATGGGCGTGAAAAAGTCGGAAGCATAGCACTCGCGCGCCCATTCGTAGCCCAGCCAGCGGATATCCGCGCGGATGGCGTCTACAAACTCCGTCTTCTCCTTCGAAGGGTTCGTGTCGTCGAAAAAGAGATTGCACTTGCCGCCGTACTTTGCCGCCGTGCCGAAATTGACGAACATGCTCTTGGCGTGCCCGATGTGCAAATACCCGTTCGGTTCGGGAGGGAAGCGCGTTTGCACCTGTTCGGGGCGCAGCTTGCCCGTGGCAATATCCTCGTTGATGATCTGTTCGATGAAGTTGGTCGCTTCGGGCAGGGTGCCCGCTTCGAAATTATCTCCCATGAAAAATATCCTTGATTTTTAAAAATTATTTGTTAAAAAATGCAAACTTTGACGCAACTGTATGATTCGAATATGTTGACCATGTGGGCTCATAATCTTCCGTAGCTTGATTACCCCACATATCCCAGCCGCATCTGTCTCCACGGGCAAACAGTTCCAAATATGGAGCAGACGAACAATTTTCAATCAATGATATAAATTCATCAGGCTTTCTAGAATGTTCTCGTTTTATTGCTCTCACAATATTTACTTGTGACCTACCCGCCTGTAAAGTCCTATTCCTATCCCCTTTAATGCCGAACAATAAAATTTCTGTTACATTACGAAAATAAAAACCGACACCACGACCATCCGGCATGCCGTCTTTACGAATTTTTTCCCAAATAATATTCGTCTTATATTCAAAACCCCAAGCGCTCATAACCTGCAACCCTTCCGGCAAAAGAGCATTTGGAACCCATAAATATAAATGACTTTTCTCATCGGCGACTTTTTCAACCGGTAATAATTTAATTTCTTCCAAGGTTAAAGTATTATATCTGGCAAGACGCTTATGTTCCGGAGCCACCTTGCCTGTTCGATTTTGAAATTGCCAAGGCGGATCCGCATAAATCGTTCTATATTTTTTCCCAAACGTGAATTTTTCAAAGTCTTCGATGGTTTTCTTTATATTATTTTTTTCTAAATCATTCATCATCACCATACCCCTCTATACAGGCTTTTTTTATTCCTATTGCAAGAATCGGGCAACCTCCGTTTCGACGTGACTTTAACCTGTATTCCAATTTCCCAAGCCACGTTGTGCTCGCACCGTATTTAGAAATTAATGATTTACCGTTTAAATCAGTCAAATTTTTAAATACGTCGTTCAATTCTTTTGCTCTCGTTACAATAATACCAACTTCAATCAGCCCGCAATCGAAATATGTTCTCATCGCAAGTAAATCTCTATCAAAGGTCTGATCTTTACTATTCCATTCCAAATCAAATGCAACTTTGTCTTTGATAAAATCTATATTATGACCATCTATATATCCTTTAATCGTTTTCTCATCAAAAGGTTCATCGGAAAAGCGACCCCGCTGATTCGCGCGGCGCGGATACATTTTTACCAATAAATCACCTGTAATCCTAATTTCCCGCCAACCTAACGGATAAAGAATATCATCAAATTTTTTCGGAATTGCCGTTTCGTTTCCGCCTGCCGCAATCAACTCTTCAACAGATATAGACAAATTCTCTAAACAGTTCTGTATTTCGCCCCATTCAGTTGAAAACGCTTCACTGAGAATTTCCAACGCGTGCCCGTAATTTTGAAACTCAAATTTATTTAACAATTCTTTTTTAATATAACAATCGCAATTTTTCATTTGATTTCCCTCACGACAATCCCACGATCTCCCCCGCTTCGTCCACGTCGATGTGTTCGGCGGCGGGGTGCTTGCCCAGCCCCGGCATGAGCATGATGTTGCCCGCCACGGCGACGAGGAACTCCGCCCCGCCCTTGACGAGGATATCGCGCACATGCACGGTAAAGCCCGCGGGCCTGCCCGTAAGTTTGGCGTCGTCCGACAAAGAATACTGCGTTTTGGCGACGATCACGGGCAGTTTTCCGTACCCGCGCGCCTCCGCTTCGGCGATCTTTGCGCGCGCCGTTTCCGAAAATTCGGCGCCCGCCCCGCCGTACACCCTCTGCACAACGTCGTTTATCTTCTTTTCGATCGAATCGTTCAAATCGTACGCAAAATGCAGTTCGCGCTTCTCTTCCGCGGCGGCAAGCACCGCTTCGGCAAGCTCTTCTCCCCCGGCGCCGCCCTTTAAAAAGACGTCGGTAAACACCGCCTTTGCCCCTGCCTGCTCCACGGCGGAGAGCACCGCCTCGATCTCGGCGGGGGTATCGCTCGCAAAGCGGTTCATGGCGACGACGACGGGTTTGTTGTACACGCCGCGCATGTTTTCGATGTGCTTTAAAAGATTGGGCATCCCCGCACGCAGTGCGGAAAGGTCCTCTTCGGCAAGCGCCGCCTTATCCGCGCCGCCGTGCAGTTTGAGCGCCTTGACCGTTGCCACGACGACGATGCAATCGGGCTGGATGCCCGCCACGCGGCACTTGGTATCCAAAAACTTTTCCGCGCCGAGGTCGGCGCCGAAGCCCGCCTCCGTGACCGTCCAATCCGCAAGCGCCATCGCCGCGCGGGTGGCGAGCACGCTGTTGCAGCCGTGCGCAATGTTGGCGAACGGGCCGCCGTGCACGATGGCGGGCGTGCCTTCGAGTGTCTGCACGAGGTTGGGCTTTACGGCATCCTTCAAAAGCGAACACATCGCACCCTCCACGCCCAGATCGCGCGCGTACACATATTCGCCCGTATATGTTTCGCCCACGATGATGTTGCCCAAACGCCGCTTCAAATCTTTTAACGAAGTTGCCAAACACAGGATCGCCATCACTTCGCTGGCGGCGGTGATCTCAAAATGCTCTTCCCTCTCGCAGCCCTCGCCCTGCCGCCCGACGGTAACGTTGCGCAAACTGCGGTCGTTCATATCCATACAGCGGCGGAAATACACTTTGGCGGGGTCGATGCCCAATTCGTTTCCGCGGAACAAGTGATTATCCAGCACGGCGCACAAAAGGTTGTTTGCCGCCGTAATGGCGTGCAGGTCTCCCGTAAAGTGCAGGTTGATATCCTCCATGGGCACGACCTGCGCATAGCCGCCGCCCGCCGCGCCGCCCTTTATGCCGAACACGGGGCCGAGCGAGGGTTCGCGCAGGGCGAGGCACACCTTTTTGCCCAGCCGCCGCATCCCGTCTGCCAAGCCGATGGAAACGGTGGTCTTCCCCTCGCCCGAAGCGGTGGGGTTGACGGCGGTGACCAGCACGAGCCTGCCCGCCTTGCCCGCGGGCACGCGGCACAGCTTGGCTTTGTACTTTCCGTAACGCTCGATATCCTCTTCAACGAGTCCGAGCTCCGCCGCCACCTGCCCGATGTCTTTCATCCTGCAAGCCCTTGCAATTTCGATGTCGCTCCGCATATTCCCCTCCGCTTTCGTAACCGTTTTGCTCTATTTTATCACAAATGCCGCGCCAAGGCAAGGAGAATTTGCCCGCGGCGGGCAAACGCTTATCCCTGTTCTTCACAGTCGTGCGGCAGGCGCAGGCTCTCCGCCGACGCAGTGCAGCGCTCTCCCTCCCGCACGAAGCCGAAGCGCGCAAGGTCGCACCCCCACGCGGCGCGGGTATACACGGGCGCAGCCCCCTCGCCGAGGCAGCGGAACACTAGCGTGCGCAGCATGAGCTCTTTTTGCGTGCAGGCGCCGTCGCAGACCAGTTCGCCCTCCTGCGTGACGCCGCCGCCGAATGTGTTTTCCCCGTCGAAAAGTTCGTAATAAAAGCGGTACCCCGCCCGCGGTTTTGATAAAACGCTCAGCATATACACAGTATACCATAAACGGCGCGCAAACGCAAAAGTATGCGCGCCCGCGGCGGGCATACGCCCGAATTTTTTTCGGCGCGGAAGGAGCATTGCATGGATACCGTGATCTTACGCTTTTTGGAGGGGCTGCGCTGCCCCGCGGCGGACGCATTCTTTTCCGCCCTTTCGCTGTTGGGCGAAGAGGGCGTGCTGGCGGCGGCGGGCGCGGCGGCGTACTTCCTCTGCCCGCAGGCGGCGGGAGAACGGCTGCTCTTTTCGCTTTTGACCTGCTCGGTCTACACGGCGGGCATAAAGGGCGCCGTGCACAGGGTGCGTCCCTATGCGGCGGGCTGCGTGACGCGCGGAAACGGGCTGCTGCTCCCGCAGGGAAAGGACGCGGCGCTCTCCTTCCCCAGCGGGCACGCTGCGGGGTCCGCTTCCTTTTACCTCTCCGCCGCCCTCCGCCCCTCCGCAGGCGCTTACCGCTTGCCCGCCCTGCCCCCGCGCCCTTTGCATGCCCCGCGCAAGCGCGGCTTGCCCGCCCTGCCCGCTCTTTTGCTGCCCTTTGCGATCGGCTGTTCGCGGCTGTACTTCGGCGTGCACTACCCCTCCGACGTTGCCGCGGGGCTGGCGGCGGGGCTGCTGTGCGCGCTTGTGTGGCACACCGTGTTTTCCTGCTTTTACGGGGCGCGGCTGCACGCGTTTGCGGCGGCGCTTTTGCCCTCCCTCCTCTTTTTGCTCTCCGCGCGGGCGGCGCCCGCGCTGCTGCAAACCTTTGCGCCCGCCGCCGGTGCGGCGTGCGGGCTTTTGCTGCTGCACTGCCTTGCTCGCGGCGGGCAGGCGGCTTCCTTCCCCGTGCGGCTGCTGCGCCTTTTTACCGCCGTTTTGCTTGCCGCCGCCTGCCTGCCTGCCGCCCTGCTGCTGCCCGCGGGCTGCGCCTTTTTCGCCCGCTTTGCAGCGGCGTTTGCCGCCTTCGGCGCGGCGCCCCTGCTCGTCGGCAGGCGGCGCTCCGCCCCGCCCGCGCACAAACCGCCCCCGCCACCGCACAAACCGCCGCGCCCGCGCGTAAAAAAGCGGCGAGCACGGTCAAATGGTTTGACTTTCCCCGCATAAAAAAGTAAAATAAACAGCGGAAAATTTAAACGAAGAGGAAAAAGGCTATGGCAGACAAACACGCGGCGACGATGGATAAGATCGTATCCTTATGCAAATCGCGCGGGATCATCTTCCCCGGCAGCGAGATCTACGGCGGCATGGGCAACACATGGGACTACGGCCCCGTCGGTGTGGAGATCAAAAACAACATCAAACGCGCTTGGTGGCGCAAGTTCGTGCAGGAGAGCGAAAATTCTTTCGGCGTGGACGCAGCCATCTTAATGAATGCGCGCGTGTGGGAAGCGAGCGGGCACACCACCTCCTTTTCCGACCCGAAAATGGACTGCAAAAACTGCAAGGCGCGCTTCCGCGCGGATAATTTGATCGAGGCGCACTCCAAGGGCAAAGTGAACCCCGACACCATGACCAACGAAGAGATGGAGGCGTACATCGCCGAACACAAGGTGTGCTGCCCCAACTGCGGAAAGCACGACTGGACGCCGATACGCACCTTCAATTTGATGTTCGAGACCTCCCGCGGGGTGACGGACGAGAGCCAGAACAAAATTTATCTGCGCCCCGAAACGGCGCAGGGCGAATTTGTCAACTTTTTAAACGTACAGCGCACGACGCGCGCCAAAGTCCCCTTCGGCATCGCGCAGATCGGCAAGGCGTTCCGCAACGAGATCACGCCCGGCAACTTTATTTTCCGCACCATCGAATTTGAACAGATGGAGCACCAATGGTTCTGCAAAGAGGGCACAGACCTGCAATACTACGAAGAATACAAACAGCGCGCCATGAACTTTTTGCTGGGGCTGGGCTTCAACAAAGAGCACCTGCGCTTTAAAGATCATGACAAGCTGGCGCATTACGCAAAGTCCGCCTGCGATATCCAGTACCTGTTCCCCATCGGCTGGTCAGAGCTCAACGGCATCCACGACCGCACCGATTACGACCTCTCGCGCCACCAAGAATATTCGGGCAAAAATTTGAACTACCTCGACCCCGTGACGGGCGAACACTACATCCCCTATGTGGTGGAGTACTCCATCGGCGCAGACCGCCTGATGCTCGCCGTGCTGTGCGAAGCCTACGAAGAGGAAGAGCTGGAAGGCGGCGACGTGCGCACCGTTTTGCACCTGCACCCCGCGCTGGCGGCGTACAAGGCAGCCGTGCTGCCGCTGCAAAAGAACCTTGCGCCCAAGGCGCGCGAGGTGCGCGAAATGCTTGCCAAAAAATTTATGATCGCCTACGACGAGGCGGGCAGCATCGGCAAGCGCTACCGCCGCCAAGACGAGATCGGCACCCCCTTCTGCGTGACCATTGACTTCGATACGCTGGAAAACAACACCGTGACCGTGCGCGACCGCGACACCATGTCGCAAGTGCGGCTGGATATCGAGGAAGTTGCGCCGTACATCGAAAAGGCAATGCAGCACTGACGGGTCCACGCATCCCTCGTGCAACGGCACTGCTTGGGGGGCGCTTTCCGAAAAGCGTGGTTCTCGGACGCGCAAAAATTTATTGAAAGGCTCCGCGAAATTTCTTTCAAAAGAGATGAAAGAAATTTCCGTGAAAGGAGCAGAGCCGCAGCGCGGAAACTTCCGCGCTGCGGCTCTCTTTTTGCATTATGCCTTTTCGGTCAGGAACGGTGCCAGGAATAATCACAATAGGTTGATCTCAGATACGCCGCCGCCGTAGAAGGATCGGCAAGTTCGCTGCTTGCGATCGCCGTCCCGCTCGTCGCCGTGGAATCCGTCGAACACCACCACCCCTCCGTGTTTTCAAACGTCACGCTTGTAAGATTGTCGCAGCCATAGAACGCATACGAACCGATGCTCGTCACCCCTTCTCCCATCGTTACACTCGCAAGACTGCTGCAACCTTCGAACGCAGACGAACCGATGCTCGTCACGCTATCGGGGATCGTGATCTCCGCCAAGCCGCTGCAATCAGCGAACGCACCATCACCAATGCTCGTCACCCCTTCGGGAATCGTGATTGACGTAAGGCTACTACAATTTTGGAACGCCCGCTCCCCGATGCTCGTCACGCTATCGGGAATCGTGATTGACGTAAGGCTACTACGATTTTGGAACGCCCGCTCCCCGATGCTCGTCACGCTATCGGGAATCGTGATCTCCGTCAAGCCGCGGCAACCATAGAACGCACCCTCTCCGATGCTCGTCACTCCTTCTCCGATCGTTACCCTCGTAAGACTATTGCAACCAAAAAACGCACGATCTCCGATGCTCTCCACATTGCTGCCGATCGTCACGCTGACAAGATTCGGAGCATGAGACGACGAGTATATATAGAACAAATAGGCAGGAATGCTTGTCACGCTCTCCCCGAAAGTCACCGTGATCCCTTCGGAATCGTTCCCTGCATTGGAGAATACGTCGCTGTATCTCGTCAGATCGGCAACCGCCGCGGCATTGTAGTTGATCTCCGTCAAGCCGCTGCAATCCTCGAACGCCCACGAACCGATGCTCGTCACGCTTTCGGGGATCATGATCTCCGTAAGACTACTGCAATTATAGAACGCACCTTCGCCTAACCCCGTTAGAACACCATATCAGATTGCCGCCTAAATAAATAGCGAATTAAACCTTATTTTTTATGCCTTTCGTGGTGTCGTTGTACCACGGAATTAAGCGGCAAGTCAACGGAAAAAATTATTGCAGAAGCCATAAAAAAA
>CALVMR010000031.1 GCA_944346885.1 uncultured Clostridia bacterium | reverse complement strand
TAGCCGTCCGGGTTGAGCACGTCGTACTCGTCCGGGTCCAGCCCCGCCGCGCGCATCATATCCGCGTTGAGGATCATCGCGTAGCCGCGGTCCGCCGTAACGGAGGGGATCATGCGCATCTGGTAATCCGCATCATCCAGCGTGCCGACGGGGATGTACGCCGCCATCTCCACCTCGTGCTGCGGGTCGTTTTTGCGGATGGCGGAAAGAATGTTTTCATAGTCGCCGATGAGCGGCGTTAAGTCGATGACGATATCCCGCTCGGATTTGGCGTAGGGCATGACGATGGAGCCGGAATCCTCCCCGATGTAGGAGATAACGGCGTCAAGATCCTGCGTGTACACGCCCATGCCCGTGGAAACGCGCTGTTCCAGCTCGCTTTGGGTGTAGAGCGTGACGCGCAGATCGACGGAAATGCCCGTATCGTCGTAAAACGCCTGTTCGATCGCCTCTTTTACGGCGCTATCCTGCGTGCCGTCTGCCTGCCCGGAAGAGCGCTCTCGATAGATGGTGAGAACGTGCTCGCCGCCGCCCCCGCCGCCTTCGCCGCAGGCGGTGACGCAAAAGAGCAAAAACAACGCCAGCAGGGCGGCAAGCGCCCGCTTTGCCGCCGTATGCTTTTTTGCGCGTACCGTTTGCTTCACTTGCTTACTCCTTGACGCCGCCCATCGTGATGCCCGTGATAAAGTACTTTTGCAAAAACGGATACAGGCAGATGATGGGAAGGGTGGAAACCACGACCGCCGCCATTTCCCCGCTCTGCGAAGGGATCATGCGCCCGGTGGTGTTGTTTGCCGCAATGTTTGCCATCAACTCGTTCATCTTGTTGACGACAAGTTGCAGCGTATAGTTGCTCTCCGATTCGAGATAGAGCAGCGGCCCCGTGTAGCTGTTCCACTGCGAAACGGCAACGAACAGGCAGATGGTCGCTATGATGGGTTTGGAGAGGGGCACAAAGATGCGCAGCAAGATCGTGAATTGCCCCGCCCCGTCTATCTCCGCCGCCTCCGCAAGGGAGGTGCTGATGGTGAGGAGGTAGTTTCGTATCAAAAAGGTGTACCACGCGGCGATCATGGCGGGGATGATGAGCGACCACAGCGAATCGCGGAAAAAGGTGGTCACGATGAGGTAATTCGGCACCAGCCCGCCGCTGAACAGCAGCGTTACCACGAGGTACAGGTTAAAGAATTTTTTGCCTTTGAGTTTGGGATGGCGCAGCGCATAGGCGTACATGAAGCACACCGCCGTCGTCAAAACGACGCTGACCGCCGTCACCCAAATGGTATTCCAGTACGCTTGCAGGAAGGAAAAATCCGAAGAGAAGATAAACTCGTACGCGTAGGTGGAAAATTTGCTTGGAATGAGCTGGTACCCGTTGACCAGCAGAGAGGCTTCGTCCGTAAAGGAAGAGCCGATGACCAAAAGATACGGATAGATGAAGATGACGGAGAACAGGCACATGAGCACAATGTTGATAACGTTGAACACCTTGCGCCCGACCGTTTTGTTTTTAACCATTGCCATAGCGCCGCCCCCTTACCACAACGGGTTCGCATCCAGCTTTTTGACCAGCCAGTTTGCGCCTGTCATCAGGATGAGCCCGACAATACTCTGCAACAGCGTAACGACGGTGACCTGCCCGTAATTGCGGAAGCCACCGAGCATGGTGCTGTACGCCCAGGTGCCGAGCACGCTGGTGGTTTCCGCCAGCAGATCGCTGTTGCTGGTGATGGTATAGATCTTTTCAAAATCGTCTCGGATGATGTTTGCGATGGTCAGCGTGAACGTGATGCCGATGACGGGCATGATGCCGGGGATGGTCACGTGCCACGTCTGCTTCCAGCGCCCCGCGCCGTCCATTTCCGCCGCCTCGTACAAAGTGGGGTCTATGCCGCTGATGCCCGCAAGGAAGGTGATGGTGCCCCAACCCGTCGTTTTCCAAATGCCGACAAAGGTCAGGATCCACGGCCACCACTGCGCTTCGCCGTACCAGTTTACGCGCACGCCGAACAGGTTTTCGAGCACGTTGTTGATGATCCCCATATCCTTGCTGAAAAAGCTGTACACAATGGTCGCCACGATCGCCCAGCCGAGGAAGTAGGGAAGATAGGAGATGGTCTGCACCGCCTTTTTGAAGGTGCGGTTCCCCAATTCGTTGATGAGCAACGCCAAGATGATGGAGGAAGGGAACGCGAAGATCAAGCCGAGCAGCCCCAGCCACAGGGTGTTGCGCAAAAGCTCCCAAAAGCCGTACGTTGCAAACACCGTTTTAAAATGGTACCAAATGTCGCCGTCTACGCCCCACGGGCTGCCCCACAGCCCGTATTTGGGGATATAATCGCGGAAAGCGAGCGTTATGCCGTACATGGGCACATAGGTGAAGATGAACAGCACCACAAAGCCCGGCAGCAGGCACAAATACAGCGGCCAATAGCTTTTGATATAGGCTGCCGCCCTGCGCAGCTTTACTACCGCGCGCTTGGGCTGCGGCGGGACCGTCCCCTCCGCGGCGGCGCCCTGCGCCGCTGCGGCAGGCATGCCCTCCGCCTGCGGCGTATCCTCTTCCCGTACGGGAAGCTCTTGCTCTGCCAGTTGCTTTTTATCCATAGCCGTTCCTCTCCCCTGCCCTGTGCAGCAGGCAGATCCCCCGCGGGGGACCTGCCCGCCCACAGGCTGCAATCAGCCCGTTCGACCGGTGTTACGATACCGCCGCAAACGCGGCTTGTTTTATTCTACGGTGACCTCTTCCGCCTTGACGGAGAGCACGCTGAGCGTACCCTCGCCGAGCATCTGCACGCCGAGACCGCCGTCCGTAAGCCCTGCATCGCTGCCGAGCAGCCAAGGATAGACGTTCAGCGAAGGAGCGTAGCCCTGCGTTGCATAGCTGTAATCATTCATCCAGCCATCGACGCCCTCGAAGTCGCTGACGGCGCCCGTCGAACCGGTGCGATACAGATACAGCGTTTCCCAATCGGTGCCGTTGGTGCTGAACTTCAACGCAATGTTGATCGCCGAAAGGGTGCCGTCCGTGTTCTTCACATACGAAACCGCAACATTGAGATAGAATGCATCCGTCCCTTTGAATGCGGATAAGTACGCCGTATCGGCGCCGCTGCCGCCGGTCGTGCCGCTCTGCTCTCTGACCCAAGCAACGATCGTACCGCCCGCCTGAATGGTGGCATAGCCGTATCCGTAGCTGTTGTCGCCGATCACGAGGTCGATGCCGTCCGCACCCGTACCGAGCAAGCGGATCCGCGCGTTCACCTTCGTCGCGCTGCTCCAAGCCTGCGAGAACTGCAATTTCAGCGTGACGGACTGCAATGCGTTTTCACTGAGCGAACGCGCCGTGCCTTCCAGCATGGTGAAATTATCGCTGTTCTGCTCGACAACGGTCGTTTCTTCGGTATCCGTTACGCCTGCGCCGCCCGCGGGCATTGCAGGATGTACGTCTTTGTTCCAAACGCAACCGGAAGGCAAGTCGGATTCTTCCACAGACGTGCCGTCCAAACGCAGCGCCGCAATGTACGCGTGGTTTTCGGGTCCTCCGAAGTCGCTCTTGGCGCTCAGGTGCAACCTGCCGCTGCCCAGCGAATGCGCGTATGCCGAAGCATAGCTCTCTTTCGGGATCAGGATGCCGCCCTCTTCGCCGAGGATGCTGCCCCAGTCGGAATCGTTGTCGATGGAAGCGCGCAACTGCACACCGTTGACCCAGATCTGTACGAGCAGATAATCGACCTCTTCGATGGTGACGTCGGTAAGCTGATACTCGAACTTAACGTAGGTGTTATCCGCCTTGTATTCGTTCCAGCCCGTCCAAGACTCAAAGTAACCGTAGCGGTTGCCGCCCCAGCCGCCGACGCGGAGCTGCAAAAGGCCGTCCGTGATGGCGAGGATAACGCCGTTCGGCCATTCGGGGTTGGAGTTGTCTCCGCCGGCAAGCTGCATCATTACATTCCAGCCGTCTGCCGAAATGTAGGTGTTGAGGAACATGGAAACTTTTTGGCGGTACACTTCTTCGGTCGTGTACATCCAGTAGCCGTTGTTGCGCACTTCCGCCGCTTCGGTGAGCACGTTGCCCGTTGCAACGTGATTGACGGTGAGCGTGACCACTTTTTCGCCGCGGTTGCCGGAAGTATCCACCGCCCAATAGGTGAGCGTGTAGGTGCCTGCCGTTGCCGTCGTAAAGGTGGTAAGCTGCCCGTTGACGAAGTAGTTGTCATACGACTTAGGCCCGCTGATGGTCAAGCCGAGCGTGATGCCGTTCGGGTCGGATTCGTCGGTGACGGAGACGGTGGGAAGCTGGATCGCATCGCCGACTTTGCCGCTGATCTCTTCTGCCGAAACGGTGATAACGGGGTCGTCGTCGTCCGCAAATTCGAGCACGTTGACGGAGTATTCCACCCAGTTGATGTTGTTCGCCTCGTCGGCGGATTCATAGCTGATATAATAGGTGCCCGCCTCTTCAAAGGTGTAGCTCTTTGCTTCGGAGAGGTCTTCTACCGTGCCGACCAACTGCCTTTCCGCGTCGTAGATGTGCACGAGCACGGAAGGATTGGTTGCGCCGTCGGTTGCGGTTGCCGCGGGCAGCGCGTACGCCTCGTCAACGACCGCGATTGCCTTCGGAGCGGAGCTTACGGTGATCGTGGGCGGCGTGGTGTCACGGAATTCGGTTTCGCCCTCTTCGTACGCATAAATGCCGCGGATGTGCAGGGCGTCGTCGTTCCACACGCCCGCCTGCGTTTTCGCTTCGGAATGCGCGCCGAAGTTCAAGAAGCCGTGCGGGTTCTCCCACAGCGTTTTGAACTCGCTGGCGACCAATTCGCCGCTGCCGCTGACGTTGGTGGATTCGGCGCAGGTGACAAAGGCGCTCATGGTCGGGTCGTTATCGGGCGTGGTGTCAAACCAAACGTTGAACACGATGCGCGCGTTCGCAACATCGTACGCCTGATCGGTGGCGCGTTCTTCGCCCACATAGCGCAGCACCTGCATGTACATGACGTGCACTTTGCCGTCTCTGTACGTCGCCGAAGAGTAGGCGGAGCCGCCCGCTTGGCTGGCGCCGTCCAGCAAGACCATCGTATTGATGACCGAGAAACGGAGCACGATGCGCGGCGGGTTGTTGCCTTCGGATCCGTCGGGGATCAGGCTGTTGTAGTTTCGAGACGCCACATAGTTGATAAAGTAGTACGTTTCCGGCGCGTCCGAAGCGGCGTCGATGGTGAACACCGTCGAAACATATTCGCCCTCTTCAAACTTGTAGCCCGCCAGCGTTGCGGTGGAGTTATCCCCGTCCTGCGCGGTGGCAGACGTTTTGCCGACGAGCAGCTCGCCGCGGCTGTTGAACGAAGCGTCGTTGCCGATCATCACAGAACTTGTGCTGAGCAGGTTGCCCGTGTAGCGCTGTTCGGTATCGGTAACGGTGATGGAAACGCTCTTTGCTTCGGCTGCGTTGCCCGCCACGTCTTCCGCGGTGTAGGTTGCCGTGTAGTTGCCCGCGGGCAGATGGAGCTTAACGCCCTGCGTTGCGTACGACGTTACATTGTTGCTTGCCGAGCCGTCCGTTTTGGCAACGTTGACGCGCAGCGCCGTAGCCGTGATATCCTGGTTGAGCGGAGCATCCGTGACCGTAGCCTGCGGCAGCGTGATGCCCCCTGCCGAGGTACCCGTGATCGCCTCTTCGGACGCAAGCGTGATGACGGGTGCGATATCGTCTTCCTCTACCTTGATGATAAAGGTCTTCGTGCCCGAAAGCCCCGTGCCGCGGTCCTGCGCGGTATAAATTACCTGGCACTCCGTAACGCCCGAAGGAACGGTAAAGGTGCGGACGGTCGTTGCCGCCTGCTCCGTCATCGCCGTACCGGAGTTGCCGTTAGAGCGCGTTGTGGTAACGCGCACGCCGACAGTGATCGCCGAGCCGTCGGCAGCGTTCGTAGACGTAGCCGTCGGCAGCGAAATGACCTGCCCGACATACGCGGTTTCCGGGATCTGCGCGTCCGTAGCGACGGTGATGACGGGAGCGTTGCCCTCGCCTCCATCCGGCTTCTTCGGATCGGCGCAGCCTGCGAAAAGCGCGAATGCCATTGCCAACACCAAAAGGAGTGAAACAATTTTCAATCGTTTCTGCATTTTGCCCCCTCCGTAAAATTTATTCAACCCATTCATCGGCAAAGGTCAGCACGCGCACGTCGGCGGCGGTGAGATCGCCTTTGAATGTGATTGCCACGGGTTTTTTTGCGCCCGCACGCAGGTCGAAATAGTTATCCTCCGCCTGCAACGCAAACGCTTCGGGCGCGTCGATAAAGACGCTGCGCACGAATTTTTTTGCCGTAACGGTGAGCGTTGCGCTGTTTTTGCCCGTTGCGGCGAACTTGGTTTCCAACGCAGAGGCGTTTGCCCCGCACAGAGAAAGATCGGGATAGTAGAAGCAGGGTTCCGCGCCCTCCGCCTCGGCAAAGAGGTACCCGCCCTCCTTGGGCGCAAAGGGAAGCGCGATGCGCTGCTGCGCAAAGGGCGCCAGCGAAAAGGAAAAGGTCTTGCTCTGCAAAAGCGCGCCCTGCTCGCTCTCCTGCCCGCACACGGCGGCGCCTGCCCACGGCTCCTTCGTGTCGTTTACGAGAGAGAGCACGAGCCCCTCCCGCCGCAGCACAACGGCGCACGCCCTGCGCCTGCCCGCGCGCTTCAACGCAAAGTAGGCGGGCTTTTTTTCGCCGTAATAATCGACGATCGCCCAAGTGGCGTTGCCCCAGATATCGTTGTACATCCAGTTCATGATGCCGTTGTTAAAGGGCAGCGCGCGGTGGTATTCGATCTCCGAACGCAGCACTTCGGCATGCACGAGCATGGATTTTTTGATGAAATCGCCGATATCGGACGCCCCGCCGAACACCGAACGCACGTTCATGGTGATGCGCTCGGTAAAGGAGGGAACGGAATCGTCGTAAATGTTGCGCGAAAGCCTGTCCTCCCACAGCTCGTTTTGCGGCCACAGCTTGTCTGCGGGCATAAACTTCTTAAAGGAGCGCAGGCGGCACATGCCGAGCACGGCGCATTCGCTGGAAAAGGCGTTTTCGTTTTCCCACATGTACCGGCGGAAATTTACGATGTTGTTTTCCGCGGTGGCGGGCGCGAGCGAATTGACGTGGCAGTCTCCGCTGGTCAGATCGTTGCCCACGTCCGTCACGGAGAACGGCGAATCGTTCAGGTACGGGCGGGTGCCGTCTAACTCGGCGCACAGCCCCGGCAGCAGCACGCGCGGCACATAGTTGCCGAAATCCGTGATCTTTGCGCGGAAAGAGCCGGTCAGCTCGTTCCCCGCGCACCAGAGCGCGATGCACGGGTGGTTGCGCAGGCGGCGCAGCTGGTACGTTGCCTCCCGCTCTGCCATCGCGTTGAACCACGGCAGATCGTCGGGCACGTCGCAGCAGGAGAACATGAAGTCCTGCCAAACGAGGATGCCGTACGCATCGCACAGGCGGTAAAACTCGTCCTTTTCGTACACGCCGCCGCCCCACACGCGCAGCATGTTGATGCCCGCGTCTCTTGCGGCGGTAAGCAGGCGGTCGTAATCGGCGCGGCGCAGGCAGCCCGTCAAAATGGAGGCGGGCACCCAGTTGGAGCCGACCGCGCGGATGCGCGTGCCGTTTACGGTGATGCCGAACCCGATGCGCTCATCTTCCAGCACGGGCATTTCCGCGCGCACGGTGCGGAAAGCGAACGGCTCTTCCTTGGTATCGAGCACGGCGCCGCTCTCGCGGTCCTTTAACGTGACGCGGCAGGCGTACAGCGGCTGCTGCCCGTACCCGTTGGGGTACCACAGCCGCGCGCCCTGCACCGAAAAGGCGAACAGGTTTTTGGCGCCGAACGCGGGCGCACTCGCCGAAGCGATGACCTTGCCTTCCAACAAAAGTTCTACAAAGAGCTGCTCGCCGCTCTGTTCGGGCGCGATCTCCGGAATGCCCTTTCTGTGCTTGCGGTTGTTGTACGAAAGCTCCGCCGTGACGCGCACGGCGCCGTCTTCGCCGGCGGCGATGCGCACAAAATCCACGCACCTGCCGTCGTCTGCCCGCAGCCACACGGGCTGCCAGATCCCCAAGCCGGGGAAGTTCGGCGCCCAGTCCCACCCGAAGTGGCACTGCGCCTTGCGCAAAAAGATGCGCGTATCGTGGAAGCAAGAGGTGTACTTGCCGTCGTTTTTAAACTGCTCCAATACGCCGCGCAGCGGCACGAAGCGGACGGTAAGCACGTTTTCGCCTGCGCGCAGGGCGCTCTTCGCGTCAAAGGCGTAGCGCAAAAACATGTTTTCCGTTTTGCCCAAAAGCACGCCGTTGAGCGCGATCTCCGCCACGGTATCCACGCCGTCGAACACGATCTGCACGCGGGGCGAAGCGAGGGCGGCGGCGCCGATATCGAAGCGGCACTCGTACACCCATTCGCGTTCGTGCACCCAGCCGAGCTGTTTAAAATTATCCGCGAAGAAGGGCTCTTTTACCGCACCGGCGCGCCAAAGGTCGTTCATTACGTCGCCGGGCACTTCGGCATCGAGTTTTTTTTCTCCAAACAGCAGTTTCCAGTTTTGCAGCTCCGCTACCATTGCTACCCCAAAAAACCTTTTAAACGGACTCTCCGAAATTTTATCATCTTTTTTCCGCGGCGCGCCGCCGCGGAAAACTCGTGCCGCTTCTCTCTTCGGCAAAAGATGATCTTCTCGCACAGAAAAAGCAAAAATCCGACAAAGACGCGCCCCTCTTTCCCTGCGGTGGGAGAGGGAACAACGCCCTGCGCGCGGTTTGCTTTTGCTGTTTACGGATAAATTGTAGCACAGCATTTTTACGATTTCTTGTCGATGATTATCAAGTTGTTGCGGTATATTATCATGTTTGGGAAACGCTATTGAATTTTCGCCGTTTTGGATTTACACTTATTCCGACGCGGAGAAGCGCCTCGCTTTTCTATAATAAAAATCCCCGCGGTACGGAAAAAAAGGAGCACGCCGATGCGGTTTTGCACTCACGAACATGATTTCAAGCACCCGGAAGACGAAGTGAGTTTTCACTTCTTCAATGCAAACTACGGCGACTTGCACTACCACAATTACTGGGAAGTTTTTTTGATCTTAGACGGGGCGCTGGCGCACAACATCAACAACCATTCGATGCTTTTGCAAAAGCGCGACTTATTTATCATCCGCCCCAAGGACGCGCACGTTTTTTTGCGGTACCGCAACCACTCTTCGCAGCACATCAACCTGATGATCACCGATTCGGCGCTCTATTCGATGCTGAATGCGATCAACCCCGCGCTGTACATGCAGCTGCTGTGCCAGCCGAATTACATCCGCACCACCCTGACCGAGGCGCAGTACGCGCGCATGAACGAGCACATCGACACGCTGTACAAGCCCTCCGCCCTGCCGCTGCCCTCCGTGATCAAATTCCTTATCCTCGAAGCGATCGAAAACAGCTACCTCAACGGGAGCATCCACAGCGAAGACATTGCGGCAAACACCATGCCGGACTGGCTGACGGGGCTGTTGGACCGCATGCACTCGCCCAACAACATGGGCGCCACCTTCCGCGAGCTGTGCGACCCGATCAACTTTTCGCAGGTGCACATCAACCGCATGTTCAAACAGTACATGAACGAGACCATCGGCAACTATTTTCAGACCGTGAAAATGGATTACGCCGCAAAACTGTTGGAGACGACGGATTTTTCGGTGTTGGAGATCAGCTCGCGCATCGGGTATTCCTCTCTCTCGCACTTTATCCATGTTTTTAAAGAACGTTTTAAAAGTTCCCCAAAGGAGTATCGGAGAATGACGAATTTACAGGGAAAAGACGACGCCCCCGCCCGCACCGCACGCGGCACGCGCACGGTGTTCGGCGCCAACTATTACAGCTTGTTCGCAAGCACCTTTGCCGCGGGCGGCGGGTACGACCTTTCCGCGGCGGAACACGGGCTGAAAACGCTTGCCGCGCACAATGTGCGCGTTGTGCGCTTCAACGCCGCCGGGTTCTATTACCCCGAAGACACCGAGCGGTATTTTTCGGATAAAAAGCGCTATTTTTCCGCGCTGCGCCGCCTTTCGCAGCTGGCGTACGAACTCGGCATACGGCTGATCCCCTCCTTTTTTTGGCAGATGACCTGCCTGCCGAACCTGTTCGACGAGGGGTACGAATACGGCTGGGGCAACAACAAGAGCAAGACCTTCCGCTTTATGCAAAACTTTACCGAAGAATACGTGGAAGCGCTCTCGGAAGAAAGGAGCGTTTCTTTTTGGGAATTCGGCAACGAATTCAATTTGGTGGCGGACCTGCCGAATTTTGCGGATAATTTGAAAAACGACCCCCTTCCGCGCGGCAGCAAACGCTTTGCGCGCAGCGCCGCCGAGGATAAGCTCAGCGGCGGCAGCGTGAACCGCGCGTACGCCGAATTTGCGCGCATCGTAAGCCGCACGGACGTGCACGCGCGCCCCTCCGCCAACGGGAACGCCTTTTTGCGCCCCTCGCAGTACAACCAGTACACGAACGGCACTTTCGGGAACGATACGCCCGAAGAGCACGCCGCCATTTGGAAATTTTTGTGCCCTTCCCCCATGACGCACGCCTCCGAGCACATCTACTATGCAGACTGGGCACAACCCATCCGCTACGGCGAGCGCAACTTTACGTTGGAGGAGTATTTGCTGTTCAACAAACAGCTGTGCGACCGCAACAACTACACCTACTACATCGGCGAATACGGCGCGGCGGCGCGCGAAAACGAAAAGGACTACTCCGGCTGGCGCGAGATGAGCGAGCTGTTCGCCAAGTGCGGCATTCCGCTGGCGCTGGTGTGGAACTACGACCCGGAGGGGAAGATCGAATACAGCTTTACCGAAAAGAGCGAAGAAGGGAAGTATGTTCTTGCGACCCTGCAAACGCTCAACGAGGAGGAGAGCGCCGAATGAAACGTTTACAAAAATGCCTTGCCGCCGCCATGCTGCTGGCAGCCGCCGCGGCGGCGCTGTGCGCCCTGCCCGTACAGGCGCGAGAAGAGGGCGCGCGCGATGCCGCGCCCGACGCGCTGCACACCGTGTGCCTTGCCGAATACGACGGCACGGCGGCGGCGTGCGACACCCTGCTGCTGCATTTGGACGAAGAGCTGAACGTGACCGACGCCGAAGGGAAAGTGCTTGCGCCCCTTGCCGAATTTGAAACGGACGCCGTGCCCGCCTATTATATTAAGGATAGCGCGGCGGCGGACGCCTTTGCGCAGTACGCGCAGCAAAACGGCTTCCTAGACGGGATCGTCGTTTCGGATACGCCCGCCCTCGTGGCGCGGGTGCGGCAGGCAAACACCGCGGGCAGCCGCCTTTCGGGCATGATCGACTTCCGCGGAAAACAGCCGACGGTCGCGCAGGTGCAGCAAAGCGTGAACGCGAACATGGCAAAAACGGCGCTGTTCGACCTCTCTGCCCTGACGGCGGACTATGTGCGCACCCTGCAAAAGCTCCTCATCAACGTTTGGGCGGACGCCGCCTCGAAAGAGGAGACCTACCGCGCCCTCTCCTACGGGTGCACGGGGCTGCTCTCGCGGGAGCTGCCCCTCTCGGAAGCGGTAAAAGAGGCGGATTTTTCCGTCCTCTCGCCCCGCCCCGTTTTGGTGGCGCATCGCGGATGCAGCGAGGGCGCGGGCAAGGAAAACCTTGAAAACACCGTTGCCGCCGCCCGCCTCGCCTTCGAACGCGGCGCGGAAGCGGTGGAGATCGACGTCCATCTGACGGCGGACGGGCAGCTGATCGTGATGCACAACGACACGCTGGAAGGCACGACGGACGGGCGCGGGTACATCGAACAGCTCGCCTTGCAGGATATCCGCCGCTACAAGGTGAACGGCACCGAAGAGATCCCTCTGCTCACCGACTATTTTGAAGAGTTTTGCGACGAAGACCTGTTCTTTTTTATCGAAATAAAGACCTCCAAATCGGAGGCGGCGCAAAAGCTGCAAGAGGCGATCGAAGGCTACGGCATGATGCAAAAATGCAGCGTGATCTCCTTCAACGGCGCCCAGCTCGACGCCTGCCGGCAGCGCATGCCCGAACTTTCCGTCGGGTATTTGGACGGAAGCGTCGTCTGCGCGGACGAGAGCGAAGAGAGCGTTGCCCGCTACACGCAGCAGGCAATGGCAAAGCTGTGCCCCGTAAACGCGAGCTACCACGCCGACTTTAACGGGCTGACCGAGAGCGGCATCCGCGCGCTGGCGGCGCGGGGGATCCCCACGCACGTGTACACCCTGAACCTATCCCAAAACCTCTTTTCGTACTATGCGCAACAGGGCGCCGCAAGCGTGACCACCGATTATGCCGTATGGCTGCGCGATTATGCGAAAAGCATCCGCTCCGTTTCCTGCGAGCTTTCGCAAACGCCCGCGCGCGTTACGGCGGAGTGCGAAACCTTCGGCGGCGGAACAAAACAGTACACCGCCAAACTCATCGTGCTGGAAAGCGACGGAGAAATTTTGCAAAATGCGAACGGCTACTATGCCGAGGGCGCGTGCAGCGGGCGGGCGGTGGCGCTGATCGATTGCTACGACGAAAACTATCAGCTGCAATTTACGCTGCTGAGCGAGCCCTTTGCCTTTGAAGCGGCGGACGCGGAAGGGTTGGCGCCCGTATTCATTGCGCTGATCGCCGTTGCGGCGGCGGCAGCGGCTGCCTGCGCGGGGCTGTTCGTCCTCCGCGCCGTCCGAAAGAAAAAACAGACAAAAAACTCACAAAACGAGGTAAAATGACATGAAACGGATCTGGAAACTGCTTGCTTGCTGCCTGCTCTCCTGCGGACTGCTGCTCCCCACCGCGGTGACGGCTGCCGCCGCCCCCGCCGCGCAGGCGAACGCCTACACCGACGCACAGAAACAGCGCATCGTGCAAAAGTACGAGGGCGTGGTATCCGAACAGACGCTTTCCGCCCTCAAAAATGCCGCGGACGCCGCCGCGGGCAATGCCGCCGCGGACGCCGTGCTCGCCGAAGCGCAGCAAAAGAGCCTGTTCGATTTTGCATTGATGAGCGACGTGCACATGAATACAGACGGCTACGGAGACGCCGTGGCGCACGACGCGCCCGGCAACACCGACGAACAGTTTGAGGACGCGCTCGAAACGCTGTACGGAACCTACCCGCAGACGCAGCTGCTGCTCGTAAACGGAGACATCACCTGCAACGGCATGGAAGCGGAGTACCAAAAATACCTGATGCCCATCCTCAATTACGACATCCCTGTGCTCACCTCCATCGGCAACCACGAATACCGCATCAACGAGACCATCGACGGCGTGACCTACAACCGCGATTCCACCGACCCGCAGGAGCTGGAACGGCTCTCCGAGCTGGCGCGCGGGCGCTTCCTCAACACGGTGAACACCTACTTCGAGAGCATGGGCATGCCGACGACGGAAACGGTGTACTATGACCGCTATTTCGGCGGATACCACTTTATCCTGCTCGGCTCCGAAGCGCGCACCAACGACAAATCCGCCACCAAAGTGCAGGGCGAAGCCTCCGTGATCTCGGATGAGCAGATCGCCTGGCTGCGCGAAAAACTTGCCGAAACCGACCCCGACCGACCCGTGTTCGTGTTCACGCACAACCCGCTCAACAACACCGTGCCCGAAAGCGAAGACTTCCGCTGGGGGCTGGGCGCCGAAGACAGCGATAAGATCAAAGCGGTGCTTGCCGATTACCCGCAGGCGATCGTGATCAGCGGGCACCTGCACAACGGCTACATCGGCGACGACGCGACCTATGTTTCCTCCTTCGGCACCTGCATCGACCTGCCCTCCTTTGAATACAACGTGTTCGATTACAAAGCGACGGACATCGGCTACATCGTAAACGTATTTGAAAACTGCGTGCTGTTCACCCCGTACAATTACACGGACGGCACGCCGCTGTACGAGGGGATCATCCGCGTGGACCGCACCGTTGCCGAAACGCTTGCCGAAGGCTACGACCTTGCGGGCAGCCAAAGCGCGGACGCAGACGGCGGCACGGTACTCGACCTGCAAAAAGAATGCAAAACGGACGGGCTGCGCGTCGTGCCGCAAAGCGGCGGCACGCTGCTCTCGTACAAAGTGGAGATCAGCACGGACGGGCAGACGTATACGACGGCCGCGGAAGGCGCATTCGCCAACAGCGCCGCGGCGAACAACTTCCCCGCCGAAACCGATTCGCTGACCAACAAGATCTTTTTCGACCGCGTATACACGGCGCGCTACATACGCTATACCACCACCGAGGGGACGGAAACGCAGCCGCTGCTGCATGCGACCTTTACGGGCGAAGACAAGAGCGATCTGCGCGCGCTGTACCGCGAACTGCTGCAAGCGGACGGGCCGCAAAACGAAGCGCTCGCCGCCGCCATGCAGCAGGCAAAAACGGTGATCGAGGATAAGCACGCCGCGGCGGATTCCATCCAAGCCGCCCTGCTCGCCCTGCAAAACGCATCGGGCAGAGGCGAACAGCCGCCGCAGAACGACAATACCGTGCTCATCGTCTGCCTCTGCGCCGCCGCGGCGCTCTTGCTGGCGGGCGGCGTCACGGCGGCGGTGCTCGTCAAAAAGAAAAAAGCGGCGCCCAAACCGTAAACAGGGCAAAAAGCCGCTAACCGCAAACAAAACGGGCTTTTGCCGACCGTTTCCGAAGGTGTTCGGTTTCGGCGGCAAAAGCCCGAAAAATCAACCCCCATAAGGAGAGACCCATGATCGAATTTTCCTTCCTGTACGGAAACACGCGCATCCGTTCCAAAGACCTGACCTTTCAAACGAGCGCAAGCGCCGAGGAAAGAGGCGTAAAAAAAGAGACCGCCGTTGCGGCGGTCGGAAACCTGACGGTAACGCGCGAAACGACCTTCTACCCGGAAGGTCCCGTAAAATCGCTTTTGTACTTTGAAAACGCCTCCGATGCGGATACCGAACAGATCCGCGACGTGGCGGATATCGACTGCGAACTGCCTTGGGCTGCCCCCTCCCTGCCGGACGGCTACCGCGGGTACGGAAACGACGACTACCTGCGCCTGGTAAAATACTTCGGCTCCAACAACAACGACAAAGAGTTTGCCACCGAAGTGAACGTACTGCGCAACGGGCAACGCGAATGCTTCGGCTGCCACGACGGCAGAAGCTCGCAGGGGTATGCGCCCTTCTTCTGCGTGCGGGGCGGGCAAAAAACGGTGCTTGCCGCCGTCGGCTGGACGGGCGAATGGCGGGCGTGCGTGCAAAAGAGCGAGGCGGGGCTGTGCCTCCGCGCGGGCATCCCCGGCCTAGACTTTAAACTCTACCCCAAAGAAAAGATCCGCACCGCATCCGTTATGCTGTACGCCGCCGAAGAGAGCGAAACGGACGCGCACAACACCTTCAAACGCACCATCAAAGAGCACATCGTGCCCGAAAACGTGCGGAAGGAAGGGCTGCCGTTTTTCCTCTCGTTTTGGGGCGGCGCTTCCACGGATTTCATGCTGCGCCAGCTGGATACCATCCGCGCAAGCAACGCGGGCGTGACCGGCTTTTGGGTGGACGCCGCCTGGTACGGCGAGCGCGGCTCGCAAACGCGCAGCGAATTCGGCGACGGCTGGTGCCGGCAAACGGGCAACTGGCAGGTCAACGAAGAGATCCACCCGGACGGGCTGGTACGGGTCTTTGAAAAGGCAAAGAGCTGCGGGCTGCGCACCATGCTGTGGGTGGAACCGGAACGCTGCTACAAAGAGAGCGCCCTCGCCAAAAACCACCCCGAATACTGCCTCAAAGAGAACGAAAACAGCGAATATTATCTTTTAAACTATGCCGACCCTGCCGTGGTAGACTATGTGTACGACCTGCTGAGCGGCTACATCCGTACCCTCAAACTGGACCTGTACCGGCAGGACTTCAACATGGACCCGCTCGGATTTTGGAACGCGAACGACGAACCGCAGCGGAAGGGCATCCACCAGATCAAGCACATTATGGGCATGTACGAACTGTGGGACAGGCTGCGCAAGACCTTTCCGCACCTCATCATCGACAACTGCGCCAGCGGCGGGCGGCGGCTTGACTTAGAAACGCTCTCCCGTTCGGTGCCGCTGTGGCGGAGCGATTACCAGTGCGAATTTGACTGCGCGCCCTTCTCGGCGCAGAACAACATGATGGGCATTTCGCGCTGGATCCCCTATTCGAGCACGGGCACGGGCTTCGGCGTAACGGATCCCTACCGCGTGCGCTCCGCCTACTCCGCGGGGCTTTGCAGCAACTTTTTCGGGTACGAAAATCTGGCGCCGAGCACGATCCCGGAAGAGTTGAAGGCGCTTGCCGCGGAATGGGCGCGTATCCGCCGCTTTTTCTCCTGCGATTATTACCCCGTGTTCGGGCAGCCCGTTACCGAATACGCCTGGGGCGGCTGGCAGTTTGAAGACGCCGCCGCGGGCGAAGGCATCGTGATGGCGTTCCGCCGCGAACACTGCCCCACCGACCGCGCCGTCATCCGCCTCGGCGGGCTGCAAGCAGACGCGCGCTACGAATTTTCGGATGCAGACACGGGCGAACGCTTTGCCGCAACGGGCGCCGAGCTCGGCGAAAAGGGGCTTGCCATCGTGCTCTCGCAGCCGCGCAGCTCTAAACTGCTCGAATACAAGATCGTGCGCTGAAAGCGCGCCGCCTCCCGCGCGCAAACAAAGCACTGCATAAATACCGCGCCGCGCAAACAGAGCGTCGCGCAAATAAAAAACAATTTGACGCAAAAATGCGCCGTGCAAACAAAAATGCAATTTGACGCAAAAATGCGCCGTGCCCTCGGCACGGCGCATTTTGCTTTTGTTTAAAAAGGTCATCGCTTATGCCGGTATACTAACCGTTACACCTTCCCCTGCCGAACAGTCGGCGAAAACTTTTTGCGGTTTATAAAACAGTGCGCCGCTCTTATTCGTACTCTATATCGGGCAGCAAATCGGCAATGGGTTTGCCGGCAATGGAAAAATTTTGCAACATGGCATCAAGATCGGCAAAGCGGGCAACTTTTTTTCCGTCGCGCCAAATTTCAAGCTCGGCGCCATACGGTTCAACGCGAAAAGAAATATTCCCATATCGCAGGCAAAATTCGCTTTGCCCTGCAATAAGCTCGCGCAGTTCAAAAACAAGTTCCGCGGCAGCCTGTTCGCGGCAGCGGTTTTTCTGCTTAGTCATTTCCAAAACCTCCGTTTTTTTGCTTTTCTATCTCTTTCCGCTCCCTTTTCGTCAAGGAGCGGTCAATCGCTCTTTATATACGACGCAGCAGTCCAGCCGTTACGGTTTTGCTGCAAAAAAGCATAGCATTCCCCGCTCGCCGCCCCGTCAATGATCGTGATCATATGCTCCTCTCAAAAACGGTTGACTTTTTCTGCGGAAGTGTGGTATAGTAAGCATGGTCTTGTGCCATGCGGGCTTATCCGTTATGTCAAGAACACCACTACCCTCAGGGTAGCATGCAGTTGAGGTTGAAATACCTCATTCCAGCCGCAGGCTTTGTGCGGTAGTTCCCCGAACAAGCATGTTCGGGGAATTTTATGTTTTGCGGAACTGCTTGACTTTTTCTGCGGAAGTGTGGTACAGTAACCATGGTCTTATGCCATGCGGGCTTATCCATTATGTCAAGAACACCACTACCCTCAGGATAGCATGCAGGCAAGGTTGCAATACCTTGCGCCCGCTGCAAGTCTTTGCGGCAGCGCCCCGACTGGCGAACGTCGGGGACTTTTTATTTTTTACGGAACTGCTTGACTTTTTCCGCGGTAATGTGGTATAGTACAAACAGTAACGACGACACTCTTCTGAATGTTAGGGCTGATGCCTTTTAGGTGTTTGGCACTCGTTACTATTTTTTTGTGCTTTTTTCTTCAAATACTTTTGCTTTGCCTTTTCGCCGTATTCTTTGGCGTTGGCAAAGTCTTTTTTTGTCATGGCGCCGCAGCGCGGCTGAATGTGCCCTTCCTTCGGAGCAACGATTTCCCCCGTCTTTTCCTATAAAACTGTTTCTCGTCATCCAAATGACCGATCTCCGATTTATAAAAAGAAGGAAATTACACTAATTTTTACACTAAAATCATCCGCGGCGGCGAAAAAATGCTCCGAAAAACAAAAAATAGCCCCGAAAACTGTGGTAAATTTGGCGATTTAACACAATTTTCAGGGCGATGGTGGAGATAG
>CALVMR010000030.1 GCA_944346885.1 uncultured Clostridia bacterium | reverse complement strand
CCTTGCGCCCGAGCCGCTGCGCGGCACGCAGAACACGCCCGCGAATGTGCCGCTCGTCTACAAAACGCTCGCCCTGCTGCGCGGGCAGGACGAGGAACTGCTCGCCGCGCGCATCGCAAAGAACGCGCACACCCTCTTTTTCAAACTTAAAAACGAAGGATAGACCCATGGAAGCGTACGAAAATTTCACCTACGAGATCGGCGATAACCTGTATATCAACCTGACGAGCAAGTGCACGAACGCCTGCACCTTTTGCGTGCGCAACGAAAAGGCAGACTACTTCGGGCACAAGCTGTGGCTGGCGCGCGAACCCGCCCCCGAAGAGGTGCTGGCGCGCATCCCCGCCGACGTTGCCCGCTACAAAGAGTATGTGTTTTGCGGATTCGGCGAACCGACCATCCGCCTCGGCGCGCTGCTTGCCGTGGCGCGGGAGCTGAAAGCCCGCGGCGCGGCGGTGCGGCTGAACACGAACGGGCAGGCGAACCTCATCCACAAACGCGACGTAACGGGGGATTTGGCGGGCGCCGTGGATAAGATCAACGTAAGCCTGAACGAGGCGACCGCCGCGGCGTACACGGCGCTGTGCAAGCCCTCTTTCGGCGAAGCGGCGTTTTACGGCTTGCAGGAGTTTGCCGAAAAATGCGCCGCGCGCGGCATCCAAACGTGGTTTTCCGTGGTGGATATCCTCGGCGAAGAAAAACTTGCCGCCTGCCGCGCCATTGCAGAAAAATGCGGCGTACCCCTCAAAGTGCGCCCGTACATCGAATAGCGCCCGTACCCGAACGGGCAAGCGGCGCAAAACGCGCCCTTTACACAAAAAAAGCACAGGCGGCGGCGCTAAACGCGCCGCCGTCCTCCGCTTTGGTGCGGGCGCCTTGGCCCGCCCGCGCACAGGGCGCGGCAACCGTTTGCACGCCTTTGCGGGCGGCTAAACAAAAAAAGGACGGGAATTTTATGGAAACCGTGCGCGAAGTCCTGCAAAAAAACGGCTTCTTTTTCAAAAAAAAGTTCGGGCAGAACTTTATCACCGATGAAAACCTGCTCTCCGCCATCGCAGACGACGCCGAGGTCGAGGGCGGCTTTGCCTTGGAGATCGGCGCGGGCGCGGGTACGCTCACGCGGGCGCTGGCGGCGCGCGCCGAACAGGTGCTCGCCTACGAGATCGACGAAAAGCTGCGCCCCGTGCTCGCCGAAACGCTCAAAAACTGCCCGAACGTACGGCTTGTGTTCGGCGATTTTTTGCGCGCCGACCTTGCGGCGCTCGAACAGACGCTGCCGCCCTATACGGTGGCGGCAAATTTGCCGTACTACATCACCACGCCCCTCGTTATGAAGTTCATCGAAGGGGCAGCCAAGGCGAAAGCGCTTGTCGTGATGGTGCAGGAGGACGTTGCCAAACGGTTTTGCGCCCAAGAAAACACCCCCGAATACGGCGCCGTGACCGCCGCCATCGCGCTGCGTGCGCGCGCCGAGATCGTGCGCCGCGTGCCGCGGAGAATGTTCTACCCCGTTCCGAACGTAGACAGCGCCGTGGTAAAACTGACCTTTGAAGAAAACCGCATCCCCGTAAAAGACGCAAACATGTACAAACGTACGGTGCGCGCCGCCTTTTTATCCCGCCGCAAAACGCTGGAAAACAACCTGATGACCGCCTTTTCGCTTCCGCGCGGCGCGGCGCAGGCGGTTTTGGCGGAGGCGGGCGTGGCGGCAAGCGCGCGCGGCGAAACGCTCTCCCCGCAGCGCCTCGCCCGCCTTGCGGACGTGCTGTGCGAACAGCGGAAAGGATAAATTTCCGAAAAAAATCGACAGGGAGACGGCATAGCCGTCTCCCCTTTTGTTTAATCGCTTATAATGTCACGTTTTTCTGTACTTGTTTTTTCAAACACGACGATACACAACAGCCCCCCTATCAATCCTTGCGCTGCCAACAAGATCACTGCCGATACCAAAAAGATGAAGATCGTTTCGAAAATTCCTCTTCCTATAATGGATTGGTTTTCTATATTTGTAAGTATCGTAAGAACAAGATCTGCACACAAAGGAAGAAGCAATACGATCAAAGCAAACAGCAGCACAAAGAAAAAGGCGCTCCCGCTTTCGCCGAGCCGATTTTTATTAGCCATAGCAATCAAAACAATGGTTGCCAAAGCCGTGAGCGAGATCCAACCGAAGTAAAAAATCTTTGCATTCCTGAGCACTTCTGTATAAAAACTTTCGCCGACCGCTCCCTTTTCGTATAAAAGCCGTATTTCCTGCATGCGCGGGATCAGCGCATCAAAATCGTTGGAAACACACAGCGAAACGGCAACTGTTATGGCAACAACGATTCCGCACAGTCCGAATCGCCACCCGCCGTTGGCAACGCAGTTTTGCCCCGTTTTCAAAAACCGATTAAATGTTGCCAAATACACAACTACCGCACCGCCCGCTACGATCAGGCAGACGTTTTGTTCCACTTTATAATACAGCAGCAGAAAAAGCGCAACCAGCACCAACAACAGATAGGAAAACGCCACCCAAACCGTATTGAACGGTTTCCTCTCTTTTTTTTCGTGCTCCTCTTCTTTTTCGCGCTTCTCTTTTTTCCGCTCCCTCGTTTCTTTTGCTGCAACGGCAGGGAAAAAACCGTCGGGCTCTAAAATAAACCGAAGCTCCTCGCGGTCCACCGTCTTTGCGCGGTCCATTGCCGCCCTCTCTGCGATCGCGGTATAATGCCGATACTCCTCCTTGTCGGCACAACTCGTTGCGTTATTAAATTCTTGGTACATTGCCAATTCTTTGTGCCGTTTTATTACCCCTGCCTCGTCCGTTACGTTCAACCGACAAAACAAAAGTCCCCAATGCGCACGGGAATTTTCGGGATTTATCGCCAAAATTTCCCGATAATACAGTTCTGCAAGTTTGAACTTTTTTAACTGCAAATACGTATATGCGACAAAAAACAAAAAACCATCCCGCAACCGGTCTTGCTTGAACTGTGTAAAGCAGCTGACGACCGTTTCGACAAACGGTGTAACTTCCTTTGCGCTGTTTTTTTCTATTTGATATTTAATGACCTGAAAGATCTTTTTTGTATACGGGAACCGTTTTTCCGGATCGGGCTCTTTGAGTTCGCAGAGAATGACCCTCTCTACGATCTCATCCAAATCAAGCTCCGACGGTTTTTTCGCAGACGCGTCGTCCGTCGGGTCCGGCATGAGGTTGAACTTGGTGCGCAACAGATCCGGAGTTTTCAGGCGGCTCGCCAGTAAATACCAGTACGCCTCCGCAGACCGCTTTACCAAAGCCACCTCTTCAAAATATCGCTGCGCTTCGATATAATACCCGTACGTATATAAATTGATCGCGTACCACAGCATAAAATCAATGTTAAACGCGCGGTTTTCTTCAAAAAACAAATTTCTTGCCCGCACAAAAAATCTTTCGCAGAGTTTTATATCTTTCGCGGCAAGGCTTTCCCTGCAAAATCCTCCCAACACCTCCAAAACTTTTTTTACACGCTCTTCATCCAGATATTTTTGCAGATGATCCAAGACCGTCTCTATTTTTTTAACATATTTCCCCGGCTTACCATTCCTGTTCAAGCATTCTTTCAACCCGTCAACAAAAGCATCTATGACAGACCCGAAATACTCGTCGTTCGGCGCATTGGCAATTGCATTTTCAAAATCTACAAAATGCTCTTCCTTTACCCTCGGAACCAGATAATAAGGCAGCGTCTTTAAGGAACTCGCCTTTATCCGCGCGCAAAATCTCCCCATATACGCGGCTGCGTTGTGCGGATTTTTCCGCAATATAGAGGAAAATCTTTCTGCGGCGGGGCCGAACCCTCCCCGCCGCAGAACTTCATTGGCGCTTTCAAGGTCACGCGCTTCCGTCGGAGCGATCTGCACGATCGCTTCGCGGCCTTTGTGTGCGATTGTTACGCGCTCGATATTGTACCCGAAATTAAACTGCTCATCCTCTTCAAAATCCGTTTGCACCTTCCTTTCCCGCATTTGGGTCTTATACCCTTTCGGCGTTACGATGCGGGAAAGTTTATCTTCCAGCTCTTTGCGGTATCCGTCACGGAACGCATCGCAGGTCGGCAGCTGGATCTCGGCGAGCGCTCCGGGCAGCGACGGCATTTGCCTTAAATAGCAAAAGATCAGCGAATTTTTTTTCTTTTTCTCCTTTTGGATAAAGTAGAGATACCTTTTCCACTCGTTTTCGACCCACTGCGCTTCAAGGTATTCCTTTTTCGAGCCGATCAAAACCATTGCCTGCGCCGTTTGCAGCGCTTTTAAAATGCGGGGTTCGTACTTTTCCCCCTCTATCCCGCTGTCCTTGCCGATGGAGACCGGCGAAAAGAAAACTTTGTATTTTTTGCTCAGCGCCTCGTAGATCTCGCGCGCCTTTCTGCAATCGTCGGTCTCGAACGTGATCCTCTGCCCCTCTCTCGTGACCGCCGTTTCCGTCTGCTTAAACGAGATAAAAATATCGTAGGAATCTTCTTTGGCGACCAAAGAAAAAAATTCGCGGAGCAGCCCGTCGATCTCCTTGACTTTTTCCTCGTAAAAACCTCTGTCTTCTCCCTCGGCGTACTTTAACGCCCGCAGGTAGAATTCGTTTTTTAAAACGGATATGCGCTCGTCGTACGAATAACTGAAAAACGTGGGTTTTACTTTTTTATCCGCCTCGTCCCGCACAAACACCACGCCGAGCGAGACCAACAGCATTTGCCAATACGCTTCCGCGCATTCCGGCAATTCTTGCAGCAATATTTTGCAGCGCTCCTCCGCTTGAATAAACTCGCGCAGCTGGCGCAGCCTCGCAATTTCTTTCAGTTCCGGGGTAAAACTTTTTACGTCGGAGGCGTATTCGCGCCCGCAGTATGTACAAGTCGGCTTTCCCGTGCGGCGGTCAACTTCGATCTCCCCGCCGCAAGACAAACATTTTTCTACCTGTTCTCTCATATATTTTTCCCTGCTTTTTTCTCTCTTAAAAAAGGCGGACCGCCGTGTGCTTCCCCTGCAAAAACTCCTGCACGATATAGGAAGGAATGGCATAATTCATCCCCTCCGTGGCGGAACCGTCTCGGTTCAGCCTGCTGGAAACGATCGCGCCGATCACCTCGCCCTTGCCGTTGAAGATCGGCCCGCCGGAATTTCCTCCGTTGACGGCGCAATCGGTCATCAACAGCGTTTTTCCGCCCAAAACTCTCTCCCTGTCGCTTACGATGCCGCCGGTGATGCACATCCCGTCTCCGAGCGGGTTTCCGATCACAAAGACCTGTTCCCCGTTGCGCACTTTGCTGAAATCTCCCAGCCGAACGGGGTGCGCGTCGCGCGGGACCGTGCCCAGCTTAATGAGGGCAAGATCGACCCCGTCTCCGTTGCCGCCCTTATCGTCGCCGAGCATAAGAACGGCGGCGGGCACCTTTTGCCCCGCAATTTTTACCGTCATGCTCTCGCACGGCTTTGCGTTATGCGTTACCACGTGCGTATTGGTTATCGCATATCCCCTTTCATCGATCAAAAACCCGGACCCCGCCCCCGCGCAGGAATCAAAACGGCAGGATATCTCCAAAACGCCTTTGCTGTTTTTATCAAAAACGTTCACCCCTTCGTCGGCGCGGGGAGTTACGAAAGAACGCTTTTCCTCCCCGGCTGCCTCTCTGCCGCAAAATTCGCAGCGGTACTTTCCGTCCGCCTCTTGCCGCATTTCGCCGCCGCAAAACATACACCGCATTTTTCTCTCCCCTTCCTTTCCGTAAAATTAAAATTGCGTTTTTGCTTTTCGCTCTGCAATGCAAAGGCGGAGGGAAGAAAGCAGGCTTTCGGTCTCCTTTTTGTTGTCCGTCCCCTTTTTGGCAAGCAGAATTTTCAGATCGCCGAGCAGCTCTCCGATCTTTTCGTCGTACTTTTTTACTTTGCCGTCGCTTGACGCGATCAGGTACCGCAGCGATTCTTGCAGCTCTTCCAAAGAGGCGAGGAGCGCCTCGTCCTCTTTTGCCAGCACCGCAAGCACGTCGATCGCCTTATAATTTGCTTCGATCTGCTCCCGATCTTCTTTTACGCATTCGGATTTTCTCTTTTTTTTGCACCAACACACTTTACGCTTCCTCCTTTAATTTTGTTCCGCAGCGGAAGCAAAACTCCGCGTCGTCGCTGTTTTCGCTTCCGCAGTGTTTGCACTTGACGATCTCCCGCCTTACCTTTGTGCCGCAGGCGGGGCAAAACGTATCCGTCAAGTTATACGGCTTTCCGCAATGCGGGCAATACAATACTCTTGCTTCCGTCCTTGCCCGCGCCGTATCCTCCCGCTTGCCGATCACTTTCAGCACATCGTAGTACAGCGCCCTGTCTTTCAGCTCCAATTCGCGCAGATATTTTTCGCGCTCCCACTGTTTATCGTCTAACCGCTCCAACTCGGCAAAGATCTTTTGCATCTGCTCTTGGCGGGCTTTCTCCGCGGCAAATTCCTCAATGGCGTTCATGTCTTCGTCGGATATATCGAAATCCGCGATCAAGAAATGCCGCAAGCTGATGCCCCATTCCTTTTCGAACTGCACGTTTAAGATCTCTTCGATGCCGCTTGCGATCTCCTTTTTGCTTGCCGTGAATTTGTCATACGTCAAATGTTTTTCCGAAACGACTTTGGAAAAAACATCGACAAATTCGGAAGCAACCGTTTCGCCGAAGCGCTTGCTGAATTCCCGCAGGTCAAATTCCTTTTTTGCCCCGACGACCTTGCGGAAAAATTGTTCCGGATTGCTTACCGATACGTCAAATTCGCCGCGCGCGCCGACCGTTATGACCTTATTGCTCGCCTCGTCCCTGTATTTTAACCGGTTCGGCGTCCCCCAACGGATGAGTACGCGCGTCTCTTTCGGGATATATACGACCTCCACGGGGAGCCCGTTTTTCCACGCCTTCTTTTCTTTCTTGTCGTCAAACACGGGATATGTACCGCTCTTGTAGTAACGGTAATCTCCGCCGCCTTTGATGATGATCGCGGTATGCGTCGGCGGAACAACGATCGACGCTTCTTCATGCGTGACCACATCGTTTACGCGAACAAACAAAATGCTGTTGTCGTCAACGCGCGCATTGCACAGGTTTTGATCGAACGTAATAATGCTTGCTTTCTTTTTCCTTATCATCTTTCCCTCCGCTCCGTTTTAAATTTTTCAAGGCAATAAAAAATGCGCCAACCGAAGCTGACGCATCGAAAAACGCAAACTCCGATTGCCGCGAAACAAACAAAACAGATCGGGGATATTTTCTTCCGCCCTATTTTTCCCGGAATTTACGTCTTTCTCGTTTTCCGAAAAATAGGGTTGCCTAAAAAAGAGTATAAAAATACCCCTCTCTCTGCCTTATTTTGTTTGTTTCGCGCAATCAGTATAACACGTTTTTTCGTGTTTTGCAATCTTTTTGAAATAAAAAGGGGCGCCGCGGCGCCCCTTTGCGGAGGATTTTTCTCTTTTTTACTCCCGCACCAAGCGCTTGCCCGTCCAGCGGGATACTTCGATCTTGACGACGGCGGTCTGCGCCAGGGCATGTTCGGAAAACGCTTCTTTTGCAAATTCCCCGCCCGCATAGCGGCGCAAAAGCACGTTCAGCCCGTGCAGGCGCTCCGCCTCGTCCGTAACGACGCGCGCGCTTCCGCTTGCGCACACGCTCTCGTAATCCGCGGTATACCCGCAGGGCACCGCGCCCTTGTTGAACACGCGCAGCAGGTTCGCCGCGCAGAAGGAGACCTCTCCGCCCTTTGCGAGCAGATCGAGCTTTGTGCCCTCGTTTGCGCAGTGAAAATACACGGCGGGGCTGCCCGCGGCAAGCTCCGCGCCGAAATGGAGGGGCACGCAGTACGGGGCGCCCTCCGTTTTGATGCTCAAAACCAGATACGGGCAGCGCAGCAGCATTTCCAAAATTTGCGCATCGCCAAAAACTTCGCGTTCGCTCTTTCGCATACCCCTCTCCTAAGCGCCGCCGCGCAGCTTTTGCAAAACGCGCACAACGATCGCGGCGGCGGCATCCGCCTCCGCTTCGGTGTTGTTCCGCCCGAAGGAAAAACGCACGGAAGAACGCGCCTGCTCCTCGCTTTTTCCCATGGCGAGCAGCACGTGCGAGGGCTCCGGCGCGCCCGAAGAACACGCCGCCCCGCCCGACGCGGCGACCCCCGCAAGATCCAGCGCGTACAGCACCGCCTCGCCCGCCGCGCCCGCAAACGTAAAGTTTGCAATGCCGGGCAGGCAATTTTGCACATCGCCGTTGCGCACCGCGCCGACAACGCCCGCCGAAACCTTTTCCGCAAACCGATCGCGCAGGGCGGCAATGCGCGGTACGTCCTGCGCGCGCCGCTCGCACGTAAGGCGCAGCGCCGCGGCAAACCCGACGGCGCCCGCCACGTTTGCCGTTCCGCCCCGCTTGCCGCGCTCCTGCAAGCCGCCGAACAGCAGCGGAGCGATCTTCACGCCCGTGCGCACGTACAGCGCGCCCGCGCCCTTCGGTCCGTACAGCTTGTGTGAAGAGAGCGCCAAAAGATCGACGGGCGGCGCGTTCACGTTGACGGGGAGCGCGCCCGCCGCCTGCACCGCATCCGAAAACAGGAGCGCGCCGCGCGCGCGGCAGAGCGCGGAGACCTCGGCTAGCGGCTGCACGGTGCCGACCTCGTTGTTCGCCGCCATCAGGCAGACGAGCACGGTATCGGGGCGGAAGAGTTTTTCCAGCGCGGCAACGTCTGCCCTGCCCTGCCCGTTGACGGGGGCAACGGAGTACGAAAACCCCTCCCGCTCCAACGCGCGCGCGCATTCGAGCACGGCGTGGTGCTCCGCGGCGGAGAGGATAAAATGCCGCCCCCGCTCTGCGTTGGCATACAGCACGCCGCGCAGCGCCCAGTTATCCGCCTCGGTGCCGCCGGAGGTGAAATACACCTCGCTCGCTTTGGCGCCGATGCAGGCGGCAACGGAATCGCGCGCGCCGTCGAGCGCGGCAACGGCGCGGCGGCCGCAGCGGTGCAGCGAATTGGCGTTGCCGAACTCCTCCGAAAAATACGGCAGCATCGCCCGCAAAACGGCTTCGTCTACGGGCGTGGTGGCGGCGTGGTCCAAATAGATATACCCCGCTCCGCCTTGCGCGCCCCGCTTTGCGGCGGGCGGCAGCGGGGATCTTCCGCGCGCGCTCATTGCGCGCACTCCCGCGCCGAACAGCCGCACGCCTCGCCGCAGCGGCACAGCGCTTCGCCGCCGTGGTCGTCCAGCACCGAGCGCAGCGTCATCGAATCGAGCACGGCGTTGATGCCGTCGTACAGCCTGCGCCAAACGGTGCCCGTGGCGCATTTGCCGCAGGTGGCGGTGATGCAGTCTGCGATCTCCATGTTATCCTCCAAGGCGCGGGCAACGTCTCCGATGGTGACCGCTTCGGGCGCGCGCGCCAGCTTGTATCCGCCCGTAACGCCGCGCTCGGCGGCAACGATGCCCTGCCCCGCCAGCATGCGCATGATCTTTTCGATGTATTTGCCCGAAACGGCGATCTCCTTTTCGAGCGCGGACGCGCTGACGCACCGCCGCCCGTAATTTTGCGCCAAGATAAAACACGCCTTTAACCCGTACTGCGATTTGGAAGAAAGCCGCATCCTTTTCCTCTCCTTTGCCGCGGACCGCGCGGCACTCTTAATTGCGCCTTTTTTGGTTGCATTTAGTATACCGCGAAACGCACGCTTCGTCAACTCTTTTTTCCCTCTTTTTTAAAAACAAACGAGCGGGGGCGCGCGGCAATGCCGCGCGCCCCCGCAGGCTCTTTGCTTTTTACTCCGCAAACAAGATGCGGATATAGGCGACGTTGATGCACAGGTCGGAGGAGGTAAACAGCAGCGTCATCTGCCCGTCGGTCACGAAAAGCGGCTCGGTTTGCAACGCTTTGCCCGTTTCCGCGTTTTCCAGTACCACCTGCCCGTTTACGGTGAGCGTCGGGTTTTTGGAGCAATTCCACGGGTCGGCAAAATACACTTCGACGACGTACCTCCCGTTCGGCAGTTCAAATTTGTATTGCAGGCTGCGCGGCAGGTTGCTTTCGTACTGGTTTTTTGTGTAGCGCTGCGTCGCCGTTTTGTCATGCTCGGCGCCCGCCGCCAGATATTCGTACGCCCAAGTGCTGTTTGTGCCGATGCCCGTGCCCGCGGCGGGCGCGCCCGCAATGTTTTGCGGGTGCGCATCGACGATGCCCCAAATGTATCCCGTTTGCGGGTCCGCTCCGTATACCTGTTCGGTGACGGAGTTGTACGCGCCGAACACCTCTCCCTCGCCGGCGGTGGCGGGCGTATAGTCGCCGCAGTCTACAAAATACGCCTGGTGATTGACGAGCGCTTCGGAATACAGATAGGAACAGAGCCGCGCCGAATCCGCGCTTTCCGCGCCCTCCACCGTTACGTCGAGCACGGTATACGCCCGCCCGTTCGCCGTTTTTGTGTACGTTTTTGCCGCGGCGGGGATCGCAAGTTCCGCCGCATACATCTGCCCTTCGCCCGTATACGCGAGCGCGTCGCTTTCAAACAGAACAACGCCGCCCGCAAGAATGCGCAGGGGCTTGCCGTTATCCTCTTTGGCAAGGTACACGACGAGGCGGTTTTGCGCCGCAGGTTCGACGGCGACCGTATAGGTAAACGACCCGCCCGCCGCCGCATAGCGGGTGGTGCCGAGCACCGGCACGTTTTGCGCGGCAACGGAGCCGCTTTCCCGCATCGAATGCAGTTCGTCCGCCTCATACTGCCCGTAACCGGGCTGCACGGTATCCGTCCGCGCCCATTCAAAGGCGGGGGCAAGCACCGCCTTTTCGCCGCGCGGCACAAACTCGTTGTAGAGCGCGTACCGCTGCGTATGCTGGCGGAAGTGATAGGAAAACACGAGCGGCTCTTTTGCCGTGGTGCCCGTCAGCGTAAACGTGCCGTCCTCGTTTTTGACGAGATAGCTACCGATGTTTTGCATGAACGCCGCAACGGAAACGCCCTCCTCGGCGATCTCCTGCTGCTCCGTTGCCGCGGCGGCGGCGGGAATGGTGACGTTGACGCCCGTCGTGCCCGTGTTCATGTTTTCGCTGCCCAGCTGCGCGGAGAGCGCGAAGGGACCGTAGCGGAAGGCATACACGTTTGCGTTGTCGGGCAGCCCGTGCGCCGTGACCGTTTTTTGCAGCCGCACCCGCACGGTATCGCCCGCCTTGACGAAGACGGATACGAAGCCGCCCGCCGCTTCCCCCGCGACCGCTCTGCCGTTGACGGTGACGGCAAAAGCCGCCGTCCAAGCCGGCTTGCGCAGGCGCAGCACCGTTTCCCCTGCGGAAACGGAGACGGTGACCTCGTCCGAATGTTCCAGATCCGCCTGCATCGTGAGGGAGACCTTTTCGCTTTTGTATGCCGAGGCAAGGTACAGCGCCGCATACGTTGCGTTGCCCGCGTCGTAATAGATGCTGTCGTTGAGTTTGGTAAAACTCTCCATGCCGCTGCCCGTGCAGCACCAAAAATGCTCTTCTTCCGACGAATAGACCTTAAAATACCCGCTCGCCATGGGCTGAAAATACGTCGTCATGCCCGTTTCGGGGTTCTGCGAAGACCAAATGGCGTTGTAATAGGTGTTTTCGTAGTAGTCGAGATACTTCGTGTTTTTGGTGACCGTGAACAGCATGCGCGAAAGTTTGAGCATGTTGTAGGTATTGCACGTTTCACAGTTGCAGTTGGTGCGCTCGGCGTCCAGCACGTTATCCGCCCCGAAGTGCTCCCACTCCGAATTGCCGCCCGTCACATAGGTGTGCCGTTCGATCACGCGCGTCCAAAACTTTTCGGCAACGTTTAAATAGTAGGAGGCGTCCGTCTTTTCTCCGTGCAGCGTTTTGCCGTGCAGGGTAACGTACCGATTGAGCGCCCCGATAATTTTGGGGATGGTGGTGTTCGCGTGCCTGCCGTCCAAATAATTATCTCCTTCGGCGTCGATGAGGGCAAACAGCGTTTCTTCGTCGAATTTGTGCGCCGCATCGGCGTATTTTTCCTCGCCCGTGGCGGCATAGAGATTGTAGAGGGCGTCGTTCATGCCGCCGTATTCGACGGCGAGCACCCGCGCCCGCGTCTCCTCGCTCCACGCGGCAACGCGATCGCAGACCCAATCGCCGAGCTTTTTCGCCACGCCGAGCGCCTGCGCGCTGCCCGCCAGCGCATACGCGTCCAGCAAGCCTGCCAAAATTTTGTGCATGGTGTACCACGGCACCCACGCGTCGGCGAAGATATCCGCCGTTTTGCCTGCCTCCACGTTGTCGAACTGAAACTCCGCGTTTGCATTCCCCTTGCGCGCCGCGCCCCACAAAAAGCCCGCTTCGGCGGTGGGATCGGGGTTGTTTTGGCACTTGGCTAGCTCCGCCACGAGGTAGGCGAGCTTGGTTTGCAGCTGCGCGCGGCTGCTTTCGGGCGTGCCCGCGTTGGCTGCCGCCTGCGCGAGCGCGGAGAGATAATGCCCCGCCGTATGCCCGCCGATGAGCTCCCCTTCCCAGCCGCCGCCGTACATCTGCGCCCCGTTGCTGCCGAGCGCGGAATTTTGATAAAACCCCGCCAGCAGACGGTCTGCGTCCAGTTTTAAAAGATAGGCGATCTCCTTTTCCAGCCCGTTTACGGCATACGGGTCGGTGATCTTTGTTTCGCCGAGCGCGGTATACGTCATTGTTTCGCTGTCCTTCTCCTCCGATTGCGCAACGGGCTGCGTTTCGCCGCCCGTTCCCGTGTTTCCGCCATGATCCTCCCCGCCGCGCGCGCACGCCGCGCTCAGCCCGAAGGATAAACCCAGCAGCAACGCCAACATAGCAAAAAGAAAGCGGCGCAAAACGCCATGGTTTGCCTTTTTCATGCATTCTCCCCTGTTTTTCTTTTTTCTCCCGTACTCTTGCCCTTTTTTGCAAGATATGGTACACTTATTATAGGATAAAGGAGGAAAACAGGCAATCCCGAAAGGAAAGATGCTTGTTGCAAAAGGTAAGATGCTCCGCTTCGATCTGACCCGCCCCGTACAGCTTTTGTGGTTCGGCGAATTTGTTTCGCCCGAAAAAAACTGGAAGCACTTGACGCGGCGGCTGTTTGAATACGAACTGTTTGCGGTAACGGAGGGCGTGCTGTTCATCGGCGACGAGGACCGCGAATACGAAGTGCGCGCGGGGGAATACCTGATCATGCCGCCCACCCGCCGCCAGCACGGCACGCGGGTATGCCGCTGCCGCTTTTACTGGATGCACTTCCGCTGCCCTGCGCAGCCGCCGAGCATTTCGCTGCCCGCACAGGGCGCCTTTGCGGACGCGGCGGCGGTGCGGGCGATCGCCGAAGCGCTGCTGCACGCCGAGGCGGAAGAGGCGCGCGGCGTGCGTTCGCTGTACCTTGCCACGGGGCTGCTGCTCGAACTGCACCGGCAGCAGACGGGCCGCGCCACCTTTGCAAAAGAGGCATGCTCCGACCGCGCGCGGCTGTGCAGCCAAATCAAAGAGCTCGCTTTTTTCCGCCGTTTTTCGGATATAAAGGTGAAAGATCTGGCGCGCACGCTCGGCTACCACGAAAAATACCTCTCCGCGGTATTCCGCGAAGAAGAGGGCGAACCGCTCAAACGCTACCTCTGCCGCCTGCGGCTTGCCGAGGCAAAGCGGCTGCTTGCGGAGACCGAACACTCCGTGACCGACGTGGCGTATCGCCTGAATTTTTCTTCGCCGCAGAGCTTTTTCCGCTTTTTTAAAACGGAGACGGGCAAAACGGCAACGCAGTTCCGCCGCGAAGAAAAAAACGGCGGCTGAACGCAAAACGGACGGCGCGCAAAGCCGCCGCGCGTACCCCGCGCGGCGGCTTTTTATTTTGCGGCGCGGCTCTCTTTTCCGCGTTCCGCCTGCGCGAGGGAAAACGAACAGCCGCAGTACGACTGCCGGTACAAGCCGTGTTCGGCGGCAAGGCGGACGGAGCGCAGATACCCGTTCCGCTTTTTAAAATCGTTGGGCAGCCAATGCACGCCGTATTTTTCCGCCTGCGCCTGCCCGATCTCGTTCAGCCACGCCGCGTTTTTGTGCGGGCTGACGGAGAGCGTGGAACACACCCAGGCAAACCCGTGTTCGCGCGCCGCGCGCGCGAGCACGCCCAGCCGCAGCGCAAAACAGGCGCGGCAGCGCAAACCGCCCTCCTCCTCCGCTTCCAGCCCCTGCGCCGCGTCGTAAAACGCGGCTGGGTCGTACGGCGCTTCCAAGCTGTTTGCCCAACCCGTTTCCCGCAAAAAACGCAGCTGTTCGCGCTTGCGCTTTTCGTATTCGTCGGCGTCGGCGATGTTCGGGTTGTAGTAGAACACGGTGACGCGAAAATGCTCTTTCAACTCCTCGATGCAGCGGGAAGAACAAGGCCCGCAGCAACTGTGCAGCAACAGCGGCGTGCCTTGCGGCACCGTTTGCAAAACGCGGAGCATCGCCGCGTCGTAATTGGGGCGGTTCATTGCCACGCCTCCTCGCCCTGCGGCGGCAGCTCGCCGATGTAGGGCAGGTTGCGGTATTTTTCGTCAAGATCCAGCCCGTACCCGACGACGAACCGATCTTCGACCGTAAACCCGCAGTACGCCGCCCGCACGCCGCCCGCCGCGCGGCGGGAAGGCTTGTCGAGCAGGGCGCAGATCTGCACGGAGCGCGCGCCGCGCGCTTTGAACAGCTCTTGCAGCCGCGCGAGCGTTCTGCCCGTATCCACGATATCCTCCACCAAGAGCACGTGCCGCCCCGCAACGGAGCACTCCACGTCCTTTACGATGCGCACCTCTCCCGAAGAGACCGTTCCGCCGCCGTAGGACGCCGCCTGCACAAAGTCCAGCTGCACGGGCAGCGATACGGCGCGGACGAGATCGGAAAAAAAGATACACGCCCCCTTTAACACGCACACAAACAGCGGATCTTTGCCCGCATAGTCGGCAGAGATCGCTTTTCCGAGTTTTTTTACGCGCGCGGCGATCGCCCGCGCCGAATACAGCCGCTTACACCCTTTCATCCGTTCCCTCTTCATACCGCAAAATATACACCGCGCGCGTGTGCCGCGTCATTTTTACGCTTTCGGCGATCTCTACGCCGCACACGGCGAAAATGTTGTTCTCCTTTGCCACGACCGGCAGCGCGGCGCGCACCCGCGCGGGGATCTTTTTATCCGAAAGCGCCTTTTTCAGCGATTTTGTGCCGCCGCCGAACCTGCAAAACACGTCTCCCGTTTGCAGCGTGCGCAGCACGCACCCCGCAGGCAGCGCCTCCGCATCCAGCACGAGCGCGCGGCGCGCCCCTTCGCCTTCGCCGCAGAGCGGCTCTTCCGCGCCCTGCCGCCGCTCGACGGTAAGCGTGCCGCGGGGAAAGACGAACGTTCCCTCGCAAAACGCCCGCTCCGAAAACGCGCCTTGTTCGACTTGCTCTCCGTTTGCGCGAAACAGGCGCACCCACTCGTATTCACGCACGGCGCAAAGCGGCGCGGGCAAGCAGACCCGCGCGCCGCTTTGCGCGGCGCGCAAACCCAGCAGCGCCTCGATGTGCGCGCCCGTAAGCTCGCGTTCCGCCCCCAGCTCGCGCAGAGCGAGCGCGCCGCAGCGGCGAAAGAGCGGATCCGGCAGGTCCGCCGCCCAAAAAACGGCGCCGCCCTCCCGCCGCAGGCGTTCGGCGGCGAGCGCGTTCAAAAAATCGTCGTCCTCGCGCGCCGTGCGCGAAAACGCGTACAGATGCTCCTCCGCGCGCGCAAAGCGCTCTTTGGCGGGCGCCAGCACGCGGCGACGCAAAAAATTGCGCGTAAAACGCTCGTCCGCATTGGTTTCGTCCTCACAGAACGCGAGCGACCGTTCCTGCAAATACGCGGAAATTTCCGCCTTGGAGACGCCGAGGAAGGGGCGCGCGACCCCCTTTTCTCCCATAAGCGGCACAAAGGCGCGGATCCCGCCCGCCCCCGTGAGCGAACACCCGCGGAACAAGTTGAACAGCACGCTCTCCGCATTGTCTCCCGCGTGGTGCGCGGTGACAACGACGTCCGCTTTGCCCTCGCGCAAGACCTGCGCGTAACAGGCGCGGCGGAACAGGCGCGCCTCCTCCTCCATGCCCCTTCCGTTTTTCGCGGCGCGCGCGGGGATATCCGCCCGAAAACAGAAGAGCGGCACCCCCTCGCGCGCGCACAGCGCCTGCACGAAGGCGGTATCGCGCACGGAAGCCGCGCGCATACCGTGCTCGACGTTGAGCGCCGAAAGCGTTATGCCCTGCTCCGCGGCGCAGTCTTTCAGATAAAAAAAGAGCGCGACCGAATCGCCGCCGCCCGACAGGGCGACGCAGACCCGCCTGCCGCGGCACGCCGTAAGATCTGCCCGCATGGCGCCCCTCCTCAGCCGTGCGGGCAAAGCCCGCACTTTTTTACGATGTGTTCGGCATACGCCCCCGCAACGTTCAGCCCCGTGACCCGTTCAAACGTTCCGAAAAAGGCATTGCTGTTGACTTCGCACACGAGATAGCCCTCTTTGCCGAACAGTACATCTACCCCGCAAAAATCGGCGCCGACGGCGTGCGCCGCGCGTTCGGCAACGGCGCAAAGCGCGGCGTCGAGCGGAAACGCCGCCCCGCTGCCGCCCGCCGCCACATTCGAACGGAAATCTCCCTGCGAGGTGCGCAGCATCGCGCCGAGCGCCCTGCCGCCGACGACGATGACGCGCACGTCCCGCCCGCGGCTTTCGGCAATAAACTTTTGCATGAGCCAGGGGCGCAGCTTGATCCTTTCCCAAAGCGCGCAAAACTGCGCCTCGCTTTCGATAAGGTGCACCCCCGCGCCCAGCGAACTGTTGCTCTCCTTTACCACAAAGGGCAGCCCCAAAAGCGCGCAGGCGCGCGCATACGTCTGCCCGCCCAGCCGCGCTTCGCCGCGGTAGCACAGCGGGCCCGGCACCGTTTCGGGCAGCGGCACGCCCTGCTCGGCAAGCGCCAGCGCGCCGAGCATTTTATCGTCGCACAGCGTGACCGTTTTATAGCTGTTGAACACGGGCATGCCTGTGCTTTCGAGCGCGCGCAAGATATAGCGGTCCTTATCCAAGTAAACACAGAGGTCGTACCCCGCCGTATCCGCCCGCACGCCGCCCGCCTCGACGCGCACGGGCAGCGCATCCGTTTGCGCGATCTCGGCGCAGACGCCGCGCGCCGCAAGCTCCTCGCGCAAACGCGCGGGCTGGTACGCGATCTGTTCGGTGTGGTAATAGGCATTGACGTAGATCAGCGCTTTCGGCATACCTTTCCTCACTTTCCCAAATAGAAGACGCGGCGGTGCGACGCGGCGACCCTGCGCCACAGCGCGGCAAGCCGCGCGTTCGTAAGCCCTTCGCAAAACGCCGCCTCTTCGGAGAGAGTGACGGTTTCGCCGACGTCTGCCCACGTTTCGGCATAGTGCGTGCACAGCCGTTCGGGGTTATCGGGCAGCAGAATGAGATCGTCGTAGAGATAGGGGCGGGAGAGCCCGACGAAATCTGCCTTTTCGCCCGCCGTTTCAAAGCGGGAAACGAGCACGTCGAACAAGCCGCGCTCCTTTTTTTTGATATACGTCAAATAAGAAAAGACCAGCTCGCTGCCGCGGATGGCAAAATCCGCTTCGACCGAATAAAATTTGAACCCCCAGTCTCCGAAAAAGGAATAAAAGGCGGAATCCAACCCGTCGAACAGCCCGCTGCGCAGCCAATGCGCCGCCAATTTGAGCTCTTTATCCGCATCGGATACATGGTAGGTGACCAGCGCCTGCAACTCTCTTCCCCTGCCGCGGCGGATCGCTGGAAGGGGCGCCCGCCCGTTTTTCGGCGCGGCGGGCACGGCAAAGGGTTGCAGCGGCATGCCGCCGAACGTTTCGCGCACATATCCTTCGTCCTCGGCGGAAAACCCGCCCGCCAAAAAGAGGCGCATCCCCGTGTTGAACAGCATGCGGCGGCAGCTATCCAGCTCTTCGCGCGTGACCTGCTCCAATTCGCGGATATCGCCGAGTACGGGCAGGTTGTAGCGGCAGTCGTACCAAAGCGAGCGGATCACGTCTCCCGAACGGATATCGTAAAAATTATCCTCGAACATCTCGTTGCGGATGACGGGCAACACTTTGCTCAGCTCTTCCTCGTCGTATTCGCGCTGCGAAAGCATGGAAAAGAGCAGCGCCAGCTCGCTGCGGAACACCTCCTTGCGGCAGGTGAAGGTAAAACACATGTACGTTTGGGTGGTGTAGGCGCGGATCTCGGCGCCGTTTGCCGTCATCGCCGCGTTGATCCCCTCCGCGCGCAGCTCTCCCGCCCGCTCGAAAAAGAGGTGTTCGATGTAATGATACAGCCCCGCCGGTTCCGCCGGGGCAAAGGGCAGCACCGCGGTAAACGCCACGGTGTGCAGCGCGGGCGCGCACAGCGTGACCATTTCGGCGCCGTTTGCCAAAGTCTGTTTTTTTTCCGATCCGAACTGCATTGCCTGCCTTCTCCCGTTCCGCTTCCGCGCTTTGCCCGCGCGGGCTATTGCATTGCGAAAACAGCCGAAACGTTTGCGTTTCGGCTGCCCTGCTGCTTATTCTTCCTTTTCTCCCTCTTCTTCCTTTTTCCCTGCGCCGCTGTTGCCGAGATAAGTACCGAAGTACGGCGCCCGCTTGGCGGGGCGGGGTGCGGACGGGCGGCTGCCGCGGTCGTACCCGCCTTCGCGGCGATCGTAGCCGCCTCTGCGGTCGCGGTCGTACCCGCCCTCGCGGCGGTCATACCCGCCCCTGCGGTCGCGGTCGTACCCGCCTTCGCGGCGATCATACCCGCCCCTGCGGTCACGGTCGTAGCCGCGGCGGTCGCCGTAACGGGTCTCGCGGTCGTACCGCAGGTTGTTGGGCACGACAACGATATAGCGGACGGGTTCTTTCCCTTCGCTGATCGTCTTTACGTCGGTATTATCCGCCAAGGCGGAATGGATGATGCGGCGCTCGTACGGCGTCATGGGTTCGAGGGAGACCTTTCTGCCCGTGCGCACCGCCTTGTCCGCCAAACGTTCCGCCAAACGGCGCAGCGTCTGTTCGCGCTTTTCGCGGTAATTTTCGCAATCGACGACGACGCGCTCATACTCTTCCCTGCCGATGTTCGCCACGGCGCCCGCAAGCGCCTGCATTGCATCGAGGATCTCGCCGCGGTGCCCGATCACGGCATAGCTGTTGGGGGTCACGATGTTGATGTGCACCTGCTCGCCCTCTTCCAGCTCGGTCGTTGCCGTTACGTTCATGTACGGGAACAGCCCTTCCAAAAACTGCGCCGCGCGTTCGCCGTCGCTCGCCTTTTTGCAGATCTTGACGCGCGCTTTTACGCCTTTGGAGAACAGCCCGCCCTTTTTTCCTTCTTCCAATACGACGATCTCCGCCTGTTCGCGTTCCAACGAAAGGGCGGCAAGCCCTTCGGCGATCGCCTCTTCCACCGTTTTTCCGCTGAATTCGTATTCCTTCATCCGTCTTTTGCCCTCCCGACCGTATCGGTCTTTCTTTCTGCGCCCCGCTCCGCGGCGGATGCGGCGCAAATTTTACTTTCCTTCTTTTTTGTTTTTCTTGCTCGCGGCGCTCTCTTTTTCCAAGGTACGCAGCTTTTCTTTGCGGGCGAGCTGTTTGTTGACGCTCTGCCTGTTCGACCCCGCCGAAACGACCGCCTTTTGCGGCACGCGCTTGTTGTACTTGCCGATGATCTCCTGCTCTTCGCGCTTGCGGAAGCGGCGGTCGATGATGGCGTTGATGATGAGGGTGCTCACCACGTTGTACACGCTGCTGGTGATCATGTAGATGGTGAACGCGGCGCTGTAAAAGAACGCGAACACGCCGTAGATGATGGGCATGACGATCATCATGATCTTCTGCGTCTTTTTGCCGCGCCCGTCCGCCGTCTGCAATTCGTTTTGCGCCTTTTGGCTGCGCGAAAGGATGAACTGCGAGAGGAACATGAACCCGACGGAGAGGATGATGAGCACAAAATATCCATTCGCCTGCGTCTTTTCGGCGCCGAGATTCCACGTTGTTTCCGTAAACTCGTATTCGTACTCCGCCATACCGTCCGGGCGGCTGACGGGGTGCTCATACGAAACGTCCGGTTCCCAGATGTTTCCTACCCACAAAAAGCTGTCTCGCACCGAATGATAGATGGAAGAAGAAGCGTTTCTCCCCACCTGCTGCATGACGGTGCGCGCATAAACGGCATCGCTCTGCGCGCCGTTTCCGTCCACGCTGTTTTCCCGCGTTATCCCCGCCTTGGTAAGCGCATCCACGGCGCTGCGAAGGGGCGCAAACTGCTCTTCCTCGCTCTCGGCGGCGGCAAGTACGGCTTCGGTTTTGGCAAAATAGTGCGCGGTGCGCGAGGACGCTTTTCCGCCGAGCACCTCTTCGCGCACGAACGCCACGTCCTCCGGGTCGCTTGCGCTGAGCGTTGCGTCCTCGGATTCGTAGGTGTATTCCAACGTGACGGAAAGCAGCGCCGCCTCGTCGTCATACGATACGGTGTAGATATAGTTGTGCGCATCTGGGTAATATTCGCTGAGCGTTTCGCTCTTCGGCGCGGCGTCCTCCCCCGTATCGGCGCCGTAGGCAACGATCGCCGTATTGTACGCCTCCGCCATCTGCTCGTAGGTGTGCAGGTTCATATACCCCGAATACGAAGAGAACGCGCTCATGACGAAGATAAAGATGACAAGCGTTACGATCATGGGCAGGCAGGGGCCGAGCATGGAGTAGCCGTTCTTTTTGTACAGCTCCATCATCTTCATGTTGTATGCCTGCTTATCGTTGGCGTACTGTTTTTGCAGTTTTTCCAGCTGCGGGCGCATCTTTTCCATTTTGAGGTTGTTTTTCCTCATTTTTACCTTGGAAAAGGCGTCCAGCGGCAGCATCACCGTCTTTAAAATAACGGTAAAGAGAATGATGCCGACGCCGACGATGGAGCCGATGCCGATCAGCCATTGTATAACGGAGCCGAGCCAATCCAACGCGACGGCAAAGGTCTCCCGCAAAAGGGTCAATTCCAAAACAAAATCCCTCGCTGTGCGCCGCTCAATACAGCCAGCGCACTTTGAAATAATTTTCGGGCACGGGGTCGTACCCGCCCTTGGTAAAGGGGTTGCAGCGCAAGATGCGCCACGTTCCGAGCAGTAAGCCGATCGGCACGCCGTGGTTGTTGATCGCTTCCAGCATGTACTGCGAACAGGTGGGGCGGAACATACAGGTCTGTTTGGAAAAATACCTCTGGTACCATACGATCAGATGCATCAAAAACACTTTTACAAACGGATACAGCACCGTTTTGCGCAGTGTTTTCCAAATCAACCTTGCTTTGCGCACCGTTCCCCCCCGCGCGGGGCAGCCTTTTCAAAAAAAGAGCGGATGCACCGCTTAAAAACGGCAAGCGAATATTCCTGCGCCTGCCTCGGAAGCAGCAGCACGGCAACGTTTGCGCCGCCGTATGCGGCGGCTTCGCTGCGGAACGCCTCGCGCAAAAGCCGTTTGATGCGGTTGCGCTGCACGCTCTTTCCGTGCTTTTTGCTTACGCACACTCCCATGGAAAGGCTTTCCGACGGCATATACAGAATAATTAAAGCAGGGGAAAAATATTTTTTTCCCCTTGAAAACAACTTTTTAAAGTCATTGTTCTTTTTTATCCGCGTATACACCGTGCACCTTTTTCTTTGCAACCGTTACGCGGAGAGCTTTTTCCTGCCCTTGTTGCGGCGGCGTTTGAGCGTTTTTCTTCCGCCCTGCGTCTTCATCCTCTGGCGGAACCCGTGTACTTTGCTCCTCTGCCTCTTTTTCGGCTGATAGGTCCTCTTCATTTTTTTACTCCTGCCTGTATTTTATTTTTCCTTTTCTTCTATATAAAGGAAACAGTGTATCCTAGCCATTATACATGAGAACTTTGCGCTCTGTCAATCGATTTTCTGCCGCGCGCCCCTATTTTCTCCCGCATACGGCGCCGATTTTTTTTACGACGTACGCACGGGGAGGATGAGGTACAAAAATTCTTCGCCCGTAACGGGGGTGATCACGCAGGGAGAAACGGCGCCGTTGAGCCCGATGCGGATCTTTTCGTCCGTTACGGCGGCAATGCACTCGCTCACATACTTGCTGTTGAGCGCAATGGTCACGTCCTTTCCTTCCAGCAGGATGCGCACCGATTCGTCTACGCTGCCGACGGATGTTTTTGACGTGATGTTCATGCTGTCTTCCTTGATATCGAAGACGACGATGCTGCTCTTATCGGTGCGGGCAAGCACGGCGGCGCGCTCTACGCTTTCGGCAAGCGTGCCGCGGTCCGCCACCACTTCGCTGGAAAACTCGTGCGGTACGATGTTTGCCACGTTCACAAATTCTCCCTCGTACAGGCGGGCGGTCAGCACCGTATTTTCAATGCTGATGCGAAGCGCATTGTTTTGCACGAAGATCTCCGTTTGCTCCTCGTCGCCGCCGAGCATACGCGCGATCTCCGCAAGCGCCCTGCCGGGGCAAACGATCTTTATCTCCCCGCGGATCTCGTCGAGATTTTTTTCACACACCGCCATGCGGTACCCGTCCAGCGCGGTAAAACGGATCATCCCCTCCTGCGCCTGGATGAGGCAGCCTTTGAGTACGGGGCGCGAATCGTCCTGCGCGCAGCAAAAAATAGTCTTTGCGATCAGATCTTTCAAATTTTTGGAGGAAAGGGCGATGCGCTTTTCTTCGATCACCGCATCCACGCGCGGAAAATCTTCGGCGGAAAGGGTCTGCAAGCTGCTCTCCGAATCCGCATAGCGGATCTGCAAAGTATCCCCTTCCGTAAAAAGGGAGATCTGTTCGCGTTCCAAACGCTTTACAAATTCCGCAAAATACTTGCCGGGCACGCAGACGCTGCCCTCTTCCAGCACGTCTGCCTTGATCTTTTTTTGAATGGATAATTCTCCGTCGGTGGCGAGCAGGATGAGCCCGACGTTCTCCGCCGTTATTTTTATGCATTCCAGCAGCGGATTGGTCGTGCGTACGCTGCATGCTTTTACGACCTTGCCAACCGCGTCGGAAAGTTCTACGCCTTCGCAAACGATCTTCATGAATGGTTCCTCCTTACCGCCCGTAAAAGATTTATAATTTTATTTTTTATCTTATGGTAGAGTAATAATAAGCTCGGTGGAAATGTGAACAGGCTTTTGCGCGCTGCCCGCAACTGCTATTATTATAGTAGAAAAGGGGGCAAAAAGCAAGAAAAAGCGGGGAGAAAGCGCAAAAAAAAGAGGTGGAAATTCGGGGGAAAACCTGTGCAAAAGCATGGGAAAAGAAAGTGGATTTGTGGGAAGAGAGGTCGCATTTTGCAAAAAAAAGAAGAAAAAGGGAGGAAGAAAGGGGCGAAAAAAGGAAGAAATGCACAAATAAACACGATCCTTCCACACGAAGGAACATTGCGGGCAAAGGCTGTGAAAAAGTAGCAATGCCGAAAAAAATGTGCTATAATGGGCGTATGGAAAAGGAGCGGGCGGAACAGGCGCTGGCGGCGGGCGAAAGCGGAGAAAAGTTTGCCGTGTTTTACGATATGCTTGTCGGCTGGAATAAAAAATTCAATATCACGCGTATTTTAGACCGAGATGACTGTTATAAAAAGCATTTTTATGACAGTTTGACGGGGGAAGGGTATTTCCCGCAGAATGCGCGCTGTGCGGAAGTCGGTTCGGGCGGCGGATTTCCTTCGATCCCGCTTATGATCGTGCGAAGCGATCTGCATTTTGATTTGTTTGAAAGTTCGCAAAAAAAGTGCGCGTTTCTGTGTGCAGTTGTGGATAAACTCAAACTGCCGGCAGCCGTGCATGCCGTGCGCGCCGAAGACGCGGGGCGGGATAAGGCGTTTCGGGAGAGGTTTGACGTGTGCACCGCCCGCGCCGTGGCGCGGCTTGCAACGCTTGCCGAATATTGCGCGCCGCTTATTCGGGTGGGCGGAAGGTTTGTGGCGTATAAGGCGCGGGCGGAAGAAGAGATCGCCGAAGCGGGGCAGGCGCTGCGGCTTTTGGGGCTGCGGCAGAGCGCTGCGGAAGAATTTTGTTTGGACGGGGGAGAGAGACGCACGCTGTTTGTTGCCGAAAAGGTGCGCACCACCCCCGCGGAGTATCCGCGCGGGCGCGGAAAGGAACGGAGCGATCCGCTGGGATGCAAAAAGAGAGGAAACTGACATGCGGATCTGTGCGGTAACAGGGCACCGCGTTTTGCGCGGCGATTTTTCAAAAGAACGGCTGGCAGAGGCGTTAAAAGAGCGGATAAAGGCGGGTACGGATACGTTTTTGTGCGGCATGGCTTTGGGGTTCGATCTCCTCTGCGGAGAAACGATCGCTCTTTTAAAGGAAACATACCCGCTGCGGCTTGTTGCCTGTATCCCCTGTGCGGACCAAAGCAGCAAATTTTCTCCGTCGGCACGCAGGCGGTACGAGGCGCTTTTGCGGCAGTGCGACGATTGCGTTACCCTGTACGAACGGTATAAAAACGGCTGTATGTTCGAGCGGAACCGCTTTATGGTCGAACATTGCGACGAAGTGTTGGCATATTGGCAAAAGGATTTGAAAAAGGGCGGAACCTATTATACGGTGCAATATGCGCTCCGTATGGAAAAACCGGTGTATTTTGTGGAGTAAAGGCGATGGATAAGGTGAAACGTGCATGCAAAAGAAGTCTTATTTTGGCATTTTTGTTCAGCGTTTTGTGCGTCGGCGGGATCCCGCTGCTCGTTGTGGGGGCAACGCGGGGCTGGTGGGCGATGCTCGGCGTGGGGATCGGGTTTGTGGTGCTCGGCTTTTACGGTACGCCCCTGCTTTGGGTACATTATGCTTCCTGCCGGGCGATGTATCGGTTTGTGAGCGCCGTTTATACCGAACACCTCTATTCGGTGCAGGAATTGGCGCAGCAGCTCGCCATGCGCGAAAAAACGGTGCGGCACAAGCTGGATGTTTGCTTCCAAAAGGGGTATTTTACGGGTTTTAAGAGAGACGGAGACCGTTTGCTGCCCAATGCGGCGCTCTCCTTTGAAGAGCGCGTGCTGGAAGGGATGTGCCCCAATTGCGGCGGAAAGGTCGTGTATAAGATGACCGATCCGCGCCCCGTATGCCCCTACTGCGGTTCGCTATATAAACCGGAGGACCGCTGAACGGGCTTGCGGTGATTTTTGCCGTAATCAGAGCTGCATAGCAGCCGTGGGCGGCGTGCAAAGCGTGTTTGCGTGTTTACTGATCCCATAGCGGCGGCGGACGGCGTGCAAAGCCCGTTCGCATGTTTATCGATCCCATAGCAGCGGCGGGCGGCGCGCAAAACTCGTTTGCGTGTTTGCCGACTTCAACGGCATTCGTTTAACGGATATCTCCGCGGGAAAATAACCGCTTGCGCAAGCAGCCGATTGGGCGTCGCTTTGCGCGCGTTGTGCCCGCCGCAGAGCCTTCTGCCGCGCAGAACGGTAGGACGTATTTTTTCACGGTTTTGCGACGCTGAACGGGATAATTTTACGTCTGTTTTCACAGCGTGCGGCATGAAAAGATATTTTTGTTTTTGTAGAAGAACCGCCCTGCGGCAAAATGCCGCAGGGCGGTTGCGCCGTCCGATAATTTGGTTTTCTGTTTCCGTTTGTTTAAAAAGTTAGATTCTTCATATTTATGATTTTTGCGAAGAGGGCGCAGGCAAAAATTTTTTGCGCCGAACGCGGCGGAATTTATTAAAAAATGCGAGAACGCGGTAATATTTTTGAAACGTTCGGGTCATACGGCGGCCTCCTGTACCGGGCAAAAGTACGATTTTGCCGTATAATTTGCAACGCCTTCGGCGATGATCTCCGCCATGCGGTACACAAGATCCAGCCGCGTTAAATTGAGCAGAGAGTAGTTGAAGACCGAGCGTTCGGCAACGATGCCCAAAATGCCCACGTCGCCGATCTTGCCCAGCCGCTTGTTTGCTCCCAGCCCCGGCCGCACGCCCGTATTGGTGACCTTGATCAGCCCGATATCGCCGGCGTCCCCCACCGCCGCGTCGATCGCCAAGATCGGGCTGGACGGATGCGTTTCGCGGAGGAAATCGTTCATATATTTGATCTCCTTTGCGGTGATCGTTTTTTTCAATGTGCCGTAAACAAACAGGTCGGCACACTTTTTTTTGCGCAGCAGCGTGCCACAGACGGGTCCTAAACTGTCTCCGATGGCAAGATCGGAACCGATGCATAAAACAACGGGCAGAGCAGTGCTTTTGACCAGCTTGCCGAGCGCGAGCACGATGCCCGTCGGCGCCATTTTGTTGTATACGTTGAAGCAATATTCCATAGTATGTTCCCCTTTTTGCCGCTTTGTTTGTGCGGTGATTTTTTTATTTGCACTTTGTTTTTAAAGCACGCTACTATTAAAAATTTGGCGGCGCGGCGATTTGGCGTTTGCGCCGCATGTTTGTGTGCGCCGTTTATATTTTTCGGCGCAGACACTTTATCTGCATTTTGCGTGTGGTTTTTCGCTTATTGGCGGCTTGCTCTTCTGCTCTCGAATACGTTGTCGCCATCGGCAAGCACGTTTGCGGTTTGGCGTTCGGTAGCAGTTATTGTTCATTCGGTCAGCCGCATTTTTTTGGTTTTGAACAAGCGGGTATGGTATTGCCAAATTTTGTATGCGGTATACCTGCAATTCCCTTGTTCGAGTCGGTTTGCAAAATTTAATTTTGCGCTCGCTTTGGTGTTTGCGCCTTAATTGCATGCGCTATAAACAACAATAGCGCATGCATTGTTTGCGTTTCAAATTGCATTCGCGCTCGTTATTGATTTTTTCAAAGAAATTTCGGCGCAAAGTAGTCACCGCATTGATTTTTCTCCCTTTTTGCCAAGATCATCCCAAACGGTGGCAAAACCTTTGCATGTTTGCTCGATTTTTCCTGCGTATGGTACGATATTGCTTTTATGATTCAAGCGCTTAGGTCAAGGCTTGTATTTTTCATGTTGCAATGCCTTGCGTATGGTATTTATACGGCTGTTTTTTGCATAAAATTTGGAAAACCGGGCACAAAAATCGCTTTTCAAAAAACCCTCTCAGACGGTCTGAGACAGAATTTTGAAAGCAAAATTCCAAAATTTTCGGGCAAAAATACCGTCGTTTTCACTGAAAACGCGGCTGATTTTTCATATTTTACGGAGTTTTTCGGTTTGTAAGTATCTAGGGTGTTTTTTGTATAAACAGCAAGATTCCGGTGCGTGTAATTTTAATTTTTTTACTGTTTCAGGTTGCTTATTTTGTTATAATATTTTCGCGTCCCATTTGCTTTGTTTTTTTGCGTCATTTGACGGAACAATTATGCGTTATTTTTATTTGTACAATGTTTCATGTGAAACACAGCCTGTAAGGTATTGCGTCTAATTTTATACGCAGGTTTCATTTGTAAATCAACGGATATGTTTTTCGGAAGATAACTTTTTAGCCGTCAATGTTTCATATGAAACATTGACGGCTAAAACAGGCAAAAACGGCAAAAATTGTACACGAACGCATAGAATTGTTAATGTTTCACGTGAAACATCCGGTTTGTCGGACAAGTTTCATATGAAACATTTTAAGGGGCATTTTTGGGGCCAAAATGCCATGCGCAAGTGAAAAATCGGTTGAATTATTGGCAAATTTGTGATAAGTACATAAAAAATATTGCCTTTGCAGGAAAACTTTTGCAGAATCCTTGTGTTTTTTTTAAAGATATGGTAATATAGGTATAAAGCATTGTGCGGCTAAGATCGCTTTGCTGTAAAACGGATGTGCAATGTATGCGCTGTTGCGCCAAACTAGAAAATTTTGCGCTATAACATGATTTGGCGCAAAATCGGCCGTGTAAAGTTGCAGACCGCCTGCCCACGTTATTTGCAATGCGGATCGGGGTTGGCAGATTGCGGGACCGGCGCACCGCGGTGGCAGCGGCGCATAGCGCTGTTTGCTTTTGGCGGTCTCCTTTTAAGCATGTTGTGCGCGCCGTGCTTGCGGCGATCAAAACGGCGAATACTGCCTGCGGCGGCTGAAACGGCGATGCGGCGTTAGCTACCTCTGTACAATCGGCTCTCTGATCGAAGGGGGCGAAACGGGTTGGCAGCGCGCTGCAAGCGGTATTTACCGCGGTGGTAAGCTGCAAACGGTGTTAGCCGTTGTTCACAGGTTGTTCCGTTTGAAGGCAGGCGGAACAGGTTGGCGGCGAGCGGGCTGCAAGCGGTATTTACCGCGGTGGTAAGCTGTAAACTGTGTTTGCCGCTGTACAACGGGTTTTTCGCTTGAAAGCGAGAGGAACGGCTCGGCGGGGTTGCTGCAAACGCTTTATTGCGAACGGCGGGCAACATACCGTATCGGCGGCTTCCGCAACCGTTACCGAAAAACAGCTGCGGCAACTTCGGCAGATCGGTCGCGGCAACTTTGTTAGGCCGGCAGTCATCTGCGGGCGGGGTGCGGCAATGCCGCCCGTTTGGCAGGCCTCCGTCTTTTTACACGGGCGGCATGCCTTGTTTAAAATTGCGGGGTTTGTCAAAAACTATTCGACGGGGTGTTTCGTCACGGCGGTTGGGTTTTTAAACCTTTGCGCCTGCCGCAATGGAGGGGGCGCAAAAATCGTTCAGTGCTTATCATTATCATAGGAGCAAGCAAACAAGGAGTAATTTTGCATGAGTAAAACGGCAAAAATCATTCTCGGCATTGTGCTGGTGGTCGTCGTGGCGCTGGGTCTGTATTTTTTGATCAGCAGCCTTGTCGGTCCGAAGCAGCTTTCGTTTAACGAATTGGTTGCGCAGGCACAGGCTTATTTTACAGAAAACGGTGCCGAAGGGTTGGTCATTGCCATCAATCCGTCTACCCTCGTTTATACAATGTATATAAACGGGGCAAGCGTCTATTTTGCGTACGGACCTTCCACGGGGTCGGATGATCCAAACTTGAACAAATTGTATGAGCTGCTCGGCAAAGACGGTGTGACGACCAATTACGCCAACATCAATTCCGGCAGCTACATGTCTTATCTCATTCCGATCCTCGGCATCGTGCTGGTGTGCGTCGTGTTCTGGCTGCTCATTCGCCAAACGCAGGGCGGCAGCAGCAAGGCGATGAGCTTCGCCAAGTCGAAGGCGCGCGTCAACCAAAACATCAAAGTCCGCTTTTCAGACGTAGCGGGCGCGGAAGAGGAAAAGCAGGAGCTTGCCGAAGTGGTCGAGTTCCTCAAAAGCCCGCGCAAGTTCTCCGACCTCGGCGCGCGCATCCCGAAGGGCATTTTGCTCGTAGGGCCTCCCGGAACGGGTAAAACGCTGTTTGCCAAAGCCGTTGCGGGCGAGGCGAACGTACCGTTCTTCTCCATTTCGGGTTCAGACTTTGTGGAAATGTTCGTCGGCGTGGGCGCGTCACGCGTGCGTGACTTGTTCGACGCGGCAAAAAAGAGCCAGCCCTGCATCGTGTTCATCGACGAGATCGACGCCGTGGGCCGCCAGCGCGGCACGGGGCTCGGCGGCGGGCACGACGAACGCGAACAGACGCTCAACCAGCTGCTCGTGCAGATGGACGGTTTTGAAACGAACGAGGGCATCATCGTCATGGCGGCGACCAACCGCGCGGATATCCTTGACCCCGCTCTGCTCCGTCCGGGGCGGTTCGACAGGCAGATCCACGTCAATTTGCCGGATGTGCGCGGGCGCGAATCCATTTTAAAGGTACACGCGCGCAACAAACCGCTGGAACCGGACGTCAACTTTAAAGTTCTCGCCCGCATGACGAGCGGATTTTCGGGCGCGGACTTGGAAAACCTCTTGAACGAAGCGGCGATCCTTGCCGCGCGCGCCAACAAACGGATGATCGGCAACCGCGAGCTGTTCGAAGGCATCAACAAGGTGCTTTTGGGCCCGCAAAAGAAGAGCCGCCTCGTGACCGAAGCGGATAAACGCATCACCGCCTACCACGAGAGCGGGCACGCGATCATCGCAAAGCTCTGCAAAAACTGCGACCCCGTGCAAGAAGTTTCCATCATTGCGCGCGGCATGGCGGCAGGGTACACCATGACCCGCCCCGACAGCGACGACAACCACATGACGCAGGCGAAGCTGACCGACTTCGTGTGCGAGCTTTTGGGCGGGCGCGTTGCCGAAGAGATCGTCATCCAAGACGTATCGACGGGCGCTTCCAACGATTTGCAGCGGGTGACCGAGCTTGCGCGCAAGATGGTCACCGAATGGGGCATGAGCGACCGCGTCGGTCTGGTCACCTACAAATCGGATAGCCCCATTTTCCTCGGCAGGGATATGGAGGCGCACAACAGTTACAGCGAAGAGACGGCGGGCATCATCGACGAGGAGGTGCGCAAGATCATCGAATCCGCGCACGAGCGTGCCGTGGAACTTTTAACCACCCACCGCAAGATCCTCGACAATATGGCGCGCGTGCTCATCGAACGCGAAACCATCTATACCGACGAGGTGGATATGCTGCTCGAAGGCGCCACCGTCGAAGAAGTGTACGCCTATATGGACAGCGCCGATAAAAAGGCGGCGAAAAACCCGTTTGACCGCTTTATGACCCGCAGCGAGGGCGAAGCGGGCGGTGGCGCGGCAGAAAAGCCCGAAGCGGGCAAAGCGGAGGAGGCAAAGGAGAAAGAGCCGCCCGTTTCCGCGCAGAAAGACGCCGCACAGAAGGAAAAGGACGCCGCGCCGAAGCCGCCGCAGGCAGAGGGCGAAGAAGAGAAAAAGGACGAATAAACGCCGTACGGCGGGAAGCGGGCGCACGGCGGAGAGCGGGCTGCGCCCGTGAAACAAGGCAAAAAAAGCCGTGCCCGCGCCAAAGCGCGGGCACGGAAAAACCAAAGAGAGAGGTGAAAATATGGGAAAGATCGTATCCTTCTCCAACCAAAAGGGGGGCGTGGGCAAGACGACGACCTGCGTCAACATGGCGGCATACCTTGCCGAAGCAGGCAAAAAAGTGCTCATCGTGGATATCGACCCGCAGGGCAACGCGACGACGGGGCTGGGCTTTTCCAAAAGTGCGCTCAAACAATCCGCCTATAACGTGCTCATCGACGACGAACGGGCGGGCGACAACATCGTACATACCGAAGTGAAGGGGCTGGACCTGCTCCCTTCGCACATCGACCTTGCGGGGGCGGAAGTAGAGCTGGTCTATAAGCCGACGCGCGAACGGGTGCTCCAACACAAGCTCGCCGAAGTGAAGGATGCCTACGATTATATCTTTATCGACTGTTCGCCTTCCTTGGGGCTTTTGACCATCAACGCGCTGACGGCGGCAAACGCCGTCATCATCCCCATCCAAAGCGAGTATTACGCGTTGGAAGGGCTTTCGCAGCTGATGAACTCCATCTCGCTGGTCAAACAGCACTTGAACCCCTCCTTGGAGGTGGACGGCGTGGTGCTCACCATGTACGACAGCCGTTCGCTCATTTCGCGGCAGATCGCCGAGGAGATCAAAAAGTTTTTCACCAAGCGGCTGTTTGAGATCGTGGTGCCGCGCAACGTGCGCCTTGTGGAGGCGTCTTCGTTCGGCAAACCCATCGTGCTGCACGACCCGAAGTGCGCGGGCGCGCGCGCGTACAAAGCGCTCACGCAGGAGTATTTGAACCGCGAGGCGAAAAAGCCCGTCGGCGAGGGGAAAAAGAATTAAGCCGCCCGCCGCGGGCGGGCACGCCGTCGCACAGGCGGCAAACCAAAGAGAAAGCGGGAGGATATGCACATGGCAACAAACAAAAACAGGGGGTTGGGCAGAGGGCTTTCCGCCCTGTTTTCCGAGTTGGAAGCGGAGGGAGACGTACAGGCGACCGCCTATACGCCCGCCGAGCGCGCCGCCGCCGAAGAGGGGCAGGGGCTTACCGAGGCGGATGTTTCGCTCATTCGCCCCAATCCCAATCAGCCGCGTAAAAGTTTTGACGAAAACGCGCTGGAAGAACTTGCCGCATCCATCAAAAAGCACGGCATGATCATGCCCATCGTCGTCACGGCGCAGCCGGGCGGCATGTATATGATCATCGCGGGCGAGCGCCGCTACCGCGCGGCGAAGATCGCGGGGCTGACCAAAGTGCCCGTCGTCGTGCGCGAGTACAGCGACCGCGAGATCAAAGAGATCTCCCTCATCGAAAATTTGCAGCGCGAGGACCTCAACCCCATCGAAGCGGCAAACGCGATGAAACAGCTCATGGACGAATACCGTCTCACGCAGGAAGAGCTTGCCGAGCGCATCGGCAAATCCCGCCCCGCGGTCACGAATACGCTGCGCCTGCTTTCGCTCGCGCCGGAGGTGGTTTCCCTCGTTTCGGCGGGCAAGCTCAGCGCGGGGCACGCGCGGGCGCTGGTCACCCTCCCCGAAGACGCGCAGTACAAAATTGCGACCGACGCCATCCGTGACGGGCTCTCCGTGCGCGACGTGGAGCGCAGCGTGCGCGACTATTTCGCCTCCCCCGAAGAACTTGCCGAAAAGAAGGAAAAGAAGCGGCAGCAGATCTCGGTGGAGCTCAAAGATTTGGTCGAGCGCATGCGTCACGCCTTCAAAACCAAGGTTTCGCTCATCGGCAGCGACAGAAAGGGGCGCATCTATATCGATTATTACAACACCGACGATCTGGACCGCATCAGCGAGATCGTTGCCCTTGCCGAAGAAAAGGAAAAGGAGACGCTCTGAGCGTTTTAAAAAGAAGCGGGGCGTTTTTGAAAAAAGGATAAAACACGGAGCGGGCGGCTTTGCAAAGCCGCCCGCTCCGCTTGTGCCGCGGCGGAGCAGAGGCGCTCCGCCTTTTCCATACTATTATATATAGGATGGCGAGGCAGGGCGGCGCGGGCGTTGCGGAAAAAGGGTTCTGCGCGCCGCGGAAAAGGATGCGAAAACGGGGCACCGCGCGCCGCAAAAAAAGGGTGCGGAAAAGACGCCGAACGCCGCGCTTGCGCTGCGAGGGCGAGAGAAAAAAGAGGGGAACGTTTCGCCTTGTCGGGGCAAAAATCGGGTGCGGAAACGCAAAAACAAACAAACGTTTTCATGTGAACGTTACTTGGGCATTCTTGTCAAAAATCGGTAAAAATTTTCGTCAAATACGACAAAAAAAGTGAAACGAAGTATTGACACTGCTTTTTTTGTGTGTTATTATAGGCTCATCGGAGGGGGAGAACGAGGGCAGCATCCGTCAACGGCGGCATGCGTGGCTTTCTGCCCGCGTGCAGTCCGAAACGGGTGTTTTTCTTTTTGCCTATGGTGTAAAAACAGACCCTCGCCGTCTCTGAAAAAACAAGATCGCCGCGGTTTCGCGCGCGCTTCTCAAAACAGCCGAACCCCCGCTTGGGTCGGTGCGTTCTTTAAAAAGGGTACCCTTTTTCGCACCCTTCGGATGCGAAAAGGCAACTTAACGGAATGTACCGCAAAGAGGCACGGGGTTGCGGCGGTTTTGCGCCGTTGATGCGGGCAAGCGTTTTCGGCAAAGGGCGCGGCGGGGCTGCTGCGGCAAAAACAAAAAGGAGTTGTAAGCATGAAAAGGCACCTCAAAAAGGTGATCGCAACCGTTGTTGCCGCGCTCATGGCTTGCGCGCTGTGCCTCGGCTTGTTCGCCGGCTGCGGCGGCAGCAGCAACACGATCACGGTCGAGATCTTCTGCGCCACGAGCGATGCGAACACCAACCAGACGCTGATCGACAAGTGGGCGGCACAGTATAAGGAAGAGCACGCCGCCGAGCTGGAAGAGGCGGGGGTCGAGGAACTCAACGTACGGTTTAACTACACGGCGAATAAAAACGATTATTACGACAGGCTGAACAATCAGATCTCCGGCGGGTCTGCGGCGGATATCATCTATGTTTCGCCGAGCAGCATCAAAAGCTACGCCGTCAACGACATCGTGCTTGACTTGACCAAGTATGTAGACTGGTCGAAATACGCCTACGACGGCATGTGGAGCGGCGCGATCGGTTCGTTCGCCTATGACGCGGAGGATAACACCGTCGGGCAGACGGTGAAGAGCATCGCCGCCAACGGCGACGGCACGTACACCGCAACGACGGAGGACGGCAGTACGGTCGGCATCTACGCCGCGCCGAAAGACTACTCTTCGTTCGGGCTTGCTTACAACAAAAATTTCTTCTCCGATACGCTGAAAAACGCCTACACCAACGCGGCGAACAGCGATGCGTACCGCCCTGCCGACGGCGTGGAGTACTGGGACGGCAGCAAATGGGTCGCTTCCGATTCGTATGTAAAGATCGGCGTGACCATGCGCTATTTCCCGTACAACTTCTACCGCTATTCCACCTATGCGGCGGCGCTTGCGGGCAACGACCCCGTTGCCAAGCTGGCAAAGCTGAACGGCGGCTACGAAGTGACCATCCCCGGCTGGCCCGGCGATACCTATCAGATCGCCGCTTCCACGGACGCGGATGAAGATTACGATACTTCCCTCGGCTATGTGACGTACACCTATGCCGAATACAGCGCGATGACGTATGCGGTTTGCTGGTTTGCGCAGGTTGCCGACAGGGTCGTTGTCAACCTCGGCGAAGGGCAGAAGCCGGGCGACCACCTGCTCATGACTTGGCTGAACAACGATTCGTACGGCACGACGATGCCGAACGGCAACACCGCGTATGCCGATTCCGCGTACAACGTATCGCAGCGCACGAACAACGTGTACGGCAACGACCAGTACGAAGGCTCTCTATACATGGCGGCTTGGCTGCTGGGCAACGACACCAACTTTATCGACGACAATTATTCCTCCGTCGATGCGCTCGAAACGTGGCAGGAAAACGCGGATAATTATCGCCAAAGCACCTGGGTTTCCAGCGGCAATACAGACTCGGACGGCGACGGGCTGGTCGATACGTTCGTCACCGAAGATTACGGCTTGAACAGCGAAAACTTCGTGGAGGCGTATGCGGCGTTCCTCGCCTACGGTTCAGACTGGAACGCCAACGCCTACTTCTCCGGCTCGGCGGAATCGGAAACGGCGAAGGGCGGCTTCGAAGCCATGAAGGCGGGGCGCGTCGTGTTCTACGGCGTCGGCACCTGGGATATGCAGCAGTTCAACAACACCGCGATCGATAAGCTGAACGTCGGCATCATGCCCACGCCCATCAGCGAGGATTACGCCATCGCTTCCAAGGTCAAAGACTACAAATACGAAGCGGCGTACTATTCCAACGATTATACCGCAAACTGGACGGAAAACGACGCAACGCTGGACGCCGCGTTGAAGAGCGGCGGCAACGCTTTGACCGCTCCCGCAGGCTATACGCGCGTTGCAAGCGGCTACGATCCGTATGACGACAGCTGGACCATCACGGCGCAGGCGGGCAGCGCTTGGCGCACGATGATGGATGCGCGGCAGGACGAGTGGTTCGCCCGCATGGATACCGTCGGCTTTGCGCTCAATTCCGATATTTTGAAAGATCCGGAGTGGAAGATCGCGGCGGCAGCCGATCTGTGCGCGTACCTCGCCATGGGCGAAGACGCGCAGGTCGCGCTCACCTATTCCGGCTCGCAGATCTCCTCGCTGCGCGCGCAGTGCAAAGACTATGTGTTCTACCTCGACAACGGAGCAGACGCCGCCTTTGCAAAGATGATTTCGCCGGACGGCATCGCGGCGAATAACAACACCCTCACCGTAACGGAGAGCGAGCTTGGCTACGTCAAAGACTATTACGGCGGGGCGAGGATCTTGCTGACGGATGAGATGGAGGCAACGATCAACGCGGCGCTTGCCGATACAACGCTCGAAGGCGAAGAGATCTGGTACTTTGCGGTCGGCGCGGCAAACTATATGTATGACAACCGCCGCAACGGCACCACGGTGGAAACGTACATTACGGCGCGCTTCCCCAGCTTGGTCGATTATCTCAACGAAGATTATAAGACGCTCGATATCGGCACCTTCGCCGCATACGGCGGCGCGAACATGGTGTATAAGAGCCTGAACATGGTTTCGCTGGATAAGGCGGCGCGCAACCTGCAAGTGCGCATGGCGGCGTTCAACGGGCGGCAGGATACGAGCACGTATACCTACGATTCTTCTTGGATCGACGGTGCGTTCATGTACTACCGCAACAACGCGCTCATCGCCTACAACGAAAACCGTGACGCGGGTGCGTTCGACCTGCTGGATCGGACCAATACCTGCAAAGCGCTCGTGAAAGAAGCCACGGGGCAGAGCCAGCTGAACGGCGTGTTCCCCACGGTCAACGTTCCGAACAAGCAGGGGCATTATTACACCCCCGCAACGTACAGCCTGACCATCGTCAACTATGTGCAGTACGAACTCGGCGCGAATTCGCTGATCGAAGAATTGGATCAGATCCACTGATCGATACGGAAGAAACGGTCGGCGGCGGGGCGGGCTAGCGCCCGCTCCCGCGGGCGGCTGTTTTTACCGAAAGGAAGAATATGATAAAGGAGGTTGGCTGATGGAAGAACACATCGTTCCCGCGGATGCGGAGCAAGCGGTCTCCACGGAGGCGGAACAAGCCGTGCTCGCGGAAGCCGATGCGCTTGCCGAGGCGGAAGCCGCCGAACAGGCGGCGCCCCAAAGGCGCAGGATCAACCGCGCCGTGCTCGCGGAAAATTTGTGGGGCTGGTTCTTTGTTTGCTTTTTGGTGATCGGTACCACGGTCTTCGTGTATCTGGCGTTCGTCCTCTCCGTTTGGATGTCGTTTGTCGATTACCGCGGCGACGGCACGCTGTGGGAAGCGCTGGGGCAGAGCAATGAAAACGGGGCGTTCTACTGGTACAAGTACATGTTCAGCAGCACCATGCCCGGTTTATTCGGGCAGGCGGGCCCCGGCGGTTTGGAAAACTTCGGTACGTCCTTGCTGAACACGGTCTTTTATCTGATCGGTATCCCCGTCGGCATGGCGCTGAGCCTGTTTTTTGCGGCGCTCATGTCCCGCGATATCAAGGGGGCGGGCGCGTTCCGCGTCATCTACTACATACCCACCGTTTCCAGTACGGTTTCGGTGGCGCTGCTGTGGAGCAACCTGTTCGGCGCGGGCGGCACGATGTCTACGCTGTTTAACGCACAGTTCATCAACGGCGACCGCTGGATGCAGATGCTCACCGTGCTCATTTTAACAACGTGGAAGGGCTTGGGCGGCTCCATTTTGCTGCTGTGCGCGGGCATGAACGGCGTCAACGAAAGCCATAAGGAAGCGGCGTCCATCGACGGCGCCAACGCTTGGACCACGTTTTGGCGCATCTCGCTGCCGCAGCTTTGGCCGACCATCTTCTACTGCATCGTCACCTCCTTTATCGGCGGCATGCAGATCTTTGCCGAGCCGGACCTCATCTACGGCAACGGCATAACGAACGCGGCGGTCATGCCGGTCACGCCGTTCGTCGGGCTGATCTACGGGCAGTATTACACAAATCAAACCTATTCGTACTGCTCCGCGCTGGGCATCATTTTGATGATCATCATCCTGTTGCTCACGCTCGTGCAGTTCTGGCTGGATTCGAGGAGGGATAAGGTATGAGCGAAGAAACCAACGTCGTTGCAGCCGCTTCCGCAGAAGAAAAACTCTCCTTCTTCCAAACCGTACAGAAAGGGCTGTGCAAATTCGCCTCTTGGCTGGGCTTCGGCAGCAAATATTACCGTTCCAACAAGCGGCGCAAAAAGATCTTTTTTGACGTTATCACCTACGTCATCCTCATCGGCTTTGCCTTCATCATGATCTATCCCTTCTGGTGGATGATCTCCGCGTCGTTTGCTTCGACGCGCAGCATCATGGTGGGCAATTCCGCTTGGTGGCCGACGCAAACGGCGGGCGAACAGTACGGAGACCTGTTCTACCATTACGGCAACGTGCTTACGATCGCAAACGGAAGCGGTACCACGCTCTTCCAGTCTATCGGCGTAACGCTGATGTTTTCGCTCGTTCCCGTCACCATCGGCATCATCACCTCCACGATGGCGGCATTTGCCTTTGCAAAACTCAACTTCAAGGGCAAAAATTTCATATTCTTCTACTGCCTCGCGGGCATTATGATCCCCGGACCCTCCATCATGATCACCCAGTACTGTATCTTTACGGAACTGGGCTGGACGGAGAACGGGCTTTCGATGATCATCCCCGGCTGTTTCGGTGCGATCATGACGGCGTTTTTTGTGCGCCAGTATCTCTTCGGCATGCCCACGGCGATCATCGAGGCGGCGAAGATCGACGGCGCCGGCTATTGGCGTATCTTCTGGCAGTTTGTGGTGCCTTTGGCGATGCCCGCCATCGCGGCACAGTTCATCCTCAGCTTTATCGGCAGCTGGAACAACTACATGGGTCCGCTGCTCTTCGTGCAGGAGCGCTCTTGGTGGCCGCTCGCACTGCTCGTGCGCTGGTTTGACCAGGAGAGCAGCGGCAGCGAACAAAACGCCCCCGCCGTTATGGCGATCTCGGTGCTGGCGCTGCTGCCCGTGCTCATCCTCTTTGCCGTGTTCCAAAAGTGGATCCTCGGCTCCATCATGTTGACGGGCAGCAAAGAGTAATCCAAAAAGCAAAAGTTCGGCGCGGCGGATAAAAATGCCGCCGCGCCGCATGCTGAAAAAAGGCGGAAGCCGAAAAAGCGGAAGCAGAAAAAACGGAAGCCGCGTCCGCTAACCTCGCCGCACGCGGCAGGGATGGCGCGGCGGGCGAAAAAAAGTGCGTATTGCAAAGCGCGTGCGGCGCGCCGCCCTGCAAAGAGGGGGTGCAAGCCGTGCGGCGCGCGTTTGCCGGGAGGCCGATCGGTATGAAAAAAATCGTCAGTGCGGTGCTTGCGTTTGCTCTGCTCGCGTCGGCGGCGCTGTTTGCGGCGGGCTGCTCGTCCGAACCGTACAACGCCGTATCCGTCGCGCAGCTGCGCAGCCTGCCCGCCGTGTTTGTCGATACGTCCGAGTACGGCTATGCGCCGGAGGAGATCGGCACGGATACGCTGGTCTACACCTATCAAACGGCGCAAAACGTGACCGTCGGCATCGAAAGCGGGGAAGAGCACGTCACGCTCTCCGAGCCCGCCGTTACCGACAACGGAAACGGAACGAGCACCGCCACGCACACCGTGCAGGCGCTCTCCGTCGGAGATTACCGCCTCCGCTTTTTTGCAAACGGGGAGGAGGACGGGTACGTCGATCTCGCCGTGCGCCCCGCCTATCCCGAAGATCCGCACTTTACCCCGCTCGAAGAGGGCGGCAACCGCTATTACGGCGGCGGAAACACCAACAAGGGCACCAACGACGCCAACGTGCACGACCCCGTTGTATTGGAGGTAAACGGAAAATTTTACTGTTTTTCCACCGACAACGCGGGCGATTACGGCTACCAGGTGCGCGAATCGGACGATCTGATCCATTGGGAATACGTCGGCACGGCGATCCGCAACTGCGGCAATGCCGAGTCCGCCCCCGGTTTGTACGAACGGGGCGGCGGCGCTCTGCGCGAAGTGTACGAATTGCTCGCCGAATCGCCCGATTTCGATTGTTACACCCTCTGGGCGCCCGAAGTGGTGCCCGCAGCCGACGGCGGGTATTGGCTGTACGGCAGCTGGACAACGACGTTCGGGTCCGCTCGTTCGGTCATCTTCCAGTGCCATGCAGACAGCATCACCGGCCCGTATACGTTTGTGGATATCGTTGTGTACACCACGGGGAACAACGCAAATTCCCGCCCCAACGCCATCGACGCTTCCATTTACTACGACCCCGAAGGGAACATGTACATGAGCTACGGCTCCTTCTTCGGCGGCATTTGGTGTTTGGAGCTGGACCCCGAAACGGGGCTGCGGGCAGACGGCGTTACTTTGGAACAGATGTATTATGAGCAGGGCACGGAAGAAACGCTGTACGGCACAAGGCTGGTAAACGGCAGCGTGGAGGGCTCCGTCGTCACGTATAAAGAAAACGTTCCCGTCTACAACGGCGATCTGGCGGAGTACGACGCTTCGGGCGTCTCCTACAAAAGCGGCTATTGGCTGATGAGCTCGGCAGACGGGCTCTCCGTCGATTACAACATGCGCAGCCTGTATTCTGCGCAGCCGACCGATTTCGGCGGGTACGATGCGTCGGTGGCAAACCGCGTGGGCGGTTCGTTCAGCTGGAAAACAAGCGCGCGCGATACTTCCGTTTCCTACAACTTTACGCGGCCGGGGCACAACGATATGCTCTCCGCCCGCGGGGTAGACCTGCTTGCGTACCACAACCGCATTTATTTTAACGATGAGAGGTACCATTACCTGTTTTTAAGCATGTATGCCTTTGATTCGCAGGGCAGGATCGTCATGAGCCCCAACCGCTACGCGGGCGAGGCGGTGCGCGCCGTTTCTGCTGCCGAACTTACGCAGCTTTCGGGCGGAAATTACGATTTTTGCCTGATCTCGGAGGATAACCCTGCCGATAACTATAACGGCGGGTACGCCACCGAGGGGCTGCGCCTTGTTGCGGGCGGCACGGGGTCGGCGGGTACGCTTACGTTCGGCGGCAAAGAAGTGGGCGAGTGGTACCTCTACGGCGAAAACTGGGTCTGCGTTTCGGCAGACCTGCTCGGCACGGGCAGCCGTACCACCTATTACGGCGCGGCGATGCCCGCCTGGATCGACGCCGAGGCGCGCGGCGGCATCACGCTGTCGCTTTTGAGCGAGGACGGGCAAACCGTTCTCTTCTGCAACCAAAATTTCAGCGCGGCGGCTTAATGCGGCATAGCGCAAAAAAGCAGTAAAAGCGGCGGCATGCCGCACCAAAAATCGGAACAAAGCTCTCTATGGAGGGCGTTAAAAAACAAAAAGGAGTTATGTTTTATGCGAAGCAAACGGTTCAGTTTTGTGGCTGTTGTCGTAGCGTTGGCAATGCTGCTTCCGCTCGTGCTCGGCTTGTTCACGGCATGCGGCGACGGCGACGGCGACGGCGGCAAGGGCGGCGCGGGCAAGTTTGTTACCGACAACGACTTGAAGGACAAGCTGCTCACCATGTATACCTTTGAAGAGAACAACCCCTCCGGCGGCGATGCGCTGCTGGCGTACGATCCGTACACCGGCAAGGCGATCGAGGAGAGCAACGGCACCTACGATACGACCGTCAACAGAACGGCTACCGTCTCCATAGGCGGGCTCACGCAGGACGATTACACGTTGGAGACCTCTTCGACCCGTGCGCTCGATTCTTCGTACGCCATCAACCTCGGCGGCACGCTCAACAGCCGCTACGCCAAAACCGGAGAAACGGATACCTACGGCAACGTCATTCCCGATTATTCGCGCGGGGTCAGCGTTTCGTTCTGGGCGTACAACTACGAGCAGGATAAAACCATCTCTTCGGGCGAAGCCGGCACGCTCGCCATCGACTATGCCAACGTTGTAAACAACGGCATGCAGGCGCTCACATGGGGCAACCTGAACAACGTCGTGCAAGAAACGGTCACCTACCCTTCGGGGCAAACGAAGGTCGGCAGGGCGGCGTACACCGACGAGTTTATCACCGGCGAAGAGGGCACGGGCAGCTATTACGAAGCCCGCAGCAAATATTCCACCGAGCAGATCGGCTGGTTCGATACCGCGTATGCCGACGCCCGCTACACCTACACGGGCTGGAACGCCATCTCCGGCAACATTCAAGACGCCGATGAAGACAGCGTTGTGGGCGTCCTCTCCGATTACTGCTACCAAACCTGGCGGTACGTTACCATCACCATCGCGGAAGACGGCGTTTATTTCTACATGAACGGCAGGCTCGCCTATTATTACTCCGCAGCGGCGTATTTCGCGGCGGATCCGGGCTGGGCAGGCAGCGGCGTCATCGATTCGCCGGACAACAACATGGGCATATACTACCAATACATTTGGGGTTTGATCGGCGGTTCGTATTCGGATGACTTGGGCGACGCATATCCGATCGGCGTCGGCGGGTTCGGCTTTATCTTCGATATGTTCGGGTACAGCGCAAAAGCGTATGTAGACGATCTGCTGATCGGTTACGCGCTTTCCGCAGACGAGGCGCAGGCACTGTACGAAAACCTCTCCGGCGTAACGTACGAGGCGAAGGATATCGCGCTCACCACCGGTCTTTCGCAGGAGGAGAGCGACCGCAACAACGCCATGGATGCGGCGATGGCGGAGCGCCTTGAACAATATCAGCAGAATATCAAAAACGACGCGACCGAGGGTGCATTTACCGCAACCAAGCGCGACGAATTTATCAACGCAGACGGCGTGAACACCGTTAAAGCGGAGCAGGGCTGGTACGAATTTATCAGCAACAGCACGAGTGTTGATGATGGGGTGGCAAACGGCATCGGCACCGGCATTTATAAGCCGACGTATGAGGATGACGGCACCTTTAAGATGCAGGTCACCGCGTTGCAGCTTTCCGAAGGCAACAACGATTGGGAGGGCATCTACGCGCTCGTCGGGCAGAACGTGAGCACAACGGCGCAGTCGGTTGCAAGCATACAGGGTTCCGCCGGCATGGACCACTATGCTTTGAATCTAAAGTGGGGCGCAAGCGGCGGTACAGGAAAGGCCGATAGTCCGAAAGACGTTTGGATGCAGGGGGTCGATACCGAAAAGGGGACGGGGCATACGCTCGTCTTCACCAAGCCGGTCGACGACGACGGCACGACCGTTCTCTTTAAAGACGTGCAGCGCTATTGCTGGGTGGTGATCACCTTCGAGTGGAACGGCAGGAGCCTCCGCCTCACCCTCGACTATTATTACTACTTCGTCGGCGAAACGCTTACCGGCACCATGCCCGATGACAGCACCTTCCAATTTGAAGCGCCCATCGGCCCCGGTACTTGGTACGGTTCGGTCACGCTGAACATTCAGCCCGCGGAGAACGAAACCAGAACGATCGACGAGATCGTAAACGTGGAAGATCTCGGCATCTGCTTCGCCGCGGAGGACAGCGAATTGCTGATCACCAAGGTCGAAGGCGGCACGGCGGCAGGCGTAACGCATGCGCCCGCAACCGAAAACGCGGCGGCATAACGGCAAAAGAGGCGGCGGAAAAATGCCGCCGCACGAAGCAGCAACGGCAAAGCAGCCCGCCCGATCGGGCGGGCTGCTCCTGTCGGCGGGGCGGCAGAACCTGCCCCGCCGCGCAAAAAGCGGGCAAAGCGTGCCGCCGTGCGGCGGCGCGCCTGCGCCGCAATGTAAAACAGAACAGCCCGCCAAGCGGCGCCTATGGCGCGCCCTCGGCGGGGGTGCGGGCGGCGTTTCCCTCCCGCAAAACAAAATAAGGAGGAAATTATGCAAAAAAGAAAGTTCGCTTTTCTCTCCGCGCTGGTGGCGCTGCTGTGCGCATTCACCTTTGTGTTTGCCGCCTGCGACAACGGCGGGGAGAGCGCTTCTAGCGGAGACCCGCTGGAAGGGTATGAAAAGGTAGAAGCCGAAGATACGGGCAGCGCGCCCGCAGAAGTGGTCATCGCCACGAGCACGGTCTCCGTTCCCTACGGCGACACGGTGCAGGTCACCGCTACGGTGCGCAACCCCGTTGCGGGTACGCTTACATGGTCGGTCGCGCAGGGCGGGGAGACGTACGTTTCCGTTGCCGAGGGCGGTTCGGCAGCCATCACAGCCGATAGCGCCACGGCAACGGCAACGCTCAGCGGCGTAGCCGTCACGCAGCAGCCCGTCACCGTCACCGCTTCCTTTACCGAAGAAGGGGCAACGGAGGCTGCCGCTTCCGCGTCCTGCTCCGTAACGGTCGTTCCCTCCGCGGTCACGGTAAACGTGGCAAGTTCGGCGCCCGCCCTCTATACGGACGGCGAAGGGGCGGAAAAGAGCGCAACGCTCACGGCAACCGTCAGCGGCATTTCCGACGCCACGGTAAACTGGGCGATCACCGCAGGCGAGGGGCTTGCCACCCTTTCGGCGGCAACGGGCAGCTCCGTCACCCTTACCGCCGCCGATACAACGGAAACGGGCAGCGTTACGGTCACGGCAAGCGTATCGTACAACAACGGCGCCGAAGCGACCACCGCTACGGGCACCGTTACCGTCGGCATTACAAAGTATGCGCTGAACGAGCTTGCCTCCATCGATTTTGACACGGTAGACGGCGCGTCGCTGGGCGTTGTTTCCGGGCATTCGGGCGTGACGGCGACCTCGTCCGACGCGAATGCGATCCAAAGCACGATCAAAAAGGGAGAGAGCGGCAATGCATTCAAAGTGACCGGCGATACACCGCAAACGCCGGACGGAAAAGGCGATTACTTAGAGAACCAAGATGAAGACGAAGCGCTTACGGTCGATTTCGCCGGAACGCAAGTTTCTATCGAAGACAGCGAAACGCTCTCTTTCTCTTTTGAATATTATTTCAACAATGTCGCAGGGATCGGGGATTGGAGCAGCCTTGTTTCCATCAACCAGCGAGACGGTATGCGCGCAACCTTCATGAACATTTGGGGGACCGAAGGCGGCTATCCCGGAAAAGGCGGCGTATTGCAGGGCAGCTATGCGTATACTGCGCTCAGCAAGGCGTTGCCGAACACATGGCACCATGCCGTTGTGGAAATGAGCAAAACGAACGGCGTACGGTTTTACTTCAACGGAGCGTTGGTTTGCGTTTATGCCTATTCCGACGCGAACACGGCGGCGCTGGTCGATGCGGCGTTCTATTGGCTGAACCAGAAAGGAACGTTTGTGTTCTTCGGCGATATCGAAGGGGGTCAGGAAGGCAGCGACCTTTACGTCGATAATGTGCGCATCACCAAAAACATTTCCGCAACCGAGCTGCATCAGGCGGTTTCTGCCGCGTAAGCAGCCACGGCGCTTTCCCCCGCCCGCGCCGCGGGCGGGGAGGAAAACGTTCCTGCATAAATAGATAGGAGGAAAGCATGAAAAAGAAACTTCTCAGCATTTTTCTCGGTGCAAGCCTGCTGCTCTCTTCCGCCGCGCTCGTCGCGTGCGGAGACGGCGGCGGAGAGACTACCGATGCAGACATTACCGACCTGCCCGATGCCGGCGTTGCCGTTACGGTGGTCGAGTACCCGAATCTCAGCTATGACGGCACGGCGGCGGCTTCTAAGGTGACGGACGATTCCATTGCCGAGGGCACGTTCACCGTTTCGTACAGCGCGAGCGAAAAACTCTCGTTGTACCTTGCCAAGGACAGCATCGTTACCGCCGCAAACGGCACCACCTATTTGGCGGACGGGCTGCGTTACAACAGCTACGACCTGACCGCCACCGCGGCGGGCGATTACAGCCTGTATCTCGTTACCGAGGATAACGAGCTCGCCGCCGCGTACGATTGGCGCGTGGCGCCTGCGTATCCGGAGCGGGCGCGCTTCCCCGCCATCACGGGGCTGCACCAGCAGAACACGGCGGCAACGGGCATCGGCAACGCGCACGACCCCTCCATCATCGAAGTGGACGGCGTGTACTACTCCTTCGGCACCGATAACTACGGGCCGCGCTTCGGGTATTCCATCCGCAGCAGCACAGACCTTATCAACTGGACGTACGTCGGCGCGGCGATCGACGGGTACAACGTGAACGGCAACCCGCCCACAAGGAGCACGATGGCGGAGAGCAACGAGCTGTGGGAGATCTACGAGATCCTCTCCGCGCACGACTTATACGACAACGTGTACACCCTCTGGGCGCCCAACGTGGTGCCCGCGGCGGGCGGCGGCTACTGGCTGTACGGCTGCTGGACGGCGGTGTTCGGAAGCGGCGTTTCCATCATCTTCCAGTGCCATTCGGATACCGTTACGGGTCCGTACACTCTTTCGCGCACGGCAAACGACGAACCCGCCGTCATCGTCTATTCGTATGACGGTTGGGGATACGGCGCAAATTCCAACCCCAACGCGCTCGACCCGTTCGTTTACTACGACGCAAGCGGCGAGCACATGTATATGGCGTACGGTTCGTTCGGCTCGGCGGCGGGCATTTGGTGCTTGGAGCTCGACCCCGAAACGGGCTTGCGCAAAGACGGTTTGGAGGGGGCGGACCTGCTCCCCGGCAGCACCAAAACGGCTGCCGAGCGGTACGGCAAAAACCTCGTTGTCAACGATACCGAGGGCCCTACGGTCTCCTATCACGAGGGGGTGGAGATCTCTTCGTACAACGGCACGGGCAGCTACGATGCTTCCGCCAGCCGCTATGAAGACAGGTACTATTTGATGACCTCTTCCAACTCTCTGACCTACAACTACAACATGCGCAGCTATTATTCCACCTCTGCGGACGGGCCGTTCCGTTACGGCACAAGCGACCAGGAGGGCAGCCGCGTATCCGGCACGTTCAGCTGGCGCACGGGGCCCGACGGGGATGTGGGGCGTTTGGGGTTTGACGATTGGTTCGCGCCCGGCCACAACGACATGTTCACCACCGACGAGGGGGAAAACATGCTTGTGTTCCATGTGCGCAACGGGTACAGGACGGCGGCGGAATCCAACGACGAAAACACGCAGAACAATTTCCACTTCCAGGTGCAAACGCTGTACGCGTTCAATTCCCGCGGCGATCTGGTCATGAACCCCAACCGCTACGCGGGCGAGCGCCTGCGCAAGGTCACGGCGGCGGAGATCACCTCCCTTACCGAGGGCGCGTACTCCTTTGTGTGCATCACAAACAGCAACTGGGAGGCAAGCTACAACCAAAGCTACGCCATGGAGGGGCTTACCCTCTCCGCGCCCGAAAGCGGGCAGAGCAAAGGGGCGATCAACTACGGCGGCAACGTTGTGGGCGAATGGGAGCTGTACGGCGACAATTATGTGTACATCAACATCACGTCGCCCATCGCCGCGGTAAACGGAAGCGGAAGCCTTTCGGGCAAGTTCTACGGCGTTGCGTTCCCCGCGCGTATCGAAAAAACGCTGTACGGCGGTATCTCCATCTCTTGCGTGAGCGAAAGCGGCAAAGACTGCCTGTACCTCAACATGGATTTTGAGGCGAACGCCTAAACGGTTTTTTCCGGCATGAAAGGAAAAGAGGGGGTCACGGCTTTTGTGGCTCCCTTTTTCCGTCGTCGCGGTGTGTGCCGCCTGCGGGCGGCAAAACGGGAGTTTTTTTCATGAAAAAACGTATTTTTACACTGTTTTTGGCGGTGCTGCTAGTTTTGTCTGCCTTTGCGTTTGCCGCCTGCGCAACGGGCGAAACTCCGGGCACGGGGGAAGAGCCGGGCACGGGGGAAGAGCCGGGCACGGGCGAAACGCCGGGCGGCGAAGACCCCGGCACGGGCGGGGACCCCGGCAGCGGCGAAACGCCGGGCGGCGAAGACCCCGGCAGCGGCGAAACGCCTGGCGAAGAGGAGAGCGCCGTATTCGCCTTTTCTTCCCCCTCCGTTACGGTCGGGCGCGGGGAGATCGGCGAGGTGACCGTTTTGGCAGAAGAGGCGCCGTACGAAGGCTCGGTCACTTGGCTGGCGCAGAGCGATACCGTTACGCTGCTCTCGCAAACTTCTCCCTTCGGCGGGGAGCGCGCGCAGGCAAGCGTGCGTTTTTATGCCGAAAGCACGGGGCAGACGGCAATTTCCGCCGTCTATTCCCGTTACGAGGAGGGGGAGGTAAAAACCTCCTCGGTCGCCTGCACGGTCATCGTGGAGGAAAACTTGGGCAAAAACACCCTTGCGCTGTTCACCTTTGAGGACGAAGGGGCGAGCGCGTCCGCCGCGCTCGCCGAGGGCGCGGAGGGGATCTTCGCGGAATACAGCCAAAACACAACGCAGAGCGGCGTCGCGTTCGGCGGCAAAGCGCTGGAAGTTTCTTCGGCAAAGGGCAACGCCGCGCTGTGGCTTACGCTGCCCGCCGCCCTGCCCGATCTGGCGGAGGGGTTCACGCTCTCCTTTTTGCACAACACGACGGGCGGCAGCGATTGGAGTTTTATCGCCCGCACCGAGGGGTACAGCAGCATCCGCTTCCTCAACCTGTGCACCAACGATACGGCGGAAGGCAACCTGTACCCGAACAATAACAACAACGGCGGCGTCGGCGTGCTGGAAGAAGGCTTTTCTTGGAACGCGCTCATCGCCGATACGGGCGTGTGGCAGCACATCGCCGTCACGCTGAACGGGGAGGGGGTCCGCTTTTATAAAAACGGGCAGCTCGCCTGCACCTATTCCGCCGCCGACGCGCGCGTGGAGACCGTTTGCAGCGCCTTTTTGCAGGTGCTTTCCGAGGGCGGCAGTCTGCGGCTGTTCGGCAACAACATGGGCGACGGCAGCGATTACATCGACGATCTGCGCCTAAGCTCCTATCTCGGCGCCGCGGCGGTAAAAGAGCTGTACGAAGAGAGCGGGCTTACGGAGCAGGGGATGGAGATCCCCTCTTACGATGCGTCGCTGTACCCCGCCGATCCGCAGTTCGACGCGCTGCAAGGGTACGGCTGGAACAACGAGGATACGACCACCGCCAACGTGCACGACCCCTCCGTGCTCGAAATAAAGGAGAACGGGCAGAGCGTGTTTTATTCCTTTTCCACCGATAATTTCGGCTTGGCGGGCTATCAGGTGCGCAAAAGCAGTGACCTTATCCATTGGGAGTACGTCGGCGCGGCGATCCAAGGTTTTAACGAAAACGGCGCCCCGCCCAACGTGGGGGCGATGAGCGCGCAAAACGAACTGTATGCGGTCTGGCAGGTCCTGCGGGGAGACAGCCAGTGGAGCGGCTCAAACGCTTCGCTTTGGGCGCCGGACGTGGTGCCCGCCCCCGATACGGACGGAGACGGCATGCCGGACGGATATTGGCTGTACGGCTGCTGGACGGCGGGCTTCGGCGTGGGGCATTCGGTGATCTTCCGCTGCTCTGCCGAGCAGGCGGCGGGGCCGTACACCTACGACGATATCCTCGTGTATTCCTACGACGGCTGGCAGAACACGCCCAACGCCATCGACCCGCAGATCTATTATACGGCAGACGGCGGCATGTACATGGCGTACGGCTCGTTCGGCGGCGGCATTTGGGCGCTCGAACTTGACCCCGCCACGGGGCTGCGCAAGGAGGAGAGCGGGCTCAAAGGCGCCGATTGGGCGGAACTGCGCAACGAAAACGGGACCGTCGGCGGGCATACGTACACCGTTGCCGAGCGGTACGGCGTCCGCCTGCTCGAATGCGAGGATATGGAGGGACCCACCGTTTCGTACCACGAGCGCGTGCCGCTGTACACGGGAGACCCGTTTGCCTTCGACGAAGCTGCCGTCACCTATGAGGACCGCTTTTACCTCATGGGCTCGGCAAACGCACTTTCGGAGACGTACAACATGCGCAGCTACGTCGGTTACGCCGTACAGCCCGCCGATGAAGAGGCGGGCGGCGCGGGCGAAGGCGCGATCGCCGCGCAAAGCGAGGGCGCAGAGGCAGCCGCGGCGGAGGGCGTGCGCTTTTCGCAGGCGCATACCCGCGTTTCGGGTTCGTTCTCTTGGCGGCATTCCGCCGAGGATACGCGCATCGGGTTTGACTTCGGGTACCCCGGCCACAACGATATGCTCACCACGTCCGGCGGCGTAAACCTCCTTGTCTATCACAACCGCGTCCGCTTCAACGCGGGCAGCACAAACCATTATCTGATGCTCAGCATGTACGCGTTTGACAGCTTCGGGCGGATGGTGATGAACCCGAACCGCTACGCGGGCGAAACGCTGCGCAAAATAGAGCGCGAGGAAGTGTACGCCGCGGGCGGCGGGTACGACTTTGCGTTCGTCACCGACAATCTGTATTCCGCGTCGTTCAACGGCGGGTATGCGATGAGCGGGCTGCGCCTCATGTCGGACGGGAACGTCTATTTCGGCGCAATGTACGTCGGCGAATGGGTGCTGTACGGCGAAAACTGGGTGTATCTGCGCATCGAAGAGGCGATCCCCGCCGCAAACGGCAGCGGTTTCCTGCGCGGCGCGTTTTACGGCGTCGCCTTCCCCGCGTACATCGAGGCGGAGGGCAGGGGCGGGCTCTGCCTTTCGCTGCTGGATGCCGACGGGCAGCGCGCGCTGTTTTTGAACACGAATTTTTCCTAGCGGCAAAACGCCCCGCCCCGCCGCTTTATGCGGCGGGGCGAAGGTAAAATTTTTGAAAAAATTTCGTTTCCCGCGTCGATTTTGTTGCTTTTGCCCGTTCGGTATGGTATCATAGCGCCCGAAATAACGGCGCTCGGTCATACGGGCGCCGCAATTTTTACCGGAATGACCGCCGGAAAGGGAGGAGAGTTTTATGCAACCGCTGTACCCTGCCGACCCGCACTTCGGCCCCTTGGTCTGCCCCGCGGGCAACGGAAAGGCGCCCGCCCCCTGCGAGTGGGATACGTTCGGGGCGCACGATCCGTCCGTCGTCGAGGCGGACGGCTGGTTTTACGTCTTTTCCACGGGCGCCTTCGGGCAAAATTATTACCAGATCCGCCGTTCGCGCGATTTTATCCATTGGGAATACGTCGGGCAGGCGTTCCCGCGGGGGCTCTCTTCCCTGCGCGAAATGACGCGCGAACTGTTCGCCGTCTACGGAAAGGAGAGCAAAAACGATACGCTTTGGGCGCCGGACGTGGTGCCCGCGGCGGGCGGCGGTTATTGGCTGTACGGCTGCTATACCGCCAAATTCGGCGATAATTATTCGGCGATCTTTTTGGCGCACGCCGATTCGGTGGCAGGCGAATACACCTTTGCGCGCACCCTTGTGCTTACGGGCGGGGATTGGGGAAAGCAGCCCAACGCCATCGACCCGCAGATCGTTTACGACGCCGCGGGGCGCATGTTCATGACGTACGGCTCTTGGCACGGCGGCATCCGCATCCTCGAACTCGACCCCGCCACGGGCTGCCGCAAAGACGGGTTCACGTACGCGCAGTTTTGCGCGGGCAAGATCACGGCGGCGCAGTACTTCGGGGCGGACCTTACGGGTACGTCTTCGGCGGAGGGGTCTGTCATGGCGTACCATGCGAGCGTGCCCGTTTACGGGGGCGATCCCTTTGCCGCGGAGGAAGCGGCAAATTGGCAAAAAAAGCAGGGGTATCTGCTCACCGCCTCGTGCGACGATCTGGCGCGCGCCTACAACATGCGCTGTTGGGCGAGCGATCTGCCGAACGGCGGGTTTACGCAGCCTCCGTACGGCAGGCAGGGCATCAAGCTCGCAAGCTCGTTCAGCTGGAATTATTCCGCGCACGACCGCCGCGCCCCGCTGGATTTTTTTGCCGCAGGGCACAACGATCTGTTCCGCACCGCGGCGGGCGACGATCTCGTCGTGTTCCACGCCTGTTCGCCCTGCACCGAAGAAAAAAAGCCCGTTCCCTTTTATCTGTGCGCCTGCCTGTATGCGTTCAACGCCCGCGGGGATATGGTCATGAATCCCAACCGCTATGCGGGCGAACGGCTGCGCGCCGTTTCCGAAGAGGAGCTGTGCGCCCTTTCGGGCGGGGAGTTCGATTACATCGCGCTGCCCGTCCGCAACGACCGCTGCACCTTTGCGCAAAAGGGGCTGCGGCTCTGCCGCGGCGGCGCCGTTACGCACCGCGGCAAAGAGAGCGGAAAATGGAAGCTGTACGGCGGGCACTACCTCTCCTTTACGTTGGAGGGAGAGCGGTACCACGGCGTCGTGTTTCCCGCATGGATCGAGGCGGAGCGCCGCGCGGGGCTCTCCGTTTCCGCCCGCGGCGAACAGTCGCATCTGCCCTTTTTCATGAACATGACGTGGCGGCAAGGATAGGCGGCAGGCGGCGGAAAAATGCAAAAAAAACCGAAGAAAAAGCGAGGGCATGCGTTCCCCCGCTTTTCTCTTTTTATTATAGTTGCGCGCGCCCGCCCGCGCGCGCACGCGCATTTAAAAGGGCGGGCGCAGTTTTGCTGCGCCCGCCGAAAAAATCACGGTTTGTCTGTCTGCGTCGGTTCGCCGCCGCGGGCGGCGCTACCGCCCGCGGCGGGCGCGTCCGCTTCGGCGGCTTCGCCTTTGCCTTTGTTCTGCCCGTTTGCGCCGCCGTCTGCGGTTCGGCTGCCGTCCGCTTCGGCGCCGTCTGTATCGGGCGTGGCGGCGGGCACGGCGGGCACGGCGGGGATGGCGGGCGCGGCGGGCGCGTCTTTTTTCTCGCGCTCTTCCTGCAAATATTTAAAGAGCATGCTCAGCGCAAACAACAGCACGGCGCCGCCCACGCAGCACCAAAAGGGGACCATGCCCGCAAAAATACCGATGAATACGCACGCCACGATCAGCGCGGCGGCGGCGAGTGCAAAAACGATGCGGAAAACTTTGAACATGCGTCTGCTCCGAAGGTGTTTTTTGCGCCGTACGCAAAAGGAAGCAAGCGGGCCTATGCCGCTTGCATACAGTATAGCATAAACCGCCCCGCCGCGCAACCTTCTGCACGGCAGGAAAAAGTTTGAAAATCCGTCAAAAAAACGCAAAAAGCAGTTGACTTTCCCTTTTTTGTGTGCTATTATATGCAGGCTGTTCGCGTGAGGGGCTGCCGCCCGAAGGGAAGCGAAAGCGGTTCAAAAAATATTTATAATTTTTTTGAAAAAACGCTTGACAGTTCCCTTTATATGTGGTATTATGGTCAAGCTCTTCTCGTGAAGAGACCCGAACGGAGTTCGGCGATGCGCAGATTAAAAATTGAATAGAAGGAAATGAATGTAATATCTTTTTAAGATGTTTAAAAGTTTCTGTCAATTTACTTTAAGTACACAAGTACTCAAAGAACAGTCAGCAAAAAAACGTTAGAGCAGACATCCGCAAGGATGGGCTTTAAGCAATTGAACTTAAGAGTTTGATTCTGGCTCAGGATGAACGCTGGCGGCGTGCTTAACACATGCAAGTCGAACGGACCAAAGGGGCTTGCTCCTTTGGTTAGTGGCGGACGGGTGAGTAACGCGTGAGCAACCTGCCCATATCTGGGGAATAACACAGTGAAAATTGTGCTAATACCGCATGAAGCAGTTGGGTCGCATGGCTCTGACTGCCAAAGATTTATCGCTCTGAGATGGACTCGCGTCTGATTAGCTAGTTGGCGGGGTAACGGCCCACCAAGGCGACGATCAGTAGCCGGACTGAGAGGTTGACCGGCCACATTGGGACTGAGACACGGCCCAGACTCCTACGGGAGGCAGCAGTGGGGAATATTGGGCAATGG
>CALVMR010000029.1 GCA_944346885.1 uncultured Clostridia bacterium | reverse complement strand
ACTGCATCGGGAAACTGCCCGAGACGATCCTGACCGCGGCGCCGACGGAGGGCGGGCCGCTCGCCTGCGACGAGAAATTTCTCGCCGCGCTGTGCGCCCGTTCGGACGCGATCGCCGTCGGCATGGGCGCGGGCAAAAGCCGCCCGCTGCACGCGGTCGTGCGCTTTCTTCTGGAGAATTTTGCGGGTACGCTCATTCTCGACGCGGACGCGCTCAACGCGCTCGCCGCGTACGGCGTTTCTGTACTGAAAAAGCCGCGCGCCTGCCCGCTCGTCCTCACGCCGCACCCCGGCGAATTTGCGCGCCTGTGCGGGGAGAGCGTCGCCTGCGTGCGCGCGGAGGGCGCGGCGCTCGCGCAGGCGTTCGCGGCGGCATACGGCTGCTGCGTGCTTTTAAAGGACAACGTGACGCTGCTTGCGGATGGGGAGCGGGTGCGCTATATCGCGTCGGGCACGCCCGCGCTCGCCAAAGGGGGCAGCGGCGACGTGCTCGCGGGGCTGCTCGTCTCCCTCGCCGCGCGAAAAGTCCCCGCGGCGGAGGCGGCGTGCTGCGCGTCCTACCTTCTGGGCAGGGCGGGCGCGCTGGCGGCGGAGGCGCTCGGAAACGAATACAGCGTCTGCGCGCGCGACGTCATCGCGCAGATCCCCCGCGCGATCGCCGGGATCGCGGAAAAATAAACAGGCAGAAAATAAATTATAGAGAAGAGAGAAACTCCCGCGCCCGCCGCAGTCTGCGGCGGGCGCGGGTTTCGCTTGACAAAAATGACCGTATCCTTTACAATAATTGCAAGCAACAGGGGTATTTCCTTACAGAGCGGTTAGCCTCCCGAGGGGAAAATGATGAGTACGTTTTCCCGAAGGAGGTGATTATATGGATGGGATTCTGTGCTTGCTCAACGCTTTGCTTGAACAGGACGTCATCACTTCTTTCAGAGTGACGAAGGATAAGATCTACATAATCATAAAAAAATAACCGCCCGTAGTTGGCAGCTGACGGCGGTTATTTTACCGAACAGAGGCTGACCGTCGAGAGGTCTTGCCCTTGTTGTGATTTCATTATACGGCATTTGCGTCTGTTTGTCAAGGAATGATGCAGAAGTTTCTTTTTGCGCCTCTGAAAAGCGGCGTATTTTTTTGCGCTTTTGCGGCAATACTGTAGGGCGGAAAACCCCTTGCGCGAACGGGCGGAAGGCTCCGCTACATATACTGGAACGGGAGGGGTCTTTCCGAAAGAAAAAGCAAAGCGAGGTCGCAGAGAAAGATGGAGATCAGGAGGGGCGAACTGTACTACGCGGATCTCAGCCCCGTAGTGGGCAGCGAGCAGGGCGGCGTGCGCCCCGTGCTCGTGGTGCAAAACGACATCGGGAACAAGTATTCCCCGACGGTGATCGCCGCGGCGGTAACGAGCAAACTTACAAAGGCGCGCCTTCCTACGCACATCGAGATCGCGGGCAACAGTTACGGGCTGGCGCGCGATTCGGTGGTGCTGCTCGAACAGATCCGCACGCTGGATAAACGGCGGCTGAAAGAGCGCATCGGGGCGCTGCCCGATCAAACGATGCGGAAAGTAGACGGCGCGCTGCTCATTTCGCTCGGCTGCCGCCGCGCCGAATAGCGCAACGCGGCAAAAAAAGAGGGCGCCGCGCCGAATAGGATAACGCGGCAAAAAAAGAGGGCGCCGCACGGCATCAAGCCGTGCGGCGCCTTTTTGCGCGCGCTAAGAGTGCAGTACGTTGTATTTTTTGCGGTATTCGGAGGGCGTCATGTTAAAGCGCTGTTTGAACAGCTTGTTGAAGTGGCTCACGGAGGAATATTGCAGCCGCTCGCAGATATTGACCATCGTATAGTTGGTGTTGGCGAGCAGCGAGCAGCAGTAGTTGAATTTTACGTCCGTCATGTATCCCGTGATGGTGGTGCCCAGATAGGTCTTAAAGGTGCGCAGCAGCTGCCGTTGCCCGTAGCCGCACAATTTGCAGATCTGCGGAATGGTCAAATTGATGTTTTCCACGCGGTTGAGCGTTGCCAAAAGCGTGCTGAACCATTCGGGGTAGATGGGCGGCGGCGAGGGGAGCAGCGCGCGTCCGATCAAAATGTTGATAAATTCCAAAAAGGCGATCTTGGGCAGGATCTTTTTTTCCTCCATGTTATCCTTTTTGGCGATGAGCATTTTGTTGGCGTTTTCAATAAAGTAGTTCGCCTTTTCGATTGTCAATTTTCCGCAATAATAGCGGTTGGGCGGAAAATGTTCGTTTGCAAAATTTCCGAACAGGTCAAATACGCTCACCGCAAAATCCGCACTGGCGGAGAGGTTGATGTGTTGCGACGTTTTTCCCGGAATGTTTTGGAACTGATGGAAGAAGCGCGGCGGCAGCATGCAGTAATCGTACTGCTGCATGACGTACGAGTGGTCGATATTCAGCTGCGGCTGCTTGATCCTGTGGTGGATCTCCCCCTCGATGAGAATGATGATCTCCCAGTAATTGTGCCCGTGCAGGCCGGGGTACGCATTTTTATGAAAATGTATTTCCGCAACGTTATCCGATAAATTTTCCTCGTTGCGAAAGTCGTATAAAACCATGGTCTCAGTATAAATTATTTTGTTTTTTTCGTAAATAGCGAAAACCGTTTATGGCGAAAAACCGCCATGTTTTGGCGACAAAGGTGGCAGACGCGCTTTTGTTTCGGTGCTATACTGTAAACGTGAAAACATGCGGAATGTGTTTCCGCAACAGAATACGCGGGAGGAAACAAAACATGAAAAAATTGGTCGCCGTGCTGCTCGGCGCCGCCTTGCTGGCGATCCCTTTCGTCGGCTGCGGCAGGGTAGAGCAGCAGATCGACGCGAGCAAAACGCAGATCAATGTGACGACGTTTGACGGCGGTATGGGCACGGAGTGGCTGGAAGAGACGGCGCGCCGCTTTAACGCAAAGAGCGATAAGTACCAAGTGCTGGTAGAGGACCCCAACAAGGACCAATACGAGATCATCAGCTCTACGATCAAGTCCGGCGTGGCGGCGAACGACATCTTTTTCAACGTAAACAGTTTGTACGTCGATCTTGCCGCGGGCGGGTATTTGGAAAGCCTTGAACCCGTTTTGAAAATGCGCCCGGACGGTGCGGGCGGCAAAACGGTGCGCGAAAAGATCAGCGATCCGGAGATATTCCTCGACCCGTTTACCTACAACGGCACGGCGTACTGCTTGCCTTTTACCGACCTCGTGATCGGCATGGTGTACGACTACGAGATGTTCAAGCTCAACGATTGGTTCCTGTATGACGATAACGGCAACAAAACGGTGGGGCTGGACGGGAAGCCGGGCACTTACGACGACGGGCTGCCTGTCACCATGGAAGAGTTCGATCAAATGGTCCTCATGATTTCGGGAGACCGCACGCTGGACGTATTCAACTGGTCGGGCAACGCTTCGGCGTACCTCACGCAGATCGTGCAGGCGGTGCACGCCCAGTATGACGGTGTAGACAATTATGAGCTGTATTATTCCTACAACGGCAATTATAAAGACGGAAGCGGGGATGTGCTGTGGTCGGTCACGCCCGAAGAGGGGAATAAAGTGTACGATATGCCTGGCTTGCAAAAGGGGCTGGAATTTTTGGAAAAGTACTTTGTGAACGGCTCGCACACCAAAAAATCCGAACAGGGCACGGTGCTGCATACCGACGCGCAGATCAATTACATCATGGGCTCCATCGGCGCGGCGGGCTATGAAAAGAGCGCCTTCCATATCGACGGCGAGTGGTGGGAAAACGAGGCGCGCGGCACCTTTAATTCGGTTGCCGCCGAAGGGCGCCCCAATTATGAATTCGGCAAACACGATTACCGCATGCTGCCCGTCCCCACGCAGGAGGGCGCGTACGGTACGGACGGGGAGGGGAACGGCACGGTGCTCGCCTCCATCGAAAACGGCAACATTTTCGTCAAAAAACAGACGAGTGCGGAAAAGCGGCAGGGCTGCTTCGAATTTCTTGCCTATACGTGCAGCGACGAAGCGCTGGGCATCTGTACTTCCTATACGGGTACGGTGCGCCCCTTCGATTACGAGATCACCGGCGAGCAGATCGCGGGCATGACCAACTTGCAGCGCAACGTGATGCAGCTCAAAGCGGAGCCGAACGTGCAGATCGTCCGCCCCGAATTGCTCAAATATAAAAATCCGCTCAACTACATGGTGGACGGCGTGCGCCATTACGACGGGCTTGTGGACGGCATCTACCAGCGCAACCCCTGCATGGCGATGATGGAGTCTTTGGGCGGCGGGGCTACCGCGGCGGAATTTTTGCAGAGCATCAAAGACGAGATGGCGGAAAACTGGGGTCTTTTCTACGATCAGTATTACGGTGAATAAGATCGCGTTTGTGCGCGGGGGGAAACAATGAAGAACACAGGTACGGGGCCGGGCGCTACGCCCAAAAAACTCAACCGCAAAAAACGGGCGGAGACGATCTTTCTTCTTTGTATCCTCGCCTATCCGATGCTGCATTTTCTGATCTTTTACGTCGGGGTGAACTTCAACTCCATCCTGCTCGCCTTCGAGCGGTACGACGCCAATTTCGATCTGACCTTTGTCGGGTTTGAAAATTTTGCGACCGTGTTCCGCGAATTCGGGCAGGCGGGCGGCGCGCTGGCGGTGAGTACCCTCAACTCCGTGCTCGTGTTCGTGTGCATGAACGCGATCGGTTTTCCGCTGAACATGTTTTTCGGGTACTACCTGTTCAAAAAAGTGCGCGGCTCGGCAGCCATCCGCTTTTTTGTGATGATCCCTTCCATCATTTCGGGCATGATCATGGGGCTTGTGTTCAGCAAAATCCTCAGCGGCCCTCTGCCGCAGCTGTTGGAGATGTTGGGGCACGAACCGGTGTATCTGCTCTCCGACCCCGATCTCATCATTTGGACGGTCATCTTCTATTCGCTTTGGACGGGGTTTTCTTCCAGCCTGATCCTCTATCCGAACGCGATGAACGCTATTGCGCCGGAGGTGTTGGAGAGCGCCCAGCTGGACGGGGCGAACAGCATGCAGGAGCTTTGGCGCATCATCGTACCGCTCATTTTTCCGACGGTCACCACCTTTTTCGTCATGAGCGTGGCGGGGATCTTCTCGTTTACGGGCCCCTTGCTCACCTTTTACGAGTATAATGCGCCCACGCAGAGCTGGACGACGGGTTACTACTTTTTGCGGGCGGTGCTGGGGCCGGGCACCTCGGTCATCGGTTACCCCAAAGCCGCCGCGGCGGGCATCGTGCTGACCGTCGTTTCCGCGCCGCTAACGCTGTTTACCAAGTGGGCGTTTGAAAAGTTCGGACCCTCGGAGGAGAAATAGCATGAAGACCGCTGTGCGCAGACCGCTCCGCGCGGGAAGAAAATTGAAGAGCAGGGGCGCGGCCGACCGCGTTATGAAGTACGTCACGCTCGTGCTGCTGTGGGCGCTGTGCATTTCGCTGTGCCTGCCCGTCATCTGGATGATCTATTCCTCTTTTAAGGGCGGGTACGATTACCTGACGAACATGTTTGCGCTGCCCAAGGAGTGGATCTTCGATAATTACATAACGGTGTTCGAAGAGCTGGAAGTAAAGATCGCGGTATGGCAGCAGGGCGTCGTCGTGTACAACATGTTTGAAATGCTGCTGTACAGCCTGCTTTATTCGGTCATCGTGGCGTTTATGGGCGTGTTCGTGCCTTCGCTCACCGCCTACGCCGTTTCGCGCTACCGCTTCCGCGGCAGGAACGCCATCTACATCATCGGGCTGTTCGTGATGATGATCCCCATCGTCGGCGCCATGCCTTCGCAGATGCAGATCTACAAACTGTTCGGTATTTACAACAACTTTATTCCGTTTGCGCTGGTCAGCGCGGGGCCGTTCGGTTTCAACTTCTTTTTGCTGTACGGCGCATGGAAAAGCATTCCGTGGACGTACGCGGAGGCGGCGCAGATCGACGGCGCGGGGCACTTTACCATCATGTGGCGCATCATGTATCCGATGATGCTCCCCACCTTTGCGGCGCTGTTCGTGCTCGGTTTTATCGGGGCGTGGAACGATTATCAAACGCCGTACATTTGGCTGCCGAGCACGCCGAACATTGCCTCCGGGCTGTTTACCTTTCAAAACAACGCCGGATCGATGGGGTTTTCGATGCCCGTCGTGCTGGCGGGATTCGTTGTTGTGGCGATCCCCAGCAGCGTACTGTTTTTGGTCTTTCAAAAGGTGATCACCAGCCAGCTTACGTTGGGCGGGCTGAAAGAATGACGCAGCCCCTCCGCCCGCGGCGGAAAGCTCTTTTCCGCGGCGGAACGGGAGGCGCTGCACCGAACAAAGCCGCTTTTCGGCGGAGAAAAACGTCCCCGCTTCGGGGATAGAAAGGGAGGAAGATCGTGAAGAAACTGCTTTTGACCGTTTTGCTGGCGTTTACCGCAGTCTTTTCGGCTCTGGGTGCCGTGTTTTCCGTTTCGGCGGAAACGGCGCCCGCCGATCCTGCGGCGGCGCTGTTTGAAAACGTGTCGCATTGCGATACCATTGTGGGGAACCAAGATTTCCCCGCTGAATATTCCAAACCGGGCAACGGGGTCAAGATCCTCGGCACGGCAAGCCAGGCTACGGTGCGTTATAAAAACGTTATCGACCTATCCGCTCTCGACAAGGATACCAATCTCATCGAGTTCCAGATCCTCTCCAAGGGATACGGAAACGTGTTCGACTGCCTGTATATCACGTTGACGGATATCTACGACGCTTCCAATACGCTGCGTCTGCGCGTCAAGCAGCAAACTTGGCGCACGGAGTTCAGCATGGTCGCCGCCAACTGGGACGGGCGCTGGCTGTGGACGCTCAATTACGATACGAGCGACCCCGATTACGGAAAAGTCGTGCTCGATCCCGCCGAAAGCATTTACGGCACATGGATCGATACGCCTTTCGATGCGTCGCAGCTTTCCACCTTTGAAAAACTGCCGTTGACCGACCTCAATCCCGCCACCATCCGCCTCGATTACGCCACGGGCTGCATCTATGCGGGCTCCAAAAACGAGCTGGTCGTGGATACGACGGACGAGGCGCAGATCGGCTACGGCACCGCATGGAAAAAATTCACCACGGGCGAGTGCACGATGGAGATCATGTACGAGAACGTGGCGGGCAGCAGCGGCATCATCGTCTCCGAGATCGCGGGGCAAGAGCTCGGCGGCGCCGTGCTTACGGATACCACCGCCCCCGTCATCAAGGCAGACGTTCCCGCCGCGTACGAGCGCGAAATGCCCGCCGCGCAGAAAAACGCGCCCTATCCGCTGCCCGCGGTGCGCGGGCTGGACATGCTCGACGGTGCGATCGAACCCGCGCTCCGTATCCTGTGCAACGGTTCGGATATCACCGATACCGTCCGCTATAAAGGGGAGAACGCGATCGTGCCGACGCGCGCGGGGCAGTATACCCTCGAATACACCGCGGCGGATGCGAGCGGCAAAACGGCGCAAAAGCGGTTTACGTTTGCATGCGAAGACAGCATCGCGCTGATCGGCATCGAATTTGCCGAGCCGCCCGCGCCGGCGTACATCGGCGATCCCGCCTATTATATCCCCGAATTTGTGACCACGGGCGGTTCGGGCAGCGTCGATCTGCAATATACCGCCTATTACAACGGGCGGAAGCTCGATCTTGCCGCAAACCGCTACATCGAGCTGGACGAGGCGGGCGAGATCCGCATCCTGTGCACCGTGCGGGATTACATCGGCACCCTTGCGGGCAGCGCGGAGGAGTTCTGCATTTCCGTTACGGCGCCCGATAAGCCCGTGCTGACCGTCGGCGGCGTGCCGCATTCGGCGACCAAGGGCAAAACGCTCGTGCTGCCCGATTTTACGGCGGTGGACCACCGCTACGCGGAGGGAGACGCGCAGCGCCTGCCCGAAAAAAAGATCACCGTAAACGGCACGGACGTCACCGCCGCGCGGCGCTACGAAGTGACGGAAAACGCGGGCGAAACGCTCACGGTCACATACAGCGCGGGCGGCGCGGAAAAGAGCTATTCGATCGCGGTGATCGACCCGACGGCGATCGAGGATTATATTTTATGCGAGGACGACGTGACCGTCGTGGACGAGGGGAACAGCCGCATGCTCTACACCGAGTTGGTGAGCACGGGCAGCACGGAATACAAACTGGCGCAGCCCGTCTCCGTTTCGTACCTCGTGTTCGGCGTTGCGCCCGTCTCCAACTGCGCCTACTTTGACGTTGTGCTCGAAGATTACGAAAACGGCGATACGGTGTTCCTGCGCTTTACCCCGCAGGACGCGCAGAACGCATACATGCAGGTGAACGGCAGGGGTGTGGAATACAGCGTGCGCGGCTCGTTCACCGACCCCGATACCGAACTTTCCATCGCCTACCAAAACGCGACCCGTCAGATCTCGGTGGAGGGCGTCGGCGCCGTCTGCACGGTGCAGGAAACGGAGGACGGAAAACCCTTCGGCGGGTTTGCAAGCGGCGGCGTGCGCTTTACGGTGCGCGTGCAGGCGGAAAACGAGGGAAGGGAGGCGCATTTCCGCTTCCTGCGCGTGGGCAACCAAAGTTTTACCATGCCTGCTTCGGGCGCCTTCCGCGACCGTACGATGCCGCAGCCCTATTATTTTAGCGGCATGCAGTATCGCAGGATCCGCCTCGGCGAAAGCTTTACCGTTTCCCGCGCGGCCGTGTTCGACGTGCTGGACTGCAACGCGCAGATCAGCGTCAGCGTGACCGCGCCGGACGGAACGAAGCTGTTGGAAAAGGCGGCGTGCGATCAAGACTACGTGTTTACGGGCGAGCAGTACGGCTCGTACGTGATCGTGTATTATCTCTTCGATTCGCGCAACAACAGCGAAACGGTGCACAACGAAACCTTCAACGTATTCGTGGCGGACGAAACGCCGCCGCTGATCTGCGTGACGAGCAGAAAACCGGGTGACATCGCCTTCGGCGGCACGATCGCGCGCCCCGAATATACCGTTTCCGACAATGTTTCCGCTTCCGAAAACTGCAAAACGGCGGTGTTCGTAAAGGACGTTTCCGGCTTTGTGACGGATATCACGGACGAAGAGGGCTACACCCCCGCGCAGAAAGGAACGTATTACCTGTATATCTTCGCGTATGACGAGGCGTACAACAGCAGGATCACCGTATTTACGGTGCAAGTGGTATAAGGAGGCGCTGCAATGAAAAAAGCATTGATACTCATCTTGGCGGCGGTGTTTGCGTTCGGTGCGTTTGCTGCCTGCGATACCGAAAAGACGACGCAGGGCGGGCAGACCGCAGAGGACAACACCCCCGTGTACGACCCTGCCGCGGGCATCGATTACGATGCGGACCCGCTGTGCATCGCGCGGAGCAATGCGCCGTATTACCGCGTCGTCATCCCCGAAGAGGCGACCGAAACGGAGGCGTTTGCCGCCAACGAACTCGTCACCTTTGTGGAGAGCGCGGTGGGCGCCCGCATGAGCGTTGTTTCGGACGGGAACATCGCCTACAACGAGAGCGATAAGTACATCTCCGTCGGGAAAACTTCGCTTTTGGAAGAGAGCGGCATAAACTTCGATTACGGTACGCTCAACGAAGAGGGCTTCTTCATTTACACGAGGGGGAACCTCATCTTGATGGACGGCGCAAACCAGCGCGGCATCCTCTATTCGGTGTACGACTTTTTGGAAAAGTTTGTCGGCATCAAGTTTTTGACGCACGAATCCACATATATCCCGCAGCTGCAAGAGCTGAACGCCTACCCCATGGAAGTGGTGGAAGCTCCGTACTTCTCCTACCGCAGCTTCGGCTCCGCCAACTTGCAGCAGGATACATACTTTGCCGCGCAGATGCGCATGAGCGACCTTTGGGCGCTGACGCCCGCCCGGTACGGCGGCGGCTATAACGACGACGTGTACCAAGGCAACGACCACTCCGTATTCGACCTGCTCCCGCCCGAAGAGTACGCGGCGGAGAATGAGGATTGGTACTGCTATTCGGGCGAGAGCGTGTATCCCGGCGGACCCTATTCGCAACTGTGCCTGACCAACGAGGAGATGACGGCGCAGGCGATCATCAACCTTAAAGGCTGGATCGAGGAAAAGCCGAACGCAAAATACTTCATGGTCGGGCAATACGACATGAACCCTTTCTGCGAATGCAAAAACTGCCTTGACTGCTACGAAGAGAACGGCGGCAAATCGGGCGCGCTCATCCTGTTCATCAACAAACTTGCCGATGCGGTAAAAGAGGCGTACCCCGACCGCGATATTACAATCCAGACTTTCGCCTACCAAGAATCGCTGGCGGCGCCCGTCAAAGAGGTGAACGGCGAATACGTTGCCTACAACAAAAACGTGATCCCGCGCGACAATGTGATGGTCAAGATCGCCATAGACAAGGCGTGCTTCTTCCATCCCATCGACGACCCGAACTGCCCCAGCAACGTGACCCCGTATGACAACATCTGCCGTTGGAGCGCCATCACGGACCGCCTGCTGCTGTGGGAGTACACCTGCAATTTCAACAATTTTCTGTGGTGGTACCCCGATACGCGCGTCATCAAGGATAACCTGCTCACTTATAAAGAGCACGGCATCACCGGCACCTATTCGCAAAATTCCATTCAGTCGCGCGAGCATTACCAAGGGCAGCTCAAATGCTATCTCTTTTCCAAACTTCTCTGGAACCCGCACCGCGACGTAAACGCGCTCATCAAGGAATTCAACACCTATCACTTCGGCGCGGATATCGCGCCGTACATTGCCGACGTGATCGATCGCCTCGATCTGCATTACCGCCTAAACGATTTTCACGGGCTGCTGCATACGGACGTCTATACGAAGGCATCCGCCATTCCCGCCAAGCTGCTGCAAGACTGCATCGCCACGCTGAAAGAAGCGCTTTCCGTCGTGGAGGAGAGCAGCCGTACGGCGGAGGAAAAGGCGGCGGTGACCAAGCGCATCAAGTCTTTGCTGGTTTCGCCGCAGATGATGCTGCTGCAAAACTATACGGCGTATTTCCTCAACGATACGGCGGGGAGAACGCAGCTTGCCACCGAGTTTTTCGCCAACATGGACGAGATCGGCATGACGTATTACAAAGAGAGCGGAGACAACCTCACCGAATCGCTGAGGGCGTCTTATCTGTAAAAATTACAAAGGGAGGAAATGTATGAACAAGACCAAAAAAGCGGGCATATGGCTGCTTGCCATCCTTGCCTGCGCGATGTTGTTTGCCTTTGCGGCATGCGATCCCGGCACCAAAGAGGAAAACCAGCTCGAATTCGAGTATGCGAGTTTCGATTACGGCGCCGAGGACGCGGGTCCGCAGGTCACGCTGGCGCCGCTGGGCGGCGAGATATCTTATACCTACGAAGGGCGTGACGGCACGGTGTACGCCGCCAGCGCCACCGCTCCCACCGATGCGGGGAAGTATACCGTAACGGGCACCGTTGCCGAAACAAACAAGTACAAGGCGGTTTCGTATTCGGTGGAGTATGAGATCCGCGCGGTCGCCGCAACGGGCGTCACCTTCCCGACGGCGGCGGCGATCGAATACGGGCAGACGCTCGCCGATTCCGCCCTCAGCGGCGGGCAGGGCGAGGGCACCTTTGCGTGGAAAACGCCGAGTACCGCCCCGAATGCGGGAAAGGGCAGCTACCTTGTGGTGTTCACTCCTTCGAGCACGAACTATCTGCCCGTTGAGCAGGAGGTTTCGGTCACGGTCGCGCCCAAGGCGGTCACCGAAGTGGCGTTCCCGTCCGTATCGGGCACGGTCACGTACAGCTCGTTGCAGACGCTTGCAGACCTCGCGCTGACGGGCGGAGATACGCAGTACGGCGAATTTTCTTGGGAAGTGCCGTCCACCGTTCCCACCGTTTCGGGCGCGGCGGCGGGGTACACCATGCGCCTCATCCCTTCCGATGCGGTCAACTACGATTTTTCCGGGGCGGAAGGATACAATGCGGAAACGAAGCGCGTGGAAAAACAGATCGCGTTCACCATGCAAAAGGCGGAGGTGACGGATACCATCGAATTTCCCGCAAGCATTGCCGTCGATTACGGCAAAACGCTCGCCGACGCGGCGCTGCCGCAGATCGAGGGCGGCGTCTTCGAATGGGACGGCACCGTTCCTTCCGGCGCGCTTACGCTGGACGACGCGGGCGATTATACGCTGTGGTTCAAGCCCGATACCGTAAACTACGATTGGGCAAATTACGAGGGCGGCGCCATTACGGAAGAGGGGACTTCGCAGCAGGTTTCGGTCACCGTCAATAAGATCGCCGTTCAGCCGAGCGAGTTCATCACCGAGGCGTTTATCGGCGCCGCGCAGACCCGTACGCAGTTCGCCCGCGGCGAAGTTACGTTTGCGGATCTCGCGCTGCCCGACGGCTACTACTTTGCGGACGAGCTGCTCGGCGATACGGTGTATGCAGGCTTTGCCGATACCGTTTCCGTCTACTACAACCCCGATAAGGAGATCTACCTCAACACCGAAGCGCGGCAGGTGATGGTGTACGTCGAAAGCGCCGATGCGGTGCAAACGGCAAGCGCGGATACCCTTATCACCACGGACATCCCCGAAAAGAACTTGGTAATGAAAGACTTTGAGGGCATGGGGATGGTTGCTCCGCAGAACGTGGAGTATAAGTCGAAATTTGCCGCAAACGATACCGTTCGCATTTACGGTTCGGTCGAGGCGGGGAACGGCGTGCAGACGCTGGTCAACTTCCTTTGGAAGACGGATTTCACGCCCGATTTCGGGGACGGCGCTTTGGGCAAAGCCGCCAATGCGGATGTGCGCCTGTACATTACCAACAACGCTACCTATGAGAAGATGGAGTTTAAGATCCTCAACGGTCTTACCGGCACAAAACTGTTGAAGAGCGGCGCCACAACGGTCATTTCGCTGCCTTCCGCCGACGAATACAGCAGTTTCTATTGGGCGCAGAACGGCAACCCCTCCTTTGCGATGGACGGCTCCGGTTCCTTTGCGGGGCAGGATCCGAGCAATAAAAAATTGGTGGTCGCGCTGCCGTTCATTTTCTGGGACGAGTCTGCCGACTACGACTTGGAGATCACCGTTGTTGTCGATTACGCGGTCACGCCGTACACCGTTTCGGGCACCGCGCTGGAAATCACGAATGCGGCGGACGTGGCGGTCGAGGCGCAGCTGCGCACGGACAGCGGCGATTCGGTCGATACCTATCAGGTGGATATCCCCGGCAACGATTGGAATTCCAGAAAATTGTATCTCGGTCTGGATATGACGCTGCGCGATCTGGGTGAAAAAACGCTGACCGTAAACAGCTATCTGTGGGTGCTCGGATACGACTATGCGACCGAAGACAATATGGCGTTCGGGTTTGCGGAAAAAGATCTGCGCTATCCCAAGAACGGAATGTTTTATGCGGACGCGCAGTCCGGCGATGCGGCGTATTGGATGGAACGGCTGACGCTGGAAAATTCCATCAGCAACGAGTGCAGGCTGGAATACGACTACGAGGGGTCGCCGTACGTTGTGCATAAGGACGGTACGGGCTATTACATCACCGTTTCGGAAGCGCGCGTCGATCTGACGGAGGAAGAAGTCCTCGACGCGAAGATGTATCTTACGTACCGCATTTTCGGCAGCAATTTCTGGGCAAACGTAGCCTTTACTTACACGCTGACCGATCCCGCGGCGGAAGAATGATCGGCGCATTCTCTCCTTGCGGCGGGCGCATAAACAAAACGCCTTTGCGGCGAAGAAAACAATAAGCCCTTCCCGCCCTTGCGGAGGGGGAGGGGCATCGGCAAAAAATTCCCTTCCGCCCCGCGGTTTGCCGCGGGGCGGAAAAGAGGGAGACTTTTTTCAAGGAAACGACCGATATGGAAAAACCGATCCTCATACAGGGCGGCGCGTCCGCCTACCGCATCGTCATCCCCGCGCAGCCCGCGCCCGCGGAGCGCTATGCCGCGGAGGAACTTTCCCGCTATCTGCAAAAGAGCACGGGCGCCCTTCTTCCCGTGGAGGAGGAGGGGGGAAACACGGCGGGCGCCTGCATCTTTCTCGGCAACACCGCCGCGCTGGAAAAAAGCGGCGCGCGCGTTCCGAAGGAGATGCTGAACAAAGAGGGGTTTGCGATCGCCGTGCGCGGCGGGCAGCTCTTTTTGTACGGAGCGAATTTGCGCGGCACGCTGTACGCCGTGTACGATTTTTTGGAACGCTTTTGCGGCATCCGTTTTTTGACGGAGAGCTCGGAATATATCCCGCACGTGTGCGAACTCGCGCTCCCCGAAGAGGATATCCTCTCCGCGCCCGCCTTTTCTTTCCGCAGCATCCAGGGGCTGAACACCTTTTCTAACCCCGCTTTTGCGGCAAAATTGCGCACGAGCAACTTGTGGACCAAAACGGACGAAAAATACGGCGGCGGGTACATCGACGAGCTGTATCAGCCCAACGACCATTCCTTTTTTAATCTGCTGCCGCCGAGCAAATATTACAAAGATCACCCCGATTGGTACAATACGGCAGACAACGTGTTCGACCACGAGGCGTTTTGCTGGGTGGAGCGCGGCCCTTCGCAGCTGTGCCTGACCAACGAGGAGATGATCGCGCAGGCGATCGAAAATCTCAAAGGCTGGGTGCTTGCCCGCCCGCACGCGCAGTACTTTATGATCGGGCAGTGCGACATGAACCCCTTCTGCGAGTGCGAGCGCTGCCGCGAGAGCTACCGCAAAAACGGCGGCAAGAGCGGCACGCTGCTGCTGTTTATCAACCGCCTTGCCGAGGCGATCGAAGAGTGGAGCAAAACGGCGTGCCCCTCGCGCGAGATCACCATTCAAACGTTTGCCTACCAGCAGACGCTCAAACCTCCCGTGCGGCACAGGAAGGGGGTCGCCGTTCCCGTCAACCGCAAGGTGGTGCCGCGCAAAAACGTGATGGTGAAGATCGCCATTGACAAAGCGGACTTTTTTAAACCGCTGTGCGACCCCGCCGCGGAGCACAACCGCCTGCCCTTTACCAGCCTGCGCGATTGGCACGCGCTCACGCACCGGCTGTACATGTGGGATTACACCACCAATTTTTACGGGTTCTTTGCCTATTTTGCCAACCTGCGCGTGCTGAAAGAAAACATTTTGACGTATAAGGAGTACGGCATCGAATCCGTTCTCTCGCAAAACTCCAACCAATCCAAAGAGCATTACCAAGGGCAGCTGAAATTTTATATCCTCTCCAAATTGCTTTGGGACCCGGACCGCGACGTATGGGCGTTGGTCAAGGAGTTCAACACCTTGCATTTCGGGGCGGATATCGAGCCGTACATCGCCGAAGTGACCGATATGTTCGAACGCTATTACGGCGAAAAGGATTTTTACGGCGTCACGCACGGCGGAGCGGATTATTTGAAAGCCGAGTGTATAGACCGCTGTTTGCTGACGGATGCGATCGCGGTGTTCGACCGCGCCATAGAGGCGGTCAAACGCAGTGCGCGCGGCGCGGCGGAGCAGGCGGAAACGATCAAGCGCATCCTCTCCTACAAGATCACGCCGCAGTACATGCTGCTGAACAATTACGACGCATATTACCCCGGAGACGAGGCGGGAAAACGCGCCTTTGCGGAAGAATTTTTCCGCAACACCGATCTTTTGGGCGTCGAATATTACCGCGAGAGCGAAAATCCGGAAATCTCTTATTTGAAACAGAAGTTTTTGGGTCGGTCCGCGCAGGAAGGGTAGAATGTGCCGCGCGGCGGCACGCTATGGGCAACGGATATGGAACTTTCTTTAAACGGAGAATGGCGGCTCTTTTCGGAAGGGGAGGAAGTGTGCAGGGCGCAGGTGCCCGGCTGCGTGTATACCGACCTTCTCGCCGCAGGCAAGATCGAAGATCCCTTTTATGCGGAAAACGAGCAAAAGGCGTATTGGGTCTCCTGCCGCAACTGGGAATACCGCAAAACCTTTTTTGTGCCAGAAGAGGCGCTCGCGCAGGAGTGCGTGCTGCTGCGGGCGGATATGCCGGATACGGTCTGCACCTTTTTTGTGAACGGAAAGGAGGCGGGCAGCGCGCAAAACGCGCACATCTGCCATACGTTTTCGGTCAAGGAACTGCTCCGCGCGGGGGAAAACGAGCTTCGGATCCTGTTTTCCTCTCCCGTAGAGTACGTAAAGCGGCGGCAGAGCGAGGACGAGTGCCCCGTCAACTGGAACGGGCAGCGCGGCATCAACCACATCCGCAAACCGCAGTACCACTTCGGTTGGGACTGGGCGCCGCAGCTGCCGCCCGTCGGCATCGCGGGAGGGCTGTGGATCGAATGCCGCCCCCGCGGCAGCGTTTCCGATTTCCGCGTCGAACAGCGGCATGAGCAGGGGCGCGTTACGGTCACGGTGCGGGCGGCGTTTGCGGATTTTGAGCCCGCCGCGTGCGAAGTGTACCTTACCGATCCGCAGGGCGGGCGCACCGTCTGCCGCGTGCGGGCGGAAAAGGGCGTTGCAAAAGCGAGGTTTTCGGTCGAACAGCCGCAGCTTTGGTACACGCACGACCTCTCTTCGCGCAAAGAGCAGCCCCTCTATTGCGCGGGCGTGCGCGCGGAGGATGCGCGCGGCTATGTGCTGCGCAGCGAGCGGCGCATCGGGCTGCGCACCGTCCGCCTGCTGCGCGAAAAGGACGAATACGGCAGCAATTTTTGCTTTGAACTCAACGGCATGCGCCTGTTTGCAAAGGGAGCCAACTTTATCCCGCCCGAATTTTTCATAAACGGGTACACGGCGGATAAAATGGAGCGGGATCTGCGCGCCTGCCTCTTTTCCAATTTCAACATGCTGCGCATTTGGGGCGGCGGGTACTACCCTTCGGAATCCTTTTTGGAGCTTTGCGACCGCTTCGGGATCCTCGTTTGGCAGGATTTTATGTTCGCTTGCCAGCCGTACCCCTTTTACAACGAAGCGTTTTTGCAAAACGTGGAGGAGGAAGTGCGGCAAACGGTGCGGCGCATGCGCCACCACGCCTGTTTGGCGCTGTGGTGCGGCAATAACGAAACGGAGGCGGGCGCCAACCACTGGATCCACATCGACCGCTTCCGCAACGCCACGCGCTTCTTTTTTTGGGAACGGCTGCCCGCTCTTCTCCGAGAGTTGGACGGCGTTACCGCCTACCAGCCCGGTTCGCCCGTCGGGGATGCGTTTATGGAGAATGTGGAGTCGAACGACTACGGCGACAACCATCTTTGGCAGGTTTGGCACGGGTTGAAGCCGCTCTCCTATTATAAAAACTGCCCCGCGCGCTTTTGCAGCGAATTCGGGTTTGAATCGCTGCCCGAAGCGGCGTCTCTGAAAGCGTTTATGCCGTCGCTGCCAAAATCTTTGCGCAGCAGCGTTTTGGATGCGCACCAAAAGTGCCGCGGCGGGAATTTGCGGATGGAATATTACATTCTCTCCGAATACGGAGCGGCAAAGGGGACGGGCGGGTTCATTTACCTGTCGCAGCTGTGCCAGGAGGAGTGCGTGCGTAACGCCGTTGCCTTTTGGCGGCGCAGCCAACACCGCTGCCACGGCGCGCTGTATTGGCAGTTCAACGACTGTTGGCCCGCTTGTTCGTGGGCGGGAAAAGATTATTACGGGCGGTACAAGGCGCTGCAATACGGTGCGCGCCGCTTCTTTGCCCCCGTGTTTCTTGCGGTGGACGACGGCGACGGGGAAGCCGCGGACGTGTACCTTATCAACGATACGCCGCGCCCCGTGCGCGGAAAACTGCTTTGGAAGAGTTTTGATCTTGTGCACGGCGAAGACGGGTTTTTGCAAAAAGAGCTTTCCGTTGCCGCGGCGCCCTTTTCCTGCCTGCACGCCGTCAGGATCTCCCGCCGCGAGGCGCTGCGCCGCGGGCGTGCGGGGCGCGCCGGGCTGAACGTGTGCTTTGTGAGCGAAGAGGGAGAGGCGCAGGAGCAGAACGTGTTCTTTTGCAGGCCGACGGCGCTGCGGCTGCCCGCAGCAAAACTTTCCGTGCGCTGCGAACGGGAAAACGGCGCGCTGCGCGTTTTTGTAAAGAGCGACCGTTTTGCAAAGTCCGTGTGCCTTTCTTCGGAGAGCGCGGAGCCGTTCTCGGATAACTTTTTCGATCTTTTGCCGGGGCAGGAGCGGGAGATCCGCTGCGCTGCCGACGCGCGGGCGGTGCGGGCGTGTTCCGCCGCCGATTTTATCGCCCGCGGCCGCGGGCTGTACCGGCGGCTGCGGTTTTGCATCGTAAAATTTCGTCTGCGCAAATACCCGTTGTAGGGAACTGCGCGCGGGCGGGGCATAAAACAGGATCCCTATCGGGCGGGTGCCGCGGCGGCACCCGCCCGCTTTCCGCTTTGCAAAAAAAGCGCCCTGCGGCAGGGGAGACGTTGCCGAAATTTTACGCGGGGATGCAGGTGGTGCTGCCCGAAATTTTACGCGGGGCGGCGGTCGGTCGGCGCCGATGTGGAACGGGCATGGAACGGCGGCGCGCCGCGCAGGCGCTTTTTTCACAGAGGTGAACGTTTCGCGCATTTCTTGTAAAAAATTTTCCGATAAATTTCCGCACAGCTATTGCATTTTTGCCGATTATTTCTTATAATGAAGGCATGCAAAAAACAAGCGGGGGTCAGCCATGGTAAAGAATACGAAGGAGCTCATTTTGGAGGGGCGCACGGCGCTCGGCATCGAGTTCGGGTCCACGCGCATCAAAGCCGTTTTGGTGGACGAAAACAACGTGCCCGTTGCCTCCGGCGCGCACGACTGGGAAAACCGTTTTGAAAACGGGATCTGGACATACACGCTTGACGACATTTGGACGGGCGTGCGCCACTGCTACCAGGAGATGGCGGTGGACGTGAAAAACCGCTACGGGGTGACGCTGCGCACCATCGGCGCCATCGGGTTTTCGGCAATGATGCACGGATACATGGTGTTCGACAAGGCGGGAGAGCTGCTCGTTCCGTTCCGCACATGGCGCAACAACAACGCCGCGCCCGCCGCGGAAAAACTTACCGAGCTGTTCGGTTATCACATCCCCGCGCGCTGGTCGGTCGCGCACCTGTATCAAGCGATTTTAAACGGGGAAGAACATGTAAGCAAGATCGCCTACCAAACCACGCTCGAAGGGTACGTGCACTGGAAGCTGACGGGGCAAAAGGTGATCGGCATCGGCGAGGCTTCGGGGATGTTCCCCGTCGATTGCAAAACCAAGCGGTACAACGAGGAGATGCTTGCCAAGTTTGAAGCGCTCGTTGCCGATAAAGCGCTTCCGTTCCGCCTCAAAGACATCCTGCCCAAGATCCTCGTTGCGGGCGAAGAGGCGGGCAGGCTTACGGCGGAGGGCGCAAAACTGCTCGATCCTTCCGGGCAGTTGCAGGCGGGGATCCCGTTCTGCCCGCCCGAAGGGGATGCGGGCACGGGCATGGTCGCCACAAATTCCGTCAAACCGCGTACGGGCAACGTTTCGGCGGGCACTTCCGTGTTTGCGATGATCGTGTTGGAAAAGGAGCTCTCCAAAGCGTACGACGCCATCGATCTCGTCACCACGCCCGTGGGGGACCTCGTCGGCATGGTGCACTGCAACAACTGCACGTCCGATCTGAATGCGTGGGTCGGTCTGTTCGGCGAATTTGCTTCGCTCGCCGGGCTGGAACTTCCCAAATGGAAGCTGTACGATCTGCTCTATTACGCCTCCGAAAAGGGGGATAAGGACTGCGGCGGGCTCTTGGCGTACAACTATGTTTCCAACGAGCACATCACCGAGGTTGCCGAAGGGCGCCCGCTGTTCGTGCGCACTTCCGAAAGCAGCATGAACCTTGCCAACTTTATGCGTGCGCACCTCTTTTCCGCGCTGGGCGCCCTCAAAGTGGGGTGCGACATCATGCTCAAAGAGGAGGGCGTGCGGCTGGACGCCATCACGGGGCACGGCGGGCTGTTCAAAACCGAGCGCGTGGGGCAAAGCTACCTTGCCGCGGCGATCAACGCGCCCGTCACCGTCATGAAAACGGCGGGCGAGGGCGGCGCGTGGGGTATCGCTATCTTGGCAAACTTTGTCGTTACCAAAACGGCGGGGCAGGGGCTTGCCGAATACCTTGACGAAAAGGTTTTCAAAGGGCAGGAGGGCGTCACCTTGGCGCCCGACCCCGAAGACGTTGCGGGCTTCGAGGCGTTTGCCCGCCGGTATGTGAAAGGGCTGCCCATCGTGCGGCAAGCCGTAAAAGATATGCAGTAAAGGAGGCACAGCTATGCTGAAAAAACTCAAAGAAAAGGTATTGCAGGCAAACCTTGCCCTCGTAAAACATCACTTGGTGCTCTTTACGTGGGGCAACGTCAGCCAGATCGACCGCGAGAGCGGGCTTGTCGTCATTAAGCCGAGCGGCGTATCCTACGACGATATGACGGCGGACGACATGGTGGTCGTGGACCTGAACGGCAAGGTCGTGGACGGGGACCTGCGCCCTTCCAGCGATACGCCCACGCACATCGAGTTTTACAAGGCGTTCCCCGATATCGGCGGCGTTACGCACACCCATTCCACCTTTGCCACAAGCTGGGCGCAGGCGGGGCGGGATATCCCGTTTTACGGCACCACCCATGCCGATTACTTTTACGGCGATATTCCCTGCGCGCGCTCGCTCACGCGGGAGGAGATCGAGGGCGAGTATGAAAAAAATACCGGGCTCGTCATCATCGAGCGTTTTCAAAAGGACGGCTTAAAGCCCTTGGAAGTGCCCGGCGTGCTCATCAAGAGCCACGGCGTGTTCGCGTTCGGCAAAGACGCCGACGCCTCCGTCTACAATGCGACCGTCATCGAAGAAGTCGCAAAAATGGCGTTCATCACCGAGCAGGTCAACCCGAAGGTGCAGCGCGCCGATAAGTTCATGATGGATAAGCACTACCTGCGCAAGCACGGCAAAAACGCGTATTACGGGCAGGGAAAGTGAGAAGGCTCGCGGAAAAAGTTTTGGGCTGACAAAACGTTTCCTTCGATCCTTTCGGATAAAGGCGGCTTAGAACACGGGAATGGCGCATGCAAAACAGGAGGAGTTTATGATCAAAACAGAGCGGATCGGGTACACACCCAAATCGAAGGACCGCGCAAAGGCGATCGAAAAACTTGCCAACGCGCGCGAGGCGGAGGGGTACACGCTCCTGAGCGTGCTCTCTACGCCCAACTGCGGGGCGATCCTCGTGTTCAGGGCGCCCGAACAGACCAAACAGGCAGAATAATAAAAATTTTTTCAGAGGTATAAAAAAATGGAAGACATGAAAAAGAAAGTTGTCTACTGGATCACCGGCTCGCAGACGCTGTACGGCGCCGACGTGCTCGAACACGTTGCGCAGCACTCCGAGGAGATGGCAAACTACGTCAACAAGTTCATGCCCGTCACCGTCAAGTATCTGACGACCTGCAAGAGCAGCGACGAGATCGAGGCTGCCGTTGCAAAAGTCAATGCAGACGATAACTGCATCGGCATCATCACGTGGTGCCACACCTTTTCGCCCGCAAAAATGTGGATCCGCGGGCTCTCCAAGCTGCAAAAGCCCATGTGCCACTTTGCCACGCAGTACAACGAAAAGCTGCCCTACGATACCATCGACATGGACTTTATGAACGAGAACCAGGCGGCGCACGGAGACCGCGAGTTCGGCTACATCGTGGCGCGCCTGCGCATGGATAATAAGGTCGTCGTCGGCTATTATAAGGACGAAGCCGCGCTCAAAGAGCTGGCGGCTTGGTGCCGCGTGGCGGCGGGCTACGCCTTCTCCAAAAAGGTGAAGGTGTGCCGCTTCTCCGACAACATGCGCGACGTCGCTGTGACCGAGGGCGACAAGGTGGAAGCGCACATCGATTTCGGCTGGCAGGTGGATTACTATCCCATCGGAGACTTGGTGGAGTACATCAATAAGGTGACCGACGCGCAGGTAGACGCCCTGATGGCGGAGTACGGCAAAAAGTACACGATGGGCACCGAGCGCATCGACGTTGTGCGCGAGCAGGCAAAGTACGAGATCGCCATCGACGCCTTCTGCAAGGGAAAGGGCGGGTACATCGGCATCGTCGATCACTTCGGCGCGCTGCACGGGCTCAACCAGCTGCCCGGACTTGCCATTCAGGACCTGCAAAGCAAGGGTTACGGCTTCGGCGCGGAGGGAGACTGGAAGATCGCGGCGCTCGGCGCCGTCATGCAGTACATGGCGGACCAAAAGGGCACGGGGCTGATGGAAGACTACACCTATGACCTTGCGGAAGGCACCTGCCTCGGCGCGCACATGCTCGAAGTTTCGCCGCAGTTTGCGGCGACCAAGCCGGAGATCCAGGTGCACCCGCTGGGCATCGGCGGAAAATCCGACCCCGCCCGCCTCGTGTTCGAAGGCATTTCCGCGCCCGAAGCGATCGCCGTTTCCATGATCGACATGGGGGACCGCATGCGCCTGATCGTGCAGAAGATCGAGCTCATCAAATACCCGCACAAGATGCCCAACCTGCCCGTGGGCGGGCTGATGTGGAAGTATCGCCCCAACTTCAAGGAGGGCGTTGCGGCTTGGATCTATGCGGGTGGCGCGCATCACACCGTCGTCTCCTCCGTCGTTACGGCGCAGCAGATGGTGGATCTGGGCAACATGTGGGGCGCCGAGGTCGTGCTCATCGACGAAAACACCAAGATCGAGCAGTTCAAAAAAGACCTCCTGTGGGCGGACGTCGTTTGGAAGAACAAACGCTGAACGAAAGGCGTAGAGGGGGCGGCATTGTTTCGGCAATGCCGCCCCGTTTTTAAAGGGAGGGCGGTATGCTTTACAAAAAATATACTTTCGGCGATACGGACGTGTACTACACGCAGCGGGAGGGCTGTGCGGGGCTGCTGCTCTTCCCCGCGGGCACAAGGGTCAAAGACGCGGAGGCGCTTTCGCCCGACTCCATGGTGCAGGCGTCTCTGCGCGGAAGCTATAATTTGGTCGATTACACGCAGGGCGTGACCATGCGCAACGGCTCTTCCACGCTGCTGCACATCCGTGCGCAGCGGGCGGATACGGGCGGCGTCGTCACGGTTCTTTCGGACGGGCGGGGCAACGATTACACGCACACGCTCTTGTGGGACGCGGCGACGGGCGTGTTTTCGGTGGGCGTCGAATACGAAAACAACACGGGGAAAACGCAGGTGCTGGAAAGTTTGCAAAGTTTTTCCGTGAGCGGGATCCGCAACCCCGCCGCGCGCGGCGTGACCGACCGCGGGCTGCGCCTCGTGCGCCTTTCGAGCGCATGGAGCCGCGAATGCCGTTACAAAGAGGAGGAATTTTGCGACCTCGGCATGGATATGAGCTGGGGGCGCTACGGCGTAAAATGCGAGCGGTTCGGGCAGGTCGGCAGCATGCCGAACCGCGGCTACTTCCCCTTTGCGGCGCTGACGAACGGAAAAAACTTTACCCTTGCCGCGCTGTTGGAGGCGCCGTACAGCTGGCAGATCGAACTGTACAAAGAAAAGGAGACCTGCGCGCTTTCGGGCGGGCTTGCGGACCGCGAATTCGGGCATTGGAGCAAAGCCGTGCCCGCGGGCGGGCGCTTTGCCACGCACCGCGCCTACCTGCGCGTGTGCAGGGGCGGCGTGCAGGAGGCGTGCAACCGCCTCGTGCGTTTCCAAAACGATCGGCTTTCCCTGCCCGAAAGCGAGCGGAAGCTGCCCGTTTTGTTCAACGAGTACTGCACCACGTGGGGCGTGCCGAGCGAGGAGAACATTGCGGCGATCCTGCGCGCGGCGGAAGGGCTGCCCTTCGATTATTTCGTTATTGACTGCGGCTGGTATAAGCCCGATGACTGCGGCTGGTGCAACGCCGTCGGGGATTGGGAGCCGAGCAAAACGCTCTTTCCCCGCGGCATAAAGGCGGTGGCGGACGGCATCCGCGCGCGGGGCATGGTGCCGGGCATTTGGTTCGAGTTTGAAGTGGCGGGCAGAGACAGCCGCGCTTTCGGCAAAGAATACATGCTGCTCAAACGAGACGGCGCGGTCATCACCTCCAAAAACCGCCGCTTTTTCGATCTGCGTAAACCCGCCGTGCAGGCATACATCCGCGAGCGGATGTGCGCGTTTTTGCGCGAAAACGGGTTCGGCTACGTCAAGATCGACTACAACGACAATTACGGCATGGGGTGCGACGGCGCCGAAAGCCTCGGCGAAGCGGGGCGGCAGGTCGCCGAAGCGAGCCTCGGCTGGCAGGAGGAGCTCAAAACCGCCGTGCCGGGGATCGTCATCGAAAACTGCTCTTCGGGCGGCAGCCGCATCGAGCCGCTGCGCATGCGGGGCGTTTCGATGTGCAGCTTTTCGGATGCGCACGAGTGCGACGAGATCCCGCTCGTCGCCGCCAACGTTTCGCGCGTCGTGCCCGCGCGGCAGAGCCAAATTTGGGCGGTGCTGCGCGAAAAGGACGGGCGGGACCGGATCGTTTGGTCGCTGACGGCGGCAATGTTCGGGCGCGTCTGCATTTCGGGCGATCTGCCCCGCCTCTCGCCCGCGCAGCGGCAGACGCTTGCGGAGGGGCTCGCCTTTTACGGGCAGGTCAAAGAGATCGTTGCGGAGGGGGATACGGAGCAGATCGTGTGCAGCGTGCGGTATTTCCGCGACCCGAAGGGGCGGCAGATCGTAAAAAAGGTCAGCCGAGACGGCAGCCGCATGCTGGTTTTGGCGCACTTTTTCCGCCCGCCCTTCGGCGGCTGCGCCTGCGACGTGCGCGGCTACAAGCTGCGTGCCGCCTTTGCGTCGCTCCGCTTTGCGGAAGAGGGCGGCAAGCTGCTTTTTTCGCCGCAGGCGATGCAGGCGGGCGCCTTCTTGCTGGAACGGGAGCAAACCGTTTGACTTGGCGGCGAAAAACGGGTAGAATACAGGGCGTACGGATGCGCGCTGCGCGCAAAACCGCGTACGGAGCGGAACATGAAAGTGATCGAATTTACGGTGCACACCACCACGGAAGGGGCGGAGCTCGTTGCCGACGTTTTATGGCGGCATGCAACGGGCGGTGTCGCCATTTTGGACGCGGCGGACGCGCTCGCGCTGCAAAAGGATAAGCGCGTTTTTTGGGATTATATCGAAGAGTCTGCCGTGCAGGATACGGGCGAGGCGTTGGTCAAGTGCTATTTTTCGGCGGAGGAGGCGCCGCGGCAGGCGCGCGCCGTGCGCGAAGAGCTGGAAGCGATGCGCGAACGCGGCAGGGGCTTTTTGGAGTTCGGCTCGCTGGAAACGTCGCAGCGGGAAGCGGAGAGCGACGAGTGGGCGCAGATCTGGAAGCAGCATTTCCGCCCGCTGCACATCGGCAGCCGCATCGTGGTGTGCCCGGCGTGGATCGAATATACGCCCGCCGACGGAGAGGAGGCGGTGCTGCTCGATTCGAACATGGCGTTCGGCACGGGCGAGCACGAAACAACTTCCATGTGCCTCGAACTGCTGCAAACGGCGCTCAAAGCGGGGGATACCGTTGTAGACGTGGGCTGCGGCAGCGGCATTTTGGGCATTTCCGCCCTCAAACTGGGGGCGCGCCGCGCCGTGATGACGGATATCGACGGCATCGCGGTGGAGAGCGCCGCGCACAACGCCGCGCTCAACGGCGTGGCGGATCGGGCGCAGGTCTTGCTCGGCGATCTTTTGGAAAAGACGGAGGAGCGGGGCGATATCGTGCTCGCCAACATCACGGCGGATATTTTGTGCCGCCTTGCGGGCGATATCCCGCGGTATTTAAAGGAGGGCGGCACGCTCATCCTGAGCGGGATCATCGCGCCCAAACTTGCGCAGGTGAAAGAAGCGTATGCCGCGCAGGGGCTGCGCCTTGAAAGAGAATTGCACAGGGGCGAGTGGTTCGCGCTGCTGTTTGCGCGGGAAAAATAGGTACGGGCATCCCATGGCAACGACAAGACGTTTTTTTGTGGAAAACATCGGGCGGGAAACGCTGCTCACGGGCGAGGCGTACCGGCACGCGAAAAACGTGCTGCGTCTGCGCGCGGGCGACGAGATCGTGCTCTTCGACGGCAGCGGCAGGGAATACACCGCCGTCATCAACGCCGAACAAAAGGGCGCGCTCGCGTGCACCGTTACGGGCAGCGCGCCTTCGGAAAAGGAGTGCAAAACGCCCGTTGCCCTCTTTTGCGGGGCGCTCAAAGGGGATAAGACCGAATGGGTCGTGCAAAAGGCGACGGAGCTCGGCGTTTCGGAGATCGGCGTGTTCGAAAGCCGCTATTGCAGCGCGTTCATGAACGAAAACAAGCTCGCGCGGCTGCAAAAGGTGGCGCGCGAGGCGGCGCAGCAGTGCCTGCGCGCCACCGTGCCCGCCGTGCGCTTTTACCGCTCTTTGGTGGAGGTCTTTGCCGCGGCGGCGGGCTTTGAAAATAAGCTGTTCGCCTGCGAATTTGCGCAAAAGAGCGACGCGGACCTGCGCGCGCTGCAAGGGCCGTGCGCGCTTGTCGTGGGCAGCGAGGGCGGTTTTTCCCCCGAAGAGTTTGCCGCGGCGCAGGCGGCGGGGTTTGCGGGGGTCACCCTCGGCAAACGCATCCTGCGCGCGGAAACGGCGGCGATCGCCCTCGTTTCCGTTGCCGTGTTCTGTTTGGGAGAATGGCAATGAAAGCGGTCGTCTTCACCCTCGGATGCAAAGTCAACGGCTGCGAAAGCGCCTCGCTGCTGCGCGGGCTGCAAGAGCGCGGATGGGAGGTTTCGGACGTGCTCGTGCCCGCCGATCTGTACATCCTCAACACCTGCGCCGTAACGGCGGAGGCGGAAAAAAAGAGCAGGCAGGCGATCGCGCGGATCCGCGCCGTGTCGCCCGCGGCGCGCATTCTCGTGTGCGGGTGCGCGGCGCAGCGGCAGCCCGCGCAGTTTGCGGGCAGGGGCGTGCAGCTGGTCACGGGGACCATGCACAAAGGCGCGCTCTTCGAGCTTTTGGACGAGGAGGGTGTGCGCATCGCGCCCGACGAAAACGCCTTTGAAGAGCTGCCCGCGCCCCGTTTTTTGCATACGCGCGCCTATGTGAAGGTTCAGGACGGCTGTAACAATTTTTGCGCCTATTGCATCATTCCGTACCTGCGCGGGCGTTCGCGTTCGCGCGCGTTGGAGAGCGCCGCGGCGGAAATTTTGGCGTGCCCCGCCGAGGAGGTCGTGCTCACGGGCATCGATCTCTCCTCGTACCGCGACGGCGCGCGCGGGCTTGCCGACCTTCTGCTCGCCGTAAAGGACGCCGACGCGCGCATCCGCCTCGGTTCGTTGGAGACGCACGCGGTGACGGAGCGTTTGCTCGAAGCGGCAAAACAGGTCAAAGATTTTGCGCCGCATTTCCATCTCTCGTTGCAGAGCGGGTCGGACGCGGTGCTGCGGGCGATGAACCGAAAATACACCCGCAGAGAGTTTGCCGCCGCGGCGGCGCTGGTGCGGGAGGCGTTTCCGCAGGCGGCGGTCACGACGGATATCATCGTCGGTTTCCCCGCGGAGCGGGAGGAAGACTTTGCGGAAACGCTGGCGTTTGCGGAGGAGATGCGCTTTTCGCAGATCCATTGCTTTGCGTACAGCAGGCGGGCGGGCACCGCCGCGGCAAAGCTGCCGGACCTTGCCCCGCAGGTCAAAAGGGAGCGGTTGGGCAGGCTGCTGGCGCTGGGCGCGCGGCTGCGGGAGGAATACGAAGCCTCTTTTCTCGGCAAAACGCTCCGCCTCGTCCCCGAAGAGGAGCGGGGCGGGTTTACCGAAGGGTATTCCGAAAATTACATCCGCCTGTATGTGCGCGGAAGCGTAAAAAAGCGCGCGCGGGTGCGTGCGCTCGAACGGTGCGAAGGCGGGCTGCTGTGCGCGCCCGAAGAATAAAAATCTGCGAGGTGGAACATGAAATTCAAAAAAGACTGTATCTTTTGCAGGATCGCGGCGGGGGAGATCCCGTCGGATAAGGTGTACGAAGACGAGCGGATCGTCGCGTTCAAAGATTTGAACCCGCAGGCGCCCGTGCACGTGCTCGTCGTGCCCAAGGCGCATTTTGCGACCCTTGCCGAAATGAGCGGGGAGGATGCGGAGCTCGTCAAACACGCGCTGCAAACCGTCCCGCGCATCGCCGCTTCGCTGGGGCTTGCAAACGGTTATCGGCTGATCGTGAACCAGGGCGAGGACGCGGGGCAAACGGTGCACCACCTGCACATCCACCTGCTCGGCGGCAAGCCGCTCGGCGAAAAGATCGTATAAAGGGCGCATTGCGCAAAGTTTTAAGGCGCCGCGCGGGATCTTCCGCGCGGCGCCCTTTTCGCCGTTTTCCGCAAAAGGCGCGCTTCTTCGCGCAAACGGGATAAATTCTGTCATGCGCGGCGGGTGTATACTCAAACAAAAAGTGCGGGGGCGGGGCGTGGCGCGCAAGATCGTGATAACATCCGGAAAGGGCGGCGTGGGGAAAACGACCGTCGCCGTCAACCTCGGCAGGTGCCTTGCCGCGATGGGCGAGCGCACCGTGGTGGCGGATTGCGACTTCGGGCTGAACAATGCAGACGTGGTTTGCGGCGCGGAGGGGCGCGTGCTCTTCGGCATGACGGACGTGATCGAGGGGCGCTGCCGCGCGCGGCAGGCGCTGCTCGCCCCCGACGGCAGTGCCAATTTTTTCCTGCTTGCCGCGGGCAAGAGCTACGAGCGCCCGCTCTCCCCGCAGGCGGTGCGGCTGGTGCTCGATTCGCTCGCGCCCCGGTTCGACTACATTCTCATCGATTCGCCCGCGGGCATAGAGGGCGGCTTCCACCGCGCCTGCGCCGCGGCGGAGGAGGCGATCGTCGTCACCACGCCGCACATCTCTTCGCTGCGCGACGCCGATAAGGTTGCCGCGGTGTTGAAGAGCTACCGGTTAAAGAGCGTGGAACTGGTCGTGAACATGGTGCGCGGCGACATGGTGGCGGAGGGCGAAGTGCTCGCCCCGCGCGAGATCGCCGCTCTCTTAAAATTGCCGCTGCTCGGCGTGCTGCCGCAGGAGGACGGCGTGTTTTTGGGGGATCGGCGCAGGTCTTCCGAGGGGCAGCGCGCCTTCCGCATGCTGGCTTCGAACGTTGCGGCGGGCACGCGCAGGCTGTACAACCCCGTCGGACGGTACCGCGGCTTTTTCGGAAGCATCCGCAGAAGCCTGAAAAAAAGTTTGTAGAGGGAAAAATGCAAAAACTGACGGACAACGCCCGCCGCGCGCGGGCAATGCTCGCGCGGGAAAACGCGCCGCTTCCGCCCGCCTGCGAGCAGGTGCTCGCGGCGGACCTTGCGCGCGTGCTCGGCGCGTATTTTGAACTTTCCGCCCCGCCGCAGGTGCAGGTGGAGGGCGGGGAATGCATTCGCGTCACCGTCCGTGCGCAGGCGCTGCGCGCCAAACCGTTCGGCGTGCTGTAAGCGTGCCGCGGCAAACCGTTCGGCGTGCTGTAATTGTGCCGCGGCAAACCGTTCGGCGTGCTGTAATCGTGCCGCGGCGGATATGTGTTCCGCCGATATTTTGAAGATATTTTTTGCGGATACACAATATATGGTGCCGTTTTAAAAAACTGTCGCTTTTGCAACAGTTTTTTTCGTGTATTGTGGTATAATAAGGAACACAGTATAAGAGGCGCAGGAGGAGAGAAGCGTGCAGGTCATCAAACGTGACGGGGCGGTCGTCGAATACGACAGGGCGAAGATCGCCATTGCCATCGGCAAGGCAAATGCGGAGGTAGAGGCGGCGGAGCGCGCTTCGGGCAAGGAGATCGAGGCGATCCTCGATCACATCGAGGCGAAAAAGAAAAGGCGCATGCTCGTTGAAGACATTCAGGATATCATCGAAGAAAAGCTGATGGAGCAGGGGCATTATACGCTTGCCAAAACGTACATCATCTACCGCTACAACCGCGCGCTCGTGCGCAAGGCGAACACGACGGACGAGGCGATCCTCAGCCTTATCTCCAACGCCAATAAGGACGTGATGGAGGAAAACTCCAACAAAAACGCGCTTGCCGCCGCCACCCAGCGCGACCTTATCGCGGGCGAGGTCTCCAAAGACCTTACAAAGCGCATCCTGCTGCCCGAAAAGATCAGCCGCGCGCACGAAGAGGGCGTGCTGCATTTTCACGACGCCGATTATTTTATCCAGCCCATTTTCAACTGCTGCCTCATCAACATCGGGGATATGCTCGATAACGGCACGGTGATGAACGGCAAACTCATCGAAAGCCCGAAAAGTTTTCAGGTCGCCTGCACCGTTGTCACGCAGATCATCGCGGCGGTGGCTTGCTCGCAGTACGGCGGGCAGTCGGTGGATATCCGCCACCTCGGCAAATACCTGCGCGTGAGCCGCGTCAAATTCGAAAAGCATTTCCGGCAGGCGTGCCCCGAACTTTCGGACGAGGAAGTGAACAAGCTGGTGGAGGACCGCATCAAGGACGAGCTCAAAAGCGGCGTGCAGACCATTCAGTACCAGATCAACACGCTGATGACGACCAACGGGCAGAGCCCCTTCGTTACCCTCTTCCTCTATTTGGATAAAGACGACGAGTACCTCGAAGAGAACGCGCAGATCGTTATGGAGATCCTGCGCCAGCGCTACGAGGGGATCAAAAACGAAAAGGGCGTGTACGTTACGCCCGCGTTCCCCAAGCTCGTGTACGTGCTGGACGAGATCAACTGCTTAAAGGGCGGCAAGTACGACTATATCACGAAATTTGCCGTAAAATGCTCGGCAAAGCGGCTGTACCCCGACTACATTTCCGCCAAAAAGATGCGCGAGGTGTACGAGGGCAATGTGTTCAGCCCGATGGGCTGCCGCTCCTTCCTCTCCCCGTGGAAAGACGAAAACGGAAACTATAAATTCGAAGGCAGGTTCAACCAGGGCGTCGTTTCCATCAACCTGCCGCAGATCGCGCTCGTGGCAAAGGGAGACGAAAAAAAGTTTTGGGAGCTGTTCGACGAGCGTTTGGAGCTGTGCCGCGAGGCGCTCCTGTGCCGCCACCGCGCGTTGCAGGGCGTTAAATCGGACATATCGCCCATCCATTGGCAGTACGGCGCCATTGCGCGGCTGGAAAAGGGGGAGCCCATCGACAAGTTGCTCATGGGCGGGTATTCCACGCTTTCGCTGGGGTATATCGGCTTGTATGAGGTGACCAAGCTCATGACGGGCGTTCCGCAGACCGATCCGAAGGGCGAAGAATTTGCCACGCGCGTCATGCAGCACATGCGGGACGCGACCGACGCATGGAAAAAGGAGACCGGGCTGGGCTTTGCGCTGTACGGCACCCCGGCGGAGTCTCTGTGCTACCGCTTTGCCCGCATCGACAAGGAGCGCTTCGGCACCGTGGAGGACGTGACGGACAAGGGGTACTATACAAATTCGTACCATGTAGACGTGCGCGAGCACATCGACGCCTTTTCCAAATTTTCCTTTGAAGCGCAGTTCCAAAAGATCTCTTCGGGCGGCTGCATCTCGTACGTCGAGATCCCGAACATGCAAAACAATTTGGAGGCGATGGAGGAGGTCGTTAAATTTATCTACGACAACATCCAATACGCCGAGTTCAATACCAAAAGCGATTACTGCCACGTCTGCGGGTGGGACGGCGAGATCCTCATCAACGACGACAACGAGTGGGAGTGCCCCAACTGCCACAACAAGGATCACAAAAAGATGAACGTGACCCGCCGCACCTGCGGTTACCTCGGCGAAAACTTTTGGAATTTGGGCAAGACCAAAGAGATCAAGGCGCGGGTGCTGCACCTGTAAATGCAATGTGCACGAAAATTTTTTCAAGCCGATGAAAAAATTTTCCGTGCGTTTCAGGGGAAACCGTTGTTCGCATTGCGGGGCAATGCTCTGCAACGTTTTTCTCCTCGCCGCGGCATCTTTTAGGGCAAACAGAATATAAAATGCCGCGGCTTCACCCCTTTCCCTGAGCCGAAAGTTTTCGGCAGATCGGGGGCGCCGCGCGGGAAAGGCGCGAAGGGATTTTTGCATGAACGTAGCCAATATCAAAAAACACGACGTCGCCAACGGCGTAGGGGTGCGGGTATCGCTGTTTGTAAGCGGGTGCACGCACCGCTGCAAGGGCTGCTTCAACGCCGAGGCGTGGGATTTTCAATACGGTACGCCGTACACCGCGCAGACGGAGGCGGAAATTTTAGAGGCGCTCGACAAAAGTTATATTGCGGGGCTCTCGCTTTTGGGCGGCGAACCCTTCGAGCCGTGCAACCAACGGCAGCTTTTGCCGCTGGTGCGCAGAGTGCGCGAACGGTTTCCGCAAAAAACCGTTTGGTGCTACACGGGATATTTGTATGACAGCGAATTGCAGCCCGGCGGGCGGGCGCACTGCGAAGCGACGGACGAGCTGCTTTCGCTGATCGATGTTTTGGTAGACGGCGAGTTCGTCGAAGAAAAAAAGGACTTGAAACTGCGCTTCCGCGGTTCTTCCAACCAGCGCATCCTAGACCTTGCCGCCATGCGGCGCGCGGGCGGCGGGCGGCTGTGTTTTTGGGAAGGGGCAGACGGCGCGGTGCGGTAAAAATACAGGCGCAAGCCGAAACAAAGGGGAAACCGAATTGGCAACAGTAAACGTAAAGATCAAAAAACTGAACGCGGAGGCAAAGCTGCCCGTGTACGGCAGCGAACAGGCGGCGGGGGCGGACCTGTATGCGCTCACCGACCACGATATCCGCATCGGACCGAACGAAACGGCGATCGTGCACACGGGGCTGGCGGCGGAGATCCCGGAGGGGTACGTCGGGCTTATTTATGCGCGCAGCGGGCTGGCGACCAAAAAGGGGCTGGCGCCCGCCAACAAAGTGGGCGTCATCGATTCCGATTACCGCGGCGAGATCCGCGTGGCGCTGCACAACGATTCCAAATACGAGCAGTGCGTAGAGCCGTACGACCGCGTGGCGCAGCTGGTCATCGCGCCCTATGTAACGGCATGCTTTGAAGAGGCGGAGGAGCTGGACGAGACCTGCCGCGGCGCGGGCGGGTTCGGTTCTACGGGCAGCAAATAGCGCGCCGCCGCAAAAACGCGCGGGCGCGCGGAAGCGCCTGCTGCGGCAGGCGGAAGCGTTTGCTGCGGCAGGCGGAAGCGTTTGCTGCGGCAGGGCTCAGCGGCGCAGTGGCTTTTTGCGCAAAACGGCTTGCAAAATCCGAAAAATGCGCTATAATAGAAGCAGAAACCAAAAGCGGAGGAAAAAAGGTATGGCAAAGTATGTTTGCACCGTGTGCGGATACGAGTACGACGAAGCGGCGGGCGACCCCGACAACGGCATCGCTCCCGGCACCAAGTGGGAGGAGATCTCCGACGATTTTACCTGCCCGCTCTGCGGCGTGGGCAAAGATCAGTTTGAAAAGGCAGACTGATCTTCGTATACCGTTCCAAGCGAAAGCGGCGCCGCAGCGATGCGGCGCCGCACGGCTGTACAAGAGCAAGCGCGGCAAACAGGGAGGAGCGACGGATGCAGATTATTGAAAACAAGACCTTTGCGCAGGAGCGCGCGCTCTACCATTTGCGGGATGCGATCGTGCGCGGCTGCCGCTTTGAAGGGGAAGAGGACGGAGAATCCGCGTTGAAGGAGGGGCGCTCTCTGCGGGCGGAGCACTGTTTTTTTGCGCTGCGTTACCCGCTTTGGCACGTGCGCGGGCTCTCCCTTTCGGATTGCGAAATGACGCCTTCCTGCCGTGCCGCGCTTTGGTACGATAAGGGCGTTTCCGTCGAAAACTGCGCCCTGCACGGCATCAAGGCGCTGCGCGAGTGCGCGGACGTGCGCCTGCTGCATGCCGACGTGGAGTCGCCGGAGTTCGGCTGGCATACGCGGCGGCTGTTTGCCGAAGAGAGCGCGCTTGCGGGCGATTATTTGTTTTTCGGCGCGCGCTCGCTTACGCTGCGCGGCGTAAAACAGCGGGGCAAATATTCCTTTCAGTATGTGAAGGGCATGCGCGCCGAGCGCTGCGAATTTGACACGAAAGACGCCTTTTGGCACGCCGAAAACGTGACCGTGAAAGACAGCGTGATCAAGGGCGAATACCTCGGCTGGTATTCGCGGAACCTGACGTTGGTGCGCTGCCGCATCGTCGGCACGCAGCCGCTGTGCTACTGCAAAAACCTGCGTCTGATCGATTGCACGGCGGAGGGCTGCGATCTCGCTTTCGAGTGCAGCACGGTGCACGCCGATCTGCGCGGCGAGGTGCTCTCCGTCAAAAACCCGCGCGGCGGCAAGATCGCGTCGGACCGTTTCGGCGCGGTCATTTTGGAAGAGAGCGCGTACCCCGTCCGTGCCAAGATCATCGAGCGCGGCGCGGGGAAAAGAGAAAAGGGCCCGAACGGCAAGGAAGTTTAACGATATGACGAACAGAGGGAAAACCCTCTCTGTGTTTTTGGCGGCGACGATGACCGCTGCTTTGTTTGCCGCCGCGTTGCTGCCGTGCACGGCGAGAAAAAGGGAAGCGCTGTTAAACCAAGGGAAAGGGGAGCGGAAAATTTTCCGCTCCCCGTCGTTTTATGCAGGTTTGTCTCTCGATAATATTTCGGCGGGTCTCCGTTTGGGAGAGATTGCCGTTTGGGAAAGATTGCCGTTTCCGCCGCGGCGCTGCCGTGTTGCGCAGGCGCTGCCGTGTTGCGAACGGCACCCGCTCGGCGCCTGCGCTTGCGGGCGTGTTCCGCTTTGCGTCCGCCGCTCAGCGCCTGCGGTCCGTTAGCAGCGCCAGCGCCGCCTTGTTGATGTGCAAACGGTTTTCCGCTTGGTCGTAGACGATAGACTGCCGCCCGTCGATCACTTCGGCGGAGACCTCTTCGCCGCGGTGGGCGGGCATGCAGTGCATGAATACCGCATCGGGCTTGGCGAGCGCCATCACGTCCTGCGTCACGCGGTAGCGCGCAAGTTTTTTCTTTTTCTCTTTGTCGTTTTCCTCGCTCATGGAGATAAACACGTCGGTGTACACAACGTCGGCGCCGCGCACCGCTTCGGCAATGTCGTCGGTGATGAGCACGTTGCCGAACTGCATGCCGCGCTCCACGATGCTCTGCGAGGGGCTGTACCCGTGCGGGCTGGCGATGGCAACGTCCATGTTCACTTTGGTGCAGCCCATGATCAGGGAATTTGCCACGTTGTTCCCGTCCCCGATGTAGGCGAGTTTGAGGCTATCCAGCCTGCCCTTTTGCTCCCAAACGGTAAACAGGTCGGAGAGCACTTGCAGCGGGTGCGCCTCGTCGGAGATGCCGTTGATGACGGGGATGGCGCTGTGGCGGGCAAATTCTTCGGTCTGCGCCATGGTAAAGGCGCGCAGCACGAGCGCGGAGATGCCGTAGCGCCCCAGCATGACGGCGGTATCCTTGATGCTCTCCCCGCGCGCGAGCTGCGTTTCGTTTTTGGGGAGAAAGAGATAACTGCCGCCCAGCTGGCGGATGCCCATCTCAAACGTGATGCGCGTGCGCGTGGAGGCGTTGCCGAACAGCAGCGCCACCGTTTTGCCGCGCAGCATGGGTTTGTTCTCTCCCACGCGGAAGCGCTTTTTCAGGGCGCGGGCGGTGTAGAGGAGTTCGAAGATCTCCTCCGTGGTAAGTTCGGCAAGGCACAAGAGGTCCTTTTGGTGCAGGCGGTATTTCGGCGAATATTTATCGATATCCATGCGTTCCCCCAAATCCGGCGCGCGGGGCGCTCGTTCGTTTGTTTTTCTCATTATACACCAAAACCGCGCGAAACACAAGCGGCGGCGCGCGGTTTTGCGCGCCTTTGGCGGCGGTTGGGCAAATTTAACAGAATCGCCCGCAAGATTTGTTATTATTGCCCATTGCTTTTTTTTTGCGGAAAGGGTAAAATAGAATACAGATATAAAATCAACCATTAGGGAGGAATGTTATGGCTAGCCTTAACCTCAAAGGGATCTACAAGGTGTATCCTTCCGGCGTTACCGCCGTTACGGACTTCAACCTTGATATCAAGGACAAAGAATTTGTCGTCTTCGTCGGCCCTTCCGGCTGCGGTAAATCGACGACGCTGCGCATGATCGCAGGCCTTGAAGAAATTTCCAAAGGGGAACTGGACATCGACGGCAAGCTGGTCAACGACGTTGTGCCGAAGGACAGGGATATCGCAATGGTGTTCCAAAACTACGCGCTGTACCCGCACATGAGCGTGTACGACAACATGGCGTTCGGCTTGAAGCTGCGCAAGGTCCCCAAACAGATCATCGATGAGCGCGTAAAAGAAGCGGCTGCCATCCTCGGCATCACCGATTACCTTACCCGTAAGCCGAAGGCGCTCTCCGGCGGTCAGCGCCAGCGCGTCGCGCTCGGCCGCGCGATCGTCCGCGAACCGAAGGTCTTCCTCCTTGACGAACCTCTGTCGAACCTCGACGCGAAGCTGCGCGCCCAGATGAGGACGGAGATCTCCAAACTGCACGCCCGTTTGCAGACCACGTTTATCTACGTCACGCACGACCAGATCGAGGCGATGACGATGGGTACGCGCATCGTCGTCATGAAAGACGGCTTTATGCAGCAAGTGGATACCCCGCAGAACTTGTACGACTATCCGATCAACCTCTTCGTTGCGGGCTTCATCGGCACGCCGCAGATGAACTTCTTCCCCGCCACGCTCACCAAGAAGGGCGGGAAGGTGTACGTTGAATTTGTCAACAACAAGATCCTGCTGCCCAAATCCGTCGAAATGCGCATTCAAAACATCGACGATTATCTGGATACCGGCAAGGCGATCACCCTCGGCGTTCGCCCCGAAGATATCCACGACGAAGAGAACTTCATCTCCGCATCGCCCGATACCGTTATCAAAGCATTTATCGAAGTCGTCGAAAAGCTCGGCGCCGAAACGCAGATCTACTGCAAGCTCGACTTCAAAGAGGGCGAAGAGCTGGAAAGCGCGACCGACGTTATCGGCGGTTCCTCCAACATGATCGCCAGGATCGATTCGCGCAGCGTCGTTTCCCGCGGGGAAGTGGTGGATCTCGCCATCGACGCCCGCCACATCCATATCTTTGACGGCGAAACGGAAATGTCTTTGCTCGCCCGTGACGAAGGGTACGAAGTCACGCCCGAAAACGAAAGCTCTTCCGCATTCGTTCCGCTGACGCCGCAGGAGATGCGCGCGATCATCGAAAAGAACAAGGTCGTCACCAAGGAAGAGAAGAAGGCGATGCGCCGCGAAGCGCGCGCCGAGGCACGCAAAGAGCGCCTTGCCGCCAAAGAAGCTGCCGCCGCGGCGGAAGCCGAAGCGGAAGAAGCCGCCGCTCCCGCGGAAGGGGAGGAAGAGGCGCCCGCTTTGCAGGCAGAGGAAGTTGCTCCCGTTGCGGAAGAAGCCGCTCCCGTTGCGGAGGAAGCGCCTGCCGTAGAGGAAGCGCCCGCCGCCGAAGAGGCGCCCGCTGCCGAAGAGGCGCCCGCTGCCGAAGAAAAGGCAGAGGCGGCCGAGGAAGCGCCTGCCGCGGAAAAAGCAAAACCCGCTAAGAAGCCTGCTTCTAGGAAAAAGAAGTAAATCGTTTTGATCCGAAAGCGAAAGGGGGCTGCCGCTGTTTGCGGCGGCTCCTTTGTTTGCGGCGCGGGCGGAAAACTGCTCCCGCCGAAGACGCGGGCGCGGCTTGCGTGCCCTTGCGCCGCGGGGCTGTGCAGGTGCGGTTTTGCGAGGAAAGGAGAGGCTGCATGGGAGAAGTTTTGTTGGATGCGCTGCTGGACAGCGTTAAAATTTTCCCGTTTTTGTTTTTGATGTATCTCATCATCGAGATCTTGGAACACAGAACAAAGGTCAGCCGCAGCAGCAACGTGCTGCGCGGCGGGCTCGCGCCGCTCTTGGGCGCGGCGGTGGGCATCATCCCGCAATGCGGCTTTTCGGTGATGGCGGCAAAACTGTACGACAGGCGCCTGATCCGCACGGGCACGCTGTTGGCGGTGTTCCTCGCCACGTCCGACGAGGCGCTCATCCTGCTGCTCACGTCGGGCACGGAAGCGGCGATCGCCCTCATGCCGCTGATCGCCGTCAAATTTGCGGTCGCCGTGGGCGTCGGGTATGCGGCAAACGGCGTCTGCCGCGGCGAACGGCTTGCAGACCTTCCCGAAGGGGAGGAAGTGCACGGCAACGCCTGCGGGCACGACCACGAGGGGGAGGGCGATCCCCCCGTCAAGCGGTACGTTGTGCACCCGCTGCTGCATTCGTTGCAGATCTTTGCCTATCTGCTCGCCGTCAACATAGCGTTCGGCGTCCTCATCTACTATGTGGGAGAGGCGAACATCGCCGCCTTTTTAGACAGCACGCTGTGGTTGCAGCCGCTGATCGCGGCGTTGGTCGGGCTGATCCCGAACTGCGCGAGCAGCGTGCTGATCACGGGCGCCTATATCGGCGGGTATCTCTCGTTCGGCGCCATGGCGGCGGGGCTGTGCGTCAACGCGGGGCTGGGGTTTGTGGTGCTGTTCAAAAACGTGAAGCGCTGGCGGCGCAACCTGCTGCTCTTGGCGGTGCTGTTTGCGATCGGCACCGTCGTCGGGTACGCGGCGACGGGCGTCATGCAGCTTTTTGCGTTGTAGGGGCGCAGATGCGAAAAAAAGATTGAAACGGCGCGCATTCTGTGGTATACTGTAAAAAAGGGGCGCACGGGCGCCCGTTCCGTAAAAAAATCCAAGATCGGGGGAGCATTGTATGACGATCGGAGAAGTCGTAAACCTTTTGGACGCCGAGATCCTGTGCGGCGAGGACCGTTTGGATACCGAGATCCACACCGCCTGCGGCTCGGATATGATGAGCGACGTATTGGCGTATGTGAAAGACCAGTCGGTTTTGCTGACGGGGCTTTTGAACCCGCAGGTCGTGCGCACGGCGGAGATGATGGATATGCTCTGCATCGTGTTTGTGCGCGGCAAGCGCCCGGAGCCCGCCGTCATCGAATTGGCGCGCGAAAAAGGCATCGTGCTGTTGTGCACGCAAAAGAGGCTGTTCGTTGCCTGCGGCATACTCTACACCAACGGGCTGGGTGGCTGAAATGAGCGAGTGCATACGGCTCGAATACGAGGTAGACGGGCAGAATTTTGCCTCGGCGGGGCATGCCAGCGAGAGCGTGAAGCGCATGCTCAAACAGATGGGCGTGCCCGCGCAGCACGTCCGCCGCGTCGCCATCGCCATGTACGAAGGGGAGATCAACATGGTCATCCACGCGCACGGCGGCACGGCGGTGGCGGAGATCTACCCGGACCGCATCGATATCACCCTCGCCGATCACGGCCCCGGCATCGCGGATATTCCTCTCGCCATGCAGGCGGGCTATTCCACGGCTACGGAGAACATCCGCAGCCTCGGCTTCGGCGCGGGCATGGGGCTGCCGAACATGAAAAAATACAGCGACGATATGAAGATTGAAAGTCAGCTCGGCGTCGGAACGACCGTAAAATTGCGCGTAGATTTCGGCGAATAGCGCCGCAGGGGGAGAAATGGTCACTTTAAAAACGGTCGTTTTGGATGCGGAAAAGTGCATCGGGTGCATCACCTGCATGCGCCGCTGCCCGACGGAGGCGATCCGCATCGAAAACGGAAAGGCAAAAATTTTATACGATAAGTGCATCAACTGCGGCGAGTGCGTCCGCAGTTGCAAAGGGGGCGCCAAACGCCCCGTGTACGACGATTTTTCGCTGGTCGAAAGCTACAAATACAAGATAGCGCTCCCTTCGCCTTCGCTGTTCGGGCAGTTCAACAATTTGACGGACCCGAATTTCGTCATCGAAGGGCTGCTTGCGCTCGGCTTTGACGAAGTGTTTGAAGTGGGGCTGGCGGCAGAGCTGGTCACGGAGTGTACGCGCAGGCTGATGGAGGGGAAGGAACTCAACCGCCCCGTCATCAGTACGGCGTGCCCCGCCGTGGTCGAGCTGATCCTTTTAAAGTTCCACGAACTTGCCGACCATCTGCTGCCCGTGTACGCGCCCGCAAAGATCGCGGCAAAACTTGCCAAAAAGCAGGCGATGGAAAAGGGGATCCCCGCCGACGACATCGGCATCTTTTTCATTTCGCCCTGCCCCGCCAAAGTGTATTCGCTGCACCGCGAAGAGGTCTCCAACGAAAAGTACATATCCGGCGTTCTTTCGCAGAGCGATATCTATTTCCGCCTCGTTGAAAAAATGAACAAGATCCAAAACCCGCGCAAGCTCAGCAAATGCGGGTATTCGGGCATCGGCTGGGGCTCTTCGGGCGGGGAGAGCAATTCGCTCGGCTTGGGCAATTACATCCACTGTTCGGGCGTGCGCAACGTGCTGGAGCTTTTGCGGGATATGAGCGACGGAAAGCTGGACGACGGCGCCGAATTTGTGGAGATGAACATGTGCCCCGGCGGGTGCGTCGGCGGTGTGCTGAATGTGGAAAACCCCTTCATCGCGCGCAACCGCATGCGGCAGCTGGCGGATCGGATCCGCATCCCGCCCGCCACCATGGAGCAGTACGGGCTGGACGAAAACTTTTTTATCTGGGATAAGATCCCGGAGCCTTCCACGTCTTTTCAGCTCGATCCCAACCGCTTTGTTGCGATGCAAAAGCTCATGCTGGTGGAGGAGTACCTCAAAAAGTTGCCCGGCATCGATTGCGGCGCCTGCGGCGCGCCTACCTGCCGCTGCCACGCCGAAGACGTTGCCATGCGCGGCGGCGTATTAGACTGCGTAAAATTGGACGAGGTGCGCAAATGAACGTATCCGAATTTGCAAACAAGGCGGGGTATACCGTCTTTTCGGAGGGCGAAGAGCGGGCGATCGAAAGCGGGTACTGCGGCGATTTTCTCTCCAACATCATTTCCCGCGCGCCGGATCGCTGCGCGTGGCTCACCGTTATGAACAACGTGAACGTTGCCGCCGTGGCAACGCTCATCGACTGCGCCTGCATCGTGCTGTGCGAGGGCGTGGCGCCCGACGACGCGTTTGCCGCCCGCGCCAAGCAGCTGGGGCTTTGGGTGCTCGGCGCCAAAGAAAACGTATTCGAAGAGGCAAAAACGGTGGCAAAACTTTGTAACGTTTGAACGGGCGCGCCGCGGTCGCCGTGCCGCAAAGCGGTCTTTCGTGCCGCGCGGCAATCTCGGCGGGCGGGCTGCACCGCAAAGCGGGCTTTTGCGCCGCGCGGCAATCTCGGCGGGCGGGCTGCGCCGCAAAGCGGGCGAAAAAAGCGTTAGGGGGAGGGCATGAAACTTTTTTACGATTTTCATATCCATTCGTGCCTGAGCCCCTGCGGCGATGAGGAGAGCACGCCCAACAACATCGTGAACATGGCGCTCATCAAGGGGCTGAACGTCATTGCGCTCTCCGACCACAACACGGGCAAAAACTGCCCCGCCGCCATTGCCGTCGGCAAAAAAAACGGGCTGGTCGTGCTGCCCGCCATGGAGCTTACCACCAGCGAAGACATCCACGTTTTGTGCCTGTTCGAGCGCTACGAGGACCTGCAAAAGCTGGAAGAGCGCCTGCAAAAGACCCGTTTCCGCATCAAAAACAAACCGGAGATCTTCGGGCGGCAGCGCATTTTAAACGAAAACGACGAAGTGATCGGTGAAGAGGAGGATCTTTTGATCGTCTCTTCGGGCATTTCCGTGGAGGAGGTCGCCGCGCTTGTGGAGGGATTCGGCGGCATCGCCGTGCCCGCGCACGTAGATAAGGCGGCAAATTCCGTTATCGCCGTGCTCGGCGCGTTCGATTACGGCTTGGGCTTTAAATTGGTGGAGTGCGCGCACGAAACAGACGTAAATCTGCCGCGCATCGTCGATTCCGACGCGCATTATCTTTGGGATATTTCCGAAGCGGAGCACAGCATCGAGGCGGAAACGTGCAGCGCGCACGGCGTGTTCGCGGCGCTGAAAAAACTTTGCGGCGATTAAAAAACAAGGCGGGGTTTCCCCGCTTTTTTCAAGGAGCAGGGCTATGGCATTGGAAAGGGCGGTGCAATATTTAAAACGGTTCGGGTTGGACGGGCGCGTGCGCGTTTTAGAGCGGTCCAGCGCCACGGTAGAGCTGGCGGCGCAGGCGCTCGGCTGCGCGCCCTGCCGCATCGCAAAAACGCTCTCTTTCCGCGTGGGAGAGGGGGTGGTGCTCGTCGTCTGCGCGGGAGACGCCAAGGTAGACAACCATAAGTTCAAGGCGTTTTTCGGCACAAAGGCGAAGATGCTCTCCGCCGAAGAGGCGGAAAGCCTCGTCGGGCACGCCGTGGGCGGCGTGTGCCCGTTCGCCGTAAACAGCGGGGTGCAAACGTATTTAGACGCATCGCTGCAACGCTTCCCCACGGTGTTCCCCGCCTGCGGCAGCGGTAACAGCGCCATCGAGCTCACCCCCGAAGAGCTTGCTGCTTGCGCAGACCGTTTTTGCGGCTGGGCAGACGTCTGCAAAACGCAGGAGGAACAGGCATCCGTATAGTGTAAAAAGACATGCGGATAAAATACGACGGAGAGGGGGGGTAAATTAAAAGAAAGATAAAAAAAGTACGAAATTTTTGCGCGATCGACGGTTTCCGTCAGCCGCGTTTGCTATAATAAAGGCAGCCTGCGGGGCAGCGGAAAAGGCAGCCCCGCTTTTTTACACCGTTATTACAAAACCGTGCGCATTTTTTTACAACCTTGCGCTATACTGTAAGCATAAGGGCGGTACACAAAGGGGAACCGCGCCTTTATTGCCCGCATCCGTACGTGCGGGCGCAGGACCTGCGGCGAGGAGGAAAATTCCGCGCAGGGATAGGAAAGAAAAAAACAAGCCGTTTGCCGAGGGCAAACGGCTTGTTTTTTTGCGCGTCTGCGGAAAGCAGATGCCTTGTTTTTTTGCGCGCCTGCGGGAAATTGCGCGGATGTGTTCGCGTGCACATAGGAAAATGTGTAAAACTATTACAATTTGCTTGACGGGGGGGGTAATACGATATTATTTACAGGAATTTTTGCGGAAGCGGCTTTTTGCGGCGGTTTCCGCAAAAAAACGCGGGGATGCAAAAGGGCGGCAGAAGGAGCGCGGCGTATGGGATACATGGAGATCGTCAACATAATCATGATCGCGGTCGGGGTCATTGCGGTGATATTTCCGCTGCAATATGCGTTTTTGTTTGTGGCGGGCGTCTTTGCCAAGCAAAAAACATACCCGCCGGCGGAACAAAAGCTGCGCTACGGCGTCATCGTTTGCGCCAGAAACGAAGAGCGTGTCATCCGCCAGTTGGTGGAGAGCATCCGCAAGTGCGATTATCCGCAGGACAAGCTGGATATTTTTGTGATCGCGCACAACTGTACGGACGGCACCGCGGCGGCGGCGCAGACGGGCGGCGCCTTCGTGTACGAATACAGCAACCCGCAGGAGCGCACCAAGGGTTACGCGCTGCGGCAGATCTTCCGCTATATCGAACGCGACTTCGGCATCCGGCAGTATGACGGGTTCCATGTGTTCGATGCGGACAACGTGCTCGACGGCGCCTATTTTACCAAGATGAACGTCGCCTTTTTGGCGCACGGAAAGCGGCTTGCCGTCACGTCTTTCCGCAATGCAAAAAACTTCGGGCACAGCGTGCTTACGGCGCTGTACGGCATTTTGTATGTGGCGGGCTGCACCCTCGAATCGGGCGGCAGGGCGGCGCTGGGGTATTCGGCGCGCATCCTCGGTTCGGGCTTTTTGGTCAGTTCGGAGATGGTAAAGGACGGCTGGAACATCGTCAACCTTTCCGACGATACCGATTTTACCATCGAACAGGTCTTAGAGGGGCAAAAGGTCGTTTATTACGGCGAGGCGATGTATTACGACGAGCATCCGACGACGTTTAAAACCATGTGGCGCCAGCGGCTGCGCTGGGCGAAGGGGACGCTGATCGTCTGCAAAAAGCGACTGCGGAGCCTGTTTCGGGAAGCGTTTTGCCGAAAGAGCAAAAGCAGGCGAGAAAGCGGCGGAAAGCAGCTGCGCGGCTCTTCGTTCGATCTGATCTGCACGATCCTGCCCGTCGGCGTCATCGGGCTGTGCATCATGGCGCTGCATCTGATCCTGTTGGCGTTTTCGCCGCTGTTCGGGTGCGATTACGGCGAAGCGATGAAGCAGTGGGCGATCTTGACCGCCGTCTCTTCGGCGGTCTGTTATGCGGGGCTTTTGCTCAGCGGCATTTTGTGTTACCGAAAGGAGCGCCGCATCCGCGGCGTGCCGCGCAGGATCAAAGCCGCGTCGGTATTGCTCTGGCCGCTGTTCGGCTTTTTGCTCCTGCCGTTGCAGCTGCAAGCCATGTTTTTGCGGCGGTTTGAGTGGAAGCCCGTCGAACATACTGACGCCGCCGCGCACGAACGGTTCAATCGGTGAAAAAAAGGCGTTTTCTTTGCCGCCGCAAGGAGGCGTGTTCTTGCAATTCGCTTGACGGGGTGGGGCAAATATGGTATGATTGAAAAGAATATTTATGTCTTTTCGAAGAGCGTATGCAAGCTGGCGCGGAGCGGAAAAAGCGTGCGGCGGATGCATCATAAGCCGCCCGCGGCGCCGCCGGCAAAAGCGGGCGTTGTTTTAAGCGCCGCCGGCAAAAGCGGGCGCCGTTTTCCATGCGGCGGCTTTGCGGAAACGCCTGCGCGGCACAGAGAGAAAAGCTCGAAAGAGGAAAAAAGAAACATGAATATAGTGATCCTATCCGGAGGTTCCGGGAACGACGCCTTTGTGCGCGGGCTCATGAAATATGCGGCATACAGCGAGGTCAAGATCCGCGTGATCGTCAACGCCTATGACAACGGCAAATCGACCGGCGTATGCAGGGCGGTGACGGATACGCTCGGCGTTTCGGATATCCGCAAAAACCATATCCGCATGTACGAGGCGGTCCGCGGCGCCGCCGCCGATAAAAATATTCTCGAATTTTACGAAAAGCGGTACGATTTTACCGCAGGGAAGGAAGAGGAGGAGATCGCCGCCCGCCTCGGCGGGTGGGGCATGCCCGAATACATCCCGTATGTGCAGCGGTTTTTCCGCAACGAACGGGCGCACTCTTATGCGTACAAAGATTTTTGCGTCTCCAACATCGTGTACGCGCAAATGTACAAAGAGCTCGGCTACGAGGCGACCAACAAGCATTTTTGTGACCGCCTCGGCATCGAAGATTTCGTTGTGCTCAACTCCTTCGACAACGTGTTCATCAAGGCGCAAACCGAGCACGGGCACCTCATTGAGGACGAGGGGGAAACGGTATTTTGGAACAACCCGAACGATAAGATCGTAAAAACGGTGTACGACGTGCGTTCGCACGTCGGGCTGAACCCGCGCGCCGTTGCGTTGGCGGAGCAGGCGGATTACATCATCATCTCCACGGGCACCTTTTGGAGCTCGTTGCAGCCGACCATCGAATACCTCGATTTTTACAAATACCTCAACGCCTCCAAGGCGAAAAAGGTGTGGGTGCTCAACAACGAGGAGGACGGCGATTCGTTCGGTGTCACTTCGCTGGAATTGGTCCGCTTTATGGAAAAAACGGGGCTGGACCTCTCTGCTTTTTCCATCCTCGTCAACACCGACGCCTGCCCTTCGCTGCGGATGACGGACGGCGCGCACAATTTCGTGCGGGCGAGCATGGGGAACATAAAGGGCAAGCACGACAGCGCCCGCTACGCCGAAACGCTGCTGCGCATTTATTACGGGTTGCAGGGCGAAGCGCCCTTTGACCGCATCCTCATGGATTTCGACGATACCGTGTGGGCGCGCGGCGAGGGCGAAGAGGAAGTGCGCGTTTCCGAAGAAAACGTAAAACTCATCAACAGCCGCCTTGCGGAAAAAGCCGTTATCATCAGCGGAAACTCCTACCGCAGCATCCACGAAAAGCTGCGGCGCGTATACGGAGAAGATCTCTCCGCCTTCCGCGTGGATATCTGGGCGGACGCAAATTCAACGCTGTACCGAGGTGGCAGGGCGGTGGAGGTGCTGGAAGGGCTGGTCATCGGCGCCGAGGCGGAGCCCTGCATCCGCGCCATTTCCGAGGAGATCGGCAGACCCGTCGAACAGCTGGGCGTCAAACCCGTGTGCTATAAGATCAAGCCTCTTTCCGAACAGGAGCGCCGCAGCCTTGCCGAACGCATCAACGCGCGCTGGCCGCAGTATTTTAAAGCGAAGTGCACGGGCAAGACCACGGTGGATATTTTGCACAAAAACAACAACAAGATCCGCGTGTTCGAGCATTGCGGGTTTGAAACCATGCGCACGCTGTACATCGGCGACGAAGTGAGCAAGGGCAACGACGCCGCCGTTTCGCGGCTGTGCACGTGCAGCGTTTCGGTGAAGAGCGCGGCGGAAACCAACCTTGTGCTCCACCTGCTTACGGGGGAACAGACATGACGTTCGGGCTCATTTTATGCGCGGGGAAGCAGTCTCGCTTCCAAAGCGAAACGCCCAAAGCGCTCATGCCGGTGGGCGGAGAAACGCTGCTTGCAAAAAATTTGGCGGCGATGGCGCCGTATTGCGACCGCTCTTTCGTCGTCTGCTCGTTTGAAAACGAGCACTGTTTTACCGATTGCGAAAAGATCGTGCTCCACAGCGGCAAGGGTAGCGGAGACGCCGTTTGGCAGGCGCTGGAACGCATCGCGCCCGCCGCGGGAGACCGCTGTTTCGTGCTCTGGGGCGATTCGTTGCAGCCGCCGCAGATCTTCGGCATGCTGGCGCAGCGCTTTGCGGGCAGGGCGGTCATCCCCTGCGTGCGGGAAGAAAAGCCGTATGTGCTCGTTACAAAAAACGGAAAGGGCGCGCGCATCTTCTTTTCCAAATTCGGCGAGCCCATCGGGGCGGGGCTGCACGATCAAAGCATCTTTTTGTGCGAGGCGCACGTTCTGCTGCAAAAGCTGCGCGCCTTCCGCGCGGGGATCTTGGACGCGGAAGGGAATTACCGCCACAAACACGGCAACGAAATGGAATTTTTGGACGTGTTCAACGATACGGATATCGAAGCGGATATCTTGGAAATACAGCCGCTCGGCGGGTTTTCCTTCAATACGATGGAGGAGTTTGCGCGCTCCGTCGGCGCGGCAAAACGCAAAAAAGAGTGAACCGCAAAAGCGGAAAAGTGCCGCAAAGGCGGCAAAAGAGGGCACGGAACTGCATTCCGCGCCCTCTTTTGCCGTAAAAAGCGCCGCCGCGGGAAGAACGCGCCGAGGGGAAAAGCGCCGCCGCAGAGATCTTGCGGCGGCGCGGTTTTGCCGTAAAGCGGTCTGCTTATTTTGCGCCGCTCTCCCGTTCGGCGTACATGTGCGCGAGCGCCTGCGCGCGGGCGCGCACTTCCTCGGCGAGCGGTTCGGGGTCCAGCACGCGCACGCCGCAGCCGAAGGATAAAAGTTTTGCAAGCAGCGCTTCGCTGCGCGGCAGCGTCGCTTCGGCGGTCAGCGTTCCGTTTACGGTGCGGACGCTGCTCATGCCCAGCCATTCCTCCACGTCGGGCAGCGCTTCCTTTTGCACGGCAAGGCGCAGCTGCACCATCTCCGCGTCGGCAAAAGTAAAATCCAGCGGCAGGCTTTCGCGGTCGATCTCCCGCCGCGCAAACCGCTCGTTTGTGCCGCCCGCGCCGCGGATCCTGCCTACGCGGAAGAGGCGGAAGTTTTTCCGCGTTCTGCACCAGGCGTATAGGTACCAAATGTTTTGTTTGTAGATCAACAGGTGCGGTTCCACGATGCGGCGGCTCTCCGCGCCCGTGCGGTCGATGTACGAGAGGTCGAGGCATTCGCACCGTTCGATCGCCTCCTCCAAGCCGTGCAGCATATCCGAAAACCCGTAAGCGTCTCCCCAAGTGCTGCTGTCTACGAGGATATTGCCGGAAATGGCGAGGCTCCTGCCGTCCTTTTTGTGCCGTTGGGCGAGCTTTTCCAGCGCGGTTTGGCATATCTCGTCGCGCGTTTGCTCGTACAGCGCGCTCAGCGCGTTCACCGCCGCTCCGTATTCGGCGGCGGTAAAAAAGTTTTCGGGCAGGCGGTAGGTGTCGGGCAGGGTCACGCCGCCGTTTCTTCCGCGCGTAACAAAGAGCGGCACGCCCGCCACGCTCAGCTCTTCGATGTAGCGGTACACGCTGCGCACACTTACCCCGCATTCTTTGGCGAGCTGCGCCGCGCTGATTTTTCTGCGCCGCAGCAGTTTGAATAAAATTTGCAGCATGATCTGAAATTTCACGGCTCTCTCCCTATTCCCCGCGCGCCGTTCGGCGCGCGGGGCGTTTTAAAAAAATTGCACACAGGCGGCATATCCGCGCCCGCTCTCTCCTATGATATAGAGAAAAAATTTTTGTTTTTGCGGAAATTATTTTAATATACATGACAACATTTGTCAAGTATATCGTGCTACAATGAACGCAGAAACAGGAGGGAAGGGGCATGCGGAAAGAGAAGAAGGAACGCTGCGTCATACTGTGGCAGGGGCGGGAGCCCTATCGTTTGGTGCGCAGAGAGCGCAGCTTTGTGCCCGAACGATCCACGGCGACGGGGCGGGAGGCGTTTTGTTCGGCGCGCGGAGCGCGCCCCGCGGCGCATGCCGCCGCGGAAGAGGGGAAAAGACCGCAAAGCGGCGCCGTCTGCGCAGAGGAGCGCGCGGATCGTTTGCGCTATGCCGAAACGGCGGCGTTTTTATTGGCGCGCGCCCGCGCGGAAGAGGAGGCACGGCGCCGCGCGGAAGAGGAGTCGCAGCGTCGCGCGGAGGATCGGCGGGCACGGCGCCGCGCTTTTTTGCGGCAGAGCGCCGTACGCGTGTACAGGCAGGCAGCCGAAGCCGACGGGCATACCGCCGAAGCCGACGGGTACGCCGCCTTGGAAGAGGGCTTTTTGCGCCTTTCCCGCCTTGCCGGGCTGAACGTTGCCGAGCGCGCCTTGCAGGATTAAGCGCCGCCGCTTTTTGTTCTTCGGCGCAGGTTATACATTCTATAAAAAATCTTTATAACACCATTTCGGGCAGAATGTTTGCAATTTTTTTTTGAGGGTGATACAATAGGCGTGAAAAAAAACAAAGGAGTTTTTTATCATGTCTTATGTAGAGAGCGTGTTGGAGCGCGTCAAAGCGCAAAACCCCAACGAACCCGAATTTCACCAGGCGGTGACCGAGGTTTTGAACAGTTTGAAAGCCGCCATCGACGCAAACCCGCAGTATGAAAAGGCGGGGCTGTTGGAGCGGCTGGTCGAGCCGGAGCGCATCGTTATGTTCCGCGTGCCTTGGGTGGACGACAAGGGCAACGTGCAGGTCAACAAGGGTTACCGCGTGCAGTTCAACAGCGCCATCGGCCCGTACAAGGGCGGTTTGCGCTTCCACCCGTCGGTGAACCTGTCCATCATCAAGTTTTTGGGCTTTGAACAGATCTTCAAAAACAGCCTTACGGGGCTGCCCATCGGCGGCGGCAAGGGCGGTTCCAACTTTGACCCCAAGGGCAAGAGCGACAACGAGATCATGCGTTTTTGCCAGAGCTTCATGACCGAGCTGTACCGCCACATCGGCGCGGATACCGACGTGCCCGCGGGCGATATCGGCGTGGGCGGCAGGGAGATCGGCTTCCTGTTCGGGCAGTATAAGCGCATCCGCGACGAGCACGTCGGCGTGCTTACGGGCAGGGGGCTCTCCTATGGCGGCTCGCTTGCGCGCACCGAGGCTACGGGCTACGGGCTCGTGTACATCACCGAAGAGGCGCTCAACAGCCGCGGCGACGATCTGAAAGGCAAAACGGTCGTCATCAGCGGTTCGGGCAACGTTGCCATCTACGCCTGCGAAAAGGCGCAGCAGCTGGGTGCAAAGGTCGTCACCATGAGCGATTCCAACGGCTACGTTTACGATAAAAACGGCATCGACTTGGCTGTGGTAAAACAGATCAAGGAAGTCGAGCGCGGCCGCATCAAAGAGTACGCCGCGCGCGTCAAAGGCGCCGAGTACCACGAGGGCTGCAAGGGCGTGTGGACGGTCAAGTGCGACGTGGCTCTCCCTTGCGCCACGCAGAACGAATTGGATGAGGAGTCGGCAAAGATCCTCGTCAAAAACGGCGTAAAGTATGTATGCGAAGGCGCAAACATGCCGACCACGCTTGCGGGCACCGAAGTGTTCCTTGCAAACAAAGTCGTGTTCCTGCCGGGTAAGGCGGCGAACGCGGGCGGCGTTGCAACGTCCGCGCTGGAAATGGCGCAGTCCAGCGGAAGGCTGTTCTGGTCCTTTGAAGAGGTAGACGCAAAGCTCAAAGGCATCATGGTCAACATTTATAAGAGCATCGACGCCGCCGCCAAAAAGTACGGCTTTGAAGGCAACTACGTTGTCGGCGCAAACATCGCGGGCTTTGAAAAGGTCGCCAACGCAATGATGGCGCAGGGCGTGGTGTGATCCGCGCTCGCCGCAAAAAAACAGCAATGCCGCCGCAGGGGAACTCCTGCGGCGGTTTTTTGTAGCCGCCTTCCGCATACAGCGGAAGGCGGCAGCGCTTAGTTTTTTTTGCTCTTCGGTTTAAAGAGCACGGCAACGAGAAAGGCGAACACGATCGCCGCGGTCACGCCCGCCGCGGCGGCGGAAAGGGTGCCGGTCAGGGCGCCGAACAGCCCGCTCTGCGCGCCGCGGATGGCGCCGCGCGCCAAGAGATAGCCGAACCCGCAAATGGGCACCGTTGCGCCCGCGCCCGCAAAGTCTACAAGATAGCCGTACAGCCCCAGCGCTTCCAGCGCAACGCCTGCCAGCATAAAAAAGACGAGGATCTTTCCCGCCGTGAGTTTGGTAAAATTGATCACGAGCTGCGCCGCCATACAAATGGCGCCGCCCACGGCAAACGCCTTTGCGAAGCCGAAAAGGATGGTAAGATAGTGGCTCATGGCTGCTCCTTGCGCTGCGGGGCGCTCGCTTTTTTGCGGGTTTGGCGGGGGACCCGTTCGATGGCAACGGCGTGCGAAATGCAGGGGATGGTCTCGCCCTGCCCCGAAGATACGGTGGAGAGCAGTGCGCCCGTCGCCGCAAACAGCACGCTGCCCAGCTGCCCGCTCTTTTGCAGCAGATCGTAAATGTAACTGCCGAGCACCACCGCGCTGCATCCCGCGCCGCTGCCGCCCTGAAACTCGTCCTCCACGATCTTATACACGATCTCGCCGCAGTCTACATGGTTGGCGGAAATATCCGCCCCCTTTTCCCACAGCAGGTCTTTCAAAAGGCGGCTCCCCAACGCGCCCAAGTCGCCGGTCAAGATCAAATCGTAACGATCGGGGCTTCTGCCCGTATCCGCAAAGTGCGTAAGCAGGGTATCCGCGGCGGCGGGCGCCATCGCCGCGCCCATGTTGTTCACGTCCGAAACGCCGAAGTCCGTCACTTTTCCGCAGGTGCCGCAGGTGAGGGCGGGTCCTTCTCCCGTGCGCGAAAGCACAAAACTGCCCGCTCCCGTCACCGTCCACTGCGCCTGCGGCGGGCGGGTGGTGCCCAGCTCCAACGGGTAGCGGTACTGCCGTTCCGCCGAGGAGAAGTGGCTGCCCGTTGCCGTAACAACGTGTTCGGCATAGCCGCCGTCCAGCAGCATGCCGCCCAAAAGCAGCCCTTCGCTCATCGTCGAGCAGGCGCTGTAAATGCCGAGGAAGGGCAGCCCCGTCTCCCTTGCCGTAAAACTTGCCGAAATGATCTGGTTCAAAAGGTCGCCCGAAAGAAAAAAATCCACCTCTTCCTCGCGCAGGCGCGCCTTTTCCAAGCTCTTTTTGACGGCGGTGAGCAGCATTTTGCGCTCCGCCCGCTCAAAGGTGTCTTCGCCGAACATGTCGTCGCCGAGCGGTACGTCGGTGTACGCGCCCACGATGCCCGCGCACTCTTTCGGGCCTGCCACCGTTGCCGCCGCCGCGATCCTCGGCGCGTTTTCAAAAAAAACCGTTCTTCCTCTGCGCATGCCGCCCTCCGCTGTTCAGTTTGCGGCAGGCGCGAGAAAAAATACGGGGCGGGCAAAAAATGCGGCGAAAAGGAGAAGCGGCAGGCGCGCCGCAAACGGGCGGGGGGGGAGAAGCGGCAGGCGCGCCGCAACAGCAGGCGGCGGGAAGAGCGCCGCAAACGGGCGGCGGATAGGGTGCCTCGGCAGGGGATTTTTTTAAAGAGGCAACATTTGTATGCGCCTTTACAAACGGTGGCGGATGTGGTATAATCGAAAAAAAGGGGGCGGGGCATGGAGAAAAGGAGGCTGCACAGAGGCGTTTGCGGGGCGACGGCGGCGCTGCTCGCCTTTGTTTTGCTCGGTGCCGCCGCGGTCGGCGCTTCGGCAAATTCTGCCCTGTATCTGTGGGAAGGCACGGCGTCCGGCGGCATTGCCGTGGTCGGCGGGGAGTGCCCCGTCGTCGTCGAACACGAGACCCTCGTTTTTACGGTCGATGACCTGCCCACGGATTACGGAGACGAGAACATGGACGAGTACGCCGCAAGCGTAACGGCGGAATATGCTTTTTACAACCCCGCCGATTATGCGGTGCGGATGACGCTCGCGTTTCCGTACGGCACGCTGCCCGAATATGTGCCGGCGGGGTTTGACGCCGCTTCCCGCTGCACCGTTGCGGCGGACGGTGCGGCGGTTTCGGTGCGGCAGCGCGGCACCTATCGGGCGGAAGGGGATTTCCGTTTGGAGGAGAGCCTTGCGCAGCTTTCGGACGCCTATCGGGAGGATGATTTTTTCGCGCCCGATCTTCCCGTCACGGTGTATGCGTATAAGATCGAAGCGGATGCGGTCGGAGAAATTTCCGCGCTGGTAACTTTTCCGCAGACGGAAACTTCACGCGTGTTCGTTTCGGGGCGGCGCATCTATGCAGGTGGCAGCGGACGTGCCGCCGCGGTGCTTGCCGAAAACGGAGAATTGGTTTGGATCGCCGTGGCGGGCGAGGCTGCCGCGCCCGTGTGGGAGCGGTTTGAAAGCGTCGGCGGCGGAGCGATCGCGCGGGCGGGGGCGGAACTGCTGTTTACGCGGCAGACGGACTTTGAACGGCTCGCGCTGTGGTTTTTTGCGGGGGCGGGGCAGGCGGCGCAAGGCGTTCCCTCCGCGGATTGGTACAACGCCGTGCTCGATGCGCTCGCGGAAGAATATTCGCAGACCGTTCCGTATTCCTTTTCCGACCTGAATGTACGCAGCCGCCTGCTGCGCTGGCTGGAATACGAGCTTTCGATCCCCGCCGGCGGGCGGGTGACCAACGCCGTTACCGCGCCGCTGTATCCGCAGATCAGCCGCGTTTCGGATTCGCGCACAACGAGTTACACGTATACCTATCTGCTTTCCCCCGCGCAGAGCTGGGCGGATTTCGGCAGTTTGTCGGTCGAAGTGCGCACGCCCTATCCCTTCCGTTCGTACAGCGCTGCGTTTGCGCGGGAGGGGAACGTGTACGCAGCCTCCTTCGATGCGCTGCCCGAAGGGGAATTGACCTTTACGTTGCGGCAAGCGGGAGAAGGCGGCGCAAATTGGACGGATCTTGTTGCCGTGCTCCTGTCTGCGGGCGCGGCGCTCGTGCTGACGGGGGCGGGGTTGCTCATTTGGTTTTTGGTGCGCCGCCGCACCCGCAAAAAAGCGGAGCGGGCGGGCAAAGAATAAAGCGCCGCGGAAAATAAATCGCCGCGGATAAAGCGGAAAACCGCCAAGCGCTGCGCGCCGCAGAGAGAAGAGCGGCGCAGACGGAAAAACACGGGGAAAAGCACGGGGGAAAACACGGCGGAAAACAGGCAAACAGCAAGGCAAAAAGCGGCTCCGCCGCGCCGCATATGCGCGCGGCGGAGCCTCAGAAAAATAAAAGCGTTCGGAAAGGAGGACGTTTGCACGGTATGAAAGTTGTCATCATTGGCGGGGTGGCGGGCGGCGCCACGGCGGCGGCGCGGCTGCGCCGCCTCAACGAACACGCAGAGATCGTCGTGTTGGAGCGCAGCGGGTATGTATCCTATGCAAACTGCGGTTTGCCCTATTATGTGGGCGGCGTCATTCAAAACAAAAACGCGCTTACGCTGCAAACGCCGCAGAGTTTTAAAGCGCGGTTCAACATCGACGTGCGCGTGCACAGCGAGGCGGTGGCGATCGACCGCGCCCAAAAGCAGGTGCGCGTGCGCGAAACGCTGACGGGGCGCGAATACACCGAGGGGTACGACGCGCTCATCCTCTCGCCGGGCGCACGGGCGGCGGTGCCGCCCGTGGAGGGGGCGAACGGCGCCCGCGTGTTCACGCTGCGCACCGTGGAAGATACCTTCCGCATCGCGGAATTTTTGCAAAAGAGCAAGGCGGCGCGCGCCGTAATCATCGGCGGCGGGTTCGTCGGGCTGGAAATGGCGGAAAACTTGGTCGAACGGGGGATCCGCGTCACCTTGTGCGAGGGCGCGGCGCAGGTGCTGCCGCAGCTGGATGCGGATATGGCATGCTTTTTGCATGCGCGCCTGCGGGCGGCGGGCATCGACTTGCGCCTCGGCGCCAAAGTGCTCGGCTTTGCGGAGGAAAACGGCGCGCTCACCGTGCGTACCGAAAAGGGGGCGTTTTCCGCGGATTTTGCGCTGCTTGCCGTGGGCGTGGTGCCCGATACCGCCCTCGCCGCGGCGGCGGGGCTGGAATTGGGGGCGCGGGGCGCGCTGCTCGTAGACGGGCACATGCGCACTTCGGATAAGGATATCTATGCCGTCGGTGATGCGGTGCTCGTCAAAAACGCGGTGACGGGCGAGGCGGGCGCTTTCGCGCTGGCGGGGCCGGCGAACAGGCAGGGCAGGATCGCGGCGGATAACGTGTGCGGCATCCCTTCGGTGTACCGCGGGGCGCAGGGCTCTTCCGTGCTCAAACTCTTTGAAATGACGGCTGCGTTTACGGGGCTCTCCGAGCGCGCGGCAAAGGCGGCGGGCATTGCGTATGACAGGGCGGTGCTCTTTTCGCCCAACCACGCCACCTATTATCCCGGCGCGCAAAACATGACGCTGAAAGTGCTCTTCCGCCCCGAAAACGGGGAGATCCTCGGCGCGCAGGCGGTGGGGTATGCGGGCACGGAAAAGCGCATCGACGTGCTCGCCTGCGCCATCCGCGCCAAAATGACCGCGGCAGACTTGCAGGCGCTCGACCTGTGCTATGCGCCGCCGTACTCTTCGGCAAAGGACCCCGTGAACATGGCGGGATACGTCATCGAAAACGTGCGCGCGGGCTGCAAACAGTTCCATTGGAACGATCTGCCCGCCGTGTATGCGGACCCGAACGCCGTGCTCTTGGACGTGCGCACGGCGGCGGAGTTCGCGGCGGGGCACTTTGCGGGCGCTTTGCATATCCCCGTAGACGAGCTGCGCGGGCGCATGGGAGAGCTGGATAAGAGCAAAAAACTGTACGTAAACTGCCAAAGCGGGCTCAGGAGCTACATTGCCTGCCGCATGCTGGCGGGAGAAGGGTTCGATTGCTATAACTTTTCGGGCGGGTACCGTTTTTATGCCGCCGTCGCGCAGGACGCCGCCGCCGAGGGCGTGCCCTGCCACCCCTGCGGCGTGCCCGTTTCGGAATAAGATTTGAGATAAAGAGGGCGCCCCGCAACCTGTTTTGCGGGGCGCCCGTTTTTTTGTTTGCGGCGCGTTTTTCCGTTCTTTTTTTGCGGAAAAAACGCGCCGCGGCGGGCGCCGTTTCCGCAAGAAAAAATTTTCTCGGTTTTCGTGAAAAAATATTTGTCAGACGGTTGCATTTTCTTTTTTGCAATGGTAGAATGAGGGCGCGGAAAAAAGAGAACGTTCCCATATCCGCGGAGGGCGCCATGGGCAAAGAGCGGGCGGAGCAGCCGAAGAAGTACAAGCGCAGCGACAACGCGATCCCCGATTTCGAGCATTTGTTCGACGAGGACGCCGCCGAACGCGAAAGCAAAAAAAAGAGGGGCGTGGGTTCGCTGTATTACCGCCACCTTTTGCAAAAGAACAAGGGCGGTTTTTGCCTGAGCATCCTCTTTTTTGTGCTGAAAAACCTGCCCGCGTGGGTGATCCCCGTCATCACCGCCGAGATCATCGATCTTGCAAGCGGGCAATGGTCGGATAACACGGTGCGCTGGCTCATCATTTATTCGGCGATCCTCGTTGTGGTGCTGGTGCAAAACATCCCCACGCACGTCATCTATTCGCGCATCACCGACCGCATGCTGCGCAAAACGGGCGCGGGCATGCGCGGCACCGTCATCCGCAAGTTGCAGCACCTCTCCATCACTTACCATAAAGAGATCGAAACGGGCAAGCTGCAAAGCAAATTCTTAAAGGATATCGAAAGCGTGGACGCGCTGAACACCAACCTGATCAAGGTGCTCATTCCCAACATCATCGTCGCGCTCGTTTCCGTCGGCATTGCCGTATACAACAGCTGGATGGTCACGGCGTTCTTCGTCGTCATCATCCCCGCCAACGTTTTGCTCACGCAGTTTTTCCGCAAGCGCATGAGCAGCAAAAACCATCTCTACCGTGTGGAAAACGAAAATGTTTCCGCGCGTTTTACCACCATGCTGGGCATGCTGCCCGTCACCAAGGCGCACGGGCTGGAAGAAAAGGAGATCGCCCTGTGTGACCGCAACATCCGAAAACTGACCGAAAGCGGGCTTGCGGTAGACCGCACCAACTCTTATTTCGGTTCGGCGCTGTGGGTGGTCGCCACGCTGATGAGCGTCGCCTGCCTCATCGTGTGCGCCGTGTTTGCGCTCTTCGGCTGGATCTCGCCGGGCGATATCGTGCTGTATCAATCCATGTTCAGCTCCATCAACGGCGCGGTGCAGACCATCGTCAACGTGCTGCCCACCTTTGCCGTCGGGTTCGAGGCGCTCGGCTCTCTCTCCGAGATCATGCTCTCCAAAGACGTGGAAAACAGCGTGGGAAAATGCAAATTGGAATCGCTGGAAGGCGCGGTGCGGTTTGAAAACGTAAGTTACAAATACCCCAACGGCACCGCCTATGTGGTGGAAAATTTCAGCCTGAACGTAACGCCGGGGGAGTGCATTGCCGTCGTCGGGGCGTCCGGCAGCGGAAAATCCACGCTCATGAACTTGATCATCGGGTTTTTGACCCCGACGGAGGGCGCGCTGTACATAGACGGGCACGACATTACGCAGCTCTCCCTGCCCGATTACCGCCGCTTTCTCTCCGTCGTGCCGCAAAACAGCCTGCTGTTTGCGGGCACCATCCGCGAAAACATCGTCTACGGGCTGGAAAACGTCGATAACGCGCTGGTGGAGCGCGTGGCGGAACTGGCAAATTTGAACGAGTTCGTCAAAGACCTGCCGAACGGGCTGGATACCTTTGTCGGAGAGCAGGGCGGCAAGCTCAGCGGCGGGCAAAAACAGCGCGTGACCATTGCCCGCGCGCTCATCCGCGACCCGCGCATCCTCATCTTGGACGAGGCGACCAGCGCGTTGGATAACATTTCCGAATACCAAGTGCAAAAGGCGATCTCCGGGCTGATCAAGGGGAGAACGACCTTCGTCGTCGCGCACAGGCTCTCCACCATCCGCGACGCAGACCGCATCGCCGTCATGGAGGCGGGCAGGTGCGTAGAGCTGGGCACCTACGAAGAGCTGATGGAAAAGAAAGGGAAATTTTACGAATTGAAATGCCTCAACGACATGAACTTCAAGCTCGCCGAAGAGGCGCTCGGCGAAGGGGCTGCCGATAGGGGTGCGCTCGGCGAAGGGGCGTGAACGCAGCCCGTTTCGGCGTTTACGGAAAAGGCGCGCCCGCAGCATGCGGGCGCGCGCAAACGTGCAAAGAAAAGCGGCGCCGCGGCAAGCGCGGCGGAAAACGGCGCGGCGCGCAAAAGAGCGGGCACGGCGCCGTCTTTTTTTGTCGGATGCGGTCGGCGGCGGGCGGAGGGGAGCGTAAGTTCTTGACTTTTGCGTGCAAAACGGATATGATGAACGTACACAAACGAGGTGAAAGGTTGAAGTCATTTTTAAGCAGGCGCGCGGCGGAAACCGCGCCGTACACGGCGGGAGAACAGCCCGCAGACAGGCAGTACGTCAAACTCAACACCAACGAAAATCCGTACCCGCCCAGCCCCAAGGCGCAGGCGGTGCTGCGCTCGTTCGATGCGGATTCGCTCAAACTGTACCCGCCCCTTGCCATGCGCGCCCTGCGCGAAGCGGTGGCGCGGGCGGAGGGCGTCCGCCCCGAAAACGTGTTTTGCGGCAACGGCAGCGACGAGGTGCTGGCGCTGTGCTTCCCCGCCTTTTTTGATGAGGGGGGCGCGGGCGCCGCGTTTGCGGATATCACGTACAGCTTTTATCCCGTGTTTTGCTCCTTTTTCGGCGTGCCGTACACGCAGGTGCCGCTGGAAGAGGATTTCACCTTAGACCTTGCAAAATTGACGAAGACCCGCGCGCAGGGCGTGCTGGTCGCAAACCCCAACGCGCCCACGGGCATCGGCATCCCGCTTGAAGAGATCGAGGCGTTCGTGCGCGCAAACAGCGGGCGCATCGTCGTTTTAGACGAGGCGTACATGCCCTTTTTCGGGCAGAGCGCCGTGCCGCTCGTCTCCCGTTATGAAAATCTGCTCGTCGTAAAAACCTTTTCCAAGGGGTATTCGCTGGCGGGCATGCGCTGCGGGTACGCCGTCGGCAGCGAGGCGCTCGTCGAAGGGTTGGCGCGCTGCCGCGATTGTTTCAATTCCTATCCCGTCGATTCGCTCTGCCAGGCGGTGTGCGCCGCGGCGATCGAGGACGCGTCGTATTACGCGCAGAAAAACGCGCTCGTGATCTCCGAGCGCGAACGGCTGCGCGGAGAGCTTGCGGCGCGCGGCTTTTTTGTACTGCCTTCGGCGGCGAACTTTCTCTTCGCGCGGCACAATACGCGGAACGGGCGGGAAGTGTACGCGGGGCTGCGGGAACGCGGCGTGCTCGTGCGGCACTTTGCCAAACCGCGCATCGAGGCGTTTTGCCGCATCACCGTCGGCAGCCGCGAACAAAATGACGCGCTGTTGGCGGCTTTGGACGGGTTTTTAAAGGAATAAGCGCGGGGAAGTTTGGCGCGTTTGCGCCCGCCGCGCGCACGGAAGAAGACGATACCGGAAAGCGGAGGTTTTGTACCGTGTGTGTGGCGATGCTGCAAAATGCGCTGCGTACGGCGGGGCGGCAGACGCATGTGCGCTTTGCTCCCGTTTCGGCGGCGGCGGAAGAATTGAAAAAGCTGTTGCCCTACGGCAGGGCGGCGGTCTTTGCGGACGCGGGGTTTTTGCACCTTGCCGCCGTGCGCGCGCAGCTGGCGGAGTACCGCCCCGTCTGCGCGGTGTTGGGGGAGGAGATCCCCGCGGGGCTGCTCGCCCTGCCGGACGAGGTGCGCGCCGTTGTGGCGCTGGGCAAAAATAGCATCTTTGCCGCCCGCTTTTTTGCTACACTGCGGGGCGGCGCGGTGCTCGCCGTGCCGCTTGCGCCCTCGGCGGAGGGGATTGCCGAACGGGCTTTGCCGCGCAAATTTTTTCGGGCGGGATATCCGCTGCGAGACGCGGACGCCGTGCTGGTAGACGGATCGCTCTTTTCGGGCGTGCCCGCCGCCTTCGGCTTTGCGGCTCTTTCGCTGCTGTGCGCGGAGGACTGCGCGCTGGACGCGCTGTTTTCGGGGCGGGAAGAGGACCCCGCCTTTGTGCGCGCGGCGGAGGCGTTTGCGGCGTTTGCGGAGGAGCCGCAGGGGCTTTTTTGCGCCGACGCGCTCTTGCGTTTGGCGCTGGATCTTGCGCCGCCCCTGCCTGCGGCGGAGGCGGCGGCGTGCTTGGGCGGGGATGCGTTTCCGCTGTTTGCCTGTTTTGCGGCGCGGTATGCGCGTTTTTTGGAGTATGCGCAGCCGCGCGCAAGCTACGTTGCGGATTACGTGGGCAGGGCGCTGTGCGCGGCGGAGCGAACGGGCAGGGCGGCGGTGGAACTGCTGCGCAACATCCGCGTGCCAAATGAAGAGGAATGCGCGCGGCGGATACGGGTGTTTGCCGAAGCGCGGGAAAAATTGCGGGTGCGCGGGCAGCTGCTTCGCGCCGCCGCGGGGAAAGCCGCGCGGCGGTATGCCGCTTTCGGCGGAAAAACGGAGGAAGGGGAGGAGGCGGCGCTGTACGAGTGCGCGGCAGAACTTTCGCCCCTGCTCTCCGTGCCCGCGTTGGAGCGGGAGTTCGGGCTGCTCGGCGATGTGCCGCGGGGCGCCGCTTCCGCGGCGCGCATGCGTGCCGCCTGCGGCTGAAAAAAGGGGTTTGCGCCGCCGTGCGGCGGATCCGGTGGATACGATGGAAAAAAACGAAGCATTGCGCGCGCTCGTCGCGCGCACACAGGTCTTTTTGCTGGATATGGACGGCACCGTGTATGTCGGAGAAAAGCCGATCGGGGATATGGCGGGCACGCTCGCCGCGGTGCGTGCGTCGGGGCGGCGTATCGTGTATTGCACCAACAATTCTTCGCGCGGCGCCGAAAGCTATAAAGCCAAACTGCGGCGGCTGGGGCTGTTTGCCGAAGAGGATACGGTGTTCACTTCGGGTATGGCGGCTGCCGCGCTGCTCAAAGAGCGGTACGCGGGCAGGCGGGTGTATCTCGTGGGCACCGACGCGCTCAAAGCGGAATTTGCCGCCGACGGCATCCCGCTTTCGGAAAGCGACGAGGGCGCGGAGGTCGCCGTGCTCGGCTACGATACCTCGCTCACCTATGAAAAATTGGTGCGCATCAACCGCATGCTCGTGCAGGGGAAGCCGTACATTGCCACCCATGCGGACGACGTTTGCCCCGCCGAAGGGGTGTACCCGCCGGACGCGGGGTCGTTCATACAGCTTTTGAAGCGCTCTTCCGGGCGGGAGCCGGACGTGATCTGCGGCAAGCCGCACACGGTGATGGGGCGGATGCTGACCGCCGCGCTCGGCGTGCCCGCAAGCCGCGTTACGATGGTCGGAGACCGCCCGTATACGGATATCCGCTTCGGCAGCAACAACGGGTTCGGCACCCTTTTGGTTCTGAGTGGGGAGTGCCGCGCGGAGCAGGTCGCCTCTCTTCCTGCCTCCGATACGCCCTCCGCCGTGGCGGAGAGTTTGAACGAGATCGCGGCGTATCTTTGAAAAAGCATATCCGTGAAAAAGCCGTATCCGAGTAAAGCAGGATAAAAAAGCAAGCGCCGCACAAGTTTTTTGCCGCACAAGTTTTTGCGCCGCGCGGGTTTTCCGCGCGGCGCTTGCAGAAAATGAGAACGCGCCCCGCGCGGCATTCGCCGCGCGGGGCGCGTGTTTTTTGTAGTTTATTCTTCTTCGACGCGCTGTTCGATGGGCACGTATTTTTGGCGCGGGGCAACGGCTTGGTAGCCGGGACGGATGATCTTTCCGCCGTTGGTGATCTCCTCCATGCGGTGCGCCGACCAGCCCGCGATGCGCGATACGGCAAAGAAAGGGGTGTACAGCTCGCGCGGCAGCCCCAGCATATCGTACACGAAGCCCGAATAAAAGTCTACGTTGGGCGCAACGCCCTTGTAGATGCGCCGCTTTTCGGCGATCAGTTCCGCCGCGGCTTGGGCAACGTAGCCGCGCATCTCGTACTCTTTTTCCATGTGTTTTTCGGCGGCGAGTTTTTCGGCAAAGCTCTTCAAAATATCCGCGCGCGGGTCGGAGAGGGAGTACACCGCATGCCCCATGCCGTACACCAGCCCCGTGTGGTCGTAGGCTTCGCGGTCCACGATCTTCGCCACGTAATCTTTGAGCTTGCCTCTGTCAAAAGAGGGAACGTGCGCCTTGATGTTGTCGAACATTTCGCACACCTTGATGTTGGCGCCGCCGTGTTTGGGGCCTTTGAGCGAGCCGAGCGAAGCCGCCACCGAGGAGTATGTATCCGTGCCCGACGAGGTGACGACGTGCGTCGTAAACGTGGAGTTGTTGCCGCCGCCGTGTTCGGCGTGCAGCACCAGGCACAGGTCCAAAACTTCCGCTTCCAGCTCGGTATACTTTGAGTCGTCGCGCAGCATGTACAGGATGTTTTCCGCCGTGGAGAGCTCTTTTTGCGGCTTGTGGATGAACAGCGAAGCGTCCGAATGGTAATAGCTGTACGCCTTTTGGCTGTACACGGCGAGCAGCGGGAATTGGGCGATCAGCTGTAAAGACTGCCGCAGCACGTTGCGCTTGGAGGTGTCGTCCGGGCGCGGGTCGTACGAGTACAGCGAAAGCACGCACCGCGCCAGCATGTTCATCATATCCTTGGAAGGCGCCTTCATGATGATATCGCGCACAAAGGAGGGGGGCAGCGCGCGGAAATCGGCGAGGATCTGGCAAAAGCGGGCGAGCTGGTCCTTGGTGGGCAGGTGCCCGAACAGCAGCAAAAAGGTCGCCTCTTCAAAGTCGAACCGCCGCCCCTGCATGCCTTTGACCAATTCGCGGATATCGATGCCGCGGTAGTACAGCTGCCCGTCGATGGGGATCTTGTTGCCGTTTTTATCCCTGCCGAAGGCGAGGATCTCGGAAATTTCGGTCAGCCCGCACACCACGCCGTTGCCGTTTACGTCGCGCAAGCCCCGCTTCACGTCGTACTTTTCGTACAGGCGGGGGTTGATCACGTCGCTTTTGGCTGCCATTTTGGAGAGCGCGGCGATATCCTGCGCGTACTCCGCATATTTTTTGCGTATGTTCTCCTGTATGATGGAAAGATCCATGCTCGCTCCTTCGGCGGGCGACTGCCCGCCTTGTTCCGCACGTGCAAACGCGGATAGTTTGTTAATCATAACACAATTTTTCCGTTTTGTCAAGCCGAAGGGCGGGCGGGGGCGCGCGGGCGGGGCGCGGGCGGCATTTTCGGCGTTTAGCACAAAAAAATATTGCGCCTTTCGGCAGGAATCCTATTGAAATATTTGCGCATATGTGATAAAATAGATACATTCAGGCGGAAGAAACGCGGAGCGGGCCGTTTTGCGCGCTCGCCGCGATCACGGAGGTAGGTCATTTTGGCTAAAAAACTGGAAGTTCCGTACAACGGTACAAAGGAACAGGAAGAGGAGTTGCGCGCGGCGATCGGCGCGATCCGTACGGCGCACGCGGGGAAGGGGCTGACCATCGCCGCGCTCCAAAAGGGGCAGGAGATTTTCGGATACCTGCCCGAAAAGGCGTTGCAGATCATCTCCGAGGCACTGGACGTGCCGCTGGCGGAGGTGTACGGCGTCGCCACGTTTTATGCGCAGTTTTCGCTGTACCCGAAGGGGCAGTATAAGATCGGCGTCTGCCTGGGCACGGCGTGCTATGTAAAGGGCTCCGGCGACGTGTACCAAAAACTGTGCGACGAATTGAAGATCAAGGGCGGCGAATGCACGGATGATCTGAAATTTTCGCTGGACGCGACGCGCTGCATCGGCTGCTGCGGCCTCGCGCCCGTGATGACCGTCAACGACGACGTGTACGGCAAAGTTACGCCCGACGAGGTGCCCAAGATCCTCGCCAAGTACCGCACCTGATGCGCGAACTTGCGTTAAACATCCTCGACATTGCCGAAAATTCGCTGCGGGCGGGCGCCTCGCTGGTGCAGATCCGCCTGTGCGCCGATTTTTTGAAAGACGAGATGACGATCGCCGTCGAGGATAACGGCTGCGGCATGAGCAAGGAGATGGCGGCGTCCGTTACGGATCCCTTTACCACAACGCGCACCACGCGCAAAGTGGGGATGGGCGTGCCGCTGTTCAAATATTCCGCCGAAAGCGCGGGAGGAACGTTTCGCATCCGTTCCGAAGAGGGGAAGGGTACCTGCGTCACCGCAACGTACCGCATCGGGCATGTAGACCGCATGCCGCTGGGCGATTTCGGCGGGGTGGTGCTGCAACTGGTCACCATGAACCCGCAAACGGACTTTTTGGTCACGGTGCAAAGCGGGGGGCAGACGGGCGTGCTCGACACGCGCGAGATAAGGGAAATATTGGGGGAGGATATCCCCCTCGGCGCGCCGGAAGTGCGCGCGTTTCTGAAAGAATATATTTCGGAAAATTTAGTCAGTATTTACGGAGGTAGGTTATGAAGAGTTTGGAAGAGCTCCGCGCCCTGCGCGAAAAGATGAAGTCGCAGACGGATAACCGCAGCGTTGCGGGAGCGGACGAGACGGTCATCAAAGTGGGCATGGCGACCTGCGGCATCGCCGCCGGCGCGCGCCCCGTTTTGGACGCGATGCTGGACGAGGCGGAAAAGCGGCAGCTGCACAACGTGAGCATTTCGCAAACGGGCTGCATCGGGCTGTGCCGTTTGGAACCCATCGTCGAAGTGTTCAAGGACGGGCAGAAGTATACATACATCCTCATGACGCCCGAAAAGGCGCGCAAAGTGATCGTCGATCACGTTGTCAACGGCAACGTGTGCACCGATTATCTCATCGGAGAAAACAGCTAAGGGGGAGCTCGCATGTTCAGATCGCACATTTTAGTTTGCGGCGGTACGGGCTGTACCTCCAACAATTCCATCAAGATCTACGAGGCGCTCGTGCACCGCATCTACAAAGAGGGGCTGGATAAAGAAGTGCACGTTACGCAAACGGGCTGCTTCGGCTTGTGCGCGCTCGGTCCCATCATGATCGTCTATCCCGAAGGCGCCTTCTATTCGCAGGTAAAAGTAGAGGACGTGGACGAGATCGTAGACGAGCACATCATCAAAGGGCGCATCGTCACGCGCCTCTTGTACAAAGAGACGGTGGACGAGGGCGGCAACATCAAAGCGCTCAACGACACAAACTTTTATAAAAAGCAGCACCGCGTGGCGCTGCGCAACTGCGGCGTCATCAACCCCGAAAAGATCGACGAGTACATCGCATACGACGGCTACGAGGCGCTCGGCAAAGTGCTTACCGAAATGACGCCCCAGCAGGTCATCGACGAGATCACCCGCTCCGGGCTGCGCGGCAGGGGCGGCGCGGGCTTCCCCACGGGCAGGAAGTGGCAGTTTGCCAAAAACAGCAAGGGCGACAAAAAATACGTTTGCTGCAACGCCGACGAGGGCGACCCCGGCGCGTTCATGGACCGCTCTATTTTGGAGGGAGACCCGCACGCCGTGATCGAAGCGATGGCGATCGCGGGCTATGCCATCGGCGCGGACCAAGGCTATGTGTACGTGCGCGCGGAGTACCCGATCGCCGTCAAACGCCTCTCCATCGCCATCACGCAGGCGCGCGAATACGGGCTGCTGGGCAAAAACATCTTCGGCACGGGCTTTAATTTCGACTTGGATATCCGCCTCGGCGCGGGCGCGTTCGTCTGCGGCGAAGAAACGGCGCTGATGACCTCTATCGAAGGGCACCGCGGCGAGCCGCGTCCTCGCCCGCCGTTCCCCGCCGTAAAGGGCTTGTTCGGCAAACCGACCATCCTCAACAACGTGGAAACGTACGCAAACATCCCGCAGATCATTTTGAAGGGCGCGGATTGGTTCTCTTCCATGGGCACCGAAAAGAGCCGCGGCACCAAAGTGTTTGCGCTCGGCGGCAAGATCCACAACACGGGGCTGGTCGAGATCCCGATGGGCACGACCATGCGCGAGATCATCTACGATATCGGCGGCGGCTGCCCCAACGGCAAAAAGTTCAAGGCGGCGCAGACGGGCGGCCCTTCGGGCGGCTGTATCCCCGCGCACCTGATCGATACGCCCATCGATTACGACAACCTCATCGCCATCGGCTCCATGATGGGGTCGGGCGGGCTGATTGTCATGGACGAGGATAACTGCATGGTGGATATCGCCAAGTTCTTCCTCGAATTTACGGTAGACGAGAGCTGCGGCAAGTGCACGCCCTGCCGCGTCGGCACCAAGCGCCTGTACGAGATGCTCTGCAAAGTGACGGACGGCACCGCCACGATGGAGGATCTCGACAAGATGGAAGAGCTGTGCCACTACATCAAAGAAAACTCTCTGTGCGGGCTGGGGCAGACCGCGCCCAACCCCGTTCTCTCCACGCTGCGCTACTTCCGCGCCGAGTACGAGGCGCACGTGCGCGACAAAAAGTGCCCCGCGGGCGTCTGCAAAAAGTTGCTGCGCTACGAGATCGTTGCCGATAAGTGCAAGGGCTGCACGCTGTGCGCGCGCAACTGCCCCGTCGGCGCGATCACGGGCAACGTCAAAGAGCCGCACGTCATCGATCCCGAAAAGTGCATCAAGTGCGGCGTGTGCATGGAAAAGTGCCGCTTCGGCGCGATCATCAAGGGCTGAGGAGGGAAGCAAACATGGTACATTTGAAGATAAACAACATCCCCGTCGAAGTGGAAGAGGGGACGACCGTTCTGGAAGCCGCGCGCAAGGCGGGCATCAACATCCCCACCCTCTGCTATTTGAAGGATATCAACGAGATCGGCGCCTGCCGCATCTGCGTGGTGGAAGTAAAGGGCGCGCGTTCGCTTGTTGCCGCCTGCGTGTACCCCGTAAACGAGGGCATGGAGGTGTTCACCAATACCGAAAAGGTACGCAAGAGCCGCAAGACCACGCTCGAACTGCTCCTTTCCAACCACAAGCGCGAGTGCCTCTCCTGCGTGCGCTCCACCAACTGCGAGCTGCAAAAGCTCTCCAACGAGTACGGGTGTGACGAAAACAGGTTCAAGGGCGAAAAATTCGCCTACGAAGAGGATACCTCCACTTCCTATCTGATCCGCGACAACGAAAAGTGCATCCTCTGCCGCCGCTGCGTCGCCGTGTGCCGCAAGGTGCAGCAAGTGGGCGTTATCGCGCCCGTCCGCCGCGGGTTTGCCACGCACATCGGCAGCGCCTTTGAAGAGCCGCTGGCGGATGCGAGCTGCGTTGCCTGCGGGCAGTGCATCGCGGTCTGCCCCGTCGGCGCGCTGCGCGAGCGCGAGGAGATCGAAGAGGTGCGCGCCGCCATCGCTGACCCCGAAAAGGTGGTCGTTGTGGCAGCGGCGCCCGCCGTGCGCGCCGCCATCGGCGAGGAGTTCGGCTATCCCATCGGCACCAACACCGAGGGGAAGATGTTCACCGCCATGCGCATGCTCGGCTTCGACAAGGTGTTCGACGTCAACTTCGGCGCAGACCTCACCATTTTGGAGGAGGCGAACGAGCTTTTGGAGCGCGTAAAGGAGGGCGGCACGCTGCCCATGTTTACGAGCTGCTCCCCCGGCTGGATCCGCTATGTGGAGTATTACTACCCCGAACTCATCCCCAACCTTTCCTCCTGCAAATCGCCCATGCAGATGTTCGGCGCGACCGTTAAAACGTATTGGGCGCAGAAGGAGGGGATCGACCCGAAAAACATCTACGTTGTGGGCGTTATGCCCTGCACGGCGAAGAAGTTTGAAAAGACGCGCGGGCACGAAAGCGCAAGCGGGTATCCCGACGTGGATGCCGTGCTCACCACCCGCGAGCTTGCCAAGATGATCAAAAATTCGGGCATCCTCTACAACGAACTGCCCGAAGGCACCTTCGACAATCCTCTCGGCGAATTTACGGGCGCGGGCGTCATCTTCGGCGCAACGGGCGGCGTGATGGAGGCGGCGCTGCGTACCGCAGCGGAAAAGCTGACGGGCAAGCCGCTGGATAAGATCGACTTTAAAGAAGTGCGCGGCATCAAGGGCATCAAAGAGGCGGCGTACGACCTCGGCGGCGTAAAAGTGAAAGTTGCCGTGGCGAGCGGGCTGACCAATGCCAAAAAGCTGTGCGAAAAGATCAAAAAAGGCGAGTGCGACTACACCTTTGTGGAGGTCATGTGCTGCCCCGGCGGCTGCGTGAACGGCGGCGGGCAGCCCATTCAGGACGCTTACACCCGCAGGCAGGTCGATCTGCGTTCCAAGCGCGCCAAAGCGCTGTACGACGAGGATAAAAAGGCAGGCATCCGCAAGAGCCACGAAAACCCCGCCGTTATGCAGCTGTACAAAAACTTTTTCGGCGCGCCCGGCTCGCACCGCGCGCACGAGATCTTGCATACCGAATATGTGAACCGAAAGGATAAATAACGCGAGCAGGCACGGGGCGCCCCCAAGCGGGGGCGTCCTTTTGCCTCCCGCGGGCGTTTTTTGTGCCGTTTTGTTTGCCTCCCGCGGGGCGTTTTTTGCACCGCCGCGGTTGCAGATTCGCAAACACGCGCCGAGGAGGGCGGCAAAAGGGGCAAGGGAGCGCGTTCGTGCAAGAGAAAAAGGGGCAAGGGAGCGCGCTTGCGCAGGCGAAAAAAAGGGCAAGGGGAGCGCGTTCGCACAGGCGAAAAAAGAGGGCGGCGCCCGCTCTGCCGCGCGGCGGTTTTTCGGGGGCGGCGCGGTATGGAAAAACTTGGATATTTTGTAAAAATCATGTGTAGATTTTATGAAAATATTTTGTTGAATTACTTGACGGATATGCGGGCATTGTGATAAAATAATTACAGACCCGCAGGGGGAACGTTTCGCAAAGCGGTACCGCTTTATTTGCGTAAAAATACGCAAATAAATTCATTTTATCCGCCTTTGCGTGCATACCTTTTAGGGTCTAGGTAGGAAATCTTTTAGGAGGGATAAAGATGAAAAATTGCATCAAATGTGGTGCCGAAATGCAGGATGACGTTCAGTTCTGCCCTGCGTGCGGCGCCCCGCAGCAGGCACAGGAAGCTCCGCAGCAGCCCTATTACGCGCAGCCGCAGCAGCCGTACTATGCACCGCAGCAGCCGGCGCAGGTGAAGCCGTTCCCCGTATTCGGGCTGATCGGCATGATCGCGGGCATCGTTGCCGTCATCACTACGTGGTTCCTGTTCTATCTCGGCATTGCGTTCTCGATCGTGGGGATCATTTTCTCCGCCATCGGCATGGCAAAGAGGAATGAAAACCGTATGCCCGGCATGGCGATCGCGGGTCTCGTGTGCAGCATCGTTGCCATCGTATTGACCATCGTCAGCATCATCTTGGCGTTTGCAGTTGTCGGTGCCATGATGGGCGCTTAATGACCGTTTGATCTGAAAGAAAAAAAGAATTGCGCGCGCGCAATTCTTTTTTTATAGGAAAGTTTTTTCGGCAAAACAATAGGGTTTGCGGACCCGCCGAGCGGTTTTGCAGGCGGGGTAAAAGGGTTTTGCAGACCCGCCGAAGCGTTATGCAGGCGGGATAGAAAGAGTTTGCAAAGGAGAAGAGAGCACGGATGAAAAAATGTATTTTCTGCGGCGCGTCGTTGCAGGACGAGCAAAAGTTTTGCCATCTCTGCGGCGCCTCGCTGAAAGAAGAAGAGCCCTCCGCACAGGAGGAGGCGCCGCAAACGGGCACGAAGGAGTGCGCGTATTGCGGCGCAACGCTGCGGGCAGACCAAGTATTTTGCCATGTTTGCGGCAAGCGCGCGGAGAGCGCCCCGCCGCAGCAAGAGGCGCCGCAGGAGCCGCAGGCGTTTTTTGCTGCCGAAGAGGCGGCGCAAACCGCCGATCGGGCGAAAGAGCCGCAGGCATTTGCCGCCGCGCCTTATGGCGGGGCGCAGGCGGCGGGGAGCACCTGTTACCGCTGCGGCGCGCAGCTGCAAGCAAAGGATAAGCTGTGCCCCGTGTGCGGCGCCGTGCAGGACGATCTGTTTGACCCGCCGCCCGCAGCAACGGGCGACGGCTACGGGCAAAGCGCCCCGCAGGGCGGGCAGCCGTACGGTGCGTACGGGCAGCCGTACAACGGGTACGGTCAACCGCCTTATAACGGGTACGGTCAGCCGCCGTACGGCGGATACAATCAACCGCCGTACCCGCCGCGGCAGCAGGCGCCCGTAAAGCCGATGAATGTGCTCGGCTTGGTCGGGATGATCCTCGGCATCGTTGCCGTTGTGATCGCGTGGAGCGTCAGCGCGATCGTCGGGCTTGTGCTCGGCGTCACGGGGCTCGTGCTCTCTTCGATCGGGATGGCAAAGCGGCAAAATTTCCGCTTGCCCGCGTTTGCGATCACGGGGTTGGTATGCAGCATCGCGGCGGTCGTGCTCTGCGTTTGGTATTATATCCTTATCTTTACGCTGCTCTAAGGCGTTGAAGGGGCGCGGCGGGTTTCGTTCGGCATTGCCGCGCGCCGCCGTGCGGCGGAGAAGCCGCCGCAAAAGGGGAGGACGGATGGTTTGTAAACAGTGCGGCGCTGCGCTGCCGCAGGGTGCGGCGTTCTGCCCCGCCTGCGGCATGCCGCAGGCGGGGCAGGGCGAGGCGGAGCAGCCCTTGCAAAACGCCGCGGAAACACAAAACACACCGCCTTGCGCGTTGCCGCAGGGCATGCCGCCGTACAGCGGATACGGGCAACCGCCGCAGGGCATGCCGCCGTATGTTCCGAACGGTGCGCCGCCCTATCCGCCGCAGGGCGTGCCGCCGTACAGCGGGTACGGGCAACCGCCGCAGGGCGTGCCGCCGTATGTCCCGAACGTTGCGCCGCCCTATCCGCCGCAGGGCGTTCCCGTTTACGCGCCACCCAAACCGCGCAAGCCGCGCAAACCGGTCTCCGCGTTCAGCATAGCGGGGTTTGCGCTGGCGGTCGGGTCGTTGCTTTTGGCGGCGTACGGGCTGGTCGGGCTTTTGTTCGGCGCCGCAAGCACGGCGCTCTCCGCCGTCGGAGTTGCGCGGCGCAAAAAGACGGGATTGTACGGTTTGGCGATCGCGGGCATCGCGGTCGGGGCGGTCGTCGCCCTTGTGGGGGCGATCGACATGTTTCGGTACATCTCTTTCGGCGTGCTCGGCGCCTATTCGCTGCCGTACAAGCCGTGATCGAACAGGATCGGCAAGCCGCGCGCCCCGGTAAGGGGGCGCGCGGCGTCTGTTTTGCCCCGTTTTGCTCTTTTTTGCCCCGTTTTGTAGCCGCGGCGGCTTTTTCGCGGCGGGCGGCGCTCTGCTCGGCTTCCGTTTTGCGGTACGACGGCGTTCTGCTCGGCTTCCCTTTTCGCGGCGGGCGGCGCTCTGTTCGGTTTCCTTTTTTCGGCGCGGCGCGCTCCGTAAAAAATAAAAGGGAGGGGGCAAAGGGCTTTTGCTTGACTTATATGCGGCATTCGGGGTATAATCATCAAGGAATATCGTGCGGAGGAGCGCCCTGCGCAGGGGTAGCCCGTCTGCGGCGCAGGCAGGCTCGCATGCGGGCAAGCCGAACCGTTTTGCCGCACAAGAGGGAGAAACAATGTTAACGTCGATCGTCGGGATCAACTGGGGCGATGAGGGCAAGGGCCGCATGGTGGACCTGCTCTCCAAGGATTATGACGTGGTGTGCCGCTACCAAGGCGGCAACAACGCGGGGCATACCGTTATCAACGAGCGCGGCAGGTTCATTTTGAACCTGCTCCCTTCGGGTATTTTGCGCGAAGGGGTGGTCTGCGTCATGGGCCCCGGCATGGTCATCGACATAAAGCACTTGGCGGGAGAGATGGCGCGCCTGCGCGAGGCGGGCATTTCCATCACGCCCGACACGTTGAAAATTTCGGACCGCGCCGTCATCACCATGCCGTACCATGTGCAGCAAGACTGCTTGGAGGAGGCGCGCCTCGCCGATAAAAAATTCGGCTCCACGCGGCGCGGCATCGCTTTCGTATATGCGGATAAGTACATGAAAAAGGCGTTCCGCATGGGCGAGCTGCTCAACTTAGACCGCTTGGCAAAGCGCCTGCCCGACATCGTGGAATGGAAAAATTTGACCATCTCCAACGCCTACGGGGCAGAGCCCGTTAAAACCGAGGAGATGCTCGCCTATCTCAAAGAGTACGGAGAGCCGCTCAAAGAGTACATCTGCGATACGGGGCTGTACCTCAACGAGGCGCAGCGCGCGGGCAAAAAGATCATGCTCGAAGCGCAGCTGGGCGCTTTGCGCGATCTGGATTACGGCATCTATCCGTACACCTCCTCTTCCAACAACATCGCCGCCTACGGGCCGATCGGCGCGGGCGTTCCCAACTTGAAGCTGGATAAGACCATCGGCATCATGAAGGCGTATTCCACCTGCGTGGGGGAGGGCCCCTTTACGGCGGAATACTTCGGCGAAAAGGCGGAAAAGCTGCGCAAGGCGGGCGGCGAATACGGGGCGGCGACGGGCAGGCCCCGCCGCGTCGGACCCTTTGACGCCGTTGCGTCTCGCTACGGCATCCGCGTGCAGGGCGCCGACGAGATCGCGCTCACCAAGCTGGATATACTTTCCGGGCACGAAGAATTGGAGATCTGCACCGCCTACGAGTTGGAGGGGAAAAGGCTGGCCGAGTTCCCCTTTACCGACGTTTTGGACGACTGCAAGCCCGTGTTTGAAAGGGTGAAGGGCTGGAACTGCGATATCTCCGCCTGCCGCAAAAAAGAGGATCTGCCCAAGGAGGCGCTCGCGTACATCCGCCTTTTGGAAGAGCTGTGCGCGTGCAAGATCCGTTATGTTTCCGTCGGCGCGGAGCGGGATGCGTACATCGAGCTGTAATGTTCCGTGCGCAAGCCGATCCCTTTGCGCGGCGCGTGCCGATCTCTTTGCGCGGCGCAGGCGGCGCGAGCAAGGCGGGCAGGGCGGTGGCTCCGTCCGTTTGCGGAGGTGATCCCGTATGAAAAAGGTGCTCGTTTGCTGCGGCAGCGCGGCGGTGCTGCAAAGGCTGCGGCGCGCGGCGGGAGAAGAGTACGAGCTGACGGCGGCAGGATCGGTTTTTGCGCCTGCGTGCGAGGGGTATGACGCCGTGCTGGCGGTGCTGCCTTCGCCCACGCACGAGCGCGCGGAGCAGCTGCGGCAGGCGGCGCGCGAAGTGCCTGCGGGGATCGTGGCGCTGGTGCGCGCCGAAGAGGTGCGGGAGGCGGAAGCCGCCTTTGCGGGGCTGGGCATCTTTGTTGCCGCGGCAAACGCGAAAAACGTGCGCGAGCTGCTCGGCGCCGCCGTAAAAACGGGAGAGAGGCTGCGGCTGTTCGGGCGCGAAACGGTGCGGCTGCGCAGCACCATAGACGACTTAAAACTCATTGACCGCGCCAAATGCGCGCTGGTCCGCTATCTGAACATGACGGAGAGCGACGCGCACCGCTTTATCGAAAAGCAGGCGATGAACCGCCATTTGCCGCGGCGCGAAGTGGCGTTGGAGATCTTAAAAACATACGAAAGCTGATCCGCGCAAAAGCGGCGCAAAGGAGCAAGCAGGCAGGATGCGTTTTACCAAGATGCACGGGGCGGGCAACGATTATATCTATGTGAACTGTATGCAGGGGCAGCCCGCCGACCCCGCCGCCCTCGCCGTCCGCCTGTCGGACAGGCACAAGGGCGTGGGTGCGGACGGGTTGGTGCTCATCTGTAAGAGCGAGGTCGCCGACGCCAAAATGCGCATGTTCAACGCCGACGGCAGCGAAGGAAAAATGTGCGGCAACGCCATCCGCTGCGTGGGGAAATACCTGTACGAGCGCGGCATAGCGGAGAAAACGGACCTTGCGGTGGAAACGCTTTCGGGTGTCAAACAGCTGCGGCTGTATACCGAGGGCGGCAAGGTCACGCGCGTGCGCGTGGATATGGGGCAGGCGGTGTTTGACCCCGCCCGTATCCCCGTTGCCCTCCCCGGCAGCGCCGTCGTCGGCGAGCGGGTGCACATCGCGGGCGGCGTGCACACCATCACCTGCGTTTCGATGGGCAACCCGCACTGCGTCGTGTTCGAGGACCCGGACGAGATCGACCTTGCAAAGCTCGGCCCGCTGTTTGAAAACGATCCGCTCTTCCCGGAGCGCGTGAACACGGAGTTTGTAAAAGTGATCGGGCACAACCGCTTGAAGATGCGCGTTTGGGAGCGCGGCAGCGGGGAGACGATGGCGTGCGGCACGGGCGCCTGCGCGGCGGTCGCCGCGGCGGTCGCGCGCGGTATGTTCGCCAAAGGGCAGGACGTAACGGTGCAGCTGCGCGGCGGCGAGCTCGTCATCAACGTGGGAGAAACCGTGTTTTTGACCGGCGAAGCGGTAACGGTGTTCGAAGGGGAAGTATAAAAAAAGCGCCCGCGGCATAGGCGGCGCGGCTTTTCAAGCAGATAAAATCGATCTACGGAAGAAAAAACCGTTTAAGGGAGTGTGTTCCATGAAGTACATTTTTGTAACCGGCGGCGTTGTTTCGGGCTTGGGCAAGGGGATCACGGCGGCAAGTTTGGGGCGGCTTTTGAAGGCGCGCGGCTATAAAGTCGCTTCGCAGAAGCTGGACCCGTACATCAACATCGACCCCGGCACGATGAGCCCGTACCAGCACGGGGAGGTGTTCGTCACGGACGACGGCGCCGAAACCGACCTCGACCTCGGCCACTACGAGCGGTTCATCGACGAAAACCTCAACAAATTTTCCAACCTGACCACGGGAAAGGTGTATTGGAACGTACTCAACAAAGAGCGCAACGGCGAGTACCTTGGGCAAACGGTGCAGGTCATCCCGCACATCACCAACGAGATCAAGACGTTTATCTACAACGTCGGCAGGCAGAGCAATGCCGATATCGTCATCACCGAGATCGGCGGCACCATCGGCGACATCGAAAGCCAGCCCTTTATCGAAGCCATCCGCCAAGTTTCCATGGAAGAGGGCAGGGGCAACTGCTGTTTTATCCACGTCACCCTCGTGCCCTATATCACGGGTTCCTGCGAGTTTAAGTCTAAGCCGACGCAGCATTCCGTCAAAGAATTGCAGGGGATGGGCATCGCGCCGGATATCATCGTCACCCGCGCCGATCTGCCGCTGCCCGAAGACGTAAAGCACAAGATCGCCATGTTCTGCAACGTAAAGAGCGATTGCGTCATCGAAAACTTGACGCTGCCGCTCTTGTACGAGGCGCCCGTCATGCTGGAAAAGGCGAACTTTTCCTCCATCGTTTGCCGCGAGCTTTCGATCCCCGAAAACAAGATCGACCTCTCCGAATGGAATGCGATGCTCGAACGGGCAAAAAACCGCAAAAATTCGGTGCGCATTGCGCTGTGCGGCAAGTATGTGCGTTTGCACGACGCCTATCTCTCCGTCGCCGAGGCGCTTACGCACGCGGGGTTTGAAAACGCCGCAAAGGTGGAGATCGACTGGGTAGACAGCGAAAAGATCACGGCGGAGAACGCGGAAAAACTGCTGGGGAAGGCAGACGGCATTCTCGTGCCCGGCGGCTTCGGCGGCAGGGGCATCGAAGGAAAGGTGGCTGCGGCGCGGTACGCGCGCGAAAAGGGCGTGCCCTACCTCGGCATCTGCCTCGGCATGCAGACGGCGGTCATCGAATTTGCGCGCGGCGTACTCGGCTGGGAGGACGCCAACTCTTCGGAGTTCGATCCGGAGGGCGCGCATTCCGTCATCGACATCATGCCCGACCAGCTGGGCGTAAAGATGGGCGGCACCATGCGTTTGGGGGCGTATCCTTGCAAAGTGCGCAAGGGCACCGCGCTCGAAAGGGCGTACGGGGCGGAAATGGTCTCCGAACGGCACCGCCACCGCTTTGAATTTAACAACGAATACCGCGAAGCGTTTGAAAAGGCGGGCATGCGCATCTGCGGCACCTCGCCGGACGAGCTGCTCGTAGAGGCGGTGGAGATCCCCGCGCATCTCTTCTATGTGGGGGTGCAGTTCCACCCCGAATTTAAATCCCGCCCCAATGCGGCGCACCCCGTATTCCGCGAGTTTATCGCGGCGGCGTGCAAAAAACACGGGAAATAAAGCGCGGGAAAGCCGAGCGAAAAACAGCAGCCACGGAACGCCCCTTGCGGAGGCTTTCCGTGGCTTTTAAAAACGGCGCGCGTTGCGCGCCGCTCTTGCGGGAGGGCAAGGCTATGAAACTCAATCAAAATTATCGGAATTTGGAGGAGAGCTATCTCTTTTCCACCGTGGCGCGTAAAGTGAGCGCCTACGCGGCGGCGCACCCGCAGGCGGAGATTTTGCGCCTCGGCATCGGAGACGTAACGCTGCCGCTCGCGCCCGCGGTGATCGAGGCGATGGAGCGGGCGGTCGCCGAAATGGGCAAAAAAGAGACATTCCGCGGGTACGGCCCCGAACAGGGGTACGCCTTTTTGCGGGAGAGCATCCAAGGCTATTACGCCCGCCGCGGCGTGGCGCTTTCCGTCGACGAAATTTTTATTTCGGACGGCGCCAAGAGCGACCTCGGCAACATTTTAGACCTGTTCGACGCCGATAATACCGTGCTCGTCCCCGACCCCGTGTATCCCGTATACGTGGATACGAACGTGATGGCGGGGCGCAGGATCGTGTTTGCAAACGCCACGGCGGAAAACGGCTTTTTGCCCATGCCGGACGGGCGGGTGAAAGCGGATCTGATCTATATCTGTTCGCCCAATAACCCGACGGGTGCGGCGTATTCGCGCGGGCAGCTTGCGGCGTGGGTCGCGTACGCGCAGAAGGTCGGCGCGGTCATCCTCTACGACGCGGCGTATGAGTGTTTCGTGCAGGAGGAGGGGCTCGCGCGCAGCATTTACGAAGTGGAGGGCGCAAAGGAGTGCGCCGTCGAGTTTTGTTCCTTTTCCAAAACGGCGGGCTTTACGGGCACTCGCTGCGGGTATACGGTGGTACCGCACGCCTTGGCGGGCGGCGCGCTGCACAAAATGTGGCTGCGGCGGCAAACGACCAAATTCAACGGCGTACCATATATCGTACAGCGCGGCGCGGCGGCGGTGTTCACGCCCGAAGGGGAGCGGCAGATCGCCGAAAACCTCGCCGTGTACCGCAGGAACGCCAAGCGCCTTTCCGACTGCCTTGACGGGCTGGGCATTTGGTATACGGGCGGAAAAAATTCGCCGTATGTGTGGCTCCGCTGCCCCGGCTTTGACGACAGCTGGAAGTTTTTCGATCATCTCTTGGAAGAGGCAAACGTCGTCGGCACGCCTGGCTGCGGGTTCGGAAAAAACGGGCAGGGGTACTTCCGCCTGACCGCGTTCGGCGGCGAAGATACGACCGCCCAAGCCGTAGAGCGGCTGCAAGCGCTGCTAAAAAAGTGACCCGCTTTTACATATCTTTTTGGTTCGTTCCCTGCGCGGATCCCGCGCAGGTTTTTTTGTTTTCCGCCCCCGCGGAACGTTCCGCGGGGGCGGAAAACAAAAACAGGCGCGCCCCGCGGGATCGCGGGGCGCGCCGTCGTTTGGTTTTCGTTTACTTTTGCGGCAAGCCGAGCCGTTCGCGCAAAAGATTTCTCTCCTCTTCGGAAAAGGAGGAGAGGTAGACCGCGTATACAACGGAGGGCGAGGGGAGCAGGCAGAGCAACCCGCGCTTTTCGTACGCCTTGTGCAGCGAGGCGTAGGCGATGGTCGTTTTCCCCAAAACCGTGCCGTTTTGCAGCGTCTGCACGGTAAAAGACTGCGCCTCGAACGCGTAGCGGTTGCAATAGCCTTTCCCTTTCGCCGTGCGGACGCCGTGCAGGTACAACAGCAGCAGGGCAGCCCCGCACAGGAACAGCAGCGCGCCCAGCGCGACGATCAGCCCGCCCAACAGCGCGCCGCCCGTCCCTTTTACGAACAGCAAAAACACGACGCCGACCGCAACGGCTGCCGCGCCGAGTACGGAAAAGAGGATGCCGCTGTTGCGGTTTTCCCGCCCCAACAGGCGCTGCATTTTTTCATCCGGCTCCGCCGAACAGCGGAGAACGGGCGCCTGCGCCTCTTCGGGTCCGGGTCCGGCGGCGGTTTGCGCCTCTTCGGGTTCGGCGGCGGCTTGCGCCACCGCGCATACCGTTTCGTCGGCTTTCGCCTCTTCGTTTGTTATTTCGTCGGCTTGCGCTTTTGTATGTTCGGGTTCGGCGGCAAGGGCGGCGGTTTGGTCTGCGGCGGTTTGCTCCGCGGCGGGGCGGCGTTCAGGGTTCGTATCGTTCATGGCTGTCTCCTTCTTCGGTCTGTTCCGCCTGCCTTGCGGCGGGGAACAGTTTTTTGATCGCCTCTCCCGCATACCGCACGGGCACAAGTTCGATCTTGTCTTCAAATTTTTTCACGCTTTTGAAATTTTTTGCGGGGAAGACCACCCGTTTGAATCCCATTTTCACGCATTCGTTGACCCGCTTTTCGGCAAAGGTCACGCCGCGTGCCTCGCCCGTCAGCCCCACTTCGCCGAACACGGCGGTGTCGCGGTCGATGGGCTGCCCGCGGAAAGCGCTCGCCAGCGCGGCGCATACCGCCAAGTCCACGGCGGGCTCGTTCAGGCGGATGCCGCCCATCGCGTTCAGGTACACGTCTCGGTTGTAAAAGGGCATGCCGCACCGTTTTTCGAGCACGGCGATGAGCACGACCAGTTTGTTGTAGTCGATGCCCAGCGGCATGCGCCGCGGCATGCCGTAGGCGGTTTTGGCAAGCAGCGTTTGCAGCTCTACCATCATGCAGCGGTTGCCCGTTTCGGCAGGGGTGACGCAGCAGCCCGCCGCCTCCCCGCGGCTCTCCGAGAGGAAGATGCCCGAATAGTCCGAAACGCCGTACAGCCCTTCGCCCGTCATTTCAAACACGCCCACTTCCTGCACCGAGCCGAAGCGGTTTTTGTACGAGCGCAAGATCTTATAGTTATCCTCTTTTTCCCCTTCGAAGTAGAGCACGGTATCCATGATGTGTTCGAGTACTTTCGGCCCCGCCAGCGCGCCCTCTTTGGTGACGTGCCCGACGATGAAAAAGGTGATGCCGCGCCCCTTGGCGATGCGCTGCAACTTGCCCGCGCATTCGCGTACCTGCCCCACGCTGCCCGCCGCCGAGGAGAGCGCGCTCGTGTACACCGCCTGAATGGAGTCGATCACCACAACGGTCTCGTCCGTGATCGCCTCTTCGATATCCTCCAAACAGGTCTCGTTTAGCAGCAGCAGGGAAGAGCCGCCCAACCCCAGCCGCGCGCAGCGCAGTTTCACCTGCGCGCAACTCTCTTCGGCGGAGACGTACAGCACCTTTTGCGTTTTGGCAAGGTGCGCCGCCACCTCCGTCAAAAGCGTGCTTTTGCCGATGCCGGGGTCGCCGCCCACGAGCACGAGAGAGCCGGGCACGATGCCGCCGCCGAGCACAACGTCTAGCTCGGCAATGCCCGAAGAGAGGCGGCGGAAGTGTTCCTCGTGCACCTGCGAGAGGGGCACGGGGCGGTTGAGGGAGGAAGAGCGCTCCCGCTTGGCTGCCTTTTGCGGCGCGGGCGCTTCGGCGATCTCTTCGGCAAGCGTGCCGAATTTGCCGCAGGCGGGGCACCGCCCCAGCCATTGCTGGCTCTGCGCTCCGCATTCGGAGCAGACGTAAACCGATCTTGTTTTAGCCATAGTTATCCTTTTCGGTCTGTATTTTTTGTTTTGCGGGGGAGCCGCGGGGCGGATGCGGCGGCATTCTTTCCCGGAAACAGGCTTGTCTCTTTTAAAACGCTTTTCGGGGAGCCGAACACAGCGCCGCGGTTGCGAGCACCGTGATCCCTTCGCCTCTGCCGATGTAGCCGAGGCGCTCGTTCGTGCCCGCCGAAATGCCGACGGCGCTCTCCGCCGCGCCCAAGGCGGCGGCGAGGTTCTTTTTCATCTGCGCGATGTACGGGGCGAGCTTGGGGCGTTCCGCCAAGACCGCCGCCGAAACGTTGTTCACCGCAAACCCCTCGGTTTCGATGAGTTCGCGCACCTTGCCGAGCAGCGCAAGGCTGTTCGCGCCCCTGTACTGCGGGTCGGTGTTGGGGAAATAGTGCCCGATATCGGGCAGCCCCGCCGCCGAAAGCAGCGCGTCCGCCACGGCGTGGCACAAAACGTCTCCGTCGCTGTGCGCGCGCAGCGCCCTGTCGTGCGGAACGGGCACGCCGCCGAGCACGATGCGGCTGCCCTCGCAAAACGCGTGCGTATCCACGCCGATGCCCGTGCGGAACGCATCCATGGCAAAATCCTCCGCAAATGTCAGTTTTTTGTTCTCCGCGCTCCCCGCGCACAGGCAGGGCGGCGCAACGTATTTCGCGTACACGCCCGAATCGTCTGTGAACGGCTCGTTCGCTCCGATCCTGCGGTACGCCTTTAACAGCGGCGCGAAGGCGAAGCCCTGCGGCGTTTGCAGGGCATAGGCGCCCTGCCGTTCGATCGCGTGCAAAACAAACCCGTTTTCCGCCCGCACGAGGGTATCCGTGCAGGGCAGGGCGCACACGGCGCTGCCGCGGGCAAGCATACAGTCGATGCATCCGTCGATCGTCTTTTGCGAAACGAAGGGGCGCGCCGCGTCGTGGATGAGCACATAGTCCGGCGGGCAGGGGAGGGCGGCAAGCGCTTCGAGCGCGTTTTTTACCGACTGCGTGCGCGTATCGCCGCCCGCGGCAAACAGTACGTTTTCGATGCCGGAAAGCGCCGCTTCCGCCGCCTGTTTTTCCGCCGCGCCGATGCAAACGGCGATCCCCGCAACGCGCGCGTTGCTGGCAAAGGCGAGGGCGGCGCGGCGGAGCACGCTTTCGCCGCCGAGCTTTTTTAAGATCTTGTTTTCGGAAAACCCCGTGCGCGTGCCGCTGCCCGCGGCGGGGAGAATGGCGTAGATGAGCATGAAATGTATACCTTTTCTAAAAGATCGCGGGATCGGGAACATTGCGCGCCGAAACGGACCGCTTTTGTTTTTCCTCTGCCGCGGACGGAAACGCTAAAAAGCTGGCGGCAGCGTTGGGCGGGCGGAAACGTTAAAATGCGGGGCAATGCTAAGCAGACGGCAAAGGGTAAAGGATTTGGGCGAGGTTATTGCGCGGCGCCGCCGGGCAAAATCTCGTACAGTTTTGCCGCGTCCTCCTTTTTTACCGTCTCTTTGAGTTCGAGCACGCGGAACTTTAAAGAGCCGGAGGAGAAAAAGAGCTCCACCACGTCTCCCGCCTTCAAGGCGTGCGCGGGCTTTGCGTCGCGCCCGTTCACCGTTACCTTGCCCGCGCGGCACGCTTCCGCCGCAACGGTGCGCCGCTTTAAAATGCGGGAAACCTTTAAAAACTTATCCAATCGCATGGTCAGCCTCTTTATCGGCGTTATGCCCTGCCGCAGGGGGGATTTCGGCACGAATTTTGCCGAATCAAAAAAAATACGGAAAGAATTGCCGAAAAGCAGTTGACAATACTTTCCCGATTTTATATAATGTTATTCTGTATCATTATGGTGTATTCTGCGCTTTATGCCCTTTTTCGTAAAAGGGCGGCGGCGCGGAAGGGTGAAAAAAGAGAGAAAACGGAGCGCGGAAACGGGAAGAGATGCACATGCAAAGGGATACAACCGGAGAGATGAAGCAAACAGACCCCCGCCTGCGTTTTCTTTTTCTATTATACACCCCTTTGTGGCTGTTGTAAAGAGACGGAAGCCAAATTCCGACCGAAATTTTTAAGGAGCGTTGTTTGATGAATTTACCGATCCAAAAGTACGGCAAGACAGAGAGAAGGAAATTCGGCAAGATCAACGAGGTCATCGATATCCCCGACCTTGTCGAGATCCAAAAGGAATCTTACAGATCGTTCATCGAAGAGGGCATCGGCGAGGTGTTCGAAGATTTTTCGCCCATCACCGACTACTCCGACCATTTCGAGCTGTATTTTCTCGAACATTCCTTCGGTTCGACCCCCAAGTACGACGAAAAAGAGTGCCGCAACCGCGATGCAACGTATGCGCTGCCTCTGCGCGTGAAGGTGCGCCTCGTCAACAAGGTGAAGGAAGAGGTCATCGATCAGGAAGTGTTCATGGGCGATTTTCCGCTCATGACGGAGAACGGTTCCTTTATCATCAACGGGGCGGAGCGCGTCATCGTTTCGCAGCTCGTCCGCTCTCCCGGTTCGTACAACGATTCGGAAAAGGACAAGTCCGGCAGGGAGATGTTCAAAACAACGGTCATCCCCAACCGCGGCGCGTGGCTGGAATTTGAACAGGACAGCCAGGGCGTTTTGTGGGTGCATGTGGACCGCAAGCGCAAGATCTGCGCCACGGTGCTTTTGCGCGCCCTCGGCTTCGGCAGCGACGCCGCCATCCGCGACATCTTCGGCGAAGACGAGAGCATGATCAACGTCACCATCGAAAAGGATACCGCCCGCAGCGAGCAGGACGGGCTCATCGAGCTGTACCGCCGCCTTCGCCCCGGCGAAGTGCCGACGGACGATTCCGTGCGCCAGCACCTGCACAACCTCTTTTTCGACCCGCGCCGTTACGACGTGGTGAAGGTGGGGCGCTATAAGTTCAACAAAAAACTCAACATTGCCTACCGCCTGCCCGGCTGCATCGCCGCGGCGGACGTCGTGGACCCCGAAACGGGGGAGATCCTCGTCTCCAAAGAGGAAAAGATCTCCGAAGAGGCGGCAAACCGCATCCGCAATGCGGGCATCAACGTGGTGGAAGTGTTCGTATCCGACGAGCGGGAGGGGCGCATCGTCCACCGCGTGATCGGCAACAACACCGTCGAGTTTTCCGCGCTTTCGGAAAAGAACCCGAAGAGCTTCGGGCTGCTGCCCGCGGTGCACTATCCGAACTTCGTCTTTTCCAAGGAGATCGCCGCCGCCTGTGACAGCGCTTCCGAAGAGGAAGTTGCCGAACATTATTTGGCGCAGATCAACGCGGTGTACTTTACCGAAGAGACCAAACCTTCGGACGACGAAAAGGCGGAAGAGCGCAAAAACCGCGAGCGCAGGCGGGAAAACCGCATCAAATTCGTGCACGCCTGCCGCATCTTCCACGGGCTGCTCGGCAGGGAGGAGGTCTCCGTTTCCGCCGAGGAGCGCAAGGAGATCCGCCCGCTCGTCGAAAAGCTCAACCACCGCCACATCACGGTGGACGACGTTGTGGCTGCCATCTCCTCCAACCTTGATCTGCGCTACGGCATCGGCACCATCGACAACATCGACCACCTCGGCAACCGCCGCGTGCGCAGCGTGGGCGAATTGCTGCAAAACCAGCTGCGCGTGGGCATCGCGCGTTTGGAGCGCCTCATCAAAGAGCGCATGGCAACGCAGGACCCCAACGAGGTCACGCCTTCGGGGCTGATCAACGTGCGCCCCGTTTCCGCGGTCATCCGTGAATTTTTCGGCTCCTCGCAGCTGTCGCAGTTCATGGACCAGACCAACCCCATTGCGGAGCTTACGCACAAGCGCAAGCTCTCCGCGCTCGGCCCCGGAGGGCTCAACCGCGACCGCGCCACTTTTGACGTGCGCGACGTGCACCACAGCCATTACGGGCGCATGTGCCCGATCGAGACGCCCGAAGGGCAGAACATCGGTCTCATTTCGTCGCTCGCCACCTTTGCAAAGGTCAATGAGTACGGCTTTATCATGAGCCCGTACCGCCGCGTGCGCAAACAGCAGGTCACGGGCGAGGACGGCAAAACGGGCATCGTATCCGTCGTTACGGACGAGGTGGATTACCTCACGGCGGACGAAGAGGATAAGTACGTCGTTGCGCAGGCGAACGAGCCGCTCAACGAGGACGGCACCTTTGCCAACGACCGCGTTTCCTGCCGCCGCCGCGAGGAGATCACCCAGCTGCCGCAGGAGCAGATCGACTACATGGACGTTTCGCCCAAGCAGCTCGTTTCGGTGGCGACGGCGCTCATTCCTTTCTTGGAAAACGACGATACCAACCGCGCCCTGATGGGTTCGAACATGCAGCGCCAGGCGGTGCCCCTGCTCAAAACGGAGAGCCCCATCGTGGCGACGGGCATCGAAGCCGCCATCGCGCGCGATTCGGGCGTGATGGTGCGCGCCAAGGCGGCGGGCACCGCCGTCGGCGTGGCGAGCGACCTCATCCGCATCCGCCGCGACGACGGAGCCATCGACGAGTATAAGCTCAAAAAGTTCGAGCGCTCCAACCAGGGCACCTGCCTGAACCAGCGCCCCATCATCGGCACGGGAGACCGCGTGGAGGCGGGCGAGATCATAGCGGACGGCCCTTCGACCGACAACGGAGAGCTTTCGCTGAGCAAAAACATCCTCATCGGCTTTATGGAATGGGAGGGCTACAACTACGAGGACGCCATCCTCATCTCCGAACGGCTGGTGCGCGACGACGTGTTCACTTCCGTGCATATCGAAGAGCATGAAACGGAGGCGCGCGACACCAAGCTGGGCGAAGAGGAGATCACCCGCGATATCCCCAACGTCGGCGAAGAGGCGCTCAAAGATCTGGACGAAGACGGCATCATCCGCGTCGGTGCGGAGGTGAACAGCGGCGATATCCTCGTCGGCAAAGTCACGCCGAAGGGCGAGGCGGAGCTGACCCCCGAAGAGCGGCTGCTGCGCGCCATCTTCGGCGAAAAGGCGCGCGAAGTGCGCGATACCTCGCTGCGCGTGCCGCACGGCGAGGGCGGCATCGTCGTGGACGTGAAGATCTTCACCCGCGAAAACAAAGACGAACTTTCCCCCGGCGTGAACAAGCTTGTGCGCGTGTACATCGCGCAGAAGCGTAAAATTTCCGTCGGCGACAAGATGGCGGGCCGCCACGGCAACAAGGGCGTTATTTCGCGCATCCTGCCGGAGAGCGACATGCCTTTCATGGCGGACGGCACCCCGATGCAGATCGTTCTGAACCCGCTCGGCGTTCCTTCCCGAATGAACATCGGGCAGGTGCTCGAAGTGCACCTCGGGTATGTCTGCAAACAACTCGGCTGGAAGATCGCGACTCCCGTCTTTGACGGCGCGACCGAAAAGGATATCAAAGAATTATTCAAAGACAACAACATCGTCAACCCCGAAGGCAACGTGGACGGCAAGATCCAACTCTACGACGGGCGTACGGGCGAACCGTTCGAAAACCGCGTTACCGTCGGCCAGATGTATATGATCAAACTCATCCACCTCGTAGACGACAAGATCCATGCGCGTTCCATCGGGCCGTACTCGCTCGTTACCCAGCAGCCTCTCGGCGGTAAAGCGCAGTTCGGCGGACAGCGTTTCGGCGAAATGGAGGTCTGGGCGCTGGAAGCATACGGCGCCGCGCATATCCTGCAGGAGATCCTCACCGTCAAGTCGGACGATATCGTGGGCCGCGTCAAGACTTACGAGAGCATCGTAAAGGGCAACAATATTTCCGAACCGGGCATCCCCGAAGCGTTCAAGGTCCTGTTCAAAGAACTGCAGTCTCTTGCGCTCGACGTCAAGGTTTTGACGGAAAGCAAGGACGAATTGCAGTTGAAGGACTTCTCCGACATCGACAACGAGGAGGACGAACCCGAATTCCGCCGCGGCGAAGAAGAGGAGGAGATCGACTTCAACTTCGACGACGAGGATGAAGACGAGGACGAAGATTCCGGCATGGATTCCATCTTCGACGAAGACGAGGACGAACTGGATACGGACGACGATTTCACTTCCGCGGATCTGTTTGACGACGACGATCTGGAAGACGACCTCGATGACCTGGACGACTTCGACGACGAGGACGAAGCGGACGAACAGGCCGACCACGACGAAAATTAATCGAACGGGAGGATTTTTATGTACGAATTAAACGATTTTGACTCAATACAGATCGGAGTTGCGTCTCCCGAAAAGATAAGAGAGTGGTCTTACGGCGAGGTCACCAAGCCCGAAACCATCAACTACCGCACCCAGAAACCCGAACGCGACGGTCTTTTCTGCGAAAAGATCTTCGGGCCGACCAAGGACTGGGAATGCCACTGCGGCAAATATAAACGCATCCGCTATAAGGGGATCATCTGCGAAAAGTGCGGCGTCGAAGTGACCCGCGCAAAGGTGCGCCGCGAGCGCATGGGCCATATCGAACTCGCCGCGCCCGTTTCGCATATCTGGTATTTCCGCGGCGTGCCCTCTAGGATCGGGCTTTTGCTCGATATGGGCCCCAAACAACTTGAACAGGTCATCTATTTTGCGGCGTACGTCGTGCTCGATCCGGGCAATATCCCTACGCTTACGTACAAGCAGGTCATCAACGACAAAGAGTTGCGCGAACTGGAAGAACAGTACGGCGATTCGAGCGTGACCGGCCTGAAAGTCGGCATGGGCGCGGAGGCGATCCGCGAGCTCTTGCAGGCGGTAGACCTCGAAAAAGAGAGTAAGGAAACGAAGGAGATCATCGAAAACAATCAGAGCGGCGCAAAGCGCCTGAAAGCGGTCAAGCGCATCGAGATCATCGAGGCGTTCCGCAAGAGCGGCAACCGCCCCGAATGGATGATACTCACCGTTCTTCCCGTCATTCCGCCCGAGCTCAGGCCGATGGTACAGCTCGACGGCGGCAGATTCGCGACGAGCGACCTCAACGACCTGTATCGCCGCGTCATCAACAGAAACAACCGTTTAAAGAGGCTCATGGAGCTGGGCGCGCCCGACATGATCGTCAAAAACGAGAAGCGCATGTTGCAGGAAGCGGTAGACGCGCTCATCGACAACGGCAGAAAGGGCAAGGCGATCACCGGCCCCTCCAACCGCGAGCTCAAATCCCTCTCGGGGCTTTTGCGCGGCAAGCAGGGGCGTTTCCGCCAGAACCTGCTCGGCAAGCGCGTAGACTATTCCGGCCGTTCGGTCATCGTCGTAGGGCCGGAACTGAAAATTTATCAGTGCGGCCTGCCGAAGGAAATGGCGATCGAGCTCTTTAAGCCGTTCATCATGAAAAAGCTGGTCGAGAGCGGCCAGTGCCATAACATCAAGAGCGCGAAGCGCGCCGTAGAAAAGGCGAAACCCGCCGTTTGGGACGTTCTGGAAGGGGTCATTAAGGAACACCCCGTTCTTCTGAACCGCGCCCCGACGCTGCACCGCCTCTCCATCCAGGCGTTCGAACCCGTGCTCATCGAGGGCCGCGCCATCAAGATCCACCCGCTCGTTTGCGGCGCGTTCAACGCCGACTTCGACGGCGACCAGATGGCCGTGCACGTGCCTCTTTCCATCGAGGCGCAGGCGGAAGCGCGTTTCCTCATGCTTTCCGCGAACAACATTCTCAAACTTTCCGACGGCAAACCGGTCATGACGCCCACGCAGGACATGGTGCTCGGCGCATACTATCTGACCATTATCCGCCGCTATGAAGACAAGTGGTACAACAGCAACCATGACGAGGTTCCCGAGGGCACGGAAGGGGCGGAGCAGTACCGCGCGCCGCTGTACACCTCGGAAGACGAGGCGATCATGGCGTACCAGACCAAGGCGATCACCTTGCAGGACGAAATTTACGTCAAGCGTACGGTAAAACTCCCCGAAGGCAAGTTCTTTAACGAAAACGGCGAGCCGGAAACGGAGATCACCGGACGCGTGAAAACCACGGTCGGCCGCATCATCTACAACGAGGCGATCCCGCAGGATCTCGGCTTCGTTTCGAGAAACAAGAAAGAGGACTACCTCAAATACGAGATCGGCGGCAGCAACAAGTGCGACCTCTCTCTCCTGAAAGACAGGTATGAGGCGGTCGTGGACGGCAAGACCGTCCGCCAGGAACAGGAAGACGAACCCGTCGGCAAAAAGATGATCTCCAAGATCGT
>CALVMR010000028.1 GCA_944346885.1 uncultured Clostridia bacterium | reverse complement strand
AAGAACTTGCCGCATACCGAGCAGCTCCAATACTCGACGTTGCCCGCCGCGGTGCAAGTCGCCGCGACCGCCTCGTGGTGCGTCAAGTTGTGTTTTGCCAAGATCGTAAGGTCGGTAAGCTCGTTCTTCCCGTTTTCGTCCGAGAAGTTCCGCCCGCACTCGGAACAGTACCAATGCTCTTTCGTTCCGTTTTCCGTGCAAAACTTAGGAGCCTCTTCCGCATGATACACGAGGGTATGCTTGCCTCCTCGAACCACCGTTTCCGCCTGCGAGATCTCGTTCTCTTCACCGCACGCGGGATCGTTGAAGTACAATTCGCATGCGGAGCAGTACCAGTACTCGATATTGCCGTTGCCCTTGCAGCCGCCTTCTACCGCCGCATAATGCGTAAGTTTGTGCCCCGTTGCCGCTGCAACGATATCCGCAAGGATCTTGCTGCCTTCCGCGTCGGCGTAATAGACCGTACCGTCTTCGTGGTCGCACGTCCAATACTCTACGTTGCCCGCCGTCGTGCAGGTCGCCTCCAACGCTTCGTGGTGCGTCATCTGATGCCCCGTCTTTTCAAGAACGATATCTTCGATGAGCGCCAAGCCGTTCTCGTCGCTGTAATTTTTGCCGCAGACACTGCAATGCCAGTATTCGGGGTTTCCGTCCGTCGTACACGTCGCTGCAACCGCTTCGTGGTGCGCAAGCGTATGCGCCGCTTTTTCGATCTTCAAATCGGAAAGCTCGGTCGAAGCGTCGGCATTCGCAAAGTTTTTGTTGCAAGCGGAGCAAGACCAATGCTCCTTTGTGCCTTCCGCCGTGCAAGTGGCGGGAATTTCCGCATGGTACACGAGGGTATGCTGCGTGCCCGCAACCACCGTTTCCGCTTGCTCGATCTCCTGTGCGCAAGCCGCGTCCTTAAAATACTTATCGCATGCGGAGCAGTACCAATATTCGATATTGCCGTTGCCCTTGCAGCCACCTTCTACCGCCGCATAATGCGTAAGTTTGTGCCCCGCTGCCGCCACAACGATATCCGCAAGGATTTTGCTGCCTTCCGCGTCTGCATAGTAGACCGTATCGGCTTCATGCGCACACGTCCAATACTCTACGTTGCCCGCCGTCGTGCAGGTCGCGGGAACCGCCTCGTGGTGCGTCATCTGATGCCCGGTCTTTTCAAGAACGATATTTTCGATGAGCGCCAAGCCGTTCTCGTCACCGTAATTTTTGCCGCAGATACTGCAATGCCAGTATTCGGGGTTTCCGTCCGTCGTACACGTCGCCGCGGCCGCCGCATGGTATTCCATCGCATGCCCTTCGATCGACCATTCGAGATCGCTGAACGAAGGCGCGTTGTAATGCGCGGTATCGTATGCAAACGTCACGCTCGCGGTATAGCCGCCCGCTGCCGTCGCCGTGTTGCCCGTATAATTCGGCGTCACGCCTTCGGGCAGACCGATAAGAGTGACTTCCTTCTGCGTGCCGTCCTCGTGGAACGCGCCGTCGTAATCCCACGCGACGCCGCTCATATCGTAATCGGCTTTCGCAACGTTGTACGACTTCTGCGTATTGGTGAGTGTGTAATTCGGGTCGCTGCCCGTGACCGTAAACGAATAATCGCCCGGTTCGAGGAAGGTACCCTCGCAAACGGCGTTGAGGTGAACATTATTGCCGTTCACGTCCGTATAATACGCTTCGGGTGCCGCAAGCGCGCTGCCCGTCCACACATAGCTCTCTTCGCCCCATACCACGGCGGCGCTCGCCTTCGCCACCGTAAAGGTTTGATCCACGCTGCCCGTGAAGTTGCCGTTCGCAATAGCGGTCAGCGTATAATCGCCGACAATCGTGCCCGTGTTCCCGCTCACGTCAAACGTGACCGTAAGCCCGTCCACCGTGACGGCCGCGATCTGCTGCGTCTGCTCTTGCCCGTTATAGATGAGCGCGTCGCCAAGCGTGACCGTCGCTCCCGTGATATCTTTCTGCACGATCGTCCACTCCAACGTAACGCTATCCGTGTAGTTTTTCGTGCCCGTGAACGTGACCTGCGCCGTGCCCGCGTTGGTGTTGTTCACATACGCCACCGTGAAGTCATTTTCCGTGAGGTTCGCGGCGCTGTCACCGAACGTATATGTCGCGTTCTGTGCCTGCCCGTTGTACGTATAACTGCCGGTGACGGCGAACATATTATCCGTAAGTTGTTTCTGCGCGATCGTCCACTCCAACGTAACGCTATCCGTGTAGTTTTTCGTACCCGTGAACGTCACTGTCGCCGTGCCCGCGTCGGTGTTGTTCGCAAACACCGCCGTGAAGTCACTTTCCGTGAGGTTCGCGGCGCTGTCACTGAACGTATATGTCGCGTTCTGCGCCTGCCCGTTGTACGTGTAACTGCCGGTGACGGAGAACATACCCTCTTCGAGAGCCTTCGGACTGATCGTCCAATCCTTCGTCGCCGTGCCGGTAAAGTTGCCGTTAGCCGTTACCGTCAGCGTATAATTTCCAGCGTTCGTACCCGTGTTCTCGCTCACCGTGTACGTCACCGCAAGCCCGTCTATCGTCACGGTCGCAACCTGCTGCGTCTGCTCCTGCCCGTTATAGGTAAGCGCGTCGTCAAGCGTGATCTCCGCGCCCGCGATATCCTTCTGCGCAATCGTCCACTCCTTCGTCGCCGTGCCGATGAAGTTGCCGTTAGCCGTTACCGTCAGCGTATAATTTCCGACGTCTGTGCCCGTGTTCCCGCTCACGTCAAACGTGACCGCAAACCCGTCCGCCGTCACAGCCGCAACCTGCTGCGCCTGCTCCTGCCCGTTGTAGATAAGCGCGTCGCCAAGCGTGACCTCCGCGCCCGTAATGTCCTTCGGCAAGATCGTCAACTTCGCGCTGCCGTAATATGGTTTGTAACAACCTGTATTGCCATCCTTAACACAATAGTAAATCGTATAAACGCCCGCATCCGTGGCTTCAAGCGTTGTCGTATATTCGCCGTCCGGATCTAAGGAATATGTAATATAATAGTCCCGACCTAATACACCGACATATTCGGGCACGCCGACGACTTTGATTTCACTGCCGTGCGCGGCGCCGTCGTACACGACTTCCGCGTCCTCCGCCGTGATCCCGCTCAGGACCTGTACAAAACTTAACGAATCGTATTGCTCGTCAACATCAACGACAAGATTGTCAAATCCCTCATAATCTATCATGCCTTCGTTACTTCTGTAAAGTTCCGCGAAAAAGACCTTGCCGGGATCGTCCAATCCGGAAAGGGACATATAGTACACGCAGGGCGTTCCGAGCCCGCTGTCCGAAGCATATCCGGGGTTATAGTGCAGTTCCGCATTCTCGCTGATCTCGCCGACTACCCTGTCTTCCGGACCGATTGCTATAAACAGATTATTCGGAACCCAAGTATCATAGATATAACCGAAATTATCCTTTACGACCGGATCGCCTTTTATATACGTGCCGATGTAACTGGTTTGGTGCGCGTCAAACAACCGCGCCTTGCCGTCATAACAAACATTGCCCGTAACGGTTCCGCCGAACAACTCGATTATGGCGGCGGAAACAAAACTTTTATTCGCGGCAAGCACGTTGCCTGCGATCGTGCCCGATTCTATCGTAAACGTAGATTCGATATCGTCGCTTTTTCGAGAGACAACCAGCGCGTAAGAGCCGTCTATGCCCGTGATAAGCCCGCCGTTTACATCGCCTTTTTTCTCCGCGCCGCCGTCAAACACAAACCGCCCGCCTGCGTCTACATAATACGCATGTGTTTGCGCCGAATAATTACAATCGCATATGGTGACAAAGGCGTTTTCCCCCAAAGATATAAGGGCTGTAGTGTTATCGGAACGCAACACATACCCGTCCAAACAAATGCGCACCGAAATGCCGTCGGCAACGATAATATGTCCCGTGATATCCGAAGCCAGATAGTAGTCTCCGCTTTCCGTCAGATTGTTTTCCCCGTCCGTAAGCGCCGTGCCCACAAACGTTATATCATCGTCATGGAAGTGCCCCTTGAAAAGCCACAATTCACCGTCTTCCGTAAAGAGCATCTTCGTTGTCGTCGGGCTTGAAAGAACATATCCGGTATAATCGAATATCTCACTGGCATCGATCCCGCTGTCTGCGTTGTATGTATTGAACCCGGAAGTAAAGACCTCTCCCGCCATGGAGTTGTCCAGCACGATATGCGCCTCTTCCGTAAAGGCGGAAACGATTTCGACCACCCACTGGCCGTCGCGGACGATGAGATCGAGATTATGCCCCTGCTCGCCCGCCATATTCTCTTCGATGACCGCGCTGCCGCCGAGTTTTATGGATAAAGTAGCCGGATCGCCCTGCCCGTCAAAGAATACAGGCTTTGAATCTGCGGGGCCGCTATTGCCCGTTATCGAACCGCCCGTCATTTCAAACGTCGAATTATAAATATGGACGCCTGCGCCGTTGGTCTCCGCCGTATTGCCGGTTATGTCGCCGCCGGTCATCGTCAGCGTGCCGTAACGGGAATCGACGCCGCCGCCTTCGCGCGCTCTGTTCCCCGTGACAAAGCCGGAAATTATGTTCAACGCGCCGCCCGAAACGCGGATACCGCCGCCGACCGCTGCCGAAGAGTTCCCCGATATGGTGCCGCCGTCAAGGGTGAACGTGGGAGAGCCGCTTTCATCCCGCAGATAAACGCCGCCGCCCTCGTCCGCAGCCGTATTGCCGCTCAGCGTGCCGCCCGTCATGTTGAACACCGCGCCGCCCTTCACGACCACACCGCCGCCTCTGCCGGTGGCGTTGTTACCGTGGATATTGCCCGCCTGCATGTCAAAAGTGCCGTTCGGGGCAATGTAAACGCCGCCGCCCCAATTCGCCGTATTGTCGGTTATATCGCCGCCCGTCATCGTACCGACGCCGTAAACGCCGCCGCCGAACGACGTCGCGGCATTGCCCGTTATGGTGCCGTCGCTCATGGTGAACGTTGAACCGTTTTCCGCATACACGCCGCCGCCGTAGCCGCTTGTGTTGCCCGAAACGGTGCCGTCGCTCATGGTGAACGTTGAACCGTTTTCCGCATACACACCGCCGCCTTTGCCGCTCGTTGTGTTGCCCGAAATAGTGCCGCTGTTAAATGTAAACGCCGCACCCGCGCCGACGTACACGCCGCCGCCGCTTTCCGTTGCGGTGTTGCCCGTGATCTCGCCGCCGTTCATCGTCAGCGTACCGCCGTTGATGACCGATACGCCGCCGTGTTTACCCGTATTGTTACGGATGGTGCCGCCGCCGAGCGTCACAGAGCCGCCGTCCGCAACTATTCCGCCCGTCTCGCCGTTATTATTGTTCTCTATAATTCCACCCGAAATTTCCAAAGAAGCGCCGCTCAATAACATTATCGCTCCGGCAGAATCGTTCCCAACACTTTCATTGTTGCGTATAGTGCCCCCCGAAATCACGGCACGGGAACCATCATTTTGAAGCAAGATCGCCCCGCTAGTTATGCGGCTGTTATCTTCGATGCTTCCTCCGCTCATTTCAAAATAACCGCTTACACAAACTGCACCTATTATCCCCGCATTGCCGACGATTTTTCCGCTGCGCATGTAAAACTCGGCATCGCTGTCGATCGTTATTGCTGTAAGGCTATTCCCGGAAACAGCGCCGCCTGTCATCGAAAACGTACCATACACCAGCATTGCGGCATTGACCACACCGCCTTCGATCACGCCTTTCTCCGTGGCAGAGGCGTATGCGGTATCCCATTCATCCGTGCCGTCGTCAAAAATATAGAGATCGGCTGCACTATCCTCTTGATCGGACACGTAATAAGCGTTTTCGCTCCTTGAACCGTTGCAATCGTATATCTCCAAACTGCCATTGACCGTAAGATATTCGTTGAATAAAATGGATCCTACCGATATGCTACCCGGTTGGATCTTATGCCCGTTCAGGCACAATTTTACGTCTGCGCCTTGGGGAACACTGAAATATCCCTTGAAATCCGCGCTCAGATAATATCTTCCGGAAGGCAGATCCCCTATGTTCCCGCCTTCGGGATAAAGCGCGTTCAGATCCTGCTCGTGCTGCGTGACCAACGCGTTGTCGCCGTCGAGGTATACGCAGTTGTTATCCGTTTCCGCAAAAATATACTCGCCCGGATACGCACCGTTATATTTGGCGTAATCCACAAACGTCGTCCCCTCAGCGGCATAAATTTCCGCGTTGCTCAGCGCGCCCGCGACGTTCACCTTCCCCGACGCAACTTGCAGATTGCCAAGATACGGTCCGTATTGCCCGGAGCCCGCGCCGCGATTTCCCGTTAAGGTGAGCATATCGGCAACAGATACGGTGGTACTGATATCCGCATATACGCCTCCGATGCCGTTCGGGCATTCATTGCCCATAATCATAACGTCGAACAAATTGGCAGTTGCAGATCCAGCCACATAGATGGCTCCGCCCTGCATCTTTGCATAGTTTGCGTTTATTATCACTCTGCCCTCGGCTGCCCCGGTGGCTTTGCTTCCCACATTCAGCGTGCCGTTTACGATAGAGATCGCGCCCGCGCCGCCGGCTTGGGCTTCTTCGAGCGGCTCTGCTCTGTTATAAGATATCGATGCCGAGGTGACGTTGACAACGCCCCAGGAACGGATCGCGCCGCCGTTGATCGCCCTGTTGCCGATAAGTTCGCCGCCGTTTATATTGATGACGGAATTGTTATCGCCGAAAATGCCGCCTCCGCCGCCGACGATGCTGTTGCCTGCGATCGCGCCGCCGTTAAAATCAAACGTTGCGCCGCTAGAAACGTAAATGCCGCCGCCGTTTTGATTGTTGGCGGGATTGCCGCCGCCTCCCGTGATAATTCCGCCCGTCTGCCCAAAAGGCATCGAACCACTCGCGGAGCCGAGGACAAAATTGTTTGTGCTCGGTTCGATATAATATTCGTTTGCGTCCGATTCGTCGCAGTCGCACAAAACAAAATGAGCCCCTTGGTTCACGATAATGACCGAAGAAGCCCCCGTTCCGCGCAAAATATGCCCGTTTAAGCAAAGTTCTACATATCCATTGACTTGCAGATCCTGCGTTAAGGTGACGTTATCTTTAAGATAATACTTTACAGGCTCTTCCTCGCCCGAACTGCCTTCAAGCGTTCCTATATCCGCAGTCACTTCCGTCCACGTTCCGTCCAGATGATCGTAATGCTCTCCCGCGGCGAAAACAGATTGATTTCCGAAAACCGTGAAAACAGCAAACAACGTCAGACAAAGAACAAACAGGATCACCAATACAACAAGCAATCTGCTTTTTGTCTTTTGCATGCCCACCCTCCTATTTTGTCAAACACGGCTTTCCAAGAATGTACACTTTTTCGGAAAGAAGGTATTGACATTTTTTGGTAGAAAGAGGTATAATATAAACGATAACTTAGTCGAACGCTATCCTTTTTTGTCGTTTTTTTTCGTTTCCGAAAAAGTGTACTTTTTCGGAATTTTTATTTTTTCAAGCTGAAAGCCGCGCTATTTACCTCCCCCCGTACTTTTCGACGGAAGAAGATCTTTACAACTTCATAAAGTCAAGTACCACCGAGCCGATGGTACTTAACTAGACAAAAAGGCACCTTTTAGCGTTTTTTTCGCTAAAAAGTGCCGAAATTTGGCTGGGGTAGCTGGATTCGAAGGCGGCGAAAAACCGCAGGGCGGCGTATAGCCGCAAAATCAGCCCGTAATGCCGCAAAATTGAACATCTTGGAAAGTTGCTTGCCGTAACGCAAAAGCGGCGCAGCGGGCGTATCTTGCGCCCCCTGCGCACACAAATAACTTTCGGGAGGATTCAAACAAAATGGCGCGCCCCGCTAAAAAGGGATTAGGGTACTTCCCTTTCGATACGGGGTTTTTCGAAAACCGAAACGCGCGGCTTATTCGCTCACGGTTCGGCTCGGACGGGTTAACGCTGTATATTTATTTACTCTGCAAAGTATACGGCAAAAACGGGTATTATTGGAAGATAGATGATGATGAGGATTTCAATGATACCGAGGATTTTTACTATGTTTTATCCGATGAATTAGGGATAAATCAAAACATAGTTCGGCAGACAGTAGAATACTTACTGAATCGGTCAATGTTCGATACAAACTTGTTCAGATCGGTTAATGTGCTGACTGCAAGAGAGATACAACGCAATTACGTTTGCGCTATGCGCGGACGAAAAAAGAGCGTAGCAGAGGCAAGGGGCAAATATTGGCTTTTATCCGACGACGATGAAGGCGAGCTTGCTACCTTTTATAAACGCACCAATAACCTGAATTATTCCGAGAAAAACCCCGATAAATCCGAGAATAACCCCGATTATTCCGAGATTTATACCACAAATGAAATAACATTACACAACACTACACAACACGATGATAATGAATGTAAGAACGAACAAAGCAGCCCGCGGCGCAGCTATGCCGAAATCATGGACGAATTCGGCGTAAAGGAACCCGTCAAGGGGCAGCTATGGGAGTTCATCAAGCATTGCCAACTGAACGGGCGAATGGTAACAAACGATAAACTTGAAAATATTATCGTCCGTTTAGATATGCAATACAAAGCAGACGAGCCGCAAAAAGCCGCTGCCCTGCGGAAAGCGGTTGCAAAAGGCTACTTTGATATAGCGTAAAATAAAATTCTGTTTCAGACGTTCTGAAACAGAATTTTTTTATTCGATAAGAAAATTTTCACGGTAAAAACCGCCCGAAAACTGCCGAGCAGAAGCAAGCGAACCAACAGCCGCCCGCAAACGGACAACCCGCCCCGCCGTAGGCGGAGCCAAACACGGACACCGCGCCCGAACAGGGCACGGAACACGGAGAGCCGAACGGAGCGGAAGAGCACGGAACGAGGGCGGACGTGCTTTTAATAGCGGAGAGCAAGCCGAGCGCCGCGCAAGCCAAAGGCAGACAGAGAGACGTCGGCGCGGCGGGGTAAAGCGTGAGCTTCCCGCGCGCCGCGGCTTCTGTCGGTTGCGCGGCGCTCGGCGTAAGCGAAGGAATTTAATAATTCCGTCCGCATTTTCTTACAAAATTTTTTTGCGAATGCAAAATAAATTTTGTCCGCGCGATTTTTTTCACGCGGTGAGAAATTCTCTTCGATTCCCGGAGATCGGGCGCAAAATCTCACCGCGCAGTGCGGTGAGAAAATCGGCGGTCTGAGCGCCGACGTCGCGGCAAAGCTCACCGCGCAAAGCAGTGAGAAAGAGCAGCGCCGCTGGCGGTGAGATTTTACCGCAATTCCCGGGGGGCTCGAATATAAAAACTCACCGCCCTATTGTCACAACAATGCAACAATCATACAGCGGGCGGCTCGTCCCCTACCCTATACCCTACAAGCTCATCAAGTGAAATCCCGTAAAACCGCGCCAGCGTGATACAGTCTGCAATATTTGGTAAATTCAAATCACTTTCCCACCTGCTAATATTTTGCTGGTTTATTCCCGTTTGCCTCGCAAGTTCTGATTGCGATAATCCTTTTCTTTCCCTTTGAGTTTTAAGGCTTATCCCTATTTTCATAAAATCACCTCAGAATTACACGAATTTGTGTAAAAACGTTGACATACCTAATTTTGTGTGGTATAATTTCACCAATCTACACATAATTGTGTAGAACCTTTCCAGTATGCAAGCAGTGAAAGGTGGACGAAGGCGGGGCGCGCCATAGTCCATTAAACAGTGGTTATAAAGGGGCATTCGTGCTTTGTCCCCTTTATATCGGAGAGCGGGAACGCGGAAAAGCTGCTTGCATCAGCTTTTTTGTGTTCCCGCTTTTCTTTACGCAAAATATTTGGCACCTAACCTTGCAGGCGCGCCTGCGGGGCTGTAAAATAAAGAGTACACCCCGCGAAGGGGAAGGAGGTGAACATGAGCAGAAGGCGGGAAGAGTCGTTCGCGGAACGGCAGCGGGAATGTATCTTCGCGTTGGTACGCGACATATTGAGCGACAGGAGCATAGAGGCGGTCACCTTTGAGGACGTGCACGGCGCGCTGTCGGTGCGGCGTACGGCGGCAAAGGGCGGCAGGGTAAGCGCAGTCGGGTTTGCCGTGTGTGACGAGGAATACGAGGACGAGGAGGACGAAGGCGAGGAATGACGGGCGAAGAAGGAAAGTTTGACGGCTGGATCATCACGGAAGAGCAGGCGGAGCTGATGAGCCGCGGGGACGGGTCGATCTGGAGCCGCTTCGCGTTCGAGCTGTTTTACTGGGAGAATTACAAGCGGCTGTACATTCTTGCAAAGAGCTATTTGCGGAATTTCTTCCACAAGGGGCACCGCTATCTGTACGAGGTAGCCGACTGTTTGCACTCGCTGTATATGGACGGGGTGCAAGGGCACTTCCGCGTAAAGCTGGAGCCGCGGTACATAGGCGGGGCGGTGTTCCACTCCTTCCGCTATATGCCCGTAGGCGGGTGCGAGGGAGTGCCCGAATATAAGCCGCGCAAAGCCGCGGCATAAGGGGGAGCGATGGCAAAGGGGACAGAGTTGCAGCTCATGCGGCGGAGCAGGAGCGGGAACGCGCCGTTGTTCGAGGACGGCAGCGGGGAGCTGTTCGACCTGATCGCCGCGCCCGATACGTTCGGCGGCGTGTATGCGTCCTCGACGGAGGCGCAGGCGCGGCGGGCGTACCTGCGGGCGTTCTTCTACGGGCTGCGCAAGTACATGCCCGCGGAGGAGTACGGCGCGCTGCTTGCGGGGCTTGCGGCGGGCGCGGGAAAGTACAGGTTCCGCCACCGCACGGCGGCGCGGTTGCAAGCGCATGCGGGGCGGTTCGCGCGGGTAAAGCTGACGTACCCGTGGGAGGGTGCGGCGGAGTTTGAGCGGCAGTTTTTCGCGGCGTTGCGTCGGCGCATGGAGTACTGTAAGTGGCACATGGTATACCGCGCGGCGCACCGTGAAGAAATCAGAGCGCGAAACAGGGCTTACAATGCGGCGCACCGCGAAGAAAACAGGGCATGGAACAGAGCGTACAGGGCGGCGCACCGCGAGCAAATACGCGAAAGGGAAAAAGCATATAAGAAAACGCACCGCGAAGAAGTCAATGCACGAAATAGAGCGTATTACGCGGCGCACCGCGTCGTAATCAATGCGCGGACGTTAGAATATCACGCAGCACACCGAGAAGAACGAAATGCAAAGCATAGAGCGTACTATGCGGCGCACCGCGAGGAGATCAACGCACGGGTTCGGGCATACCGCGAGGCGCACCGCGAAGAAGTTAAGGCGCGAGATAGAGCATACTGGGCGGCACACCGCGAAGAAAGAAACGCGCAGAAACGCGCACATTATGCGGAACACCGCGAGGAGATCAACGCACGGGACAGAGCCCGCCGTGCACAGCGGAAAGCGGAGGGAAATATAATTGACGAGGGAAGAACTTAAAAACGAACTGCGCGAAGTAAAAGAAATGCTTGCCGCCGTGCTGGAAGGTATTAAGCCGAAATGCCGCGAAGTCCTTACTTTTGATTACTTGGACGAATGGCTTACAACGTGTAAAAAGCCGTTTGTCTGCGAAAAAACGTATAAGGACTTATGCCGCAATGTCAATGCGCAAATCAAACCATATTTGCCGAATAAACGGCTCGCCGATATAACAGCCGACGACTTGCAAAAATGCCTTAACGCAACAGCACAGGCACGCACACGCGAAAACGTACATACCGTCCTTTTGAATGCCTTCGGGCGGGCGTACCGTCTACATTACATACAGCAAAACCCTTGCGATGGACTTATATACCGCAGGCACAAACGCTGCGGGCGGCTGCCGCTTTCGGCAGCCCAGCAACGGGAATTCCGCGCCAAAATCGAGAGTTGCCGCCCTGTATTCCGCAATCTGTTTCTATTCTACCTTTTAACGGGAACGCGCAAAAGCGAACCGCTGCTTATGACTTGGGCAGATGTAAAGCGGCAGGAAAATATACTGCTTTTGCGCGGCACCAAAACAGAAACGAGCGCAGCGCGCCCTCTTCCTATCTATGGCGAGTTAAGCGGACTGCTTGATAAAATGGAACAGGAACGGCGGGAGGCTGTCCCTCTCTTTCCTGTTTCAATAACAGCAATACAAAAGGAGGTGGTCAAACTCAAAAAACGGTTGTCCTTTCCGTTTTCCCTGCATATGCTGCGGCATACCTTTATTACGAACTGCGTACAGGCGGGCGTGAATATAAAGGCGGTACAGCGTTGGGCGGGGCACAAAGCCCTTGAAACAACGGAAAAAGTTTACACCCATATTTCGCGCGAGTTCGAACAGAACGAGGCGCAGAAAATACGGGGGTAACTGGCTCGCCAAGGTGTGAAAATTGCGCTTTATTCCCCAAAAAGACGCGAAAAAGCACGGTTTCTCCGTGCTTTGCTGGCTGGGGTAGCTGGATTCGAACCAACGAATGACGGAGTCAGAGTCCGTTGCCTTACCGCTTGGCGACACCCCAATAAACGTAGATTGCTTTGCTATTTTAGCAAAGTTTTTTATTTTTTTCAAGTGTTTTTGCACTCTTTTGAAAAAAATTTTGCGCACCCGCCGAAAGCGGCAAAAACACAAGAAAAGCAGAAATATTTTCCTTTTCACCCGAAGTCGGTTTTTAGGGCGTGCAGGCGCCTTGCAAAAAAGCAAAAATATTTTGCTTACCTCCCAAAGAGCGCGATCAAAAACGAACGGGAAAATACAGAGGCGCTTTTGCGGCCGCCAAAAGCGCCGCCGAACCCGAAGACGAACCAAAAACCGAACAAAATGCCGAACCCAAAGCCAAACCCCAAGCCGAGCACGATGCCGAACCCGAAACCGAACCAAAAGCCCAAAACCAAACTCAAAACCGAACCAACAAAGCTAAAAAATTTATGTGCACGCATGCCGAAAGCCGACCCAAAACGGCAGCACAAAAAAATGCATAACCATTGACGCTTGACATTTTTTATTATATAATGAAATACAGAAGCGAAGCGGCGCAACCGCCGCCCGACACAAAATACAAAAGCGACCCGGCGCAACCGCAGCCTCGTGCCGCCCGCCTCGTACCTACTGCCCCGCACGCCGCCCATGCCGCCCTGCAACGGTCAACGCCCGGTCGTTTTTTAAGGACGGAATTTTATACCGACCGTGCGCCCGGTACGGGCGCACGGCAAAAAACTTTCCCCTGCCGCACGCAAAAAACCTGCTTTTCGCTTCCGAAGCCCCTGCCGCACGCAAAAGCCTGCTTTTCGCTTTTAAAGCCCCTGCCGCACGCAAAAGCCTGCTTTTCGTTTTTAAAGCCCCATGCGGCAACGCCTCGCATAAAAAAACAGACCCGCCGTTGCGGCGGATCTGCTTGTACACAGCGTGTACGACCGAAAAATCGGCGGTTTGAAAAAATCTTATTTGAACGAATGGTGTTATCCTGAACGGTAATCCTTTGTTCAAGCATATATAGTTTACACCACAAAGGGAGGATTGTCAAGCACAAATGCAAAAAAAGTACTATATCGGCATCGACATGGGTACGGATTCCGTCGGCTGGGCGGCAACGGACGAAGAATACAACCTTTTAAAAGCGCGCGGGCAGGAACTTTGGGGGAGCTACCTGTTCGAAGAGGCACACGGCGCCGCCGAGCGGCGCGCGTTCCGCACGGCACGCCGCCGCACGGCGAGGAGGCGGCAGCGGCTTTTGCTGTTGCAGAGCCTGTTTGCGGAAGAGATCGCCAAACTCGACCCGCTCTTCTTTTTACGGTTGAACAACAGCTCGCTCTTTTTCGGCGACAAGGAGAACGGGCTTTCCACGGCGGATTCTCTGTTTGCGGATAAAAACTTTTGCGACAAAGAGTATTTTAAACGGTACCCCACCGTCTATCACCTGCGGGCGGCGCTGCTGCAAGGCGCCGAAACGGACCTGCGCCTGCTGTACCTTGCCGTGCATCACATCGTTAAAAACCGCGGTCACTTTTTATTCGAAAACCGCACGTTCAACGCGGAAGACACTTCGCTCATTATCGATAAACTGACTGCGGTGAACAGCTTCCTTGAAGAGCGAGAGAAACCGACTTTTACGCTTAAAAACGCCGAAAAAGCCCTCGGCGTTTTGCGGAAGAAAGACCTTTCCAAGCGCGACCGCCAAAAACAGCTGGGCGAACTGCTCGGCGCGGGAAAGGAGCGCCCGCTGCTTGCCGTCGTCAAAGCCATAACGGGCGGAAACGTAAACGTAAGCGACCTTTACGACAGCGAAGAAGATTTTGACCCGAAGAGTTTTTCCTTTGAAAAGGAAAACTTTGACGAGAGCGTGCTGCCGCAGCTCGTGCAGGCGGCGGGCGAAGACGACGCCGAGCTGATCCGCCTGTGCAAAGCGATCTACGACTGGACTGTTTTATGCGATATCCTCAAAGGCGAAAAATTTCTCTCCGTGGCAAAATGCAACACTTACGATGCGCACCGCGACGATTTGCAATGGCTGAAAGGCTACGTGCGCGCGCATTGCCCCGAAAAATACGCCGACGTGTTCCGCCGCCGCGAAAAAAAGGGGACGGAAAAAGCCAACTACGCCGCCTATGTGGGCAGAGACGGCAAAAAGAGCTGCAAAAAGTGCTCGCGCGACGAGTTTTATGCTTTTTTGAAAAAGGAAATTAAAATCGACGACGAAACCGTGCTTGCCCGCATGGATACGGGAGATTTTTTGCCCAAACAGGTTTCGGACGCGAACGGCATCATCCCCTACCAAGTCCATTTGCAGGAATTGGAAGAGATCCTGACCCGCGCCGAACAGCACTTCCCCTTTTTAAAAGCCGAACAAGACGGCGCGACGGTCAAAGAAAAGATCCTCTCCCTGATGAAATTCCGCATCCCCTATTACGTCGGCCCGCTCCACACGGCAAGCCCCTTCGCCTGGGCGAAGCGCCGCCCCGGTTACGAAGCCGTTTCCGTCAACGCGTGGAACTTTGAAAAGGCAATCGACAAAGACGCCTCCGAAGAGGCGTTTATCCGCCGCATGACGAACAAGTGCACCTATCTTGCCGGAGAAGACGTATTGCCCGCCTCCTCCCTGCTGTACAGCGAATTTACCTTTTTAAACGAGCTGAACAACCTCAAAATCAACGGCGAAAAGAACGAGAGGGCGCGCCGGCTGATCTACGGCTACGCCAAAGAACATAAAAAAGTTACCCTGAAAGCCTGCCTCAAACTGCTTATCCAAGAGGGGGTATTAGAACCAAATAGCCGCGCGGAAGAGGTGTTCAGCGGCATCGACGGCGATTTTAAAACCTCCCTCTCCTCGTGGTGCGACCTGCGCTTTTTGGGAGACAAGCGCGACACCCGCCGCGAGATGTGCGAGGAGATCATTGTTTGGATCACGCTGCTTTCGGATAAAGACAGGCTGGAACAGCGCATCCGCAGCAAATACGGCAAAGACCTGAGCGAGGAGGAGATCAAGCGTTTTAAAGGGCTGAACTATACAAAGTGGGGCAGGCTTTCGGCAAAGCTGCTCTGCGGGATCGAAAGCAGCCGCTGCCTCGACGCTGCGGGCGCGCCCATGACGATCCTCCAAGCGATGCGCGGCACGGGGGAAAACTTTATGCAGCTGCTTTCGGCTAAATACGGATTTGCCGACGCGATCCGAACCTACAACGAGGAAAACGCGCCGAGCGAAAAGGTGACCTACCGCACGGTGGAAGAGCTGTATTGCTCCCCTGCCGTAAAGCGGGCGATCTGGCGCACCGTGGAGCTCGTGCGCGAGCTGGTAAAACTCTGCGGCACGCCCGCCAAACTGTTTTTGGAAACGGCGCGCGAGGCAAACGACGATTCCCGCAAGGGGAAGCGGACGGTTTCCCGCAAGCAGCAGCTGCTCCGGCTGTACGAGAGCATACGCGAAGAACAGCGGGATTGGGAAAAGGAGTTGCAGGATACCCCCGACCTGAAATTCAACAGCGATAAACTGGTGCTGTATTACCGCCAAATGGGCAGGTGCATGTACTCCGGAGCCCCCATTCCGCTCGATCGGGTGTTCGACACCAATTTTTGCGACATCGACCACATTTACCCGCAATCGAAGATCAAAGACGACAGCTTGGACAACCGCGTGCTCGTATTCAAACACGAAAACGCCAAAAAGCGCGACGAATACCCCGTCAGCGCCGCCATCCGCCAGAATATGCAGCCGTTTTGGCAAAAATTGAAAGAAAAAGGGCTCATAAGCGAAACAAAATACGAGCGCCTTACCCGCAGCACCAAACTGACGCAGGACGAACTTGCCGACTTTTTGAACCGCCAGCTCGTTTACACGCGGCAGAGCACCAAAGCCGCCGCACAGCTGCTGCAAAAGATGCTGCCGAACACCGAGATCGTTTACGCAAAGGCAGCCAACGCCGCCGTGTTCAAAGACCGATGCGGCATCCGCAAAGTGCGCGAACTCAACGACTTGCACCACGCCAAAGACGCCTACATCAACATCGTTGTCGGCAACGTGTACAACACAAAATTCAGCCATGACGCCGCCGCCTATTTCCGCAGCCACGCGATCGAAAGCTACAACATCGACCGCCTCTACGACAGCGACATTCCTGGCGCATGGCGTACCGTTTGGCAAAAGCGCATTTTGCAGACCGCCGCGCGCAATACGTGCAGGGTCGTCCGCATGACGCACGGCGGCGCGGGGGCACTGTTCGACGTAAACCCCGTGCCCGCAGGGAAAAACGACGGGCTTGTGCCGCTAAAACGACGCGGCGCGATCGCCGTTCCCGAAAAATACGGCGGCTACAACAAAGCCGCAACGGCATACTTTTTGCTGGTGAAGAGCGTCGGCGAAAAGAAAAAAACCCTGCTTTCGCTGGAAGCGTACCCGCTTTGGCTGGAAAAACAGACGCAGGGCGGCACGGACGCCAAATTGTGCTATTGCGCCGAGACCGCAAACCTGCGTTCGCCGCAGATCCTGCTCGACCGCATCAAGCTAGATACGCTGCTGTGCTTTAACGGTTCGTACGCCTATTTGCGGGGAAAGACGGGAGACCGCATCCTGCTTTGCAACGCCAACCAGCTTTTCCTCGACGACAAAAGCGTACAGACGCTGAAAAACGTGTGCAATTACATGCGCGACCGCAAAAAATACAACAACAGCGCCTTGCAGGCGGGCGAAAAGATCCGCAAAGAAGAAAACCTCGCCCTCTACGACGCGATCGTTCAAAAATTGGATACGCCGCGCTACAAAGGGCTTCCGCGCAACGGGCAGACCGATCTGCTGCGGGAACAGCGCGAACGGTTTGCCGCCCTCTCCGCCGAAGAACAGTGCGCCGTGCTGTTTGAAATACTGCATTTGGGGCAGTGCAACAGCGTCCACGCCGACCTTTCGCTGCTGGGCGGAGTAAAAAATGCGGGAGGCTGCAAAACCTCAAAATTTATCCAAAACAGCGAAGTCAAACTCATCTTCCAATCCCCCACGGGGTACTACCGCCGCGTCGTCGATTGCAGTAAATTTTTATGAGCTGGCGGGTCGTTGTCGTCACGGGACGATGCAAATTGGAATACAAACTCGGCTGCCTCGTTTGCCGCGGCGAACAGCTGAAAAAGGTTTTTTTGCAGGAGATCGATACGCTGATCGTTGAATCGACAAGCGTATCGATGACGGCGGCGCTGCTTTGCGAATTGGTCAAAGCAAAGATAAACGTGCTCTTTTGCGATGAAAAGCACAACCCGCACGCGCAGCTGCTCGCCCTCCACGGCAGGCACGATGCCAGCGGCTGCCTGCGGCGGCAGCTGCACTGGCGCGAAGAGGAAAAACAGTCTGTTTGGGCGCGGATCGTACGGTTGAAGATCGAGCGGCAGCGGCAGCTGCTGGAAGAACAGAGCGCGGCGCAGGCGGCGCTGCTTGCCCGCTATGAATCCGAAGTTTTGCCCGGCGACCCCGCCAACCGAGAAGGGCATGCGGCAAAAGTATACTTTAACGCCCTGTTCGGGCTGCCGTTCAAACGGGGAGACAACACTTTTTTGAACGGCGCCCTCAACTACGGGTATGCCGTGCTGCTCTCCGCCTTCAACCGCGAAGTTGCCGCAAACGGCTTTTTGACGCAGCTGGGCATCGCGCACAAAAACGAATTCAACGCCTACAACTTTTCCTGCGACCTGATGGAGCCTTTCCGCATCCTCGTCGATCGGTTCGTCTTTTTAACGGGGCAGGAGCTCACCCCCGATTACAAGCACGCCCTCTCCAACCTGCTCAACGAGCAGGTGCGCGTGGGGAAGGAGCGCTGCACCGTGCTTGCGGCGATCGGCGCCTATTGCAGAAGCGTATTCCGCGCCCTCGATACGGGTGATACCGAATCCATCCAATGCTATGAGTTATAGATACATGAGACTGGTCATTTTTTTCGACCTGCCCATCGAAACCGCGGCACAACAGCGGGAATACCGCGCCTTTCGCAAATTTTTGCTGCGCAGCGGCTTTGTCATGATGCAGGAATCCGTCTATTCGAAGATCGTATTGAACGCGACCGCTGCTGCCGCCGCACAGGAAAACGTGCGCAAGCACAAAACCAACGGCGGGCTCATCCAAATGCTGCTCGTCACCGAACGGCAGTTCGAACGCATGGAGATCGTCGTCGGCGAAGCGCAGACCACCGTCATCGACAGCGACGAAAAGCTGGTGATCCTATGAAGCTGGCACACGTTGACTTTGAAAATACCTTTTGCGTTCTCCCCGGCAGGGTGAATGTGCTCGTCGTTGAAAGCGAAGAGCAATTTTGCGCCTACTGCCGCGAGTTGTATGCGCAAACCGAGGGCGAAAGCGGAAATTTTTGCCTGTCGGAAAACGAAGAGACGCTTCCGCTCTCCAAACACGCCCTGTTGGTAAGCGACTTTTTCTCTTTACAGGTAAACGAAAAAAAATTTTCCGCAAAGCTGTACCGCTCTTTGCAGCAGATCGGAGAGCGGTATTTTTTGCAGGAATACCAACGGCTTTGCACGCTGTGGGCGGAGTTTTTTGCCAAACTGAACGCAGAGAGCGACTGCCCGCTCTCGTACGAAGAAGACTGCGGCATGGAAAGCCTGTTCAAAGCGTTTAACGTGCGCATCGAACAGGAAGAGACCTTGTTGGAGGAGCTGCTGCTGTATATCCGCGTGCACGTCGCCTTTTTAAAAACGCGCTGCTTCTTTTTTGTCAATTTGAAAACCGTACTGCCCGAACCCATGCTGTGCGCCCTGTACCGCGAAGCGGAATTAAACGGATTTTGCTTGTTTTTGCTGGAAAACACGCCGCGAACAAAACTGGACGGCGAAGTTGTTACAATTATCGACCGCGATCTGTGCGAGATCGTTGCATGATCCGCTTTTATGTTGTATAATAAAAGCAGGATAACCTGTATCGATATCGTTCCGGATTTCTGCGTGTGGTGCGCAAAAATACTCAAATTTGAGGTTTGAGTATGGTGTTATCCTGAACGGTAGTCAAACGTAACTTCTGAACCCTTCTGCGGAGAAGGCGTTTGAGTATGGTGTTATCCTGAACGGTAGTCAAACAACTACTTCTACAACAAGTACGATTTCATTGTTTGAGTATGGTGTTATCCTGAACGGTAGTCAAACGCCCGTTTGCGCGCGTTGTACCGCTAGTGCGTTTGAGTATGGTGTTATCCTGAACGGTAGTCAAACTCTTTTTAACTCCCCCGTACTCTCTTCTGTGTTTGAGTATGGTGTTATCCTGAACGGTAGTCAAACTGCCGAGCAGCACTCTTCTTTTTTCTCGGCGTTTGAGTATGGTGTTATCCTGAACGGTAGTCAAACCCAAATATTCGACATCCCGCACCCAGTAATAGTTTGAGTATGGTGTTATCCTGAACGGTAGTCAAACATCAGGATTCCGCGCGATCGGCGCACAGGTGTTTGAGTATGGTGTTATCCTGAACGGTAGTCAAACTACAGGCGCGGGTGTGGGAGCGCAACCTGTGTTTGAGTATGGTGTTATCCTGAACGGTAGTCAAACGGCGGTTTGACGGCGAACGGCATTCGCCTCGTTTGAGTATGGTGTTATCCTGAACGGTAGTCAAACCTTTCATGCTTTTTCCTCCTTAACAAACCAGTTTGAGTATGGTGTTATCCTGAACGGTAGTCAAACAGACAAGCAAGAGAGAAAAGAAAGCTATACGTTTGAGTATGGTGTTATCCTGAACGGTAGTCAAACCGTCAGATGACTTTGTTGACCCCTACCATGGTTTGAGTATGGTGTTATCCTGAACGGTAGTCAAACGGGCAAACAGATGGAAAAGGCGATTTACTTGTTTGAGTATGGTGTTATCCTGAACGGTAGTCAAACTACCAAGCAAAGCAAACATACAAAGATCATGTTTGAGTATGGTGTTATCCTGAACGGTAGTCAAACCTATCAAGCTGCGGATTAGTAGGATTGACAGTTTGAGTATGGTGTTATCCTGAACGGTAGTCAAACAATTTCTACAATTTCGTTGTTAAAAATCAAGTTTGAGTATGGTGTTATCCTGAACGGTAGTCAAACACAATGATTCCTGATCATCACGCTTCCACAGTTTGAGTATGGTGTTATCCTGAACGGTAGTCAAACGATCAACTTGATGACCCCGTGTGGATTTTAGTTTGAGTATGGTGTTATCCTGAACGGTAGTCAAACCCTTCGCAAATCATGATATAAACTTTCATAGTTTGAGTATGGTGTTATCCTGAACGGTAGTCAAACCCTTCGCAAATCATGATATAAACTTTCATAGTTTGAGTATGGTGTTATCCTGAACGGTAGTCAAACTTCCAGGAGGAAAAGGAACGCGCCACGCAAGTTTGAGTATGGTGTTATCCTGAACGGTAGTCAAACCCTTCGCAAATCATGATATAAACTTTCATAGTTTGAGTATGGTGTTATCCTGAACGGTAGTCAAACTCTTGCGCGTAGGTATTCCGGAGATATAACGGTTTGAGTATGGTGTTATCCTGAACGGTAGTCAAACTCGATATACTCTTTACAAAATTCCGTTTTCGTTTGAGTATGGTGTTATCCTGAACGGTAGTCAAACTGTATTCTAATTGGTTAGAATCACCCCCCGGTTTGAGTATGGTGTTATCCTGAACGGTAGTCAAACAAAACCAACGCCGGCATTTGACCATATCGAGTTTGAGTATGGTGTTATCCTGAACGGTAGTCAAACTAACGATGTTTGCCATTCTGCCAAGAGTAGGTTTGAGTATGGTGTTATCCTGAACGGTAGTCAAACCTCCCGCAAAAGTCTTTCACGGTTCTGTTCGTTTGAGTATGGTGTTATCCTGAACGGTAGTCAAACTTCAAGGCAAGCGTCAAGGCAATACTGCTGTTTGAGTATGGTGTTATCCTGAACGATAGCCCCGGCACGGAAAAAGACGTACACGGCGGGCGGCTGCTTTGAAAGCAGCCGCCCGCCGTGGCTATTTCTCCGTTCCTTTTTTTGTATGCGCAGCCAAAGAGAGGCTGTTGGGCATTTGCACGCCGAAGCCGTGCGCAAAGGCGCATAAAAACACCGCGCCGAGCCCCTTCCCCAAGCAAAACCGTGCCGCGGTATGCCACCGCGCTTTTTTACAGGGGATACTTCTTTTCGATATCAAAATCCAGACCGATGGATTTTGCGCCGTCGTACCGCTGCTGGATCATCTCCAAACACTCGGTATATGCCACCTTTTCCCCGTACAAAAAGCCGTAATCGTCCTCGCCCATTGCGTCTTTCAGCTCTTCCAGATATTCCAGCAACCGATCTGCCATCATCGCAAGAACTTCTTCCGCTTTCATCCCGTTTTTCTCCCGACCCGTGATCCGTTCCGTGCGCAAGCCGCAAAGTATATGCAAAAAAACAAATCATCCGTTTTTTTATCAATTATAAAGAGCGGCACCGTTTAAGTCAACTAAAAAACGGAACATTCTGCCCCGCCGCAGAAAATCCGCCCGCCCCGCCCGCAGCCGCCGCCCCCGCAAACGCTTGACACAACGCCGAAATTGGAATACAATAATAAAACTCTATATATTTAGAAAAGAGCAGTACTTCGTTTTTACACGGTGTGCGGGGCGCAGCCCCTGCAAAAGGAGACACAATGAAACTGACCGGCGCAGAGATCTTGATACGCTGCCTCAAAGAGCAAGGCGTGGATACCCTGTTCGGCTATCCCGGCGGCACGGTGCTCGACATTTACGACGCGCTCTACCGCGACGGAACGCTCCGCCACGTACTTACGGCGCACGAGCAGGGCGCCGCGCACGCGGCGGACGGCTACGCGCGCGCCACGGGGAAAACGGGCGTCTGCTTAGCGACTTCCGGCCCCGGCGCGACCAATTTGGTGACGGGCATCGCCACGGCGTACATGGATTCGGTGCCCCTTGTTGCCATCACGGGCAACGTGACCGTTGCCAATTTGGGGCGAGACAGCTTTCAGGAAGTGGATATTGCGGGCATCACCATGCCCATCACAAAACACAACTATATCGTAAAGGACGTGCGCGCGCTGGCAGACACCGTACGCGAAGCCTTTTATATCGCGGGTTCGGGGCGCAAAGGCCCCGTGCTCATCGATATCCCCAAAAATATCCAGACCGAAGTATGCGACTTTGAAGACAAGGCGCCCGCCGCCTATACGCCCAAGAGCGTGCCTGCCGAAAAGCTGACGGCAGTCGCCGCGGCGATCGCCAAAGCCAAGCGCCCGCTGATCATCGCGGGCGGCGGCTGCATCCGCGCCGACGCCTCGCAAAACCTGCTCGCTTTTGCCAAAAAGATCCAGGCGCCCGTCTGCTCCACGCTGATGGGGCTGGGCGCGTACCCCGCCTCAGACGAGCTGTTTTTGGGGCTGGTGGGCATGCACGGCACCGACGCCGCGGCAAAATCTTTCCGCCGCGCGGATACCATCCTCGCCTGCGGCATGCGCTTTTCCGACCGCGTGGCGGGCGACCGCGTAAAATTCCGCGAAGGAAAGACCATCATTCAATTTGATATCGACACCGCCGAGATCGACAAAAACGTGCGCACCGACCTCTCGGTGATGGCGGATATGAACGAGATCTTTAAAACGCTTACGCCCATGCTGGAAAAGGCGGAGCGCAAAGAGTGGATCAAGGAGATCTGCGCCTACCGCGACTACGAGGCGGGGAACTTCGACGCCGCCCTGCCCGCCTACAAGATATTATCCGCCCTCGGCGGTTTTACCGACGCGGATACGCCCGTGGCGACGGACGTGGGGCAGCACCAGATGTGGACAGCGCAGTACTGCAAATTTGAAAAGCCGCGCACCTTTTTATCCAGCGGCGGGCTGGGCACGATGGGCTTCGGCATGGGCGCGGCGATCGGCGCCTGCATCGGCACGGGCAAAAAAACGGTGCTGGTGACGGGGGACGGGTGCTTCCACATGAACTTGAACGAAATGAGCACCGCCGTCAAAGAAAAGCTGCCGCTCGTGATCCTTTTGATGGATAACCGCGTTTTGGGCATGGTGCGGCAATGGCAGACGCTGTTTTACGGCAAGCGCTATTCGCAGACCCTGCTCGACGGAAACACCGATTTTGTAAAACTTGCCGAAGCGTTCGGCGCCAAAGGGCTGACCATCGGCGGGGAAGGCGATATCCTGCCCGTATTGCGCGAAGCGTTTGAAGCGGCGGACGGCGGCCCCGTGCTGGTAGACTGCAAGATCGGCATGGACGACAAAGTGCTGCCCATGATCGCGCCGGGGAAATCGTTCGACGAGATCATGACAAAATTTTAAGGGAAGGGCAAACCATGGAAAAATACACGATAACGGCGCTTGTCGCCAACAAAAGCGGCGTGCTTACCCGCGTTTCCGGGCTGTTTGCCCGCCGCGGCTTCAACATCGAAAGTCTGTGCGTATGCGCAACGGAGAACAAAGACCTCTCGCGCATGACCATCGTGCTGGGCGGCGACGAATACATCCTCGCGCAGATGACCAAACAGCTGGATAAACTCATCGACGTGAAAAAGATCGCTTTGGCGGACGAAAAACTTTCCGTTTACCGCGAACTGCTGCTCGTAAAAATTTCCGCCCCCGCCGAAAAGCGCTCCGAGATCTTGGAGATCAAGGAGATCTATAAGGCAAAAGTCGTCGATCTCTCCCCCGGATCGCTGGTGTTGGAGATCACGGGAGAGCCGAGCAAGCTCAACGCCTTTGTAAAAGTGATCGAACCGTACGGCATTTTGGAATTGGCGCGCACGGGCACCATCGCGCTTTCGCGCGGGGAAAGCTGCCTCAACGATTTGGTAGACTACAACGAATCCATCTGACCCATAAAACTGAAAAAACGGCAGGTATATCGGCATGAACAACATCTATTCGGAAGGCACGGCAATGTCCTCTCAGCGCTCGCTGCTGCGCGCGCTGGGCTGGACGGATAGCGAAATGAAAAAGCCCATCATCGGCATCGTTTGCGCGCAGAGCGAGATCATACCGGGGCATATGTACCTTGACAGGATCGCCGAAGCGGTCAAAGAGGGCGTGCTTGCGGCGGGCGGCAAACCCGTTGTCGTCCCCTCCATCGGCGTTTGCGACGGCATCGCCATGGGGCACGCGGGCATGCGCTATTCGCTCCCCTCGCGCGAAGTGATCGCCGACAGCGCCGAAATTTTGGCGCGGGCGCACGCCTTTTCGGGCGTGGTGTTCGTGGGAAACTGCGATAAGATCATCCCCGGCATGCTGCTGGCGGCGGTGCGGCTGGACCTTCCGTGCGCCTTTGTTTCGGGCGGGCCGATGCTCGCGGGCAAAATGCACGGCAAGCGCCTCTCCCTCTCCTCCATGTTCGAGGCGGTGGGCGCCTACAACGCGGGCAGGATCGACGAAGCCGAACTGCACGAATACGAGTGCTCCGCCTGCCCGACCTGCGGCAGCTGTTCGGGCATGTTTACGGCGAACAGCATGAACTGCCTGACCGAGGCGCTCGGCATCGCGCTGCCCGGCAACGGCACCGTTCCGATGGTCTACTCCCGCCGCCTCATGCTCGCCAAAGAGACGGGCGAAGCGGTGATGCGCGCCGTACAAAACGGCATCCGCCCTTCGCAGGTGATCACCCCCCGATCGCTCAAAAACGCCGTGGCGGTGGATAACGCCATCGGCGCAAGCTCCAACAGCGTGCTGCACCTTTTGGCGCTCGCCAACGAAATGGGCATGAACGAAAAAGAGTTTTCCATCGATTCGTTCAACGCGATCAGCGCGAAAACGCCGCACATCTGCAAGCTCGCCCCCGCGGGCACCGATTACATCGAAGACCTGAACGAGGCGGGCGGCATCTCCGCCGTCATCAAAGAACTCATCGACGCGGACCTGTTTGACGGCACCGCCATGACCGTTTCGGGCGTGACGCAAAAAGAGCGCGTAAAGAACGCGCGCGTTTTGGACGAGCGCGTTATCCGCCCGCTTTCCAACCCCTATTCCCCCACGGGCGGGCTGGCGATCCTCAAAGGCAACCTTGCAAAAGAGGGCGCGGTCGTCAAAAAGAGCGCCGTCGATCCCGCCATGCTCCGCCACAGCGGGCCCGCGCGGGTGTTCGACAGCGAGGAGGCGGCGATGGAAGCGATCTCTTCGGGCAAGATCGCAAAGGGCGACGTCGTTGTCATCCGCTACGAGGGGCCCAAAGGCGGCCCCGGCATGCGCGAAATGCTCTCCCCCACTTCCGCCATCGTCGGCGCGGGGCTGGGCGCGGACGTGGCGCTGATCACCGACGGCAGGTTTTCGGGCGCGACGCGCGGCGCTGCGATCGGGCACGTTTGCCCCGAAGCGGCGGCGGGCGGCGCGATCGGCGTGGTGCGCGAAGGCGATATCATCGACATCGACATCGAAGGCGGCAGGATCGACTTGCGCATCGAGGAAAAAGAGCTTGCCGAGCGGCTGAAAACCTTTAAACCGCAGGAAAAACCCGTGGACGGGTACCTCAAACGCTACCGCGCGCAGGTGACGAGCGCAAGCAAGGGCGCCGTTACCGCGCTCAAACCGTAACCGCAGGCAAACCTTTTCCGCGCCTTCCCGCGGGATGGAAGGCGCGGGCGGCAATGCGGGAGGGCTGCCGCGCCCTCTCTTTTTTCAAAAACCTATGAACGATACCAAACTTTTTACCTTCGATTCCACCCTGCGCGACGGCGCGCAGGGCGCAAACATCTCCTTTTCGGTAGAGGATAAACTGCGCGTCATCGAAACGCTGGACCGCCTCGGCATTGACTTTATCGAGGCGGGCAACCCCTTTTCCAACCCTGCGGAAGCGGAGTTTTTTCAGCGCATCCGCGGCAAAAAGCTGGAACACGCCAAACTTGTTGCATTCGGCTCCACCCGCCGGAAAGGCGTTGCGCCCGAAGAAGACGCCAACCTCGCCTCCCTGCTGGCGGCGGATACCGAATACGTTGCCATCTTCGGCAAAAGCCATATCCGCCACGCGACCGACGTTTTAAAGGTGACCCCGGAAGAGAACCTTGCCATGATCGAAAGCAGCGTACGCTTTTTGGCGCAGCGCGGCAAAAAAGTTGTGTTCGACGCGGAACACTTTTTCGACGGCTATAAAACGGATGCGGAATACGCCCTGCGCGCACTCGGCGCGGCGGAAAAGGCGGGCGCCGAAGTGCTGTGCCTGTGCGATACGAACGGCGGCATTTTCCCGGACGAGGCGTATGCCATTACCAAAGCGGTATGCGCGGCGTTCCCCGCAAAGATCGTTGCCATCCACTGCCACAACGACGGCGGGCTTGCCGTTGCCGCCTCCATTGAGGCGGTGCGCGCGGGCGCAAGGCAGGTGCAGGGCACCTTCCTCGGCTTCGGCGAGCGGTGCGGCAACACGAATTTGTGCACGCTCATCTGCAATTTGCAGCTCAAACGGGGGCTGCAATGCATTCCGCCCGAACACCTCAAAGATATCTATGAGGCGGCGATGACCCTTGCCGAAACGGCAAACGCCGCCATCCCCGCAAACAGCCCGTACGTCGGCATGAACGCGTTTGCGCACAAGGCGGGCATGCATGCGGACGGGGTGCTCAAATACTCCTCCTCCTTCGAACACATCGACCCCGCAGCCATCGGCAACAAGCGGAAATTCCTCCTATCCGAAATTTCCGGCAAGAGCGCCATTTACGAAAAGCTCAAAAACTACTTCCCGCACCTGGATAAGGGCGGAAAAGAGATGGGCGCGATCGCCGCGGCGCTCAAAGAGCGGGCGCTGGCGGGCTACCAATACGAGGCGGCGGAGGCAAGTTTTGTTCTGCTCGTAAAAAAGATCTTGGGGCAGTACAAAAGCTCGTTCGACCTCATCAACTACAAGATCATCAACGAACAGCCCGCCATCGAGGGCAAAGTTGCCTCCGCCATCATCAAAGTGCGCGTGAATGGCGTGACCAAGATCGCCGCTTCCGACGGCGAAGGCCCCGTGCACGCAATGGACTTGGCGCTGCGCTCCGCCCTCTCCGATTTTTACCCGGAGATCGCGCGCGTATCGCTGGTAGACTTTAAAGTGCGCGTGCTCGACTCTGCCAAGGCAACGGCGGCAAAGGTGCGCGTGCTCATCACCTCGGCTGACAGCGCGGACAGCTGGACGACCGTGGGCGTTTCCGAAGACATCATCGAAGCCAGCTGGTTTGCGCTTACCGATTCCATCGATTACGCGCTGATGAAGCGCGGCTTGGCGGCGTTTTAAAGGGCGGTGTGCAAGCCCCCTCCCCCGCCCGCGGTGCTTTAAAGGGAGGCGTGCAAGCGGGCAGCTGCGGGCACGGGCTGGCGCGATCCCTTCGTTGTATGGAAAATTATGGAAAAAGTTTTCTACATTTTCAACAAAAAACAGCAAAAAACGGCGGATTTTTTCCGCCGTTTTTTGTTATTTGCGGCAAATCACAAAAAGTTATCCACAATGTGCAAAACATTTGGGGATAACTTTTGTTTTCGCTCTGCCATCCACGCGCGGATCCCGCACGCTTTTGCCCTGCCTTTGCGCGGGTATTCTCTTGCCGCGTTTTTACGCCTTGCGCTCTCGCCCCGCCGCCTTTGCGCGGGTATTCTCTTGCCGCGTTTTTGCGCCGCGCTCTCCCGCCCCGATTTTACGCGGGCGGCTATTCGCCCGAAAATTTTGCAGCCAATTCGTTGTTTTTGCGGTAGGTGCAGTAGCTGACCAGCTCCGGCGCGGAAAAGCCGATGGTGCGCACCACTTCCAACCTGCCCGCAGCGATTTCTTTTTCCGCCATCTTATAGGGCAAAAAGCTGTACCCCAGCCCGTCTGCAAGGTAGCGCGCCAGCTTGCTGCTGTTGTCGATCTCAAACCGGAAGGCGTGCCGCGGCGGAAAGAGCGAGCGCACGTATTCTCCCGCGTCGCCGAAGGCGAAATTGCACATGAGGTATTCACATTCGGCAAGCTGCTCCTTGCGGATGCCGCCCTTAAATTCGTTGCGCGCGGGGCTTACGGCGAGCACCAGCTTATCCGAAGAAAACTGCCTGCTCACATAGCCCGCCTTTTTGAGCGGAAGGTAGCAAAAGGCAACGTCCAGCACGCCGTCCTGCAAACGCTGCAACAGGTCTGCCGAATGCCCCAGCTCCACTTTGAGCGCCGCGCCCCGCTCGCGCGCAAAAAAGCGGCACAGCAGCGGGTACAGCCCGCTCTCGTATACGGCGTTGATCGCGCCCACGCGCAGCGTGCGCTCGTAGCGGGAGGCGGCGTTCACTTCGCGGATAAAGCTCTCCTCCAAATCGCTGATGCGCTGCGCGTAGCTCAAAAACAGCTGCCCCTCCTCGGTCAGTTCCACGCCCCCGCGCTCGCGCACGAACAGCCTCTTGCCCGTTTCCTCTTCCAGCTCGGCGATGCGGTTCGTGACCGTAGACTGCGCCACGTACAGCCGCTCCGCCGTACGCGTAAAATTTTTGAGTTTGGAAAGCAAAAGAAACGTACGGATGGATTCGCTGTTCACCCTTCCCCTCCTTACGGCATTGCCGCGCGCATTCCATTTGAAAAACGAATGCAAACAATTAAAATTATCTATTTTATAAATTGTTTACAAGAGTATAGCACCTGTGGTATAATGCTGTCAACAAAAATCAAACGAGACCAAGGAGAGCAAAGACCATGGGAATGACAATGTCGCAAAAGATCCTCGCCTTCCACGCGGGGCTCGAAAGCGTGAAAGCGGGGCAGCTGATCGACGCGGAGCTGGATATGGTGCTCGGCAACGATATCACTTCGCCCGTTGCCGTAAAGGCGTTTGAGGGCGCCGGCTTCCCCTGCGTAAAATGCCCCGAACGGGTGAGCTTGGTGATGGACCACTTTACCCCGAACAAGGATATCAAGGCGGCGCAGCAGGTCAAAACGGTACGCGAGTTTGCGCGCGCGTACGGCGTGGAAAACTTTTTCGACGTCGGGCAAATGGGCATCGAACACGCGCTGCTGCCCGAAAAAGGGCTGGTCGGCGCGGGCGATCTGGTGATCGGGGCAGACAGCCACACCTGCACCTACGGGGCGCTGGGCGCCTTTTCCACGGGCGTGGGCAGCACGGATATGGCGGCGGGCATGATGAGCAACCGCTGCTGGTTCAAAGTTCCTGCCGCGATCCGCTTCGTGCTCAAAAACAGACCCGCAAAGTACATCTGCGGCAAAGATATCATCCTGCACATCATCGGGCTGATCGGCGTGGACGGCGCGCTGTACAAATCGATGGAGTTTACGGGCGACGGCGTGCAATACCTCTCCATCGACGACCGCTTTACCATCTGCAACATGGCGATCGAAGCGGGCGCAAAGAACGGCATTTTCCCCGTAGACGACGTGACGCGCGAATATCTGAACGGGCGCTTTACGCGGCCCGTGCGCGTATTCGAAGCGGACGAAGACGCCGAATACGAGCGCACGATCGAAGTTGACCTCTCCAAACTCAAACCGACGGTCGCCTTCCCGCACCTGCCCGAAAACACCCGCACCCGCGAAGCGTGGGGCGAGGTGAAGATCGACCAAGTGGTCATCGGCAGCTGCACGAACGGGCACATTTCCGACCTGCGCATCGCGGCGGAGATCCTGCGCGGCAGGCACGTTGCCAAGGGCGTGCGCACGATCGTGATCCCCGCCACCAACGAGATCTGGAAGCAGGCGATGCACGAGGGGCTGTTCGACGTGTTCATCGACGCGGGCGCCGTGGTCTCCACCCCCACCTGCGGGCCCTGCTTGGGCGGGCACATGGGCATCCTCGCCGCGGGCGAGCGCGCCGTTGCCACCACCAACCGCAACTTCGTCGGGCGGATGGGGCACGTAGACAGCGAAGTGTACCTCGCCTCCCCGTACGTTGCGGCGGCGAGCGCGGTTTTGGGAAGGCTGGCAAGCCCCGAAGAGCTGCAATAATTTTTAAGGAGAAACCGAACCATGCAAGTGAAAGGAACTGTTTTCCGTTATAAAAGCGACGTGGATACCGACGTGATCATCCCCGCGCGCTACCTCAACACCACCTCCGAAGCCGAGCTTGCCTCGCACTGCATGGAGGATATCGACAAAGAGTTCGTTAAAAAGGTCAAAAAGGGCGATATCATCGTGGCGGAAGATAACTTCGGCTGCGGCTCCTCGCGCGAACACGCGCCCATCGCCATCAAGGCGAGCGGCATTTCGCTGGTCATCGCCAATTCCTTTGCGCGCATCTTTTACCGCAACTCCATCAACATCGGGCTGCCCATCCTCGAATGCCCCGAAGCGGTGAAAAACATCAAGGCGGGCGATACCGTTTCCTGCGACCTTGCTAAGGGCGAGATCGTCAACGAAACGACGGGGCAAAAATTCCAAGCAGAACCCTTCCCTCCCTTTATCCAAAACATCATCGACCGGGGCGGGCTGCTCAACTCCATCAAAAACAGCTGAGCGCATAAGGGGGATCGCCATGCAACAGACCCTCATCGGCAAACGGCGCACCGCCCTGCACAGGCAGGCGGCGCTGTACATCGTGCTTTTCGTTTTGGCGGCGGCGCTTGTCGTCGCCCTGTGGCTGTGTGCGGATACGCCCGTCGCCATCGTTTTCACCTGCCTCGGCGCGCTGCTTGCGGGCGTTGAAGCGCTCTCCTTTTGCCTGACGCTGCTCGGCGCCATCCGTTTGGCGGCAGCCGCCGCGCCGCAGTACCGCTGCGCCGTTTTGACGGGCGGGGGCGCCGCCCTGTTTTGGGAAGAGGATAGCCCCGAAACGCAGGCCTTTGCAAAAGCACTCTTACAGGCGGAGGAAGCGTCGGCGCGCAAAACGCGGCGGGAGGCAAAGCGGCAGGCGCGGCAGCTGCAAAGAGCGCTGCCCAAACCGCTGAAAATACGCGGCTTTACCCAAGACGATTTGGCGCAGATGCAGGGAAAAACCTTTTACGTCGGAACCGCCGCCGCGCCCTTGCAAACGGCGGAGCGGAGCGGCAACCGCTTCGTAACCCTCGGCAGCCAAACGGACGCAGACGAAGAACAACGCCGCTGAAAGCGGACCCGTTTTTCGCGCCCGCCCCCAAACAAACTGCCAAACTTTTAAAAAACAGGAGACGTTTATCATGAAAAAACACATCGCAGTGCTCGCGGGCGACGGCATCGGCCCGGAGATCACGGACGGCGCCATTGCCGTTTTGAAAAAGATCGGAGAAAAATTCGGGCACGAATTTACATTCGAACACCTTTTGATGGGCGTATGCGCCATCGAAAAGACGGGCGAACCGCTGCCGCAGGTCACCATCGACCGCTGCCTCGCCTCCGACAGCGTGCTGCTGGGCGCGGTCGGCGGGGCGGTAAACGACCCGCGCATCAACAGCCTGCCCGGTCACCTGCGCCCCGAAGCGGGGCTTTTGAAGATCCGCGCGGCGCTGGGGCTGTACTCCAACCTGCGCCCCGCAAAGCTGTTCCCCGCCTTAGCGGGCGCCTGCCCGCTGCGCAAGGATATCGCCGAACGCGGCATCGACCTCGTGGTCGTGCGCGAGCTGATCGGCGGCATTTACTTCGGCGAACGCGGCAGAGGCGAAGAGGGCGGCGTGCCCTACGCCTATGATACCGAAAAGTACAGCGTGCCGGAGATCGAGCGCATCGCGCGCATCGCCTTTGACCTTGCGCGCAAGCGCAGAAAGCACGTAACTTCCATCGATAAGGCGAACGTGCTCGAATCCTCCCGCCTGTGGCGCGAAGTGGTGCACGCCGTTGCCAAAGAGTACCCCGATGTAGAGCTGACGGATATGCTTGTAGACAACACGGCGATGCAGCTGGTCAAAAACCCCGCGCAGTTTGACGTGGTGGTCACCTCCAACATCTTCGGCGACATTCTCTCCGACGAAGCGGCGATGATCACGGGCAGCATCGGCATGCTCGCCTCCTCCTCGCTGGGCGCAACCAAGCGCGGGCTGTACGAACCCATCCACGGCAGCGCGCCGGATATCGCGGGGCAGGATATCGCCAACCCCATCGCCACCATCCTCTCCGCCGCCATGATGCTGCGCGACAGCTTTGACATGACGAACGAGGCGAAAGCCGTGGAAGACGCGGTGAACAAAGTGCTCGACGAGGGCTACCGCACCGCAGACATCATGAGCGAAGGAAAGACCCAAGTAAAGGGCAGCGAAATGACCAAGCTCATCATCGAACGCATTTGACCGAAAAACGCACAAAGGGGCGCCCTCTGCGGCTTTGCCGCAGAGGGCGCCTTTTTTGCTTGCGCGCCGCTCTGTTTTTCCGCCCCTTGTTTGCGCCCCCGCCGCTTTGGGTAGGATGCGCTCCGCCGCGGCGTTTACCGCCTATTTTGCTTGCGCGCCGAAGGCGGTGCGGCGCGATCTTTCCTCTGCCGCCCGCTCTTGCATTGACACTTTTTGCAAAACGCGCTATAATAGAACAGCACCGATAGGTGCGGTTTTTTCCGGAGGCAGGGCAATGATAGCCGAAAACGTAAAAACGATACTGCGGGAGATCGAAGGAGGCAACCCGTTCGGCGAAAAAGTGACGCTGGTCGCCGCAACAAAAACGCGCACCGCGGACGAGATCAACGAGGCGATCGCCGCGGGCGTTACGGATATCGGCGAAAACAAAGTGCAGGAATTTACGCAAAAGTACGACTTTGTGCACGGCGCACGGCGGCACTTTATCGGGCATTTGCAGACCAATAAAGTGAAATATCTCGTCGGTAAAACGGACCTGATCCAATCCTTAGACCGCTTTGAACTTGCCGACGAGCTGCAAAAACGCGCCGAAAAAGCGGCATGGACGGCAGAGTGCCTGCTGGAAGTGAACATCGGCTGCGAACTCTCCAAAAGCGGATTCGGCAGCGAAGAGGCGTACGCCGCTTACAAAAAGATCGGCGCGGCGTACAAAAACATCCGCCTGCGCGGGCTGATGGCGATGCTGCCCCTCGAAGGAAAGGCGGAAGATCAGGCAGCCCTCGTAAAGCGGATGCGGGCGCTGTTCGACGCGCTGCGCAAAGAGGACGCCGCCTGCGCGCACCTTTCGATGGGCATGAGCGGAGACTGGCGGCTGTGCGTTGAAAACGGCAGCAACATGATCCGCTTGGGCACCTGCCTGTTCGGCGAACGGCACTACGCGGTATGATCCCCGCCCGCACGGGCGCAAAACAGCCGAAAAACCGCGCCGCAAACCGGGGGCGCGCGCTTGTGCGGCGGCGGAAAATATGATATAATAGAGAAAAGTTCGGAGTTTTACGCATGTTTGATTTTTTCAGATCCGGAAGAGCGGATACAAAACGGCGCCCGCGCGAGGAGGAACCCCTGCCCGAACGGCGCCCCTATGCAAAGGGGAACAGCTCTCCCATGCAGATCCGCCGCCCGCGCTCCTTTGCGGACGTGGAGGAGATCATCGACCGCTTTAAAGACGGGCTGACCGTGATCGTGTACCTCAACGAAGTGAACGCCGAAACGAGCGCGCGCGTCATTGACATTTTGAGCGGCGCGATCTATGCGCTAAACGGCGGTATGGCGGAGCTGCAAAAGGATATGCTCATCTTTACGCCGGACGGCGTAGACGCGCGCTGAGCGGCATGTACGCCGAACAGCCGAGCGGCATTTTTCGCCGAGCGGCATGCGCGCCGAACCGCTAAGCGGCAGCGCTCGAACTGCCGAACACGGCGCGCGGAGGAAAATTTTTTGCGAACAGGGCGGGCGCGGAAGCAAATTGCTTCCGCGCCCGCTTCTTTGTACCGTTGCTTCTTTCTATCGTTGCCGCTTTGCGGCGGCGTTTTTTACGCTTTGCCGCGCCCCTGCAAGGGCGCGGCGGATCGGAACAGGATCAGAACAGGAACAGCACCGTAGCCAGCAGCGCGACCCCGAAGCCGATCCACATTTTCCAAGTGACGCGCTCTTTGAACAGCACCCTGCCGAGCACAGCCGTCAGCACGATGCTGCCTCCCGTAACGATGGGATAGAGCACGCTTGCGGGCAGATCGACGGCGCCGAACAGCTGCAAGAGGTACCCCGCGCCGCTGATGACGGCATACGCCGCCACGCTCAGCCAGCCGAGCACTAAGCCGCGCCGCGCGCCGCCCTTTGCCGCGCCCGCCTGCGCTTCCGCCTTCTCCGCAGTATCCGCCGCAGCCTGCACGGGCACACCGCTTTCCGCCATGGGCGCGCTACTTTCCGTTGCAGGCACGCCGTTTTCCGCCTGCGCGCGCTCCCCTTGCGCCGCAAGCGGCAGCGGAGCGCGTTTTGCGCGCAGGCGCCGCCAAAGCAGGCACGCCGCCAAAGAAAGGGCGGAAAAGGCGAGCATAAAGGCATAGGTCACGATGCAGTAATCGATGGTGCCCGAAGCCTGCGCGCCGATCTGATGGCATTTGGAGATGATGCTCACCGCGCCGTTGGAGAGGAACACCAGCGCGCACAGCCCGTAAAAGAGCAGGCGGTTTTTTTTGCCCTCCGTGTTGCCCGCAAGCGAGGTGTACACGAGCGCCGCCACGAGCAGCACGCAGCCCGCAATGCGCCACGGAGTGACGGGTTCTTCCAAAAAGAGCAGCCCGTACAAAAAGGGCAGCAGCATCCCGCCCAGCATCATCGACATCGTGAACACGGAAAGTTTGCCGTACGAGACGGCGACGATGCCGAGCACCGAATTGAGGGTGCAGGCAAAGCTCATCCCCAGCGCCATCAAGACGCTGAACGCGCTCACCCGCACCGAAAAGACGTTCACGCACAAAAACAAAAAGCAGGAGAGCGCCGCGGCGATCGCCGAAAAAGCGAAGGTTTTGGCGGTGGTGCTGCCCACCTTGCTCTGATACGTTTTCATGAACACGAACTGCCCCGCCACGCAGACAGCCGCGCCGACTACCATCACATAATTCCACACGGTATTGCACCTTGAAAGAGGACTCACACAGCGGCAAGCCCTCTTTTCTTTCTCTTTTTATTTTACTTGCGCACCAGCATCAGCACCGAATTGGCGGGCAGCTCGAAGGTCAGGCATTTGCCCTCCGTTCGGATCGTTTGCGAAGAAGCGATCAGCGAATCGTCGGAAGGGAGCGCCCCCTCTTGGTACAGATAATAGCCGTAGGAGAGCTTTTTATCCGTTTCGATGGAATACGTTTTGGCTTCCGCCGTTTGGTTGACGAGCAGGTAGGTGTACTCGCCGTTCTTTTCAAACGCAGTACCGGAGATGAACTCGTTTTCGATCTTCAACGGATGGACCGACATCCCCGCCTCGATGTAGCGGGAGAGCATCGAATAGCTGTAATACTGCGGGCGCACCTGAAAATCTTCGGTGACCCAACTATAATTCTCCATATCGGTGCTGTACGCCGATTTTTCGGAGAGCCAAAGCCCCGTTTGCATCATCTGGTCGTATGCGGCGGAACGGTTGTTGTAGTAATCCATGATCGTCCAGTAGCTCAGCCCGCTGCCGCCGTTGTTGAACACCTGCGAAACGATGCGCGCCAGCATCACGCCGCGGCGGTATTCGTTGAGGTCGCTCGCGCGCGTCGAACCCTCCACGGCGTTGGTGCCGAACTCGCCGACGAAGAAATCCGCCCCGATCGATTTTGCGATGTTGTAGCTCGTCTGCGTCCAGCTTGCAATGGTCGAATTGGGCGTTTCGTACCCGAAGATGTAGGTATGCGCGTTCACGAGGTCGGTTTGATCCTGCAAGTCGATCGCCGTGCGCGTCAGCCACTTTTCGGCACGGGTATCCGTGGCGTCTCCCAAGTTAAATTCAAACAGGTCGCGGATGCCCTCTTCGCGGAATTTTTCGTCCAGCTTGCGCACCATGCTCGCATAGTACGGGAAGAAGGGCGTATCCTGCGGGCCGTCCGCCCAAGCGGTGCCCTCGATCTGGTACGACCAGCACGGCTCGTTGACGGGGGTGATCTGCTTGATGCAGGTGTACCCCTCGTCTACGCGCAGCACCTTCATGTAGGCGTAGAACAGCTCGACGAACTCATCCTCCATCTCGTCCTTCGGCCCGACGACCCAGTTCGGCGAGATGCCCGCGGGCGCGTTTTGGTTGTTTGACGCCATCCAATAGGGCTCCGAACGCCAGTTGTTTGCCGCCAGCGTTGCGTTGCGGCTGACGCCCCAGAGCACGAACGTGACGGAGATCCCCTCTTCCTGCGCCAAATCGAGCAGTTTGCGCAGAGACTGCATCTCCAAACTATCCTTGGTGAGCGCCTCTTCGTTGAGCACGTCGGGGTCGTCGTTGTCGTTTTGCGGTTCCAACCATTCGGGCAGCACCATGACGCGGAAGGACTCCGGCTTCATCTGCCGCACACGCTCGGAAATGATCTCCCAGCCGCCCGTGCCGCTGCTCGGATCGTCGATCTCATCGGGGAAGTTCTGCGAAAAGTAGTGCGGATCGAATTCCATGCCCAGCCCGCGCGTGGTAACGCCGGTCGCATAATCCGCTTCGAGCAGCGTGCTCCCCTCCGGTACGGTCAGCTCCTCCTCGGTGCAGGCAACGGCGGCGCAAAGGCACAACAGCAATGCCAGCAATGCCGCGATGATCTTTTTCATTCTTAACCCTCCAAAGTGGTATACACGGTGAACGACTGTGCGGGCAGCGTATCGGTGAGCACCCTTCCGTCGCAGCCGAGCCATCCGTTTGCCCCGATCACCCTGTTATCGGTGGGCACGTTGTTCATATCGTACACATAGCGCGCCATGTGCTGCGGGAAGAGGTTGCGGTTGAGGAAGGAAACCTCCTTTTCGCTCTCCGCCGTGTTGACGACGCAGTATGTCCAGTTTTCGCCGTCCGAAAAGGCGACCGCCATCAGGTCTTCGTCTTCGATATCGATGGTATAGATATCCATCCCCTTGCGCACAAAGCGCGTCAGCATCGAATACGAATAGTACACCGGGCGGCAGGCATACCCTTCGTCTGCACTGCCCCACAGCCCCATCGTGGTGTTCATCGAGGAAGAAGATTCGTCCTCCTCCACAAAGTAGAACTCGTTGAACAGCACCCAGTAGCTCATGCCCTGGCTGCCCGCGTTGAACATGTTCAGCGCAATGCGCGCCACTTGCAGCCCGCGCTCCGGCGAACGGAACTCTTCCCTGTTCGGATTGTTGGTGCCGAATTCGCCGAACACGTGCGCCTTGCCGTATTCGTTTGCCTTATCCGCAAATGCCTTAAAGTTTTGGTCGTACCCCTCGCCCGACATGTACGCATTGGAATCTTCCAACGTGTACGAATAGTTGTGCGAATTGAGGATATCCGCCACTTCCGAAAGCTGTTTGCCCGTCTCTTCCAGCCAGGTAAGGTTCATCGTGTCGTCGCTGAGGATGAACTGCACGTCGTCACGCACGCCCGCCTCTTCAAACGCTTCGTCCATCGCCACGCACATCTCCACATAGTCGGAGTACACGAACATGGCGTTGGGCGCGTCATAGGTAAGCGGGAAGGTGGAGGTAGGCTCGTTGACGGGGGTAAAGTATTTGATGCAGGTGTAGCCGCGCTCGTTGATGAGGTAATCGACCAGATCGGCGCACACCTCGGCAAAAACGGCGTGATCGGTGCAGAGCGACCAGTCGTTTTCGGGGTTCACCTTCATAAAGTCGGAATCCCACAGCCACATGGTGGCGCACACTTCGATGCCGTAATTTTGCGCTACGTCGAGCATGGCGTACACGCTTTCCATCTGCTCGCTGTCCCAATCGTAATTTTTGCTCGTATACGAAGCCTCATCGGGGCAGTACCAAGAGGTGAGGAACATCATGCGGAAAAACTTGATTCCCATCTCCGCAATGCGGCCGACGAACAGCTCGTTGAACACCTCTCCTTCGATGAGGTAGTTTTCCCCCGCCTCTTCGTCGATGATCGTCCTGCCCGCGTTTTGGGAGAACCAATAGGGATCCAGCTCGGCGCCGACAAAGATCACGTCCTTTCCGTTGCCGTCCTTGGGGATCTCCAAGGTGACGGAGGAAGCGGGCACCTCGGTGTTCGCGTTCGGGTCTCCGTAGTCTTTGGCGCCGCCCTCGCCCGTATCGCAGGCGGCAAGCAGCCCGACAAACAGCAGCGAGAATACAATGCACAGAAGTTTTTTAAATTTTCCTCTTACCATATTTTTTTAAAAAAGGGCGGGGAAACCTCCTCGCCCTTCCCTCCTTTTTTAAGCGATCTCGATCCCCCACAGCTCTTCAAAGTGCGCGATCGAACTCTGCGTCTGCTGCGTCAGGAAAGTAAGGTATTTTTGGCAATACTGGTTCCAATAAGCCAGCCAGCCGCCCGCTTCCTCCTCCAAAATGATTTTGGAAGGCGCGTTGCTGCCCTGCCCGTTCCACGCGGGTCCGCGCACATACTGCACGAAGTTCTGTTCGAGAATGCCCTCTTGGTTGCGGATCTCGTTATCCTTGATCTCCGGCAGCCAGAAGCCTTCGGCGGAATCGGAATCGTATGCCTCAAAGTCGTTGCGGGCGGTCAAATACCACGCCGATTCGTCGGCGGTGTAGTCTCCGCGCAGACGGTTGGAAATGTTGATGTTTTCCACCAGCAGGTATTTGCCCGAATAGGGCGGATGCTGCGTGAACTCCTCGCGGTCGGAAAGCGGATACACCCACGTTTCGTACGTATCCTCGCCCCAAGCGATGGGATCGCCTTCGTCCCAATGGGTGCCCTTGACGCCGTATTTGCACAACTCGTAATTTTCCTTGGAGGAGAGCTGCCAATCGATAAAGGAGAGCAGCACCTCGGTATCGGTATCGCGGTGGTCGGGGATAATGAGCGCTTCGGAAGCCTTGTTATCCTTCATGTTTCCGCGCACGATGCCCTGCCCGTCGTGTTCGGCGGCGTAGGCGATCCCCTCCTCGGTCACGTCGTCGGCGAGGGGCGCGATCATCACGTAATCCAGCTGCGAATTGATGCTGGATACCGTGCGCATGGAGGAAATGAGGTACTCCACGTCCGGGTACGACATGTACACCGCGGAAGATTCGTTTGCGAACCAGCCGATGCGGTCGGTATCGTCTACCTGCAAGGATTCGTTTTCCCAAATGCCGTCTCTTGCCCACTTCCACATATAGTCGAGCATCCTCTGCCCGCCCTCGGTGAAGTAACCGGGCACAACGGAGCCGTCCTCTTGGATGACGTTTACGCCGTAGTCGCCGTCAAACACGCCGCCGAACAAGCGCACGATATCCCACGGTTTTGCCGCGATGGGGTAACGCATGCTCGCGTACTGCGGCAGGCTTTTCACGGTGTACATCATCTCTTCGAAGTCCGAAAAGTTCATGTTTTTATAGCCGTCCGGGTTGAGCACGTCGTACTCGTCCGGGTCCAGCCCCGCCGCGCGCATCATATCCGCGTTGAGGATCATCGCGTAGCCGCGGTCCGCCGTAACGGAGGGGATCATGCGCATCTGGTAAT
>CALVMR010000027.1 GCA_944346885.1 uncultured Clostridia bacterium | reverse complement strand
CGCGGGTGGCGACTTCGCGCGCAAACCCCATCTCGTGCGTGACGATGACCATCGTCATGCCCTCGTCGGCAAGCTCTTTGATCAGTTCGAGCACCTCGCCGACCATCTCGGGGTCGAGCGCGGAGGTAGGCTCGTCGAAGAGCATGACCTTCGGGTTCATCGCGAGCGCGCGCACGATGGCGATGCGCTGGCGCTGCCCGCCCGAAAGCGTGGAGGGATAGGCGCTTGCCTTGTCTGCCAGACCGATGCGGGTAAGGAGCCGCATGGCGTTCTCTTCTGCATATCTGCGGATGGCCTTCGCGTCTGTCTGTACGGGAAGCAGAGGGCGCTTTTTGTCTTTTTTGCGGAACAGGTTGGAAAGGCGCGTGCAGAAGTTCCGGCGCCTGGTGCGGCGCAGATCCTGCATTCCCACATGGACGGGAGCAAGGGTGATGTTTTTGAGCACGTTCATGTTGTTGAACAGGTTGAACTGCTGGAACACCATGCCCATCCTGCGGCGGTGCAGGTTGATGTCTACCTTTTTGTCTACAAGGTTGGCGCCTTCAAAGTACACCGCCCCCGCGGAAGGGTCCTCCAATACGTTCAAACAGCGCAAAAAGGTGCTTTTGCCGCTGCCCGAAGGCCCGATGATGGCGACCTTTTCGCCCTGCTCGACCTTATCGGTAATGTCGTCCAGCACCGTAAGGTCGCCGAACTTTTTGGTGAGATGCTCTACTTCGATGAGCGCAACGGGCTCGCCGCGGGCAAGCCTTGCCGCAACGGAAGTATCCTCTGCGGAAAAGCCGTTTGCTTTGCCCCCTGCGGGAAGCTGCCTGTTAACTTCTTTTTTCACTCTTGCGCAGCCTCCTTTCCACAACGCGGATGATCACGGTAAAGATGATGACGATGACAAGGTACACGAGCGCGAGCATCAGATACGGGATAATGATCTGGTAATCGTTCGACGCCAGCGCACGGAACGCAACGGTGAGGTCGGTCGTGCCCACGTACCCCGCAACCGACGTATCTTTGGTGATGGCAATGAGTTCGTTGCCCAAGGTGGGGATAACGTTTTTGATCGCCTGCGGAAACACGACTTTGAGCATGGTGACCGTAAAGGAGAGCCCCAGCGTTCTGCCCGCTTCCAGCTGCCCCACGTCTACCGACTGGATGCCGCCGCGCATGATCTCGGAGACGTACGCGCCGCTGTTGAGCCCGAACACGAGCACAGACTCCCACACCCCTTGGATATTCAGCCGCATGAGCGGAAAGAGCACAAAGTGGAACACCAGCAGCTGCACCACGATGGGCGTGCCGCGGAAGACCGTCGTATACACGTCTCCCACAACGGCGAATACACGCGCAACTTTGTTGCGCGTGCCCGCCACGTGGATGACCGCCACGACCGTACCGATGACGATGCCGATCGCCAAGCCGACGAGGGCGATGATCATCGTGTTCAGCAAACCCTCTAAAACCAGCTTGTACCCGTCAAAGGTGATAAATTGTTCGTAAAAACTATCCCACATGGATGTTATCCGTTGATGCCGTTCACGGCTTCGGCGAGCGTGAATTTATCGCCGACGACAACGCGCAGCCTGCCGAGAGACAGATCCTGCACCGCGTTGCCGATGCTGGCATACGACTTGATCTCGGAGAACACGTCGTCAAACCCGGCAAAATCCGCGCCCATCGTACCGGAAGCATCGCCTTTAAGATAGGTGTACCCCGTTTGCCCCTGCGCCGCGCCGGCAACTTCTCCCGCCATCGTTTTGAGGACGGCAACAACGTCTTCCTTGGTTTCGCAGGCGTCGAACGCGGTATCCTCCGCAAGCACGGCAACGCGCTGCGCCGCGTTGTAATAGCTTTCCGTAAAATCGACCGCTTCCGCGCGCTTGGGCGTGACCGTCAGCCCCGCCATGCCGATATCCGCCTTCGTGGAATCGGGTTGAACGGGTTCCGCATCGGGGTCGTCGCTCTCGGAATATGCCGTACCGGAAACGCTCGGAATAACGGCGTCAAACTCCATATGACGGATCACGAGCGTTTTGCCGAGCTTTTGGGCAAACAGCTTGGCGATCTGCATATCGATGCCCGCAAAATAGGTGCCCTGCCGATATTCAAAGGGCGCAAACTCCGCGTTCGTAGCCACAACAAAATACTCGTCGCGGTCTGCGTTTGCGGGCAGCTCCGTCAAAACATCGCCGATGTGCTCCGCCGTATCGTTCGCCTCCGCGTCAAAGAGCGCTTTTACGGTCACGCCGTCTAAGCCCTCCTCGCTGTTGAGCTGCTCGATGTACCCGTTGATGGTGCTTTTCAGCGGGCTGTTTTTGGGCAGGATGAATGCATACTCTTCCTCCGTCAGATCGATCTCGACGACCTTGACGGGATCGCCCATGGCGCACGCCGCCGCGGAAACCGCGAACACGGCAGCCATGAGAACGGACGCAACGACCGCTAACAACTTTTTCATGATTGTTCCTCTCCTTCTTCTTTTTTTTGCCGTTAAAGAGATTTTTTTCGGACGGCAGTCCGAAAAAAAGAGATATCTCTTTGCGAACGAAAAAAGATTGATTTTGTAATGCGTTAATCATAGCATTTCACGCGGGAAAAGGCAAACGTTTTTGCCGCCTCTCGGCGCGGAAATTGCACGCATTTTCCATATTTATACGCTTTATACGCGCCGTTTGCCCGTTTTTGCATTTTACCCCTCTCCTTTGCCCGCGCGGCTGCCGCCCGCACGCAGGGAAGGAAGGCGCGCAAAAGCGCAGGAAAAAAGCGGGCAGAGAAAATCCCGCCCGCTTTTGCGCTTGTTTGCTTGTTTACTTGTTTTCGTCGGCATAGGCAAGCGGCGTGCCCGCTGCGTCAAAAGCGAACACCGAAGCCTTTACGTACGAAGTAGCGGCAAACTTGAAGTAGTTGCCCGTTGCCTCGTAATCCATTACAAGGTATGCCGTACCGTTCTTTACGACAAAGCCGTAGCGGAAGCCCTCTTTGCACTGTTTATCGGCAACGAACGTATCGTCTACGATGCCCTTTTCGAGCGCGTCGCCGAGCGTGACCGCCTGCGCCTTGTACACGCCCGTCTGCGCGAGCGCATCCTTTTCCACGCGGATGGTGACGTTGTTGGAGTTAGTCTGTGCGAGCCACGGCTCGGTATAGGTGTCGTCCGCATACCAATACACCGTGGCAAGGGCGAGGCGGATCTCGTAATACGCCACGTTTGCGTTGGTCGCCGCGGTAACGGTGTAGGTGCCGTTTTCCGTGCCGGCGAGGGCAAGGGTCTCGTCCGCCGCAACCTTGTTTATGCACGCCTTGGCTTCTTCGGAAATATTTTTATGCTCGGCGGTGTTGTTGGCGAAGGTCACGCCGGACTTTCCGCCGAGGGCGTTGATTTTGCCCTGCACGGTCAGATTTACGACCGTAACATGCCTGAAATACGGGTCGTCCCCCGTCCAAGAGTAGTTTGCAAACAGCACGCCCACGTTTTTGCCCGTGATGGTGCCGTTGAAGGAGCAATCGCGGAAGGTGACCGACGTGTACTCGCCGATCTGCCCCGCAAGGAAGATCGCCGCGCCCGAATTGCCGCCGCCGCCCGTAAAATCGCCCGTGACCGAGCAGCCGTTCAAAATCATCTCGAAGCCGAATTCCGCGCCGCTGTTATCGCAAAACGTTGCGTGCATCGCGCCCTCGTACCAGGCGTAGACCACGGTGCAGTTTTCATCGTAATACAGGGCTGCGTTGTTGTCTCCGAGGAAGTACGAAGCCCCCTCCTGCCCCTTGTAGTTTACGCCTGTGTACCAAAGGTTGATCCCGTTTTCGTCTTGGGGTTCGTACACGCCTTCGCCGAGGTCGCTCTTTGCCGCATAAGCGCCGATCGCCGCAACGCGCGTGATGCTCCTATCCGCAAGTTCCAGCGTGAAATCTTCAAACTGCGCATTTTGATAGGCGTAATGGAACAGATGGTCGATCGTATTGCTGCCCTTAACGGTGTGCCCCGCCCCGTTCAGCTTGCCGCTGAACACCTCCACGAAGTAGGTGCCGTAATCGGCGCTGCCCGAAGGCTGCTCTGCCGAAAGGTCGATATCCGCCGTAAGCTCGAACCAATACTCCTGTTCGGCGGCAAGCAATTCGTTTTTCATCTGCCCGATGTTTTTCAGCTGCTGCGCGTTTGCAATGCGATACGGGTCGTTTTGTACGCCCGTGCCGCCCGCAAACAGCGCGTCCTGTTCGGTTTTAACGGTGAGCGTGCACTCTACGCTTTCATACCCCTCCGCAGAGAAGGTGAACACATACACGCCGCGCTCCTGCGCCGTGAACGAGGTCCCCTCCTGCGCAACGGACGCGCCGCCGTCCTTGGAATAGGAGACGGTGACGGGCGTATCGTCCGGCGTGGAATAGGTGAGGGTGATCTCCTCCCCGACGATCGCCTCCGTTTTGCTCAGCGAAGCGGAGATCTCTTTTTTCGTTTCGTCACACGCCGCAAAGAGGAAAAGCGCAAAACACAGCGCCGCCAACAGAGCGAGCGATAAAACGATCTTCTTTTTCATGCTGTTTTCTCCTTTTTGTTTTTTTGCGGGGTTCCCGCAAGTGACGCCTATTATAGCATAAGTACCCCCCCCCGCGTCAAGCACATTTTCCGCATTCGGCGGATTTATTGCAAAATTGTTACACGGCGGACTTATTGCAAAATTGTTGCACGGGGCGGTTCCTCCGCCCGCTCCGGTTTTACGGCGCCTGCGGCATTGCACGCTTTTGCCGCCGCGCCGCCGTCTGTTTTTTCCGCATTGCCGCATCGCGCGGTCTCCTGCCACACGAGCAGTCTCCTGCCGCACGCGCGCCGCCCCCGTATGGTTCCGCCCGCCCCGCCGCCGCGGGGCGGGCGGAACGCATAAAAAAACGCGCCGAACGATCGGCGCGTTTTTTGCGTTTGGTCTGAGCTTTTTATTCGTAATCGACGACGTTCACCCATTTTTCGAGGAACGCCTGCTCTTCGGGCACGGCTTTGGTGGTCTGGCTGGCGGCAACGATGGGCAGCGCGTGCTGCACAAGCTGCTTGGCAATGCCCGTTTTTTCGCAGAAGAGCTTCAAATACTCTTCGGCGATCGCGTCTTTGCCTTCGAGCTTGAACAACAGATAGGTGCGCGCGGCGTCGCAGCGGGCGTTGCCCTGGGTGGCGTGCGACCAGTCGATGATGAACTTGCGCCCGTCGGGGCTGACGATGATGTTGCCGGGGTTGAAATCGCCGTGGCAGAGCTTGTCGTGCGCGGGCAGCGATTCAAGCAGCATGTGCAGATCGTAACGGGTCGTTTTTTCAAACTTGGTCGCCGAGATCTTGCGGTGCATCTTGTCTTTGAGCTTGGAGAGCAAAGGCACCTTTTGTTTGAGCACTTCCACTTGCAGATCGACAAACTCTTCGAGGTACTGCTGCATCCTGCCCGGCTCTTCGTCCATGAGCTGTTGCAGCGTTTTGCCTTCGACGTAATCGAGCACGATCGCCCATTCGCCGTTGATCTTGGTCACTTCGTGCACGGCGGGCACGTTGAGGGCGGTGCCCTCTTCGACGCGCGCCGTGTTGAGCGCCTCGTTCAAAACGTCAGACTTGGGATAGCTTTCGTTGAACAACTTTACGAGCGTTTTGCCCTCGCGGTAGATGGTTTTTTTGCTCGTTTTCTGAATGATTTCCGCCATGGTGATTTCCCTCCTTATTTACCGTAATAGCATTTGAGATACATCTCTTTGATCTCGGAGATGAGCGGGTAGCGGGGGTTCGCGCCGGTGCACTGGTCGTCGAACGCCTGCTCGCACATTTCGTCGAGCCTGCCGAGGAAGTTCTGCTCGTCGATGTTGTATTCTTTGATGCTCTTTTTGATGCCGACTTTGGCTTTGAGGTCTTCGATCGCCTTGATGAGGTTTTTCACCTTGGCTTCGTCGTCCTTGCCGCCCAGCCCCAAAAACTCGGCGATCTCGGCATAGCGGCGCCTCGTGTGCGGGTACGCATACTGCGGGAAGGTACCCATCTTGGTAGGAACTTCGGCGCTGTTGAAGCGGATGACCTCGCTGATCATCAACGCGTTGGCGATGCCGTGCGGGATGTGATGGAACGCGCCGAGCTTGTGCGCCATCGAATGGCACACGCCGAGGAAGGCGTTTGCGAACGCGATACCCGCCATGCAGGAAGCGTCTGCCATCTTTTCGCGCGCTTCGGGGTCGTTGGCGCCGTTTTCATACGAGCGGGGCAGATATTCGAAGATGAGTTTGAGCGCGACCAGCGCCTGCCCGTCGGTGTACGGGGTCGCCATAACGGAGGCGTACGCTTCGAGCGCGTGCGTCATTGCGTCGATACCCGTTGCGGCGGTGAGCCCGCGCGGCATGCTCATCATAAAGTCTGCGTCCACGATCGCCATCTTCGGCAGCAGCTCGTAGTCCGCCAAAGGATACTTGATGCCCGTCGTTTCGTCCGTGATAACGGCAAAGGGCGTAACCTCGGAGCCCGTGCCCGCGGAGGTAGGGATGGCGATGAAGTACGCCTTTTCTCCCATCTTAGGGAAGGTGTACACGCGCTTGCGGATATCCATAAAGCGCATCGCCATATCCAAAAAGTCTACTTCGGGATGTTCGTAGAGCACCCACATGATCTTGCCCGCGTCCATTGCGGAGCCGCCGCCCAGCGCGATGATGACGTCCGGCTGGAAATCGGTCATCAGCTTTGCGCCTTCCTTCGCGCAGGCGAGGTTCGGGTCGGGCGCAACGTTGTAGAAGCAGGTGTAGCGGATGCCCATTTCGTCCAATTTATCGGTGATGGGCTTGATATAATTGTTTTTGTACAAAAATTCGTCCGTTACGATGAACGCGCGCTTTTTATCCATGACGTTTTTGAGCTCGTCCAGCGCGACGGGCAGGCAGCCCTTTTTGTGGTATACTTTTTCAGGCAGGCGAAGCCACAGCATGTTTTCTCTCCTCTCCGCTAAGGTTTTGATGTTCAAAAGGTGCTTTACGCCGACATTTTCGGAAACCGAGTTGCCGCCCCATGTGCCGCAGCCGAGAGTGAGCGAAGGATTGAGCATAAAGTTGTAAATGTCACCGATGGCGCCCTGCGAGGAAGGCATGTTGATGACGAGGCGGCAGGTCTTCATCGCCTCCTGCCACATGGCGATCTTCTCCTTCCCCGTTACGGTGTTGATGTACAGGGAAGCGGTGTGGCCGTACCCGCCGTCTGCGATCAGGCGCTCCGCTTTGGCGACCGCCTCTTCAAAATCTTTGGCGCGGTAGAGGGCGAGCACGGGAGAGAGCTTTTCGTGCGCGAACGCCTCTTCCAGCTCCACGCTCTCCACTTCGCCGATGAGGATCTTTGCCGTGTCAGGCACGGTAAAGCCGCAGATCTCGGCGATCTTGGGAGCGCGCTGCCCGACGATCTTGGCGTTCAGCGCGCCGTTGATGATCATCGTGCTGCGGACCTTGTTTTTCTCCTCTTCGTTGAGGATATAGCAGCCGCGCTTGATGAACTCCGCCTTTACCGCGTCGTACACCTCGTCTTCGGCGATGACGGACTGTTCGGACGCGCAGATCAGCCCGTTATCGAAGGTTTTGGAATGGATAACGGAGTTGACGGCGACCGTGATATCCGCGGAAGCGTCGATGATGGCGGGGGTGTTGCCCGCGCCCACGCCCAGCGCCGGCTTGCCGGAGCTGTACGCGCTGCGCACCATGCCGGGGCCGCCCGTTGCGAGAATGATATCCGCCGTTTTCATCAGCGTCGTCGTCATATCCAAAGAGGGAACGTCGATCCAGCCGATGATGCCTTCGGGCGCGCCCGCCTTGACCGCGGCTTCGAGCACGACTTTCGCCGCGGCGATGGTGCAGCCCTTTGCGCGCGGGTGCGGCGAGATGATGATGCCGTTGCGCGATTTAAGGCAGATGAGCGTTTTGAAGATAGCCGTCGAAGTCGGGTTCGTGGTCGGGATGACCGCCGCAACGACGCCGATGGGTTCGGCGATCTTTTTTACGCCGAAGGAAGGATCTTCTTCGATGACGCCGCACGTTTTCATGTTCTTGTATTTATTATAGATATACTCGGCGGCATAGTGGTTTTTGATCACCTTATCCTCCACGATGCCCATGCCCGTTTCGGCGACCGCCATCTTTGCCAGCGGGATACGCTGGCTGTTGGCGGCGAGCGCCGCGGCGGCAAAAATCTTGTCTACCTGCTCCTGGGTGTAGGTGGCAAACTTTTCCTGCGCCTTTCGTACCTGCTCGATCTTTTCCATCAAGGCTTCGACCGAATCGACAAGCTTGTTCTCCATAACATCTCTCCTTTTTGTTATTTTTCGTTGTTTAAAATTTCCGCGAGGCGTTTGGACAGGATCGCAAGCGACGCCGCCATATCCTCGTTTTTGACTGCTATGTTTGCGGGCACGTTCAAATGCACGGGCGCAAAGTTCCAGATGGCGCGCACCCCGCCTTTGACGAGCTCGTCCGCGGCGCCCTGCGCCGCCTCCTTGGGCACCGCAATGATGCCGATGAGCACGTTCAGCCGCCGCACCAGCCGCGCCAGCTCTTCCGCGGGAAAGACCTTTATCCCGCCGATGCTCGTACCGATGCGAGCGGGGTCGGCGTCGAACGCCGCCACGATGTTCAGCCCGTAATGTTTGAATCCGCTATACCCGGCAAGCGCTTTCCCCAAGCCGCCCACGCCAACGAGCACCGCGTCGTTGAGGTTGTCGTACCCCAAAAAGCGGTCTATATCCGCGATGAGGTCGGCAACGGTGAAGCCGAGTTTGGGTTTGCCCGCTTCGCGCGCGATCGCCGAAAGATCCTTGCGCACCTGCACCGCGCTGAGATGCAGCTCCTCCGCGATCGCCGTAGACGAAACCGTTTTTTCGCCCGCGGCAAGTTTTTCCTGCAAGTACCTGTGATAGGCGGGCAGCCTGCCGATGGTCGCTTTGGAAACGTTTAACAACTCTTTTTCGTTGCCCATGCGGCAGCCCCTCCCTTCTATTTTTCCCCTTTGTACGTTGTATGAAAGCCGGGGTTCTCCTCCGGGCGGTACGCATTGGGGAACGCGATATCCGTTTGGATATCCGCCACGGTTTTTTGCGCGATCTTGTACACTTCGTACGGGCGTTCGATATCGAAAAACACGTTTCGCCCCTTCCCCGCCGTGATGAAATACAAGTCTCCCACCTTCATCAGCTTATCCAACACGCCGACGCGCAGATCCACGTTTTGGATATCCTTATAGCTGACGGACTGGTAATCGATGCCGACCAGCCCGCTGCGGACGATGACGCGGCGGTCGGTGAGCACGTACTCCATGTTTTTGTAACGGCGGCTCGCCGTGATCACGTTGGAGAGCCAAAGCCAAAAAGGAAACAGGTGGATGCAGACAAAGCCGACGGTGATCCAACGCATCACGCCGGGCGAATCGAGCGTGAACACAAGCACGAGCAGGGCGGTATCGACCGCCGCCCACAGGAGCGCGATCGGCATCATGCCGAGCACCTTGTTCAAAATGAACGCGGATTTTTTCGGCTTCCCCTGCCAAAGGACCTGTTCTCCCTCGCCGAGCATCGCCGCAACGCTTGTTGCGGAATCCAATTCGTATGCGCGCTCGTTCTTTTCGTACTTCATGGCCCCTTCTTTCGATAATTTTTTATCGATAAAATAATATCAAATCGGAGCGCGGATGTCAACCGCCTCTCCGCACCTTTTGCGCAAAGCGAAAAAGTTGAAAAAACCAACGGAAAGTGTTGTTTGTTTTCAATTTTGCGCCGCTACGGGAATAGAATAGCATACTTTTGCGCTTCTTTCAACCCTTTGGCAAAAATCGGCGGAAAAAAATTGCCGCCCGCGGCAGAAACAACCGAGGCGGCAGAGAAAAAGCGCCGCCCGCAAAAAGCGGGCGGCGCCGTAAATTTTTTTACTCCGCCTCTTCGGCTGCCGCCTCCACGACGGCAGCCTGTACGGTGAACGTCGCTTCGGTACCCGCCGCGTACGGGTCATAACAGGAGAGCGTGACCGTCTCCCCGACGGTATCCGTGCTGCCCTCGGCGAGCGTTCCGCGCACCTCTGCGCGCCAAATGCTGCCGTCTTTATAGCGCACCGTCACGACCGCCCTGCCCGCAAACGCGCCCTGTTCGATCTCGGCAACGGAAACCTCGCGCTCCCGCACGTCTTTTTTATCGTCCTTCGTCCGTTCCGTGCGCGACGGGTCGAAGAAGATGCTGCGCATCGCCGTATCCCACCAGTTGGGAGAACCGCTTAAAGAGCCCGTCAGATCAAACTGCACCTCTATGTAGGAATACACCGTGGTGTACAGCGCCTGTGCGTCCGCAAAGGCGTTTTCCAAATCGTTCCAATCCTGCACGCCGCTTATATCAAAATCTTCGTTCCGCTCCAACAGCGTCACATAATTGCCGCTGTAATAGACGTACTGCGCCGCGCCCTCGTTTTTCTGATACGGTTCGCCGAGGTAATCCTCCAACTCCACGGCATTGATACCCGTCTGTACGGCAAGCACCCTGTCGGCGCGGAATACGTTCGTCATATATCCCCGCCCGACCAAAAAAACGGCGACGAGCAGCGCGAGCTCAACGATCGTTAAAAGCAAAGGGACGACACGGGTGCGGAACGTCAGGTACCCCGTACCCTTCCCCTTTGCTTTGCCGTACTTATAACAGTGGCGCGCATAGTCGTTCAAAAGATACGTATCCCACGCCTCCTGGTAGACGCGCAGTTCCTCGCCGAGCTGTGCATACGTGACGATCGGCGCGTCGTCCTTTTTCGGATTTTGCTTGCCGTAATACGCCGTGAGGATCTCCCCGCGACGGCGACGCCACCAGATCGCATACACCGTAATGCAAACTGCTCCGCTGAAAACAATTACGACCAGCGTAGCGATCCCCGCCGCACGCCCCATCTCCGTGCCTAACAACAGCATCATGCCTTGCAAAAGCAAAAACATCACGGGGATAAACATAAACATGACTGTGTTCAGCCTGTTCTCGCGCCTGTAATCTACGCGATCGATCGGCTTCTTTTTCCCTTTCCGCAGCTGCATCAGGAAGTCCGTATACCGGCGCGTACCGCAGGGGTACACCCGTGAAACGATCCAACGCGGCACAATCAGCACGACTGCCGCCGCAAGCAAACAGCAGACAAGGCAGACGACATCCGCCGTCAGCAAATAACGCGAAGAAAGGGTGCAGAACATCGCCGCCGCTGTCAGTATAAAAAACAACGCAAAACTGCCGAACACATTTCTATCGTTCCATGTTTTTGACGCGACCAGCAAAGACTTTTTGGGGCGGGGCAGCTTTTCGGGCGGGGCGTCGGTCACGGACGGCACCGCGGAAGATGCGGCGCCCTCCCCCTGCCGAGCCGCCTGTGCGGCAAGATTTTGTTCCGCGCTCTGCGGCGAAGCGGCTCCCTGCCCTGCGTTTTGCGGCGGGGCGCTTTGCGCGGCTTGCCCTGCGTTTTGCGGCGAGGCGCTTTGCGCGGCTTGCCCTGCGCTCTGCGGCGTTGCGCTTTGCGCGGCTTGCCGTGCGCCGCCCGCGCTCTCCGCCTGCGCCGCACCCCTGCCGCAAACGGGGCAGCAGCCCCCTTCAAGCTCTGTTCCGCACTGTGTACACTTCATTCGTATCCCCTCCAAATTTTTTTGCAGGGAAATCAAAAAAGCGTGCCTCCAAACGGAAGCACGCCCTGCATCCATACCTCCGTTTGTTGGCACAAAACTTTTCCATACTTACAAAACGTAACAGAAAATAGAGATACGAAATGCCGTTTTTCGTACCTGTCACGTTCTGTAATATAAAGTTTTGTGCCGATTCAAAGTATAACACAAACGGAACAAAAATGCAAGGTTTTACGGCAAAAAAACAAAAGCGGAGCGCCGCGGCGCTCCGCTTTTGTTTACTCTTTTTTCTCCTCGTTCGGCATGCGCGCCGCCGCGGGCAGATCCTTTTCGCTTTCGCGCACGATGTACACGGGTCTTGCCCGCACCTGCACAAAGATCTTTTTGATGTATTCGCTGACGACAAACAGCCCCAGCAGCAGGGCAAACGCCACAAAAAACAGCACGGGCAGCAGGATGAACAGTTCCGAAACCGGCTCTCCCAGCGCCGCCAGCACGATATCCGCCACAACAAAGCCGAAGCAGGCAAGCAGGAACAGCGCCGCCATCCACAAATTGACCTTCAACAGCGAGGTGGAGGCGCCTTCGATGCCGCCCACGGCATAGCGGGTAAGTTTTTTAAAGTTCCATTTGGTTTTGCCCGCCGCGCGCTCGCGGTTTTCGTATTCCAGCCATTTGGTTTTGAAGCCGACCCAGCTGAACAGCTCTTTGCTGAACCGATCCCGTTCGGGAAGGGCGAGGATGGCGTCCGTCATGCGGCGGGTCATCATGCGGAAGTCGCGCGCGCCGTCTACGATCTCGGTATCCGCCATGCGGTTGATGAGCCTGTAAAACAGCCGCGAAAAGGCGCTGCGCACCTTCGGCTCGTTTTTGCGGTCGGTGCGGCGGCAGCCGACGCAATCGTACCCCTCCTCCTCGATCCCGTAAAACATCTGCGCGAGCAATTCGGGAGGGTCCTGCAAATCGGCGTCCATCACGCAGACGAGATCGCCCTCCGCCGCCCGCAGCCCCGCAAACAGCGCCGCCTCTTTGCCGAAATTTCTGGAAAAGGAGAGATACCGCACGCGCGCGTCGCCGCACGCCAATGCGCGCAGGGCGGCGAGCGTTCCGTCCTTGCTGCCGTCGTCCACAAACACAAACTCCGCCAAAACGGGCAGTGCTTCCGTCATTTTCGAAACCGTTTGATAAAACAGCGGAAGGCACTCTTCCTCGTTGTAGCAGGGCACCACGATGCTCAGCTTTTTGCGCATTTTCGTGTTTTCCATTTCCTCTTCTCCTGTTTGTACGGCAGCCTGCACCGCCGCGCTTTGTGCGGCGGGCTGCGTTTGCGCCGCCTCTTCTTCCGCGGGCTGTGCTCCCTCCGCCTCTTCTTCCGCCGCCTGCGCCGCCGCCTTCCCCTTGCGGAAGAGCAGCAGCCGTTTGGAAACGTAATTGTAAATGAGCACGATGACCGTGAGCACGATCTTTACGATCCACTCGTTGATGCCGAGCACGTCGTAGCCCAGCCACATGCCAAGCAGATGGATGGCGAGCCCGACCGCGGAGAGCAGCGTAAAGAGGGTAAAACCAAGCGCGCTCTTGCTCTTTCCCTTTTCGGAAAAGACGAACAGGATCGAAAAAATATAGTTGAAGATCAGCCCCGCCACGAACCCCGCGCCCGTGCCGACGACGGTGGCAAGCGTGCTCGGTTCGCCGCCGCCGTACCAAACATTGTAAAAATGCGGGTACAGCGAAGGGTCGAAGGCGTACACCACCGCGCCCATCACCAGCATATCGAGAACGGTTGCCGCGCCGCCGATGATCAAAAAGCGCACGATCTCCATCAGCAGCGGATGCTTTTCATTGAGTTTTTTTAAAAATGCTTTCATTTTTCCTGTACACGGTACGGTGCCCGCGCAAAGACGGGCACCCTTTTGCATTGCGGCGCTTGGGCGCCGTTCGGTTTTTCCTCTTTGTTTATCTGCAAAAATCTTCGATGACGGAGCGGACCAACTCCTCTTCTTCGGAGAGCGCCTCCGCGCGTTTTCCCGCCTCGGTAGAGCTGGGGCGGGCGCACATGCGCCGCTGCGCGCCTGCCTGCGCCAGCCGCCGCGCCGTCAGCGCGGCGGGAATGACCGCCAAGACCGCCGCGCCCGTGCACACCGCCGCGCCGATCAGATAATTTCCGTCCCACACGGCGGAGATGCTGCACCAAAGCACGATCGCCGCGACCAAAAAAGCGAGCAGCGCCGCCGCCGAAACGGCAAACCACTTTACCGCCGCGGAAAACGCCTTTTTTGCCGCGGGCGCGCGCTCTTCGCGCAGGCGGGCGTCCTCTCGGAAGAGCTCTTCGCTCTCCGCGCGCAGCTTCTCCGCGTGCGCTTGCAGGGAAGGAACGTACCGCTCGGCAAGCGCCGCGCGCTCCTGCTTCCCCATGCGGCGGAACGCCGCGTCGTACGCCGCTTCGCAGTCGTATATTTCCGAAAAGTCGGTAAAGTCCTTGGTCTGCACCCGCACGACGCCGAACCAAGCGCGCCAATCGGCGCGGTTTTGCGCGGCGCTGTCTAAATACTTTTCGCCTGCGGCGTATACGTCGCCCTCTTCAAACAGCTTGTCTGCCTCGCCAAGCAGCCGCGCGGCGCGCTCCTTTTTCTTTTCCTGCTCCGCTTCGCGGGCGTGCAGCGCCTGCACCGCCTTTTCCTCTTCGGCGGCTTCTTCCTCTTGAAAGCCCTCGAAGTCGGGGATATCCAGCACGATCTCCTCTTCCGCTTCGGGTGCCTCTTTGGCGAGGTCCTCCTCGGTGCGCTTGCGGAGTTTTACCTTTCCGTCGTCGTCCAATTCCAGGTTGCGTTCTTCCATGTTCCTGCTCCTTTTTCCGTTCCGCTTTCCGCTCACATGCGGCAGCCCTGCGCCACCGTACTAACAGGCAGCGCGCGCAATCCCTTTTTGCCGCGGCAGTGCCCCTGCGCCCAGAGGCAGAGTTCCCGCGTTTCAAACAGCGCGAACACCGCGCTGCCGGACCCCGTTACCGCGCAGGCGGCGGGCGAGAGCGAGCGCGCCAATTCCAGCGCCGCCGCCGTGCCCTCCGAAAGGGCGCACGCCGCCCTGCCGAGCGCGTTGTAAACGTTGCCGCATACCCCCGCAAAGTCGCCGCGCACGAGTGCCGCCGCCAGCCGCGCGCTGTCTGCACGCAGCGGGTCGGGCGCGACGTCGTACTGCCGGTAACACGCCGCCGCCGACGTTCCGCCCTGCGGCACGAGCAGCAGCATATGATACGTTTTGGGCGAAAGGAGGGGCTGCACCCGTTCGCCCCGCCCGAAGAGACGGGCAAACCCGCCCGTAAGCATGTAGCGCGTATCGCTGCCGCACGCTTCGGCGAGGGGCGCGATCTCCTCCCTTTCCGCTCCGTACAATTCGGCAAGCGCGTTTAAGACCCCGGCGGCGTCTGCGGACGATCCGCCCAGCCCCGCGCCCTGCGGGATGTTTTTGCGGATCTCGATATCCGCGCCGCAGGTGCCCCGCGCGGAGACGAACAGCTCCCCCGCGCGCACGGCGTTGTTGCGTTCGGGCGGGATCTGTTCGCTGCCCATGCCGTGCATGTATACATTGATCAGCCCGTCGCGGCGGGGGACCGCCTTTACCTCGTCGAAGAGGCTGACGGACGCCGCGACCGAATCGATCAGATGATAGCCGCCGCGCACGCCCGAAATGTTGAGCGAAAGATTGACCTTTGCAAACACCCTGCACACGGCGCGGCTTTTTTGCGCTCGTTCTCCCACGGCGCTCCCCTCGCTTTGAAAAGGCAATGCCGCCGCGGGCACCGCATTCCGATTTTTCCTATTATACCACAAAAAAACCGCCGCTGTAAACAACAGGACGGTTTATTCGCGTGAAAATTACCGATTTTTCCGAAAAGGACGGGCGCGCGGCGCCGAGCGCCCCCCGCGCGGCTCTTTGCGGCGGCATGCGCTGCGCCGCCCGCGGTTTTGCCGAACGCCGCCTTACGGCTGCATGGTTTTGCGGCGGTAGAGCACGATGCGCTCCTTCCCCGAAAGCGGAAAGGAAAGCGAGGGCTCTCGTTCGGTGACGGCTTCGGGCGGCATGCCGAGCTTTTTGGCGGTATCCCACAGCGTATCCCCCGCCGCGGGCACATACACGCGGATGGCGGCGCCCTCCGCCTCGGCGTCGCCTGCCAGCAGCTCGCAAACGCACTCCGCCTGCGTTTCTCCGTACAGCGTAACGAACAGGCGCAGCGTTCCCTCCGCCTCCAATTCCCCCTCCGTTTTTTGCCGCACGGTAACGCCGCACGCGACCGCCGTGACCTGCGCTTTGCCGCCCGCTTTGGCGCGGTCGGTGCGGATGGGGAAGGAAAACGGCAGGCTGACGGGCAGGCTGTTTTCCTCCTCGCCTTCACGGTAAAACACGATGGTATCGAGCACGCCCTCTACGGTGATCTCCCCCTCCGCAACGGAAGCCGCCGCCTCCGCCCTGCACAGTGCCGCCGCCTGCAACGCGCAGGAAAAATCGACTTTTCCGCCCAGCGCCGCCGTTCCGCACACCCGTTCGACGGAGGTGAACGCGCACAGCGGCTCTTCAAACGAGAGGCGCGTCCGCGAAAGGCGGCAGGCATGACCGGGGCAAAACGCATCGGCGGGGAGCAGCACTTCCTCCGCCCCGTACACACAGCCGTCGATGCGGACGGAAACCGAGGCAAGGATGCGGCAGCGCCCCTTTTCCTCGTCGCAGGAGGCGGAGAGGTGCACCGACCCGATCTGCACGCGGGCGCGGCACGCCATGCCCGCCGCCGCCTCGTCGCAGGGGATCTCGGCGCGGAACGGGATCAGGCGCTCGTAGGAGACCGCCTCGCTCTCCCCCGCGCGCTTGGCAAGCACACACAGGCACACCTCGCCCGAAACATCGAGCACACCCGTGCCCGCAACAACGCGCGTGAGCCCCGCCTGTTCGCTGTGCGCGAGCACGTCTCCCACATAATCGGTATCGAACTCTTCTTCAAACTCCGTGCTGCCCGTACAGGGATAGCGGCGGACGAGACGGGCGGGGCGCAGATCGCACACGACCCCCTCCCCGCCGGAGAGATAGTTCAGCTGCGCGGGGGCAAGCAGTTCGATCTCCGCCGTAACGATGGCGGAGAGGATGAGCGCGCGCCCGTCTTGCCGCGTTTCCGTTTTTTCCACGAACAGGCGCACATCTGCAAGACAGGCGGGCGCCGCCTCCGCGCACTCCGCCTTGTGCGAAAATTCCGCGCCGCACTCCGCACTGATCACGGCGCCGTCCGCCGCCCGCGCCACGACCGAAAAATACAGCTTGCCGCCGTAGCGCACCTCGCCGTTGTGCACCTCCGCGCTACCGAGCAGCACCGAGGGGTTTACGGCAAGCGGGCGGTTTTGCGCCCAATCCGCCATGCGGCATTCGACGATGGACTGCGAGCGGAGCCGCGCGCAGACCGCCGTGTATTCGTATGCGGCATAAGAAGGCGTAATTTCCATACCATCACCTCCGAAGTCTTTCCTTCCATTGTATGCGCGCCGAAAGAGGGATATGCGCGCAAAAAAGGGCGGATCGGCGCGAAGCGGCGCGGCGGACGTATATTTTTTGCGGAGCGGGCGCATACTCTTTCCATGATAAAGAAGCCGAAAAACATCCGCCTCGTCAAAGAGGAGATCGCCGATTTTTACGGAAAGGAAGTGCGCGTGCATGTAGACATGGGCAGGAACCGCACCGCCGATTTTACGGGCAGGCTGACGGGGCTGTACCCCGCCCTGTTCACCGTGACGCCGGACGACAAAAATTACCGCGGAAAGACCTCGTATTCGTATTCCGAGATCCTGTGCGGGGAAGTAAAGGTGCGCGCGCGGTAAAGAGCGCGCGCTTCCGCCTTTTTTTCTCCCGCACGTTTGCGTCGCCTTGTGAAAGCGCGAAAGCGAAAACGCGCCCGCGCTGCAACGGCGCGCGAAATAACGCAAGGAAAAACGCCGCGCAAAAAAGCCGCGCGCAAAGCAGCTGCACAAAAAGCCGCGCCCGCGCGCAGGCACAAAAAATGCCGCGCGCAAAATTGTATAAAAAAGCGGCGGGCATGCCCTGCCCGCCACTCGGATGCGAAAGCGCCCCGCCGCACGGTAAGTGCGGCGGGGCGCTTGTTTGTCTGCGATCAAAAATCGTCGTCTTCGTCCTCGTCCTCGTCGTCTTCGTCCTCGTCGTCGAGATCCGAATAATCGTCGTTAAAGTCGAAATCGTCCTCGTCTTCGCCGCTGTATTCTTCCTCTTCTTCCGCCTCGTCTTCCTCGTCGTCGAGGTCTTCGCCGAAGTCGATCCCCTCTTCGCCTTCGATGGTAAGATCTTCGGTTTCGTCGTCGAGATAATTGCGCCACTCCTCGTCCTTTTCGGGGTCGATATCGGTATCCTCTTCGTACTCGGCGTTCTTTTTGCATTCGTCGCACATTTTTTCGCCGACGCGCATATAATTTTCACCGCAGACGGGGCAGAGTTCCGTCTTTTCGGCGTCCTCGTCCTCCTCCATATCGGCGAACATCAGTTTGCTCCCCTGCAATTCGGCGAGGCAAACGTCGCAATATTCTTTATCCTCTTCGATATAATTCAGCTCGCAGCGCGGGCACTTTTTGTATTTCCCCATAAACCCTTTCCCCTTGCGCGGCAGCACGGCGGCGCGAAAATTTTTCTGCGGCGGCTGCGCTCTCTGCGTACTATGTGCAGTCCCGCAAAAATTACGCAGCGTCGGCAGCCGTTTTTTTCTGCGTTATTATACAGTGAAATATATGATTTGTAAAGAAAAAACCGTGCCGATTTTTGAAAAAATTTCAAAAAAAGAGGAAACGGCGGACTGCCGTTCCCTCTTTTCCCTTTAAAACCTGCTGTTTATCGGCTTTTCAGCGCCGATATCTGCGCCTGCGCACCAAAACAAACCCGACGATCGCCCCGATCACGACGACGCCGACGGGCACAAAGATCGCCGCCCACTGCCACGTCCATGCCGTATCGGAAGTTTCTTCTTCCGCCGTTGCCTGCAAATACGCCCCCGCGAGCGAATCGGCGATCGCCTCTTCGTCGCTCTCCGTGCGTGTGCCGAGCAAGTTGAAGAAAGCGCTTTCGGTGTTGTAGTAAACGATTTCTCCCTCGGCGGGCGTTTCATACAGCGCCGAAAAATCCAAGCGGTAGGAAGCGAGCGTCCTCTTCGATTCATCGGAATCGGGCGTAATGAACGCACGGATGAGCTCGATCTCCTCCTCGCTGTAATTTTCGGCATACGCCTCTTCGGTATCGGTCAGCGTGGAAACGAGGTCGCCGTCTGCCGTATAGAAATAGTAGTGCGCCGCATTCGCCGCATCCGCAAAACGGGAAGTAAAGTCGGAAGAGCTGTCAAACAGTTCCTGCACGTCCTCCCACTTTTCGTTGAGGGCGGCAAGCGCCTCGTTGTCTGCGGGGTTTTCCATCGCGTAGATGTATCCGTCCGCATAGGTATCCGCGTTGGCAAAGAGCAGATACTGCGTGCCGCCGGCGGAGAGGATCTCCGGGTCGTACCACGAGCTGCTGTATTCCAAGCCGAGGTATTTGGTCGCCTTGTAGTCGTCGTTTTCCGCCGCGGCGCCCTCCAAGGCGTTGTATGCATCCGCTTCGCCCGTATAATCGATGCGGTAGAGTGCATTGCCGTTGGTGCCGCTCATAGAATAATAGAGGTAGTTTCCGTTTCGGAACAACAGCGTTGCGCCGGACTGGGCGCGGGCAAGTGGCACGCTCTCTTTGATGAGATCGTCGTAAACGAACGTACCGTCTGCGGCGGTTTCAGCGTCCACGGTGTTGCGCATGATGTTGCCGTTTGCGTCCACATAGATATACACGACCGCCCCGCCCTGCTCCGTATAATAGAGAGCGGAGGAAGTTACGTTGCCGGTGGAGATGGCGATGGGCGCGATCGCCGCGCTGCCCGACGCGGCGGCGCCGCCCGCCGCGATGGACGGGTTGGCGGTGACGGAATTCCAGCTGCCCGCCGAGACCGCCGCGGCATACGCCTCTTCGTCCAAACGGTACACGAACGTGTTGCCGTCTCCGGTGGCGGAAAAATACAGCGCGCCGCCCGTATAGGCGATGAACGAATAGGTATACCCGCTCAAGCTGGAAACGGGGGTCTGCTCCGTTTTGTCGTGGTTGAAAGGCGTCGTCTTTTTGCCGCTGCCGATGCCGTCGAGCACCAGCGTGCCGAAGTTGACGTACTCCATTACGCGGTCTTCCGCGTCCTCCGCCGCATCCTTATCGGTATAAGCGGCAAGGTATGCCTCCGATTCGGTGAAAGGCTTTCCGTCCACCTGATAGGGGGTTTCCGTTGCAAAGGCGCTGACGGCATACAGCTGCTGGTAGCCCTCTTCGCTTGCCGCGGCTGCCGTTTCCGCGTCGTACCTGCCCATCGTGGCAACGGGCATGGTGTAGTAAATGGTGTATTCCTGCTCGCCGTTTGGGATCTCCTCCGGGAGGATGTACGAATCGTACCCGGAAACGAGCACTCTGTTTTCGCCCGTAACGGTGTTGTAGGCATGGATCTCCGTGGCGGAAGCGTCTACGTACACGAGGTACACGTCTCCGCTTTCGGGTTCTTGCACATAGCGGTACACGGTGGTGTTATCGGAGACCTGCACATAGTACTCGCGCATGGTCTTTGACCCGTCGAGCTTGGAGCTTTTGAAATCGAGATAGGAACTATCCACCTCGCCGTCCATGTTTTTGAGCACGTTGGGCGTGGCGTAATACACGGTATCGCCGTAAACATAGACGCCGGAAGTATGGTCCTGCGCAACGGCAAGCAGCGGCACCACCGTATCGACCTCGGCGTAATTGCCCGCGGCAAGATCCGCCGCGGCGATGCGCACCAGCGCGCCCTTTTCCACGCTGCCGTAGGTGTTGTCCGCACTGTAATCTTCGATGCCGTTGATAAAGTAAACGTACTCCCCTTTCTGCACGGCAAACCCGCCGTTGGAGGAAACTTCTCCTTCAAGGTTGCCGCCCAGCGGCGAAGACGTATACGCGCCGGCACAGCCCGCAAGCGCCGCGAACGCGAGCGCAAGGGCGAGCAGGGCAGGCAATATCTTTTTGAGCGTTTTCAGCATAAGGCGTGAAACTCCTTAAACGATGTGCAAGGCGCGGCTGCGCGCCGTATACCTTTCAATTATATCGCAAAGCGCCCGTTTTCGCAATAAAAAACCGCGGAAATTTCATGAAAATTTGCACACGGAGCCAAAGATTTTCTGCAAAAAGGAGGCATTATGGAAAAATTCAGTCTGTTTGACCTGCTTGCCGCGCTTGCGGGAGGCAGGCAGGAAGAGGAGCCCGCCCGGCAAGAGCCGCCCGCGCCCGAACAAAACGGCGAAGGGCGGGAAGGCATTTTTACCGCGGGCGAACGCAGGCGGCGCGCACAGGAGGCGCTGCTGCGGCACGAGCAGATCTCCCGCCGCATCGACCGCCGCAAACGGTAAAAACACGGCGCCGCGAACAAACCGCGGCGCCGTACCGTGCAATCATTACCTCTTGGAGAACTGAGGAGCGCGGCGTGCCTTTTTCAGGCCGTACTTTTTGCGTTCCTTGCTGCGCGGGTCGCGCGTGAGGAAGCCCTCTTTTTTCAGTGCGGGGCGAAGTTCGGGCTGCGCCTGGATGAGCGCGCGCGCAATGCCGTGGCGGATCGCGCCTGCCTGCCCCGTATACCCGCCGCCGCAAACGTTTACGACGATATCGTACGCACTTTCGGTGCCGGTGAGCGCAACGGGCTGCTTTACGATGTATTGCAACGTTCCCTGCGGGAAATAATCTTCGAGCGTGCGGTCGTTGATCACGATGCTGCCGCTTCCGGAGGGAATGAGGCGGACGCGGGCGATCGCCTTTTTACGCCTGCCCGTACCCCAAAACTGCAATTTCTTTTTCAGATTTGCTTTTGCCATTTGCGCACCTCTTTAAAATAATTTAAGCTCTTCGGGCTTCTGCGCCTCGTGCTTGTGTTCCGCGCCCTTGTACACGCGCAGCTTTTTGATCATCTTCCTGCCCAGCGGGTTTTTCGGGAGCATGCCGCGCACCGCTTCGTATACGGCAAGGTCGCTCTTTTCCGCCATCATTTTGCGGTAAGAAACTTCCTTCAATCCCCCGATGTAGCCGGTATGGTAGCGATAAAATTTATCGTCCAGCTTTTTGCCGGTGAGCACCGCCTTGTCGCTGTTGATGACGATGACAAAATCGCCCGTGTCCACATGCGGCGTGAACGTAGGCTTGTTTTTCCCGCGCAAAACCGCCGCGACCTTGGACGCGAGCCTGCCCAAAGGAACGCCCGCCGCATCCACGACGTACCATTTCCTTTCAACCGTCTGGTCGTTCGCCATATAGGTCTTCATGCTGTTTGGTCTCCTTCCCTGTATTGTACGGATCTATTCTGTACGCTTATTCACGGAACGGTGCGGCAGCCCGTGAGAGTGCCCTCCGCAGATTCCGCAATAAATTTTATCTTATATAAAAAATGCTGTCAAGCGGTTTTGATTGCGCTTTCCGCACTTTTTTGAAAAATATTTTTTCCGCCGAAACGCGCGCCGCCGCCGCAAACGAAAGGCGGCACGGAGAACGCGGAGCGGCGCAAACAAGAGGCGAGGCAGAGAACGCGGAGCGGCGCAAACAAGAGGCGTCGGCGAAAAGAACACGGGGAGCGGCGGCGGGCGCAAAAAAAGCGGGCGTGCCCCGTGCGCGAAAAAGGGCGCAGCCTCTTTGCCGCGCGCTTTGCGCGCAAACGGCGGAAAACGGCGGCTGCCCGCACAAAAACGGCAACCGCCGCAAAAACAGCAAAAAATGCCGCGCGGGGTTTACCTCCGCGCGGCAAAGCGTTCTATTTAAGCGTTCTTTTCAAAGCGCTCTTTTTAAAGAGACTGTTTTTGCCGCTCCGCCTCTTTTTCCCGCTCGCGGCAGGCGTGGCAGCCGCCGGAGCAGCAATCGCAGCAATCACAGCCGCCCTTCCCCTTCTTTTTTTGCACGAAGCGATAGGCGATCACGCCCGCCACGATCCCGACGGCGAGCACCGCCGCCAAAACGGTGACGAGAATACCGAGCCAATCCATACCTTTTCTCCTTTTTTTGCGGGCGCTTTATCCTATGCCCCGCCCGCGGCGCTTATTCCTTTGCGGCGCGGTCCTTCTTTTTTCTTTTAAAGCGGATGATCCCTTTGTTGCGCAGCACGAAGAACGTGACGGTCAGCGCGATGAGCACCGCAACGATGGCAACCGTCCACGGCCAGCTGAACATCAAATACAGGCAGGTAGACGTGAGATACGACGTAAGCAGCCAAAACGCGACGGTAAATTTGAACTTCCCTTTCGGCGTTTCCCCTTTGACGACGGCAGCCGCCGCGAAGCAGGGAATGGTGAGCATATTGAACACGCAGAACGCGATCAGCCCCTGCCAGGTGATGCCCGTTTGCTGCATGAGCGCAACGACCGCGCCGATGCCGTTTTCGCCGTCGTCGCCGACGCCGCCCGCGATGCTGCCGCCGATGGCGGCGACCAGCACGTAGAAGGTGGCAATGACGTTTTCTTTTGCGATCAGCCCCGTTACCGCCGCCACGACGAACACCCAGCCGTACGTGCGCATCGCCTCGCTGTTGTAACCGAAGCCCATCGGCGTGCAGATCCACTGCACGAAGCAGCCGACGTCATGCAAAATGCTTTGGTTCATCAGCTCGTCTTCGAGGTACTGCCATTCCCACGAAAAATGCGAGAGGAACCAGATGACGATGGACGAGGCGACGATGATGGTGCACGCCTTTTTGATATAGTGTTTGAGTTTATCCCACAGGTGGATCATCAGCGAGCGGAACTGCGGCGCGTGGTAGGCGGGCAGCTCCATGATGAAGGGAGCCACTTCGCCGCGCATGGAGGTCTGCCGCATGAACAGCAGCATGACGATCGCCATGACCATGCCGAACAGATACAGCCCGAAGACGAGCAATTCGGAATTTATGCCCGTGTATTCGGCGGCGATGGCGCCGCAGATGGCGGCGAGGATGGGCGCTTTTGCCCCGCAGGTGAAGAACGGGATGACGCGCGTGGTCATCATGCGCTCTTTATCGTCTGCCAGCGTCCTCGTGTTGACGACGGCGGGCACCGAGCAGCCGAAGCCCATGATCATGGGGATGAACGCCCTGCCCGATACGCCGAAGCGGCGAAAAATGCGGTCCAAAATAAACGCGACGCGCGCCATGTAGCCCGAATCTTCCAAAATAGAGAGGAACAAAAAGAGTACCAAAACCTGCGGCACAAAAGACATAACGCCCGCAACGCCGCCCCAAATGCCGTCGTTGACCAGACCCTGCGCCCAGCCCGCCGCGCCGGCAGCCGCCATGCCCTCCGCGATCCAGCCGCCAAGGCAGGTGTTCATGATAAAATCCGTCAAATTGAACAGGATCGCGCCCGGTGTGGAAATGCCCGCGCTGTTGAAAAAGACGGCGACGAAAGCGTCGAGATAGGCGTTGCCCGTCTCCACGTCGTAGGCAAAGCCGAAGATGGCGTTGAGGTACAAAAGATCCTCGCCGAACGTGAGATGGAACACAAAAAAGAGGATGACGATGAACAGCGGGATCGCCGCCCAGCGGTTGGTGAGCACGCGGTCCGCCTTATCCGACTTGGAGAGCGCCTCCGCCCCCCTTTTCCCTTTTTCCTCCTTTTTTTCCGCCTTTACCAGCGCGGAGGAAAAGTTTTCGGATATGTATTTGTAACGCGCATCCGCAACGAGCGCTTCAAAATCCTCGCCGAACACGTCGTCCTTGTGCTGCTGCTTAAATTCCTCCACCATGCGCATCTCGTCGGGGTGGTCGGCAACTTCCAGCTCGTCTCCCTCGGTGAGCTTTATGGCATGGAAGAGCGGGTTCTCCACCCCCTTGCCGCGCAGCGCGATCTTTACGTCGTCGATGACGTGCGCCACGGAAGAACCGAGCAAGACCGTGCTGCCCTCGCGCGGCTGTTTGGCGGCTTCGTACGCGCGCCGCATCAACTCGTCGATGCCCTCGTTTTTGAGGGCGGAGATCGCCGTCACGGGTACGCCGAGCGCCTTTTCGAGTTTGGCGGCATCCAGCGAATCCCCGCTCTTTTGCACGGCGTCTATCATGTTGAGCGCCACCACGACGGGCACGTCGATCTCCATCAGCTGCGTCGTAAGGTAGAGGTTGCGCTCCAAATTGGTCGCGTCTACGATGTTGATAACGCAATCCGGCTTTTCGTCGATGATGTAATTGCGCGAAATGACCTCTTCGGGCGTGTACGGAGACAGCGAATAAATACCGGGCAGATCGACGATATCGGCGGGTTCGTCGAGTTTTTTGTACGAGCCCTCCCGCTTATCCACCGTGACGCCCGGCCAGTTGCCGACGTGCGCCGTGCTGCCCGTGAGCGCGTTGAACAGCGTTGTTTTGCCGCAGTTCGGGTTTCCCGCCAGTGCAAAACGGATCATTTTTTCTCCTCCTTTGCCCCGTCGGGCACGCGCATGACCACATTCTCCGCCTCTGCCTTGCGCAAAGACAGTTCGTAGCCGCGCAACGTAACTTCCACGGGATCCCCCAGCGGCGCAAGTTTGCGCAGGCAGATCTCCGCCCCCGGCGTAACGCCCATATCGAACAGGCGGCGGCGGATCCGCCCCTCCCCTTCGATACGCACGACCACGCCGCGTTCTCCGACCGAAAATGCATTCAGCTTCTTTTCCATGTTTTCCTCTTTTTTATTCGATTTGCGGGCGCCTCTCTTTGCAATTCGTTAAACATAGTTAACCCGAACCGCGCAAAAAGGGACCGCTCTTTTTACGGTCACACCAAAATTTTCATGGCGAGGCTTTTATCCAGCGCCAGCCTGCCGCCGCGGATGCGCAAAATAACGCTGCCGCCCACGCGCGAGAGCACGCACAGCTTTGCCCCGACCAAAATGCCGAGACTTTCAAAATGGCGGCGCTCTTTTTCGTCCAGCAGCACCTTGCGCACGATAACTTCCTCCCCCTGCGGGGCAAGCGGAAGCGGCATATCTTTCACCTCATTTATTAACTTTGGTTAACGTCTGTATTGTATTCTTTTGCCGCGCGTTTGTCAAGCGTTCAAAGGGGGTGCGGAAAAAATTTTTTAACAAAAAAGCCGCGCCGCATAAAAATGCGGCGCGGCGCGCGCAAACGTTTTCAGCCCTGCGGCGCATCGCTTTGCGCGGCGGCGCTCTCCTCTGCCTTTTCCTCTTCCTCCCGCGGCGCCTTTTCTTTTTTGCGGAACACCTTCGCAAACAGTGCGCGGAAGCGGAAAGACGGGAAGAGCAGGCGCAGGCAGCGTTCGGCAAACACAGCGCCCGCCGCAACATGCACGATCGCAAACAGGAAAAACATGCCGTGCAAATACCCGTACCACGCTTCGACGGTGGTGCAGATCCACGTCATGACCATCACGACCGCCTGCATCGTGTTCATGAAATAGGCGCAGGCGCGCAGCCGCCTGTCTTTGACCTGCGCGCACAGCAACAGCAGCAGCGGCACCGTGGCGATCAGGTACCGTTCGAGCATGGCGATGCACAGGAAAAAGAAGATCATGATCTGCAAAATGCAGGCGACGAGCAATTTGTGCTCGTACTTCGAGCGGAAGAGCGCAACGGTAAGCCCCGCCGACGCCGCCAGCACCAGCGCGTAGCTGAAATACCGCCAAAACGGGGCGTGCGCCCATACGTAATTGAAGCCGAGCGCCGACCATAAATTCAGCGCGTACGAGGAAAACCAGCTCTTGTTGTTGGCAATGCCCGCAAACACGTCAAAGAGGAACAGCACGTTCCCCGCCCGCAGCTGCGACAGTTCTACGGGGATGTAGGGCAGCACGGCGGCAACGATCAGCCCCGCCGTGTACAAAAGGAGGCGCAGCACGAGTTTTTCCTTAACCATGCGGCAGATGATCCACACGATCAAGACGGGCAAGACGAACACGATTTGAAATTTCAGCGAGATCCCCGCCCAAAGCCAAACGAAGGAGAGCAGGTATTTGCGGTCTGCCAGCGAATGGAACAGCAGCAGCGTAAACAGGCAGGTGAATACATCCGTCTGCGCCCAAACGCCGCAGTTGATCAGCAGCGCGGGGCACACGGCGTACAGCAGCGTTGCCGCCAAGGCGGGCACCTGCTGCAAACGGCGCAGCGCGACCCGGTAAAAGACCCACGCCGAAAGCACGAAGCAGATCGAAAACACGCAACGGTAAACGATCCAATACGGAATGCCCGTAAGAGAAGAAAAACCGCTCAGCCCCGCGCAAAGGTATAAAAACAGGGGCGGCATGGCGATCTCGTTGCTCTTGTAAAAATTATCCGTTCCGTTGGCAACGATCCATTCTCCCCAGCCGTTGTATACCCGCAGATCGAAGTGTGTGACCGTCAAAAAGAAAAACGGGATAAGCACGACGAATACGGCGGCAAGCAGCACCCCCGCAAAGGTCCTCTGTTTTTTTGCCGAAAGGCATACCCCTCCTCGCGCATCCGCAAACCGATAGGCAAAATGCTGCACCGCTACATATGCCGCCGCGGCGGCAAACAGCGCGAGCATGCCCCAAGCGAGCTTCCAATCCATTTGTTTTTTCTCTCTTTCTTTTTTTCCGTACGATTATACGAAAAAAAGCCGCATTTGTCAATGCATCCCTCTGCCGAAAGCGCCGCGGGCTTGTTCCTTATTCTGCAAGGATAAGCCGCCGAATTTTTTCGGCGCCGCGCAGCGGCTTGCACCGCCCTGCCGCTTGTGGTATAATGGGGGCACCTGTAAAAAAAGGAAGAAAAGAGCTATGACAAGCGCAACTTCTCCTCTGCCGCAAACGCCGCAACAGCCCGCCCCGCCCGCGGCGCGGGTGCGGGCGGGCATTTTTTCCGGCATACTGGGCATTGCCTGCAACGTTTTGCTTGCCGCGGCAAAAATTGCCGCGGGTGCGCTTGCGGGCGCCCTTTCGCTGCTGGCGGACGGCATCAACAACTTGACCGACTGCGGCTCCAACGCCGTATCGCTGATCGGTTTTAAAGTGAGCGGCAAGCCCGCCGACCGCGAGCACCCCTTCGGGCACAGGCGGGCGGAATCCGTTTCCGCGCTGATCGTTGCCGTCATCGTGCTGGCGGTGGCGGCGGAATTGGCGGCACAGTCTGTGCAGCGCATCTTTGCGCCCGAAGCGGCGGCGTTTTCGCTGCTGCTCGTGCTGGTGCCCGCCCTCTCCATCGCCGTAAAGCTGTTTCTGTTCGTTTTCAACCTGACGCTTGCGCGCCGCCTCCGTTCCGACGCCCTCAAAGCGACCGCGCTGGATAGCTTGACCGACTGCGCTGCGACCGCCGCCGTGCTTGCCTGCCTGCTGCTCTCGCACTACACGGGCGCGGAGCTGGACGGCTATGCGGGCATCGTGGTAGCGGGCTTCATCGCCTTTGCGGGCGGGTCGGTGCTGAAAGAAACGGTCTCCAAACTGCTCGGCAGCGCGCCCGACGCAAGTACGGTGCGCGCGCTGAAAGAGCGCGTGCTCGCCTTCGGCGGGGTGCGCGGGGTGCACGATCTGACCGTGCACAGCTACGGCGCAGACAAACTGTACGCCACGGTGCACGTGGAAGTGGATTCGAACATGCCCCTTACCGCGGCGCATGACCTTGCCGACGCCATCGAAAAGGCGGAAGAGGCGGCAACGGGCGCGCAGCTGACCGTGCACATCGACCCGCTCGTGTACGGCGACGAGCGGGTGGACCGCCTGCGGAAAACGGCGGAAGAAGCCGCCGAAACGCTCGACGCGCGCCTGCGCGTGCACGACTTCCGCGTCGTGGGCGGGCAGGAACATGCAAACTTGATCTTTGACGTTGCCGCCCCCTTTGACTGCAAACTGAGCGACGCGGCGATCGCCGAGCGGCTGCGCGCCCTGCTCCGCGCCCGCGAACCGAATACCGATACCGTGATCACCGTCGAACGGCAGAATGTGGAGTGAACGTCATACTGCACGCCGCAAGCAGCCCTGCGCGCAGCACGGGTCGCGCACCGTGCCCGCAAACAAGCAGACGTATGCGTGGCACGAACAAGCAGACGTATGCGCGGCACGAACAAAAACAGGCGCGCCGCCCGGCTCTTTTTTTGAGCGCGATACGGCAGCCCCGCCGAAAGGCGGGGCTGCCGTATCATTCTTTGCCGCAACCGCTGCGACGCATGCTCGGTTTTTATCAGAGCGCGCTTTGCGGCGGCTCTCCGTTGTTCTGTACCCGCGTTTGCGCACCTTGCCCGCCCTGCCCGTTCTGCGGAGATGCGGCGGAAGACTGCGCCCCGTTCTGCACGGGCGGCGCAGCTTGCCCGTTCGGCGCACCATGTGAAAATTGCCCGTTTTGCGAAGGAACGGCAAACGGCTGTACCCCGCTCTGCGGAGGAACGGCTTGCCCGTCGGGCGCGTACCCGTACGACTGCTGCGGATAGGGTTGGGCGGCAGGCTCTCCCTGCAAACCGTATTCTTCGCGCAGAATGGCAACTTTCACTTTGCGCAGCATTTGCCCGCTGACGATCATAAGCACGACCGCCGCGAGCATGAAGAGGATCGTGATATAGCCGCTTGCCGCCAGCCCAGCCATGACCGTAAAATAGCTTGTGACGACGCCCCCCGCCGTGAGATCGCTCAAATAAACGCTCAAAAGAACAGACATCACTTCATAAACGAACCCGATGGTGATCCAATAGACGGGGGAAGAAAAATAGTCGCGCCTTCCCTTCTTTTCGGTGCGCTTTTTCAGTTTGTCATACGTTTCGAGCGCATAATTTTCAAGGGAAAGAATGTGCATGATGTTGCGGATCACCGAAACCAGCGCCATGATCAGCCCGACCGCAAGAAAAATAATGCCGATGACCTGCAAAAAACCAAAACCGAAAGCGATTGCGCGGGTCGCCTCATCCTCTCCCGTAACGGGCGCGATCACGGCGTAAAACTCATCCCAGATTGAAAAGTTTAGCTGCGAACCGGTAATCGCCGACGCGTCGTGCAGTTTGGGCAGCGTCGTCTCCTCCGCAAGCAGCACTTTCAGCAAATCGATCGAAAAGTTCGGCAGAAACAGCAGGAACACGGTCGCAAGCAGCGCGACCGCGCTCGCAACGATCTGCATGATGCACTGCTTTTTCAGCGGCTGCTTGTATTGGAGATACTGTGTTTTTAGATCCATCGTTTTCCTCCCCGCGGCAAAACTTGCTTTTCTCTCAGCAAAGCGCGTTCTGCCGTTTTTGTTCGTTTTCACTCAAAATGCAATAAATCATACATTTTGTAGTAATTATACCAAAGCAGGAAGAGATTGTCAACCGTTTTGTACTATAATGCCCTCGTATTTTACACATTTTGTATAATATCTGCGGAGGATGAAACCATGTTCCGGTTACGGGAATTGCGGGAAGAGAACGGCATCAGGCGGAGCACGCTTGCGCGGGAGCTGGGGATCAACGCGGGAACGATCGCAAACTATGAAAACGAGCTGCGGCAGGCTCCGTACGAATACCTGCTGCTGTTCGCGGATTATTTCGACGTGAGCGTAGACTATTTGTTGGGAAAAGAGGAGCGGGAACGGGTCGCCGTGCGCCTTGACGGCGCGCTGACAGAGACGGAGCGCAAGCTGATAGACGACTACCGCGCCTGTTCCCCGACGGGGAAGAGCCGCATCGGCGAATTTGCCGCGCTTTGGAGAGAACGCGGGGTTTAACCCCCCCCCGCGCGCGGCAAAGCTATGCGCGCCGCTTTGTTTTCGCTTCAAAAAAGCAGCACCCTCGCCGTGCCGAACGACCCGGTTTTTTCTAAAACGCAGCGTGTACTTTGTTAAACACCAAAAAAGCCAAGGCGTGAACTTGCCTTGGCTTTTCCTTTGTTCGGAAACTTTTTTCACTTTTTGCAAAAACCTGCGGCGTATCGCCGCCTAGATTGTTGCCGTCATCCGCGTCTTCCCCGCCCTGTTCGGTATTGTGGTCGCCGTCCGACGCCTCGCCGACGCCGCAAGCGGAGAAAAACACCGCGCCCGCGAACCGAATACCGAACCCATGATCCCCGTCGAACGGCAGAATGTAACTCAACGAGCATGAACCGTTTAGTGTTATTACGAAAATTTTTTCAAAGCTATTGACTTTTATCTTATACAATGTTATTATTGATTTAAATAAAGTTATTGGGGGATTATGATGACGATTCAAGAAAATCAAGAAAAAATCAAAAATATATACAAAGAAATTAATCAAATCAATGGACATGACCATGACTTCTTTTTCGGATATTTGACTCGCACAATCGCTAGCGGATTCAAAAAAATTCATAAGGGCTTCGATCCCTCTGAAAAATTCTCAAAAGGCATAGCTTATCTGTTCGGATTATGCGAACTGTGCGGAATAGATTTGGAAAGCAGTTTTTTGAAACGATTTCCGAATTGCTGCCCCTATTGTTTAGCCTCGCCCTGTGAATGCTACCTGACCAATAAAAAATCCGCTCTCAATATCCCACAGCGCAAATACGCTGAAGAATTGGAATGGAAGTATCTTCATTTTCAGCAAACTCTTAAAAAAGAAGAGCGCATAATCGATTTTGACTATGCGGCAAATTTCATTCATAAAATTTATCCTTTAAATAAAATTTACTGGGATCTTTTCCATGGTCCCGAATTTCATATTTTAAAATGTTTTGAAGAGCTTGGAGAAATTCAAGAAGCATACTCCATCTACTTGTCGAAAGATGATTCAAGAAAAAGCGATTATCTTAATCAGATTCAAGATGAAATCTGCGATCTATTCGCGTGGCTAATCAGCGCATGGAGACTGCAATGCCCCAATCTAAATATAACCGAGTTTTTTGAAAAAATGTACAACGGAAATTGTCCGAGCTGCAATCAAGAACATTGCATCTGTAAAAACAGAAATAATTCATCCGATATGTTATGGAGAAAAGAAGAGATCGAAAACATCTATGCTACTTTAACAAAAATAACCAGCGACGATCCGCGATTACCACAGCTGTTAAAATTATATAATGACGCATTGCTTTCCAATTCGCATTCGGAATTTAAACGTTGCTTAAAAGAAACCATTGCATTTTTAAGCAATTCCAAATTTTCTCTCGCCGATAAATACGTTGACGATTTAGATCGTCAACTTCAACTGATTAAGGAAAAAATATGAGCGACACTATTTTAGGCGCTATAGTCGGCGCTGTTTCTGCAATTTTCGGCTCAATCATTGCCGGAATTTTAGCGGAATTTTTAAAGAACATTTTACAAGTCAAGCGTGAGAATCGCCAATCGCTGGTTTGCGCTTGCGAGAATGCAAAAAGAATACTTTTTATATTAAAAACTAATTCAAAAAATTTATCTGACGAATTAATTATGGAAACTAAAATCAAACTTTCGATTTATGCTTCTCCTCCTTTAATCGAAGCATTTCTTTCCATTACCGAAAACGCGGCGCATCACGAAGCATTGGATGAACAAATTACGAACTTTAATAATTTAATAAAACGAGAATTAAAAATCAAACATTAAAATTTTCAAAATTCAAATTGTTTTTGAGGAGATAAAAAAAGCGGTTGGGCGAGGGCTACCTTTACCGGAACCACAGCAGGGAAATCGAAGCAAATAATATAAAACAGTAAAGTCGGCTTTCCCGTTACCAAGGCACCGCCGCGCGATCCCCGCGCGGCGGTGCTCTTTTTTTGGAAACGCCACATTCTCCACCCCATGCCACAACACAAAAACCGACAACACCAAAACGGCAGGGCGCCGACCGCGCCCTGCCTGAAGTTGGGAATTAAAGCGTTTTTGTTCTTTATCGACCGGCGTCATGCGACGGAACATTACCCCTGTTTTACGAGGTCCTACGCCTTTAAGAAAACTATCCACCCTGCGGCAAAAAGGCAACTTCCCCTGCGCGGCGCGCCCTGCTTTCCGACGCGGAAGACCGCCCGCCGCAAAAGCAAAATGCCCCGAACGCCCTTGCCTTTATCTGCGCTTTTCGGGCAGCATTTGGTTCAGTTTTTCCACGAACTCGGTGCCCGTAACGGTCAGCGGCTCTTGCTGCGCGCTGTTGGCAAAGTAGAGGGTCGCCTCCAACTCCGGCGGCGTTGCGGCGGGCATGCCGCTCTGCGCCTTTTGCATATTGTACGTTGCGCGCGCCGTTGCCGCCGCCGTGCCGAAAAACGCCTCGGTGACCATGGTGCCGATCAAGCCGGGTTTCTTCGGCGCGGGCGTATAGCCGGACGTCGGAGAAAATTTTTCCTTTATTTCATAATAGAGCACGTCGTCCACGGAGATCACTTTGGCAAAAGCGGCTCCCTTGTCGTATTCCGGTCTCTTTTGTTCAAAGTTTTCGCACAGAGACCAGTTTTCGCGGATGGCTTCATCGAGCGCCGCCTCCTCCTGCCCGCAGGCGGCAGTCAGCGCGTCCATGGCGTCAAACACATCTTTGATCGTACGGACGTAAATGCCGTTGTAGAGCAATATCTCGTTTCCCGTACGCTCTATCGTGTAGCTTTTACGGTTTTTATCGTATAAAACTAAGAACAGACCCGACGGTTCTTTTTGCGCCCGCACATACTTTACGGCTTCGGGCGTTATATCTTTGAGTTTCCGCTTTGTCATCGCCACGAGCAGCTGCACGTCGGTGCGCTTGCCCGTCAAACTTTTTTCCAAAGCCGCCTTCGCCTTTTCGGTAAGAACGATGCCCCTCTGTTCTTTAAACGCCGTATCGATGCGCTCGCTGACTTTGTTTGCCGCTTCCGCCGCTTGCTTTTTCTTATTGCCCGCTTCCAAAAATTCTTTGCGGAGCCGCTCCATCTTCGCTTCGCTCCACACCCGATCGGGCGGATCGGGCTGATCGGAAGTTACGCTCGCCCATTCATGCACCTTGTCTTCCAGCGCAAAATATTCGCGCGTGGCGGCAAGCTGCTTTTCACGGCAGCGGCGCTTTGCGTCTGCCCATGCCTGCCCGCCGACATCGCGCAGGCGGATCATTTCGGCAAAATCGGGGTCGGCTGCCTCGTCTTCCTTTTGCGCGGCGAGCCATTCGCCCTTTTTTTCATTGAGCGCGCCCATTTCCTCGTTGACGAGCCGCATGATCTGCAACTCCCGCTCGGACGCGGCGCTCCTTTCCTCCCAAAGCCGATCGCGCTCCTCGCTAAGATCGTCGATCGCTTCCATCGCCTGCGTGTGCGAATCGGAAGAGGGCGTCAAATACTTTTTCTGCTCCTGCTCCAACTGCTTGATGCGCGCATTCCCCTCCTCGATCTGCTTCCCCAAGGCGCGGTACTGCGCGCGGAGCTCCTTGCACTCCGGGTACTTCCATTCGGGGATGGAAAGCTCTTGTTCACTGTCCGAAGAAAATACGGCTGCCCATTCCTTTTCCAACTCGTCCAGCGCAAAATACTCCCTTGTTTCGGGCAGGCTCTTTTGCTTGCAGCGTACCATCGCGCCGTAAAACTCCGACCCCTTGGTTTTTTGCAGCTGCACAAACTTCACAAAATCGGGATCCGCGCCCTCGCCCGGCTGCTGCGCCGCCAGCCATGCCTCCTTTTTGGCTTGCGCGTCCTTCCAGTTATCCGACGCCAAATTCAACAGCACCGACTGCTGTTCGAGAAGGTCTTTGTTTTTATCCAGCTCTGCACGGATCTGCTTGCCGAGCGACGCCGCTTTGTTTAAGGTATCCTGCTCTTTTTTCTTTTTGCCGCTTAAAATTGCCCCCGCAATGCAAAAAATTACCCCCACGAAACAGAAGATCGCAATGATAATGTACCAGATCGTATCCATCTCCGCTCCTTTTGCGCAAACCGCCGCAGGCAGAATGCGCTGTTTTTATGCTTTTATTATAGCATACGGCGCTGACAGATTCTGGCAGTAGGGAAAAAATATTTTTGCTTTTTTAAAAAACGGGGATCTTGTCAACGTGCTTTTAACCATAGAGCGCCCGTACCGAAGGCGCTTGCTGCCTTTCTTGCAAAGATAAAGCGCCCCGCTCCGAGAGCGCTTGCCGCCCTTTCTTGCAAAGATACAGCGCCCGCTCCGAGAGCGCCTGCCGCCCTTTCTTGCAAAGATGCAGCGCCCCGCATTGCGGGCATTTACCGCGCTTTGCTTGCGCGGAACGCTGCCGCGGAGTCGGCTAAAATGCGTTTACAACGGCAACGGTTTGGTTGCGGCAACACTGCGATCGCGGCGGGTGACGGCGGTTTGGTAGCGGCGGTCTGCCTTTGATCGTTTCGAGAAAAACGGCTTCTGTTCACCGCTCTGTTTTTACAAGGTGTGTTTTCTGTCGGCTAAACGGTTTTTGCGGCTTATATAGGGTGTGTTTTTGTTTTTATCAAAGGAATACGCGGCACGCACCTTGATTTAACAGCCGTGCCGCACAACGCGGCGGCGCTGATTACCCGTATTTTACGCAGTGCGGGCTGCGATCCTTTCGGCTTTTCCCGAAAAAAGGGCGATTGATTGGTTTACTGCCGAGAGCATCGCCTATGTTTTGCCAATGCCGCACCGCGTTTGTTTTAAAAACCGTAGAGCGCACGCTTTGCAAAAGCAACGTTTCCGCGCGCCTTGCAAAAAACGGTGTTTACACCTGTTTTGCGAAAGCGGTGCCCTGCTTGCTTTGCAAAAAAACAATGCTTGCGCCTGCTTTGCAAAAAACGGTGCTTGCAAAACAAAAAGCATCCGCAAAATGCGGATGCCCTTTGATTTGAATGCGGCAACTACCTATCCTTCCGTGGGTGAGCCCAAAGTACTTTCGGCGTGAGAGAGCTTAACTTCTGTGTTCGGTATGAGAACAGGTGGATCCTCTCTGCTATCGTCACCGCAATGGCTATATATTCCGCTTGCGCGGGGTATATACACTGCCGCGCCTTCCCGTTTCGGGTACGGCGCTTTTTTCCGGGGCTTGCGCCCCGCTTGTTTCCGTTTGCGGGGATTTCCCTCCCCGCCCCTTATCAATTTCCCTTCTTGCCTTGCGGCTCTCCGGTAGATTGACAACTGCACAGCGCTTCCGTTCAGACCAGCCTTCCGGCTCTCCGTTTTCTGCTCGTTGAAATCATAGTTCTTGTTCGTTGTAAGGATCTGTATCCGCTTCTTTCTCAACTTCGTTGAGATCAAGCCCTCGACCTATTAGTATCGGTCAGCTGCACGCATTGCTGCGCTTCCACCTCCGACCTATCAACCTTGTTGTCTGCAAGGGGTCTTACTACCTTACCGGTATGGGATATCTTATCTTGAGGTGAGTTTCACGCTTAGATGCTTTCAGCGTTTATCTCATCCGCACTTCGCTACCCTGCCGTGCCGCTGGCGCGACAACAGGTGCACAATAGGTGCGTTCATCCCGGT
>CALVMR010000026.1 GCA_944346885.1 uncultured Clostridia bacterium | reverse complement strand
TGGAAAACGTTGCGCGCAACGCGAAGTTTCTTATAAGTGCGATCCGTTCTTTTCCGCCTGCGGCTCTCATGCGGCTCTTGGAGGAAAACGGCTTGCCGCTCAAAACAGAGCGCGGCGGACGGGTGTTTCCTCTCTCGGATAAGGCGAGCGACGTTACAAAATGTTTGGGAACTTGCTGCCGCCGTGCGGGTGCGGCGTTTCGCTTTCATACAAACATTTTATCCCTTCAACAAAGCGAACAGGGCGGTTGGCTGCTGCATACGGCACAGGAAAACTGCTTTGCGGATTCGATCATCGTTTGTACGGGCGGGGTCAGTTATCCCGCTACGGGCAGCACGGGAGACGGGTACCGCTTTGCAAGATCGCTGGGGCTTTGCGTGACCGAGCTGCGCCCTTCGCTGTGCGGCATTGCGTGTTCTGCGCCGTGGCTTTCACAGGTGCAGGGGCTCTCTTTGAAAAACGTCCGCGTGACCGCTTTGGACGGAGAGAAAAAGATCGCTTCTCAGTTCGGAGAAATGCTCTTTACGCATTTCGGTGTATCGGGCCCGATAATCCTTACGCTTTCGGCGCTGCTGAACCGCACCGATCTTACGCGCGTTGTGCTCTCCGTCGATTTAAAGCCCGCGTTGGAGAAAGATGTTTTGGATAAGCGCATTTTGCGCGAGGTGTCGCAGGCGCCTAACAAGCAAGTGAACCACGTGCTGCGGCAGCTTTTGCCGAAAAGTTTGGTGCAGCCTGTTTTGGAAGCCGCGCAAATTTCTCCGTCGCTTGCGGCGCACTCTTTTACGCGCCCGCAGCGGGAGAAGCTGGTTTCGGTTTTAAAAGATTTGCGCTTAAATTGCTGCGCGCTTCGCCCCGTTGAGGAGGGCATCGTAACTTCCGGCGGGGTAGACGTGAAGCAGATCGACCCGAAAACGATGCAGGCAAAGGCATGCAAAGGGCTGTATTTTTGCGGAGAGACGCTTGACGTAGACGCGTTTACGGGCGGCTTTAATTTGCAGATCGCTTTTGCAACGGGCTATGCTGCCGGTGTTTCCGCGGCTAAAAACGAATAATTCTTTCTTTTGCATAGTACTATGCAACGCATAATTCACTTAATATCGGAGGAACTATGAGAGCTATCCGTGGTGCCACCACTGTTTTGAAAGACGAACCGCAGGAGATCTGTGCCGCCGTCGGAGAATTGCTGAATACGATCGTACAAAAAAACGCCCTGCGGAAAGAGGAGATCGTGTACATTCTCTTTTCCAATACGTCGGATATCCGTTCGATGTATCCCGCAAAAGCGGCGCGGGAAGCGGGGTTTTCGTTCTGCGCACTCTTTTCGGCGCAGGAGCCGCAGATCGACGGGGCGCTTGTTCTGTGTATCCGTGTTATGGTCGTTGCGGAAGGCGCGGGAAACGTGTCGCACGCCTATTTGCGCGGGGCGGCAGATCTGCGCCGCGATCTCAATAAATTTGCGATCGCATTGGACGGACCTTCCGGAAGCGGAAAGAGTACGGTCGCCAAACAGTTGGCGCGCGAACTGGATATTTTGTATTTGGATACGGGAGCCATGTACCGCGCCTGTGCGTTGAAACTGAAAAAGGAAGGCGTGGAGTGCTCGAACGAGGCGCGCGTTGCCTCCGTCATCGGCGGGATCGATCTGCGTATCGAATACCGCGGCGGCGCCCAGCGCACCGTTTTGGACGGGGTCGATGTTTCCGAAGAGATACGCCGCCCTGAGGTTTCGATGGCGGCTTCCGCCGTTTCCGCGCTCGGCTGCGTGCGGGAAAAGATGGTAGAAATGCAGCGGAAGATCGCGTCCGAGCAGTCTTGCGTATTGGACGGGCGGGATATCGGCACCGTGGTCTTGCCCGATGCGGCGTTCAAGTTTTTTGTTACGGCGTCGGTCTCCGTGCGCGCCCGCCGCAGGTACGGCGAATTGACGGCAAAGGGGTATGCGGTGGACCTTGCGGAATTGGAAAAGGAGATCGAAGAGCGTGACCGCAACGATTCTTCCCGCGCCATTTCGCCCCTTCGCCGCGCGGAGGATGCCGAACTCATCGATACTTCCGCCATGACGGTCGAAGAGGTGGTGGCGCTCATCCGCCGCCGCATTCGGGAGAAGGTATGAGCGGATACGGTTTCTTAAAAAAAGTTCTCAATGCGTTTGTGCAGATCGTGTTCCCGTACAAGCTGGTTGGCAAGGAAAAAGTGCAGGCGGGGGCATGCGTGATCGTCGGCAATCACTACCGCATTTGGGATATCGTCCACATGGCGTGCGTTACCCGCGAACGGGTGCACTTTATCGCCAAGCAAGAGCTGTTTGAAAATAAGTTCATCGGGTATTTGTGCAAGGTCGTGGAGGCGATCCCCGTTTCCCGCGACGGCACGGACGCAAAAGCGGTTTTGGCGGCGCTGCGCTATTTGAAAAAAGGGGAAAAGATCGCCATGTTCCCGGAGGGAACGCGGAATAAAACTAAGGACGTTGAGCTGCTTCCGCTCAAAAGCGGGGCGGCGCTGTTTGCCATCCGTGCAAAAGTGCCGGTGTATCCCGTGATGTGCCTTCGCAAAACGCGGCTGTTTCGCCGCACCAAGGTCATAGTGGGCGATGCGGTCGATTTTTCGGCGTATTACGATCGGCACATGTCTTCCGACGAGTATGCCGAAGCGGAGAACATGCTGCGCGAGCGCATGTTGGCAACGCGGCGCGATTATCTTGCGGCGCAGGAAGCGGCGCGCGCGGAAAAACGGGCGCGGAAGAACCGCAAAAAAGCGGAGAGAGGCGGCGAATGAAGGTTACCGTCGCAAAGAGCAGCGGGTTTTGCAAGGGCGTGCGCCATGCCGTGGAAACGGCGGAGCGGCTGGCGGGAAGCGGCGTGTACGTTTTGGGCGAGCTCGTTCACAACAGGCTCGTTACCGAATCCATTGCGCGGCGCGGCATCGTCACCGTCGCGTCGGTGGAAGAAGTCCCGCAAGGGGCTGTGCTCATCCTGCGTTCGCACGGGGTGGGAAAAGAAGTGTACGCGCGCTGCGCCGAACGCGGGCTGCGCGTGGAAGATTGTACCTGCCCGTTCGTGCGGCGCACGCAGCGCATCGTGCAGCGTGCTGCGCAGGAGAGGAAAACGGTCGTGATCGCGGGCGAGCGTTCGCATCCGGAGGTGATCGGGCTGGTCGGGTGGAGCGACGGGCACGCCGTCGTTGTCGGCGTGGAGGATACGCCCGATCCCGCGGCGTTTGCGGGAAAAGACGTGGTGATCGTGGCGCAGACCACATGTTCGGAGGAGATTTTCGGAAAAATAGTCAAAATTGTTTCAAAAGTCTGTGAAAAAACAGTTGAGATTTTTAAAACAATTTGCTATACTACTAAGGAGCGTCAGGAGGAGGCGGCAGCGCTTGCCGCAGCTTGCGATGCGATGCTCGTGATCGGCGGGAGCAACAGCAGCAATACAAACCGTTTGTACGAGATCTGCCGCAGCCGTTGCGCCAATGTGTTCCGCTTGGCGGACGCGGCTTCTTTCCGCCCGGAACTTTTGAAAAATTTTAAAAATGTAGGCATAGTATCCGGTGCTTCCACGCCGGATGCGCAAACGCAGGAGGTTCTTTTTAAGATGGAAAACAACACAGAAGTGAACGCAACGAACAATGTCATGGACGAGGTCGTTGCCAAGATGGAGGACGGGCACAAGCTGAAAAAAGGTCAGCTCGTGACAGCGATCATCTCTTCCGCAACCGAGGAGGGCGTCGCCGTTCTGCTCCCGTTCTTCAAAAAGGAGACACTCCTTGAAAAAGAAGAACTGGAATGCGAAACATACAGCAAGGAAGAGTATGCGGCAAAGGTAGGCGAGGAGATCGAAGTGATGGTCACTTCCGTCAACCCCGTTAAAATTTCGCAGAAGATCATTGCCAAGATCAAAGAGGAAGAGGAAAAAATCGAATCCATCAGCGGCGGCGAAGAGTTCGACATCACCTGCACGGGCTTTAACAAGGGCGGTTTGACCGGGTCTATGGGTACCTACACCGTGTTTGTTCCCGCCAAGGAGATCCGCATGGGGTACGTGAAGGAGCTTGACAAATACGTTGGCAAAAAGCTCCGCCTCAAAGCGTTGGAGATCAAACGTTCGGACCGCAAAAAGGAGATCATCGCTTCCCAGCGCGTCGTGCTCGAAGAGGAGCGCGCCGCCCGCGAGCAGCTCAAAGCCGAGCGCGAAGCGGAGTTTTTTGCGAATGTGCACGTCGGCGACGTGGTGGAAGGCAAAGTTGAGCGCATCACGAATTTCGGTGCTTTCGTTTCGGTGAACGGGTTTGATTGCCTTGCGCACATTTCCGATCTTTCGTGGACGGGCGTTAAGAGCGTCAACGAAGTGTTGGAGATCGGCAAGGTCTACAATTTCAAAGTGCTCAAAGTGGACGAGCAGAACAAAAAAGTATCCATCGGCTACAAGCAGTTGCAGCCCCAGCCTTGGGACCTTGTTTCCGAAAAGTATGCCGAGGGCGATATCGTGCACGGCAAAGTTGTGCGCATCGTACCGTTCGGGGCGTTTGTTGAAGTGGAAAACGGGATCGACGGGCTTGTGCACGTTTCACAGATCTCCCACGAGTGGCTGGAAAATCCGACTTCGGTGCTCTCCATCGGCGAAGAGATCGACGCAAAGATTTTGGTGCTGGATCCCGCAAACAAAAAAATGACGCTCTCTATCAAGGCGCTGCTGCCCGAACCCGAAGTGACGCACGTTCGCAGCCGCCGCGACGAAGAAGGGCGCGGCGAGCGCCGCGGCCGTAAATCTTCCCGTTCGTATCGGGACGATCACGAGGACGACGGCATGCATGAATGGTCGGAAGGCGGCGCAGGCGGAGCTTCCATCGCAGAGATGCTGCAAAACAAAAATTCCGATCAATAAAAAGAAAGTCAAAAAGCCCCGCAGCCGCGGGGCTTTTGTTTACAGGAGGTTGTATTATGGCTAAACAAGGAAACATTCAGATCGCAAGTGAAAACATGATGCCGATCATCAAAAAGTGGCTGTATTCCGACAAAGACATTTTTTTGCGGGAGATCGTGGCAAATGCGGCGGATGCGATCACAAAGTTTAAAAAATTGACGGACATGGGCGAATGCCCCGCCGATGAAAACGCGCCGCGCATCGAGGTGCGTGTAGACAAAGCCGCCAAAACGCTCACCGTTGAAGACAACGGAATCGGCATGACGGAAGAAGAGGTGGAAAAATACATCACGCAGATCGCGTTTTCGGGCGCGGCAGACTTCCTTTCCAAGTACGAAAAGGCGGGCGGAGAAGGGATCATCGGGCACTTCGGGCTTGGTTTTTATTCGGCGTACATGATTTCGGAGAACATCGAGATCTATACGAAGTCTTACAAAGAAGACGCGCCTGCGGTACACTGGCAGTCTGACGGGGAGAGCACGTATACCATTGATGAGTGCGACTATGCCCGCCGCGGCACGAAGATCGTGATGCACATCGCCGCGGAAGAAAAGGAATTTTTGGAGCAGGCAACGGTGCGCGGCTTGTTGGAAAAATATTGCGCGTTCATGCCGTATCCCATTTATCTCGATCCCGCGGGGAAAGAGGAGGATAAGCCCGTCAACGATACGCAGCCGCTCTATTTGAAGAACCCGAAAGATTGTACAGACGAGGAGTATCTCGCCTTTTACCGGCAGGTCTTTCACGATTATCACGACCCGCTCCTTTGGATCCATTTGAATATGGATTATCCTTTCCGCTTGAAGGGCATCCTGTATTTTCCTAAGGTAAAAAACAAGGTGGAATTGGAGCGCGGAAAAGTTAAGCTGTACTGCAACCAAGTATTTATCGCGGATAACATCAAAGAAGTGATCCCGGAATATCTGCTCTTGCTGAACGGCGTGATCGATTGCCCCGATATCCCGCTCAACGTCTCGCGCAGCTTTTTGCAGAACGACAGGCAGGTGCAGAAGATCTCTAAGCATATCGTAAAAAAGGTTGCCGACAAACTTACGGGGCTGTACAAAACCGACCGCGAAAAGTACGATACGAGCTGGGCGGATCTCTCCGTATTCATTAAAGTAGGGTGCTTGAAGGACGAAGATTTTTATGCAAAAGTAAAAGATATCGTCATCTTTAAAGACCTCAACGGAACGTATAAGAATTTGGAAGAGTTCCGCGCCGAACAGCAGCCTGCGCAAAGCGGCGGCGAACCTGCCGCAAAAGAGGCGCAGGAAAAAGAAGAGGGCGGCGAAAAGAAAGAGGCGGAAAAGCCGGTCACCGTTTATTATGTCTCCGACGAGGTAGGGCAGGCGCAGTATATCTCCATGTTCCGCGCCGCAGGGTTGAATGCGATCGTCTGCGACAGTTTTGTCGATCCGCATTATATCAGCTACGTCGAATACAAGGAGAGCGGAAAGTTCCGCTTCCTCCGCATCGATGCAGACGTGGATGCGGCGTTGAAAGAGGGGGCTTCCGACGAGGAGGCGGATAAGGCGTTGTCGGAGGCGTTTTCCAAAGCGCTCTCCGTAGAGGGCGTCTCCGTAAAAGTGGAACGGTTCAAGACCAAAGAGATCCCCGCCGTTATCAACGTTGCCGAGTTTTCGCGGCGGTTCCGCGAAATGAGTGCTTTTTACGGCATGGAAGGAGCGGATGTGGACGGCGAAATGACACTTGTGCTCAATGCGGCAAACCCCGTTGTGCAGGCGTTTTCGGGGCTGGACGAAGAGCGGCAGGGGGTGGTTGCCCGCCAAGTGTATTACTTGGCAAAACTCTCGTATAAAAAGCTCTCTCCGAAGGAGATGGAAAACTTTTCTTTAAACACCGTTCGGATGTTGGAAAAATTCATCGGCTGACCGAAAGGGAGATCCGCCGCCCCGCAGCGCTTGTCGCCGCGGGGCGGTATGCTTGATTCGGCATTTTTGTGAAACGAATGTTGGAAATCATTTGCATAAATGTATAAAACGCTGTATAATGATGGTATGAAGATCGGTGTATTTTGCAACAGGGCGGCGCCTAAGTTCGCCCGCGTGGAAGAAAAATTGTTAAAACTGCTCGCCGCGCTCGGTGTTCGGCCCGCCGTATTCGAGCGGGTGGAAGAGATCGGCGACGTTGACGTTTTGGCGGTGCTCGGCGGCGACGGAACGATTTTAAAAGTTGCGATCGAGGCGGGGCGGCGCGGCGTCTGCTTGCTTGGGATCAACGCGGGGAACCTCGGTTTTTTGACGCAGTTTGAAGGGGAGCAGGTGGAAGAAGCGGCAGAGCTGCTCGCGCACGGGTATCCGTTTGAAACGGAAGAGCGCAGCGTGCTCGCCGTGCAAGTAGGAAAAGCATGCTATTACGCGCTCAACGACGCCCTGTTCCAGCGCCATTATACGGCGGAGGCAGACAACAACGTTGTATCCGTTACGGCGGAGATCGACGGAAAAAAAGTGGACGAATTTATCGGAGACGGGATCATCGTCAGTACGCCGACGGGTTCCACCGCCTATTCGCTTTCGGCGGGCGGCTCGATTTTGACGCCCGATCTTTCCGCGTTTATTTTGACGCCGGTGTGCGCGCACTCTCTGCACAACCGCCCCATCGTATACAATGACCGCTGCACGATGCGTGTGTTGCGCGGCGGGGAGGAGAATGCGCTTTCTCTGTATTGCGACGGAAGGTATGTTTGCGATCCTTCCGCAAAAGAAGAGATCTGTTTGCGCAAGGCGGATTTTTCGGTGCGGTTCGTCAAACGGAAGGACGGCAACTTTTTCGATAAGTTGCTGTTCAAACTCAACAAATGGAGCAGGTGAAATGCGAAGCGGCAGGCAGGATGCGATCTTAGAGATCATTTCGGCGCAGGAGATTGAAACGCAGGAAGAGCTTTGTGCGGAGCTGGCAAAGCGGAATTATGCCGTTACCCAGGCAACGGTCTCGCGCGACGTGAAGGAGCTGCGCCTCTTTAAGGTGGCGGGGGTGGAAAAAAAGTACCGCTATGCCTATATTGAAGACGCAAACAATAAAATTTCGTCGCGCATGCACAACTTGTTCCGCGATTGCGTGGTCTCCGTTCGTTCGGCGCTCAACCAAGTTGTGGTCAAAACGCTGCGCGGCAACGGCAGCAATGCGGGCGTCATCGTGGATAAACTCAACCTACCGGAGATCGTCGGATCCATCGCGGGAGACGATACCCTTTTGATCGTGACCGAAAACGAGGAAAATGCAAAGATCGTTGTGGAAAAACTCAACGAATATTTGAAGTGAATGCGGTATGCTGGCAAAACTGATCGTGGAAAACGTTGCGCTGATCGAGCGGGCGGAAATTGAATTTTCAGACGGGTTGAACGTGCTTTCCGGGGAAACGGGCGCGGGGAAATCCGTCATCTTAGACAGCATTAATTTTGTGCTGGGTGCCAAGGCGGATCGGAGCATGATCCGTTCCGGAGAGGAGGCGTGTTCTGTGCAGGCGGTATTTTTGCCGGAGAGCGGGTCACCTGTTTTTGTGGTGCTGGATGAGCTTGGGATCGAGGCGGACGAGGAGCTGATATTAAGCCGAAGGTACCGCGCGGACGGGAAGGGCGATATTCGGGTAAACGGTTGCACGGTAAATGCCGCCATGCTTCGTAAAGTGACCTCCGTGCTCGTGGACGTGCACGGGCAAAGCGAACATTTTTCACTACTTTCCGAGACGAACCAACTAAAATTGCTGGATAAAGCGGCGGGCGCGGCGCTTGCCGCGCCGAAAGAAGCGCTTGCGGCGCTGCTTGCGGAAAACAGGGAGATCGCGGGCGCGCTGCGTACGCTCGGCGGAGACGAGCGGGAACGCGGCAGGCGGATCGATATCCTGCAATACCAGATGCGCGAGATCGACGACGCCGCGCTGCGCGAGGGCGAGGAGGAAGAACTTGCCGAAAAAAAGCTGTTCTATGCCAACCGCGAGCGCATCCTGCGCGCGCTTTTTGAAGCGTCTTCCGTTTTGAGCGGCGAGGGCGCCGCGGCGGAAGCGCTGCGGGCGGCGCGCCGCTGCATGGCGGAGGCTGCTCCGTACAGCAAAGAGTGCGCGGAGCTGGAAGAACGGTTGGAGAGCGTTGCGCTGGAAGCGGAAGATATTGCCGAAACGGTTTCCGCCCTTTGCGAGGGGGAGGAGTACGACGAGCGCGAGGCGCAGGAGACGGAAAGCCGCTTGGATTTGCTGCATTCGCTCAAAAAGAAATACGGAGACAGCATTGCCAAGATCGCGGCTTACCGCGAGGAGATCGGGCGCGAGTACGAACTTTTGACGCACGGCGAGGAAGAGCTTGCAAAACTGAGCGCCGCGCGTGAAAAAAATCTTGCCCGCATTTATGCGCTTTGCTGCGAACTTACCCGTCTGCGCCGTGCGGCTTCGGAGTCCTTTTGCAGCCGCGTAGAGCAGGAGCTTCGCACGCTGAACATCAAAAACGCGCGGTTTTGCGCGGAGTTTCGGCAGTATTCGGAGCAGGATGCGGGCAGGGCGACGGCAGACGGGCTGGACAGCGTTTCTCTGCAATTTTCCGCCAATGCGGGAGAGCCGCTCAAACCGCTGAGCAAGGTGATCAGCGGCGGCGAAATGAGCCGCTTGATGCTGGCGATCAAAACGCAGGCGGACGGAGGAGAGGCGGCGACCTATCTCTTTGACGAGATCGACGCGGGCATCAGCGGAAAAACGGCGCGGACGGTCGCGGAAAAATTCGCCGCGATCGCAAAGAGAAAGCAGGTCATTGCCGTTTCGCATTTGGCGCAGATCGTGGCGATGGCGGATAAAAACTTTTTGATCGCAAAAGAAGAAGAGGCGGGGAGAACAAAAACGTCGATCGTACCGTTGGAGGAAGAGGCGCTTCGCGGCGAGCTGGTGCGTTTGTTGGGCGGAAGCGGTGAAGCGGCAAAAACGCTTGCCGATGAGCTGTGCGCGGCAGCAAAGGAGTTTAAAGCGTCGCTGTAAGCGCGCGGCGTGCGCCTGTGCGGAATGCATTGCAGGGGCGTTTTTCCGCGCACATCAAAGCGGGCCGCGTATCGTTTTGAGCGCCGGCGGAAAACGTAAAAACATGAGGCATTTCATTTTGAATGTTGCCGGGAGTCGTAAAAAACGTGTTATGTTTTTGTGTATAGGAGGAGCCGTAAAAGCGGCTTCTTTTTTTCTGTAAAAGAGCCCTATTCGGGTGCGTTTCGTCTTCGCTTTTTTGCTTGGTATAATCCGTATCCGATTGCGCAAAGTAAAAGCATACGGGATTTCGGAGGTTCGGATGCGAAGATTCAGAAGAGGGCTGATCGTCTTTTTAAGTGTCTGTGCGCTGGCGCTTGGCTGTTTTTGTTGTGTGACGGGCGCCGCGGCGGCGCCGCGCGAGGTCTGTTTGGGCGGCATGCCCGCCGGGTTTACGCTCGGTTTGGGCGGTGCGCAGGTCATCGGGACTTGCGAGATCTTGACGAAGGACGGTACGGCATGCCCTGCCAAGGAGGCGGAAATCGCCGTCGGAAGCGTGATCGTGGAATTTAATGGCGTAAACATCCGTACGGCGGAGGATATCGGGAAGGCGCTCTCCCTTTACCGCGGCGGCAGTGCGCCGATGGTTTTGAAGAAGGGGGAGAGTACGCAGCAAAAGCAGGTCACACCCGCCTTGGACGCCGTAACGGGGCGCTACAAGCTGGGGGTGCTGATCCGAGACAGCGTTGCGGGGATCGGAACGGTCACCTATATCGAAAAGGGAAGCCGCAGGTTCGGCTCGCTCGGCCATGCCGTGTTGGGAGAAGAGGGGGCTGCGCTTCCCGTTCTCGGCAAGGGAAACATGTACCGGTGCAGCATTGTGAACGTCGTAAAAGGAGAGCGCGGCAAGGCGGGGGAGCTTAAAGGTTTGTTTTTGAACGATCTATGCGTGGCGGTCGCCGATAAAAACTGTGATGCGGGTATCTACGGAAATTTTTCCAAGGAGTATGACCTATCGCAGCTGCCTTCGGTCCCGATCGGGACGGACGCGCATCCTGGGCAGGCAAGCATCTATGCCACGGTAGACGGAACGCAGCCGCGCGAATACTCGGTCAGCATCGTAAAAGTGGACGCCTCGAATGCGGGCAACAAAAATTTTGTGCTCAAAGTGACGGATAGCGAATTGCTGGAAGAGACGGGCGGCATCGTGCAGGGGATGAGCGGCAGCCCGATTTTGCAGGACGGCGCGTTGGTCGGGGCGGTGACCCATGTTTTTTTGAACGACCCGACGCGGGGATACGGAATTGCGATCGAAAATATGCTGGGCAATTGAAAGGAGCCGTTTTACGTCGGCAAAAAAATCTGTCTGCGTTTTGCAGGCGGATTTTTTTAAAAAAGTAATGCGCGGCGGCACAAAATGTGCTATACTGAAAAAGGAGGAATGATTGTGCGTGTATTTTTGGTCGTGATAGACAGTTTCGGGATCGGAGAAATGCCGGACGCAGCGCGTTACGGCGATGCCGGTTCGGATACGTACGGCAATGTGTTTGCGGAAACGGGCGTACAGCTTCCGACGCTGGTTTCTCTGGGGCTGAACAACATCGACGGAGTGGCAAAGCGGACGGGAACGGGGCGCGTGCTGCTCCCCGTTCCGTCGCCCTTGGGCGCCCATGCCCGCCTTGCCGAAAAAATGCCCGCAAAGGATACGACGGCGGGGCACTACGAGATCGCGGGATTGGTCTTGAAGCAGCCGTTTCGTATTTATAAATCTTTCCCGCAGGACGTTGTTGCTGCGGTGGAGCGCGCGGCGGGTTGTTCGTTCATCGGAAACGAAGCCGCTTCCGGTACGGAGATCATTCAACGGCTCGGAAAAGAACATTTGCGCACGGGGAAGCCGATCTTGTATACGTCGCAGGATTCGGTCATGCAGATCGCCGCGGATACTTCGGTCGTGCCGCTGGCGCGCCTGTATGCGATTTGCGAAGCGGCGCGCGCCGTCATGACGGGCGATCGTGCTGTCGGCAGGGTGATCGCGCGCCCGTTCGTGCACCGCGGCGAAACCTTTGTGCGGACGGAGGATCGGCGCGATTACGCGCTGCCGCCGCCGGGAAGAACGGTGTTGGACGACTTGTCGGACGCGGCGATCCCCGTTGTTGCCGTCGGAAAGATACAGGATATATTTTGCGGAAGAGGGATCGCGCAGGGCGTGCATACGGGGAACAATGCGGAGGGGCTGCGGGCAATTTTGCGGCTTGCAAAAACGCAGCGGTGCGGGCTGATTTTTGCAAACCTCGTCGATACCGATATGCTGTACGGGCACCGCAACAACGCGGAGGGATACGCGCAGGCGCTTTGTGCAATCGATGCGGCGCTTCCTGCGTTGATGCAAGCGTTGGAAGAGGAGGACGTACTGATCGTGACGGCGGATCACGGCTGTGACCCGACAACGCCTTCAACCGACCATTCGCGGGAGTATGTGCCGCTGTTGGTGTACGGAAAGCGCATTTTGCCGGTGCCGCTTGGAACGCTTTCGGGGTTTGATTGCATCGCCGCGTTTTTGCGGGCGTGTTTTTTGAACGGAAAAGATCCCGTTTTATACGGTCGGATCGTAAAAAAGGAGAAAGAATGAAACAGATCGCATTGCGCGCCGCGGAGATCGCGCGGCAGTTGGAAGACAAAACGGGCGCCCGCCCGAAGATCGGCGTGATCCTCGGCAGCGGATGGGGTTCTGCTGCGGAAGCGTTGGAGGGAAAGCGCGTTATTTCCTACGATTCGTTGGAAGGGATGCCGCAGTGCAACGTAAAAGGACATGCGGGGAATTTTGTATTCGGCAAAGCGTGCGGGGCGGAGATCGTTGCCGTGCAGGGAAGGTTTCATCTTTACGAAGGGCATACGCCCGCAACGGCGGTGCTGCCTGTGCGCATTCTTTCCGAACTCGGCGTACAAACTTTGGTTTTGACAAACGCCGCGGGCGGGATCAACCGGGCGTTTGCGCCGGGCGATTTGATGCTGTTATCCGACCATATCAACATGACGGGGCTAAATCCTTTGGTCGGGGTGCGCGCAAGCGAGGCGTATCCGATCTTCGTGGATATGGGGCAGGTATACGACGCCGCGCTTCGTAAAAGATTGGAGGAACACTGCGGCGGGCTCGGTATCCCTTGCCGCGAGGGCGTGTATTTGCAAGTTTTGGGTCCGAGCTATGAAACGCCCGCCGAGATACGCGCTTTTCGGGCTATGGGGGCGGACGCTGTCGGGATGAGTACGGTGATCGAGGCGATCTGTGCAAAATACTTAAAAATGCGCCTGCTCGGCATTACCTGCATCACCAATATGGCGACGGGGGTATCGAACGAAGTATTGTCGCACAAAGACGTGCTGCGGCGGATGGAAGAGGTGAGTAAAAAGTTCCCTGCGCTCTTTTCATTGATTTACAACGATATTCTTTCATTTGCATAGTATTATGTGTAACATAAACAGCTGAATAATTCATTTTTTTGAGAGCATACTGATTTCAGGGAGAACGACCATGAAAAAAGGATTGCTCTTATTTTTTGTCTGTTTGCTGGCGGCAGGGTGCTTCGGCGGCGTTGCGGTGCACGCATCGGAAAAACAGCAGCCTGCGGCGGGCTGCAAAGCTGCCTATCTTTGCGATTGGTACAGCGGCGAAGTCGTGTATGAGAGGGAGGCGCGGGCGCATTTGCCGATCGCCAGCATGTGCAAGATCATGACGCTGCTGCTGTGCTTCGAGGAATTTGATAACGGGCTCGGCGCGGAGGAAGAGATCGTCGTAAGCGAAAGAGCGAGCGGTATGGGCGGGTCGCAGGTCTTTTTGGAGACGGGCGGAACGTATCCCGTTAAGGCGCTGATCGAAAGCATCTGCGTTGCGTCGGCAAACGATTCCTGCGTGGCGATGGCGGAGCGCATTGCGGGCAGCGAGGAGCTCTTTGTTGCGCGGATGAACGAACGGGCGAAAGAGCTCGGTATGCGCGATACCGTGTTCGTAAACTGTACGGGGCTTCCTGCGGCGGGGCAATATTCCTGCGCGCGCGATGCGGCGGTGATGTTGGCGGAGCTTATGAAGCATGCCGAATATTTTTCGTACAGTACGATATGGTCGGATACGATCTCGCACAGCGGCGGCAGGGTCACGGAAATGGCGAATACGAACAAATTGCTGCGCAGCTATCAGGGCTGTGACGCGGGAAAAACGGGCTACACGTCGGAGGCGGGATTTTGTTTGGCGGCGTCCGCGGCGCGCGGCTCCATGCGGGTGGTCGCCGTGGTAATCGGCGCAGGTGACAGCAAAACGAGATTTGACGGGGTGAAAGGGCTGTTCGATCATGCGTTTGCAAATTACAGCAGCAAAACGGTCGTGGAAGAGGGCGTTTGCGAGGATGTTGTGTGTGAAGTGCGGGGCGGAAAACAAAAACAGATCCGTGTTCGCCCTGAGCGGGCTTGTCATCTGTTTTGCAAACGCGGCGACGAGGATGCGGTCGAAATCGTTTACGAAACGGAGCCGCTGCGGGCGCCCGTCGCCTGCGGCGAGCGCGTCGGAACGATCGTGGTGTATAAAAACAATGTTGCGGCAGACAGCATTGCGCTGCTTGCCAACGAGGACTGCGAAAAGAACGGATACTTCGGTTCGGTGCGAGAGATCGCGCAAAACTGGACGGCGTAAAAACGCAGCGGACGGGCGGCAGGGTGCCGCGTGAGGCGTGGTATGCTCGGATGGGCGGTGGGTCTGCTTTTGGCTGCCTTTGTGCTGTTTTGCCCCATATTTTTAACCATCTATTTGGTCACGGACTTGCGGCGCAAGCGGTGTTGGTTCGCGTTCTATATTCTGCGGCACGTCAAACTGCACGGCGGCTATGCCGCGCCGTACCGCAGCGGGATCGCCTTTCATCTGACCGACAAAAAAGCGGTGCTGCTGCCGTATGCGGAGATCGTTTCGGCAAAGGGGAAATTTCAAATAACGCGCGGGTTTCGCGTATTCGCGTACAGCCAAGTATTTGAAACGGGATCCGCCGCGCACTTCGGGAGCGCGCTGCTGCTTGCGGCGGCGGTGCAAAACGCCGCCGTGCTGCTGCGCGGCGTTTTGCGGGCGAAAAAAAAGTGCAGGCGGTTTTGCGGCGACGTGCTGCTGCACAGGGATGCGGACGTGCTGCAACTCAGCCAGCGCATCGTTTTGGGATTCAATCTTTTTATTTTGCTGCTTGCGGGGGCAAAACTGCTGCTGCGCAAGCTCATGGAAGAGAGGAAAGCGTATGGAAGAAAAAGACAAAAGCAAGCGGGTGAATGAACTGGTCGGGCAATCGATGCAAAAACTTTCCGCATTGGCGGATGTTACGGCGGTCGTCGGAACGCCGATCAAAACGGCGAGCGGATACCAGGTCATCCCCGTGTCGCGCGTGACGCTCGGTTATGTATCGGGCGGCAGCGATATCGGCGAAACCAAGGTGATCAAAGAGGGGGATGCGGCGCCGTTCGCGGGCGGCAGCGGCGCCGTCGTCTCTTTGCGCCCCGCGGGGTTTATTTTGGATGACGGAAACGGCTGCCGTTTTTTGCATGCGGGCGGCGATCCGTTGGATAATTTGATCGACAAAGCGGCAGAATTGCTCAAAAAGGTGCAGGGCGGCGATGCGGAAGAATAGGGCGCTCTGTTTTGCCGCCGCGGCGTTGCTGGCAGTGCTCTTTTCGGCGGTGCCGCTTGCCGTGCTGGCGGCGCCCGTCTCGGCGGGGGAGGCGGTTTTGGATGCGGAGAGCGGCAGGGTATTGTTTTCGCGCAACGCGCACATGCAGCTGCCCATGGCGAGCACGACGAAGATCTTGACGGCGGTTTTGATTTTGGAAGACTGCTGTTTGGACGATCTCGTGCGCATACCGCCCGAAGCGGCGGGCGTAGAGGGTTCCAGCGTCTATTTAAAGGCGGGAGAAACGCTCAGCGTGCGCGATCTGTTATACGGTTTGCTGCTGCGTTCGGGGAACGACTGCGCCGTTGCGCTTGCGCTGCATCACAGCGGTAGCGTTGAAAAATTTGCCGCGCGCATGAATGAGCGCGCCGTGCAAATCGGCGCGGAGCACAGCTGCTTCGTAAACCCGCACGGCTTGCCCGCGGACGGGCATTATACGACGGCGCTCGACTTGGCGCGTATCACGGCGTACGCGTTGCACGACCCCGTATTTTGTTCGATCGTTTCCGCCGAAGAGTGGAAAACGCAGGAAAACGAGGAAGGGGAAGCGCGTCTGTTCAAAAATAAAAACAAGATGCTGTGGGAATACGAGGGTGCTTGCGGCGTAAAAACCGGTTACACGAAGCAGGCGGGGCGCTGTTTGGTGACGGCGGCGCGGAAAGAGGGGATGCTGCTCGTTTGCTGCGTGCTGAACAGCCCTTCGATGTACGAGCGCAGCGCCGAACTTTTGGATGCGGCGTATGAAAAATACGAGCGGGTGTGCCTGTTCGATGCCAACGGATATACGGCAAGCGTACCCGCGGGCGGCAAACGATCCTGCCGCTGCGGCTGTGAAAAAAGTTTTTATTATCCGCTTACGGAGCGGGAGAAAAAGGAAGTGCGTACCGAGGTGCGGTTAGAGCCGCGCCTGCCCTTGCCCGTGCGCAGAGGCGATGCGGCGGGGGATTTGCGGATATACCTTTCAAATCAGTTGCTTTTTTCGGAAAAAATCGTTAGTATAGAGGATATCGAACGGAGTTTTTTCGATATCCTGCGGGAGATCGGGAAAAGCAGATGAGGATGGTATGCGCATCAACAAATTTCTTGCCGCCTGCGGCGTGGCGAGCCGCCGCGCCTGCGATAAGCTGATCGAAGACGGGAAGGTGGAAATAAACGGCAGGCGCGCTTCGCTTGGAGAAGAAATAAACGAAAACAAAGATAAAGTTACCGTTGAAGGCGTTCCCGTTGCTCTTCGCGGCGGGCACGAGTACTTTATCATGAACAAGCCAAAGGGGTATGTTTGCACGGTAAAGGATGAAAAGGGAAGAAAAACGGTGATGGACCTGCTGCCCGCGCACGACGGGCGGCTGTACCCCGTAGGCAGGCTGGATTACGATACGGAGGGCTTGCTGCTTATCACCGACGACGGAGACCTCGCTTTCCGCCTTACCCATCCCACAAACGAGATCACCAAAACGTATCTAGTTAAGATCGAGGGCGGCATAACCGAAAGAGAGCTCAACATTCTGCGGGCGGGGGTAGAATTGGACGGAAAGCGCACCAACAAGTGCGCCGTACATACCGTGGAAACGGGAAAAACGTTCACGCGCCTGCACATTACCGTAAGCGAGGGGCGCTACCATCTTGTGCGCCGCCTGTTTGAAAGCGTGGGGAAGGAAGTCGTGTTTTTAAAGCGCATCCGCATCGGAGAGCTGTCTCTCGGTTCGCTCGAACGCGGCAAAGTGCGCCGCTTGCGCGCCGATGAAGTGTTTTATTTAAAAAATTTGTAATTGTACCGCAAAGGCGGCTGCCCATCGGGCAGCCGCCTTTGCGGTGTTTCGGTCATATGATCTTTACGGTAAAGTCGCCGTTGCGGGCGCCGATCTCGATCACGTTGCCCGGTTGCAGGTCGTTTGCGATCATGGTTCGGGCAATGAGCGTTTCCACCTTGCTCTGCAAATACCGTTTGAGCGGGCGGGCGCCGTATACGGGGTCGTAGCCGTTTTCGATGATGAGTTCTTTGGCGAGCGGCGTGATCTCCAAGCCGACTTGCCTGTCTTTGAGCCTGCTTTCCAGATCGCGGATCAGCAGGTCGATGATCTTTGTCACGTTGTCTTTGGTGAGCGGTTTGTAGTACACGATCTCATCCAAGCGGTTCAAAAATTCGGGGCGGAAGGTGCGTTTGAGCAGGTCTGCCACCCTGTCTTTGGCGTCTGTGCCGATCTCCCCGTTTTCGTCGATCCCGTCCAGCAGGTACTGCGAGCCGAGGTTGGAGGTGAGGATGATGATGGTGTTTTTAAAATCTACCGTGCGCCCCTGCGAATCGGTGATACGCCCGTCGTCAAGCACTTGCAGGAGGATGTTGAATACGTCCGGGTGCGCCTTTTCGATCTCATCGAACAGCACAACGGAATAGGGTTTTCTGCGTACCGCCTCGGTAAGCTGCCCGCCCTCGTCGTAGCCGACGTATCCGGGAGGAGCGCCGATCAGGCGGGAGTCGGAATCCTTTTCCATATATGCGGTCGTATCGATGCGTACGAGGTTGTGTTCGTCGTCGAACAGGCTTTCGGCAAGCGCTTTGGCAAGCTCGGTTTTCCCCACGCCCGTAGGGCCGAGGAAGAGGAAGGAACCGATAGGGCGGTTGGGGTCGGCAATGCCCGCGCGCGAACGCAGGATCGCCTCGGTCACTTTTGTGACCGCTTCCTCCTGCCCGATGACGCGTTTGTGCAGAATGTCGTCCAAATGCAGGATCTTTTCGCGTTCGCCTTCCATCAGTTTGGCAAGAGGGATGCCCGTCCAGCGCGATACGACGCGCGCGATCTCCTCTTCCGTGACCGTATCCCGCAGCAGCGTGTTCTTTTTTTCGCCCGTGTTTTTTTGCGCTTCATCCAGCTTTTTCTGCAATTCGGGCAGGCGGCTGTATTTGAGTTTTGCCGCCGTTTCGTAATCGCCCATGCGCTGGGCGGCTTCGATCTCGCCGTTTACCTTTTCGATCTCGGCTTTTGTATCCGAAACGATGTGGATGCTCGCCTTTTCATTGCTCCACTGCGCCTTCATCGCGTCGAATTTTTCACGCAGTTCGGCAAGTTCTTTTTGCAGGGCGGCAAGCCGCTCTTTGGAAAGGGAATCGGTCTCCTTTTTGAGCGCCATCTCTTCGATTTCCAGCTGCATGATCTTGCGGGCGATGTCGTCCATTTCCGCGGGCATGCTGTCGATCTCGGTGCGGATGGTGGCGCACGCTTCGTCCACCAAGTCGATCGCCTTGTCGGGCAAAAACCGGTCGGAGATATAGCGGTGCGAAAGGGTGGCGGCGGCAATGAGCGCCTGATCGTGGATCTGTACGCCGTGGAACACTTCGTAACGCTCTTTCAAGCCGCGCAGGATGGAGATGGTGTCTTCCACCGTCGGCTCGTCTACCATAACGGGCTGGAACCTGCGTTCGAGGGCGGCGTCTTTTTCAATGTATTTGCGGTATTCGTCCAGCGTGGTCGCGCCGATGCAGTGCAGTTCGCCGCGGGCGAGCATGGGCTTTAAGAGGTTCCCCGCGTCCATGGCGCCGTCCGATTTTCCCGCGCCGACGATGGTATGCAGTTCGTCGATGAACAAGAGGACTTTCCCTTCGCTCTTTTTGATCTCGTTGAGCACGGCTTTCAGGCGCTCTTCAAATTCGCCGCGGAATTTTGCGCCCGCGATGAGCGCGCCCATGTCAAGGGCGAAAATGGTCTTGTTCTTCAAGCCTTCGGGCACGTCGCCGCGCACGATGCGCTGCGCAAGCCCTTCGGCGATCGCCGTTTTGCCGACGCCGGGTTCGCCGATGAGCACGGGGTTGTTTTTGGATTTGCGCGAAAGGATGCGGATAACGTTTCGGATCTCGTTGTCGCGCCCGATCACGGGGTCGAGCTTCTGCTCCTTGGCGCGCTGCACCAAGTCGAACCCGTATTTCGAAAGCGCGTCGTAGGTGCTTTCCGGCTCGTCGCTGGTCACGCGGTCGGTTTTAATTTTTTTCAGTTCGGAAAGGAACGCATCTTTTGTGATGCCGAGAGAGCGGAAAATGCTCTTGATCGCATCGCCGGCGTGGTCGAACAGGGCGAGCATGATGTGCTCGACGGATACGTATTCGTCTCGCATCGAATTTGCCAGCCGCTCCGATTCGTTAAAGATCTTATCGGTCACGGGGGAGATGTAGATCTTATCCGGCTCTCTGCCGCTGCCGCTTACGGCAGGGATCTTGCCGATGGCAGAGTCGAGCAGGGCGAGCAGATTATCCGTATCGACGCCCATCTTTTTCAACAGCTGCGGGATAAGCCCGCCTTCCTGATCGACAAGCGCGTACAAAAGATGTTCGGGCATGACTTGCATGTTTTGGTTTTCAATGGCAATGCTCTGTGCCGCTTGCACGGCTTCAAGCGATTTTTTGGTAAATTTCTGAGCGTTCATGGTGTTTCACCTCCTTTCAGATGAGCAGCGCGCCGCCGTTGAGATAGGCGAGGTAATGCTGTTCCAGCGCTTCGGTGTTCTCGTATTTTCCCCCAAGGAAATTTTTGAGCATTTCGTCGAAAGCGGCAATGTAATTGCCGATCGCTTGGGCGATCTGTTCTTCGGAATATTCGGCGTCGTCCGGGATAGCAAAGGTCCGCAAAAATTTTCCGTTTTCAATGCCGTAGCGGATGGCGTTTTCGGGGAAAAAGTGCTTGATGTAAATATCTTCCAACCGCATCCAAAGTTTGAAAAAACGGGTCAGACCGACGAGCAGTTCGGGCGATTGCGTTCGGAAAATGATCTTCAATTGCCCGATCGTGTTTTCCGGCATGCGGTACATTTCCACTTCGTAGCGGATGGTGGGGCGGTAGTGGTATTGCAGCGCGCTTTTGATGGACATCGTCATATCGTTCGGCTGCGAATAAAACAGAAAGCCGCCCGCTTTGCCGATCAGGGTTTCGATCCGGTCGAAAATATTGCTTACATGTTTTTCCGGCGTCGTCAGCGAAACATACTCCGCCAAAATTTGGTTTATGAAATTGGAACGGTTGGTCCCTTGTTCGCAAGCCAAACGGTCGATTTTTTGCACGACTTCTTCGGCGAGCATCAGGCTGTACATGGTCTTTTTCATGCCTCATTCCTCCTTCCGCGCTGTTCGGCTATCATTATACATGCTTTTTAAAAAATGTCAATAGTTTTATATAAAATTTTTTACAAAATTTTTTTCGGAAAGGATCCGATTGCGAAAATCAGAGTTTCCGTGTATAATGGGTTGCAAAGGCGGCATACTGAGCGCATGTTGCAAATGGCTGCGTGGGTGATTTCCTGCCTCTTTTGTTTTCCTGCGGGAGGAGGTTTTATGCACGATATTCAAAATTACGTTTCGGAAGCGGAACGGATCTGCGTATATTCGGAGGGCGCCGTATCGGAGTACGAGAGGGAGACGGAGGCGTTCCGGAATATTTTGTGCGCTTGGGAAGAAATGACGGAAAACGCCGTGCCGATGCCCGCCTTCGGCGTGAGTTTGGACAAGCTGACGAGAGAAGAGCGGCAGCACGGGCTTTGGGTCGAGTTTGTTTTTTCTTCCTGCCGCCGCTGCCAAGGAATGCCGTTTTCAAGGCTTTTGTGCAAAGTAGCGCCAAGCGACAGGGGGTTCAATTTGATCCGCTGCAACGACGAAAAGTACGAGGGCAGGTGCTTTTATTTGGATCTTCGCGGCGGGAACATGCAGCCGTTGTACGATGCGCTCTGCTCGGCGGTCGGCAAAGAATAATAGGTATGTGCAAAGGTAAGCACGGGGGGGCGGGCGCTCAATGCGCCCGCCCCCCCCCGTGCTTGTTTAAACTTTATTGTTGCATCTGCCTGCGGATGATGCGCCGTTCGCTTCTGCTGCAAACATGTTTTTCCAACAGCGGATCGTTGATGCCGTAAAGTTTGTTGCGTATCAGCTTTAGGTCGAACATCTGTGCAAAGCGCAGGCTGGTGAAGATCCAGCCCAGCCAGCAAACAAGGGGCAGAACAACGATCAAAAAGATCCCGCCAAGAAGAGAAGCGAGCCGATACCCTTTGGCGAGTTCTCCGAGCGCTTCTTCCGAAAGATACGGGCTGAACGAGAACACACACAAAAGGATCCCCGCGCCGATACATAGCAGCGTCAAGACGATCGTAACGGCAAGCGCGCATTTGCGAGCGGTGTAGAGCGGTCGGTCGTTTTTCCAAAACATCGGCGGGTACCTCCTTTCCGATCGGCTCTATTATATATCTTACAGTTGTAAGAAGTCAAGTATATTTCTTACATTTGTGGGATAATTTGAATATGGAAAACAATTTTGCCGATCGGTTAAAGGAGCTGCGGACGGAAAAAGGCATCGGGCAGGTAGAACTTTCCCGTGCGGTAGGGGTAAGCAAGGGCGTGATCAGTTTGTGGGAAAACGGGCTGCGAGAGCCGCGTTTATCCAACATGATCGCGCTGGCGCGGTATTTTAAGGTGACATTGGATTATCTTGCGGGCGTGGAGGAGTAGTGCCGTTACAGTTCGACGTTGGAATATGCGTCGAGGATGGTTTCCAGTTTTTGCTCTTCGCTGGCGTTTTCCACGAACTTTTTATAGCATTCGCAGACGTTGCCGTTTGCGTCGAATCCCGTATCGCCGCACTTTTTGCAGCGGTATTGCGGAAGAAGCATTTCTTCGCGGAGACCGAGTGCGCCGAGCAGCGCCGCGCGTTCCGCGCGCAGCGCTTGCAGGCGTTCGCTTTCCTTCTGCGTTTCGCCGCCGAGCGCTTCCGCCTTTGCCAAACGAAATTCGCAGTCTTTGATGGCGTCTTCGTTTTGTTTGAAGCGCGCATCGCTGCGGGCGAGTTTTAAATAATGCTCGGCGCGGTCCTGCGCCCGTTCGCGCAGGTTGAAGTAATAATCGCGCACTCTGCGGCGGAACTCTTCTTCCTGTTCCCGCTGTTCTTGGCGGGCGGCGTAATGCTTTTTCGGCGCTTGTTTTTCCGCCTGTTCCACGGTGAAGATCGCTCTTGCTTTCCAGGAAGAGAGGACGGAGCTGATGTAAGGCACGGGGCTGGCTTTGCCCGCCGCGAGGGATGCCGCTTTCAAGATCATTTCATCCGAAAAATTCCAGCTCCGCCAAGTGCGCAGGCAGTCTCGGTCCCACCCCGTCACTTTGCGCGAGATGCCCGCCGCTTGCAGCACCTGCGCGGCGAATGCCTGTTCGCGTCCTTCCGCTTCCATGTAGGCGACAATGCTTTCCGCGGAGATCACGCCGTGCGCGGCGAGTTTTTTGAGGAGTTCGTCCATTTTTTCAAAGGACTTTTTCCCGCGGCGGAAGCAATATTTGGCGAGTTGGATGAGGGAAGCGTCGTCGTATCCCGCGGCGAGCCACCCGCTTACAAAGTTATCGGTGTATGTATCGACGATCGGGCAGTATACGCCGAGTTCTTTCGCAACCGAAACGGTCAGCGCGCGGATCTGCGTTTTGCGCGCCAGGTAATTTCCGATCTCGGCTTCGGAAAACTTTTTGTTGGCGTACAGTTCCTGCATGGCGGCGTCCAATTTTTGGAAGCTGCTTTTTTTATGCAGGGAAGCGGCGTACAGGACGGCGGGCATGCCGAATCCTAATTCGTCCGTCCATTTTTTAAGCAGCGCGTAGTCCTCCGGCTCCGGTTTTTTGGAGGAGCCCATCGCACGCAGTACGGCGGCGGCGTCGCTGCTGCGCGCCACATAATCGGAGAGCTTTGTTTCCACTTGTTCCACCGTGGTGGCGCCTTCCGCCGCAAAGTTGCGGGCGACCTGCAATATATAGTTTTGCCCGATGGAGCCGCCTTTCAGATCGGCGCAATAGCGCACGATCAGCAGCATCGCCTCCGGTTTAATGGAATATTCCTCCATGAGCGAAAAATATTTCATAAATTCGGAGGAAGAGATCATGCGGCCGGGCAGAAGCGACTGCACGGCTTTGTTAAAGTCCGCGTATTTTTCGGTGCGGATGCGCTTCGGCTTTCCCTTTGCGTAATCGGCGGGGAAGTACCGCACGGAGAACGGTTCGGCAGAGAGCACTTCCAAAAGGTCGAAGTCTTCCCAAAAGCGGAAAAGCGAAACAACGCGCTCCGGCGGCATGCCGAGCGTGTGCGCCGCCTCTTCCAGCGAGTATTCGCCCTGTACGTTTTGGCAAAGGTACAGCCCGAACAGGTATACCTTTACCGCGTCGCCGTCGGCGGCGGGCATGTACTTGTTGATGAACTGGTTTTCGACGTTTGTATAGGACGCCGCCGAAAACGCATCGGAATATGTGCAAAATCCCATTTGCAAACTCCGCGCAACGCTTGATTTATTTTGAAAGTTGCGCTATACTATTATATAAATAATTTTGCGCAAAAGCAAGGGCATTTTGTTGCATTTTCGACAAAATCATAACTTTGTTTTACCGAGAAAACCCGCATGAGGATCCTGCACACTTCCGACTGGCACATCGGCAAACGCATCGCCGGGCGCGACCGCCTGCGCGAGCAGACCGCCGTGCTGGATGAAATTGCCGATATTTGCGACCGCGAAGGGGCAGAGCTCGTTCTTATCGCGGGAGACGTGTTCGACACCTTTCTTCCGTCCGCCGAGGCGGAGGGCGTCTTTTTTCATGCGGTCAAACGGCTGGCGGAAAAGGGGCGCTGCGTGCTTGCCGTCAGCGGAAACCACGACGACCCCGCGCGCCTTACCGCTTCCGCTTCCTTGGCGGAGGAGCGCGGCATTTTTCTCTACGGGAACGACGGGCGCATCCCGCGCATCATCCCGCGCGCGGGCGTGCGGGCGACAGAGGCGGGGGCGCACCACATCGTGTTTGCAAACGAGCGCGGGGATGCGATCTTCGTAAACGTGCTGCCGTATCCGAACGAAGCGCGTTTGCGGGAGGAAAAGACGCAGGACGAAAGTTATGCCGAACAAATGCGCCGTTGGATCGGGGCGGGGCAAAAGGAGAACGCGCGCGCCCTTCCCTCCGTATTTTTGTCGCACCTCTTTGTGGCGGGCGGAAGCGTGACGGAAGGGGAACGCGAGATCGATCTGGGCGGCGCGCGCGCCGTTGCGCCCGACCTGCTGCCCGCCGACGGCTACGTCGCTTTGGGGCACTTGCATAAACGGCAGTGCATCCGCAAAAATATCGTATACAGCGGTTCGATCTTGCCGTATTCGTTCGACGAAGCGGGCGCGCAAAAATCCGTGACCGTGTTTGATCTGGATAAAAACGGCATACACGACCTGCATGCGGTGCCGCTGACGGCGGGGAAGCAGCTGATACGGCTGGAAGAGGCGGATATCGAACGGGCGGCGGCGCTGCTGCGGCAATACCCGGACCATTATATCGAATTGACGCTGCATTTGAGCGAACCGATGACGTCGGCGCAGGTGCGCGCTTTGAAAGAGGCGAACGAAGGGCTGGTTTCAATCGTTCCGCAGGTGCGCGCGGAGGCGTGGCAGGATGTTCCTTCGCTTCGCAGGCAGATGGGGGCGGGCGAGTTGTTCGGCGCCTATTATAAAAGCATTTACGCGGAAGAGCCGCCCAAACGCCTTTTGGAGCTTTTCCTTTCTTTGACGGAGGAAGAGCATGAAACCTAAACGTTTGGAGTTTTGCGGGATCAACAGTTTTTCGCGCAAAGCCGAGATCGATTTTGCGCCGCTGCTTTCCGGCGGGATCTTCGGCATTTTCGGCGATACAGGCAGCGGAAAAACGACCATATTGGACAGCATGATCTTTGCGCTGTACGGAAGGGCGGACCGCGTGAAAGACGGTACGGCGGCGGACCTGATCAACTACAACTGTGACCGCGCCACGGTCGTATTCGAATTTGAAACGGCGCTGCACGACGGGCGGCACACCTACCGCATCGAACGGGAGATCCGCCGCAAGAATGCCGTGCAGACGCTGCGGCTGTATGAACGGACGGAGAGCGGGCTCAGCGCCGTGAGCGAAGGCGTCAAAAACACGAACGCGCGGATCGAGGAGATCGTAGGGCTCTCCTTTGACGAGTTTAAAAAATGCATTGCGCTGCCGCAGGGCGAATTTGCACAATTTTTGAAGGCGACCAAGGGCGAACGCCTGCGGCTGATTTCGCATTTGTTCGGTTTGGAGAAGTACGGGATCAAATTGAGCGAACGCCTGAAAGAGCGCTATGCCGAGGCGCGTTCCGTTTGCGACCGTAAGGCGGGAGAACTGAAAGGCTACGAGGAGATCGAAGAGGGCGCTTCGGCAAAGTTGCGCCTTGAAATGGAACGCTTGCTCGCCGAAAAAAAGAAGTTGGACGCGGCGTACGAAACGTTTTATCGCGGGTACGAATCGCTGCGGGCGGCGTACGAGCGGTATACGGAAAGCACTGCTTTGCGCAAAGAGCTGGAACGGCTGCTTGCAAACGGCGAGCAGATCGAAGAAAAAAAGAGGATGCTGCAAAGGCTTCCCGCCGCGCAGCAGATCGCCGCAGCGGTAAAAGAGCGCGCAATGCGGCAGGAGCAGGCGAGCCGAGCGCAAAAAGCCAAAGCGGAAGCGGAGCGGGAGAGCGCCGCCGCCGCAGAGGAGTGCGAAGCGCTGAAACGTGCGTTCAACGCCGCCGAAAACGAGGCGGCGCGCACACGGATAGCCGCGCGGCTGGCGGTCTGTTCGCGGCTGAAAGAGGACGAGCGCAAATTGGCGCAGGAACGGGCGGAGCTGGCGCGCCGCAGAGAGGAAGCCGCCGCGGCGCAAAAACGGCGCGGTGCGGCGCAGGCGGTTTTGGACGAATGCGGCAAGCGGGAACGCGCGCTTGCGGCACGCGCGGCGGAGTTTGCCGAATTGCCGCTCGAAGAGTTTTTGCGGCAGAATTTCGACAGTGCGCTGTTGGCGGGAGAGTACCGCGAGGCGCTCGCTTATTTTCAAGAAAAACAAAGAGAGCTGCGGAGCGGATACGGCGGCGGCGCGCTGTTTGAACGGGTTGACGTAGAACTTTGCGGCAGGATCGATCATTATACGAAGCGGCTCGGCACCGCAAAAACGGATAATGCCGCGCAGCTGTTTGAAGAGTACCGCAAAATCGAAAAGGCGCGCGCCGCATATGTTTCGGAATGCGGAAAAATCGCTATGGAAAAAAACAGGGCGGAAGCGGCGCTTTCGGAAGCGGAAGCCGCCTGCGTGCGTGCGGAACAGACCGCGGCGCAGGGCGAAGAGCGCGTTCGGGAAGGGGAAGCGGCGCTTTCGGAAGCGCTCGGCGGAGCGGCGAGCGCCGCCGCCCTTGAAAGAGAGCTGTTGCAACAGCAGCAGCAGCGGGAAGAAGAGGCAAAACTTTTTTCTAAAAAGTTTTCTTTGGCGGAAGAGCGCGGCAAAAACGCCGTTGCCGCGGCTGCCGCCGCGGCTGCGCAGACGGCGCAGCGCGAAGAAGAATGTGCCGCGGCGCGGCAGCGCTGCGGCGAGCTGCTTTCCGCTTCTTCGTTTTCCGAGGAGGGCGAGGCGCTGACGCTGGCTGCGGCGGTGCAGGATGCGGAAGCGGCAGAGCGCGCCGTGGCGGAGTACGAAAAAGAAGTGCTTTCCGTGCAGGCAAAACTTTCCGTGCTTACGGCGCAGGGGGAAGTGCAGCCCGTGGCGGAGGAAGAGGTCGCCGCACGCAAAGCGGAACTGGACGCTTTGACTTTGCGCAGGCAAGCCGCGGCGGAGAGCGCCGCCGTGTTCGGCAGCCGCATCGCCGACTTGGAAAAACGTGAAAAGCAAAAAAAGGAACTGGAAAAGCAATTTGCCGCGGCGGAGGGAGAGCTGGCGCTCGTCGAGCAACTGCGCGATCTGCTGCGCGGCAACGGGCTGACGGAGTTTTTGGCGGGGGAATACCTTGCCGAGATCGCCGCTTCCGCCACAAAACTTTTGCTGCGGCTGACGAACGGGCGTTACTTTTTGCAATACGACCAGGGATTTCTCGTCGGGGATAATCTTTGCGGCGGAGAAAGGCGCAGCGTGAACACGCTTTCGGGCGGGGAAACGTTTTTGGTCTCCCTTTCCCTTGCGCTGGCGCTTTCTTCGGCGATCTACGCAAAATCATTGAAGCCCATCGAATTTTTCTTTTTGGACGAGGGGTTCGGTACTTTGGACGAAAAGCTGATCGATACCGTCATGGACAGTCTCGAAAAGCTGAAAGACAGCCATTTTACGGTCGGCTTGATCTCGCATGTCGATGAGCTGCGGCACAGGATCGAAAACAAGATCCTTGTGCGCGGTGCAGCCGAAAACGGCAGTTCGGAGATCGGGTTCGGCGGCTGAGAGGAGAAGGTATAAATTGGCAAACAAGATCCTGACGCCGCTCACGTTATGGAGCGATTTCAACGATTCGCTGCCGCTGCATGCGGAAACGGCGGAACAGACAACCGAAAACGGCGTGCAGTTTGCGCGGGTGCTGTTTGACGGACGGGCGGTCGGCGAAGAACGCGTGCGCATCAGCGCGCTGTTGGCAAGCCCCGCCGCGGGGAAAGAGCATCCGGCGCTGCTCGTTATGCCGGATTGCCGTTTGACCGCCGACAAGACGCTTGCCGCTCTGTTTGCGCAAAAGGGGTATACGGTGCTCATGCCCGATTACCGCGGCGAGTGGGAGGGGGCGGAAGAACACACCGTCTATCCGCAGAGCATCGCTTATGCGAACGCCGCACAGGCGGGCAGGCATATGTGTTTTGCCGACGAGACCGCGCGGGAAACTTGCTGGTACGAGTGGACGGCGCTCGCGCGCTATTGCGTGCGCTATTTGCGCGGTTTGGAGAACGTGACGAGGATCGGCGCCGTCGGGCTGAAAGCGGGCGGCGAGATCGTGTGGCAGCTTGCGGCAACGAGCGAAGAGCTGGCATGCGCCGTCACCGTCTGTGCGGGCGGCTGGCGCGCCTACCACGGCATTTTAAAGTACGGCGACGGGGCGGAATTGAAAATGGACGACGAGCGCTACCGCTTTCTCGCGGGGGTGGAATCGCAGTCGTACGCACAGTACGCCAAGTGCCCGATGCTCATGCTCTGCGCCACCAACGACGAGAATTTTGATGCAGACAGGGCGTTCGACACCTATGCCCGCATTGCGCCGGAAATGCCGCGTTCCTTCTATTTTTCCGCCCGTTACGACGGGCATATCGGCAATACCGGGCTGAACGATCTGCTCTTGTTTGCCGAAAAGTATTTAAAAGAGAAAGACCGATTCATCCCGGAGCCCGTTACCGTTTCCATCGAAGAGGACGAAGGGGATCTGGTCGCGCGCGTCAATACCGAGCACAATACGGGCGGCAGGATAGACTATTGTGAATTGTTCATGGCGGAGGACGATGCGGACGCTTCCACGCGGGATTGGTCCGTCTGCAAGTGCAAGCGCGGCGACAAAAAGGACGGGCTGGTCTATTACTTGGACGCCTATAAAGAGGCGGCGCGTGTGTTTGCCTTTGCCAAGGTGAAATACAAAAGCGGCTTTGCCGTTTCTTCCAAGATCGCCGTAAAGCGCATAGAAAAGCAATATGCGAACATGACGAGCCGCAGCAGGATCCTGTACAGCAGCGCAGACGGACGGGGAAGTTTTACCATTGACAACACGAGCGGTAAGCTGCTGGCGGATTGTTTTTTGAACAACGAAGCGCCCCCCGTCACCGTCATGGAAGGGCCGCACGGCATCGGCGGCGTCTCCTCCGAATACGGCTTGAAGCTGTATCGCCTCAACGAAGGGAAATACCGCCCCGCCGAGGGCGCGCTGATGAAATTCGATATCTATGCGCCGCGCCCGTGTACGTTGCGGGTATGCTTTTTCGTAAAAAAGGAGAGCGGGCGGGAGAAATACGCGGGCACCTTTGCTTTGAACGGCGGAGAGTGCTGGGCGAACTTTGTTGTTGCCGCAAAGGAATTTAAGAACGGTGTCAACAAGCCGCTTGCGCAGTTTTGCGACGCCGCCTATATGACGTTTTGCGCGGACGGCGTGTTCTGCGTCAACAATTTGCTTTGGCTGTAACGAGAGTTCGGGGTATCGTATGGATTATGCCGTCGGGGATAAGGTAATAACAAAAAAGAAGCACCCTTGCGGCGGTGACGTATGGGAGATCGTGCGCACGGGGGCGGATTTTAAACTGCGCTGCGTGCAATGCGGCAGGGTCGTGCTGCTTACGGCAGAACAGTTGCGCAAAGCGGTGAAAAGGCGGGCGGACGCATGAGTGCGGAAGAATACAAACAGGCGTTGGAGCGTGTGCGCGATCCGGATCGGGAGCTGCGTTCGCAGGTGCGCTTCGTAGCGTGGCTGCTGATCGTTGCGGCGATTTTCGCGTTCGTGTTCACGCAGGTTTTGATCGGGGTGCGCGTGTTCGGCGATTCGATGAATCCGACTTTGCAGGGCGGGGATTATTTATTTGTTTACACGTTTGACAGCCCTGCCCGCGGAGACATCATCGTGATCCGCGAAAAAGAATACGACAAGGACGGAAAAGTTATTTCCGAATATCTGATCAAACGGGTCGTTGCGCTGCCGGGCGATACGATCTGGGCGGAGGACGGCGTGCTGTACCTCTGTGTGGCGGGTTCGGAGGGCTATTATGCGGTCGAAGAACCGTATTTGAACGAAGAGTGGACGCACGATACGGAAATTGCGCCCATAACCGTTTCCGAAGGGCATGTGTTCGTGCTCGGCGACAACCGCAACCACAGCCTTGACAGCCGCGACCTCGGCGAATTGCCGCTTTCGGATATGCTCGGTGTCGTAACGGGCTGGTCGATGCAGATAAAAGGCTTTTTGACGGCGTTTTTCGGGTTCTTTTCCTAAAAAGACAACGAAAAGCACGGTATTATAATGTAAAATACGGCGCTGCCGAATCGATAAAAACGGAGAAATTGTATGAACAGCAACATCATCATCACCTCAGACAGCACTTGCGATCTCAGCCCCGCGCAGATCGAAGAACAGGGCATCCGCCTGTTTCCGCTTCGCGTGATCCTCGGCGGAACGGTGTACCGAGACGGGATCGATATCACCCCGCAGGATATCTTCGATTATGTGGAGCAAACGGGCGAACTGCCGAAAACATCCGCTCCCAATACCGAAGATTACCGCAAGTTTTTTGAACAGTTCACCGCCGAAGGAAAAACGGTCATCCATTTCAACATTTCATCGGGGGCGAGCGCATCCCATGATTTTGCCGCCGCCGCGGCAAAGGAGATCGGGAAAGATGTGTTCGTCGTCGATTCGCACGCGCTCTCCACGGGGCAGGGGCTTTTGGTGATGAAGGCGTGCGATTTGCGCGCGGAGGGAAAGAGCGCGCAGGCGATCTGCGATATCGTCAACGGGATGCGGGATAAGGTGAACACTTCGTTTATCCCCGATACGCTCCTGTATCTGTATAAGGGCGGCAGGTGCTCCACGCTTTCGTATTACGGGTCGAAAGTGCTTTCCATCCATCCGCAGATCGCCATGAAGGACGGAAAGCTGTATCCGCGCACCAAATATATGGGGAGCATGATGCGCTGTTTGAAAAAATATGTGGCAGACCTTGCGGAGGCGTACCCTGCGTACGACGCGACGCGCTGTTTCGTGACGCACAGCTGCGCGGACGCCGAATTGGTCGAACGCGCCAAAGAACTCGTGCGGGAAACCTTCCGCTTCAACGAGATCGTGGAAACGGTTGCGGGGAGCATCATCACCAGCCACTGCGGCAGAAACACGCTCGGCGTGTTGTTTATCGGAGAATAGAGGAGGTCGGGCATGACGGTCATTTTTCACGACGGAGACCTCGTTTCGTCTTACAGCCAAAAACGCAGGCTGTTTTGGATCTACATGGCGACGGCGGCGGCAATGGCGGCGCTGCTGATCGGCTGCATCGTTTGGTTCGTTTCGATGCCGTATAAGGACGAGCTCGCGTATCTTCCGCAGCTCATCCTCTGCGCGGGGGCGTGCGTCTTTGTTATCTTTTCGTATGTGTTTCTCGGTATCAAATACCAGCGGGTGCGCAAATACTACAAGATGCTCGCCTCGCTCTCCGTCGGGATCAAACATGTGAACAACAGTTACTTTTTGCGCTACGAGGCTCCGGAACTGAAAGACAGCGTGGATTACTATGTGCTGACGATGTGCGAATGGAGCAAAAAGAAGTCTCTTTATCTGGATCGGAAGATCTATTGCGATAAGGAAAAGCCGCTCCCCGTGTTCAAGGCGGGAGACAAGGTGCGCTACCTTACCCACGGCAATATCATGATCTCGTACGAAACGGTCGGGCACGACGATTCGTTCGTGACGGAGCGGACGGCGGAAGAAGAAGGAAAAATACTTGTAAAACAGGAGAAGAAATAAGATGCGGGCAGTTGTTACGGTAACGGGAAAGGACAACAAGGGGATCATTGCAAAGGTGAGCTCCTTTTTGGCGGAAAAAGGCGCAAACGTGGAGGAAGTGAGCCAAACCATCCTCAACGATCGTTTTGCGATGGTCATGCTCGTCGATATCGGCGAAGTGCAGGAGGAGCTTTCCTCCATCGCCCGCCAGTGCGAAGAGCTGGGCAGGAACATCGGGATGAGCATCCGTTTGCAGCACGAAGAGATCTTCAACGCGATGCACAATGTATAAAGGGCGGATGATATGTTCAACAAAACCGAAGTACTAGAAACAGTCGATATGATCGAGCGGGAACATTTGGATATCCGCACGATCACGATGGGCATCTCTCTTTTGCCCTGCGTGCGCGAAAACGCGCAAAAAACGGCGCGCTGCGTCTACGACACCGTGTGCGCAAAGGCGCGCGATATCGTAAAAGTTGCGCAGCAGCTTGCGGGGGAATACGGCATCCCTATCGTCAACAAACGCGTTTCCGTTACGCCCGTCAGTTTGATCTGCGCCGCCTTTCCGCAGGAGGCGGAAAAGATCGGCTTGGCGTTAGACAAGGCGGCAAAAGAGCTCGGCATCGATTTTCTCGGCGGGTATTCGGCGCTTGTGCACAAGGGCACCGCGGAATACGAACAGATCTTTTTGGAGAGCATTCCCGCCGTGCTTGCGCAGACGGAGCGCGTCTGTTCGTCCGTCAACGTTGCTTCTTCTAAGTCCGGCATAAACATGGACGCCGTGGCGCAAATGGGGCATATCGTGAAGCGAACGGCGGAGCTGACCAAAGCAAGCGACGGGCTGGGGTGTGCAAAACTCGTCGTTTTCGCCAACGCGGTGGAGGATAACCCCTTTATGGCGGGCGCCTTTCACGGCACGGGGGAGAGCGGTACCGTTATCAACGTCGGCGTATCGGGGCCGGGCGTTGTCAAGCACGCATTGGAAAACGTGCCGAACGCCAATTTGAACGACTGCGCCGAAACCATCAAGCGGACGGCGTTCAAGATCACGCGCGCGGGGCAACTGATCGCCAAGGAGGCGGCAAAGCGCCTGCATGCCGAATTCGGCATTGTCGATCTTTCGCTCGCGCCCACGCCCGTCATGGGAGATTCGGTGGCGCACATCCTCGAAGAGCTTGGGCTGGAAGTGGTCGGCACGCACGGCACAACGGCTGCGCTCGCCATGCTCAACGACGCCGTAAAAAAGGGCGGCGTGATGGCAAGTTCGCACGTGGGAGGGCTCTCCGGCGCGTTTATCCCCGTCAGCGAGGATATCGGCATGATCCGCGCGGCGGAAAAGGGCGCGCTGTGCATGGATAAACTCGAAGCGATGACCGCCGTCTGTTCGGTGGGGCTGGATATGATCGCCATTCCCGGCGATACGCCCGCGGAAACGATTTCCGCCATCATTGCCGACGAGGCGGCGATCGGCATGATCAACAATAAAACGACCGCCGTGCGCGTCATTCCCGTTCCGGGGAAAACGGTGGGCGATACGGTGGAATTCGGCGGGCTGTTGGGGCACGCGCCCATTTTGCCCGTTCATACGGCGAGCAGCGCAAAATTCGTGCAGCGCGGCGGCAGGATCCCCGCGCCCATACACAGCAACAAAAACTGAGGCTAATTCATGGAAAGAAAGGATATTGCGGCAAAGTATAAATGGAAAACGGAGGATATTTACCTCTCCGACGAAGCGTGGGAGCAGGCATATGCGGCGGCTGAGCCGCTCTGCGATTTTAAACGGTTTGAAGGAACGCTCTCATCGGCGGCGGGGCTGCGCGCGTTTTTCGACGCGCAGGAGCGGGCAGGCGCGGCGCTGGAACGGCTGTATCTGTATGCGCACATGAAACACGACGAAGACGCGCGTATCGGAAAGTATACGGCGATGCAGTCGCGCGCCATGGCGCTGTTTGTTCGCTTTTCTTCGGAGAGCGCCTTTGCCGAACCCGAACTGAGTGCGTTGGACGAGGCGCTGCTGGAAAGCTATCTGCACGAGGAAAGTTTAAAAGATTACGATTATTTTCTCCGCAAACTCATCCGCGACAAGGCGCATGTGCTTTCCGCCGCGGAAGAAAAACTGCTTGCGGCGGGCGGCGAGATCTATTCGCAGTTTCAAAATATCTTTTCGATGATCGACAATGCCGATTTGACCTTCGGAAAGGTGCGGGGCGAGAACGGGGAGGAGATCGCGCTTACACACGGCACCTACGGGGTGCTGCTGCACGGAAAGGACAGAGACGTACGCAAACGCGCCTTTGAACAGTATTATGCGGGGTACGTCGGCTTAAAAAACACCATTGCCGCCGTCTATTACGGCAATGTAAAAAAGGACGTGTATCTGACGCAGGCGCGCGGCTATGCTTCCTGTTTGCAGCGCGCGCTGCAAAACGAGGATGTGGCGGAATGCGTTTATTCCAACCTGCTTTCCGCGGTGCACGGCAGTTTGCCGGTCATGCACCGTTATATCGCACTGCGCAAGCGGCTGTTGGGGCTTGATGAGCAGCACATGTATGATATCTACGCCCCGCTCGTGGCGGATGCGGAGTTGAAGATGCCTTACGAAGAGGCGTGCGAACTTGTTCTGCGCGGGCTTGCCCCGCTGGGGGATGAGTATTGCGCACTGCTGCGCAAGGGGTTTGCGGAAGGCTGGGTAGACGTATGCGAAACCGCAGGGAAGCGAAGCGGCGCATACAGCACGGGTATTTTCGGCTTGCATCCCTATGTTTTGCTGAATTACCAGCAGACCACGCACGACATATTTACCATTGCGCACGAGATGGGGCATGCGCTGCACACATATTATTCCAATGCGAACCAGCCGTACCCCAAGGCGGATTACCGTATTTTTGTGGCGGAAGTCGCCAGCACGGTGAACGAGGTGCTGCTGCTGCGGCATTTGCTCGCCTCTTCCCAAGATGCGGGGATGAAAAAGTACCTGTATAATTATTTTCTCGATATGGTTCGCACGACGCTGCACCGCCAGACCATGTTCGCGGAATTTGAATCGGTCGCGCATGAAATGGCGGAGCGGGGCGAACCGCTGACCGACGAAAACCTGAGCGAAGCGTACCTTGCATTGAATAAAAAATATTACGGAGACGCCATCGTGCACGACGAGCAGATCGCGCACGAATGGTCGCGCATTCCGCACTTTTATACCGCATTCTATGTGTATAAGTACGCCACGGGCATTGTGAGCGCGATCTCCATAGCCGAACGCATCCTGCGCGAAGGAGAGAGCGCCGTGCGCGACTATAAGGCGTTCCTCTCTTCGGGCGGCAGCGACGGACCGGTAGAACTTTTAAAACTTGCAGGGGTCGATCTGACCAAGCCGGACGCATTCCGCTCGGCGCTGCAAGCGTTTGAAGAGGCGCTTGCACAATTAGAAAAACTGACGGCATAATGCCGCAAAAGGGGGGCGTATGCCTAAGACGAACGTTTTGCCGAACAACCTTGAAGCCGAGCAGGCGCTGCTCGGCTGCCTGCTTATCGACAACGATACGCAGGCAGAATTGTTGGACCGCCTCTCCGAGGAGGATTTTTATCAGGAATCGCACCGCATCATCATCGGGGCAATGAAAGCGGTGTTCAAAGCGCGCCGCCCCGTCGATCTCGTAACGTTGGCAGACGAGTTGGAAAAATCGAATACGTTGGAAAGGGCGGGCGGACTGACGTACATTACCGACCTTGCTAGGATCACGCCCTCCGCCGCAAATTTCCGCTCCTATTTTGAGATCGTGCGGCGCGACAGCGTGAACCGCAAACTGATCCGCGCGGCGCAGGAGATCGCCGAAAGTTCGCAAAAGAGCCCCGACGTTACCGAAGGGCTTGCCTATGCCGAAAAACTGGTGTTCGATATTTCCAAACAGACGGACGCTTCCGCGCTCGTGGATATGCGCGAGGATACCGCGTACGACGAGGTGTTGCATAAGTTTGAAGTGATCGGCAAGGATAAAGACGCGATGCGCGGCGTCAATTCCGGGTTTACGAAGCTGGATCGCATCACCAACGGGTTTCAAAAATCCGACCTTATCGTGCTTGCGGCGCGCCCCGGCGTGGGAAAAACGACCATCGGCATGAACATTATCGAACACGCCGCTTTGGTCGATAACAAGACCTGCGCCATCTTTTCGCTGGAAATGCCGCGCGTGCAACTTGCGCAGCGCCTGCTGTGTTCGCATGCGCGCGTGAGCATGTCGAAAGCGCTTTCGGGCGAGCTTGCGCAATCGGATTGGAAAAAACTTTGGGCGGCGCGTACGCAGCTCTCCTCCGCAAGGATCTACATAGACGATTCTTCTCTGATCACGCCCGCGCAGATCCTTTCCAAATGCCGCCGCTTAAAGGCGCGCAAGGATACGGGGCTGGATTTTATTATGATCGACTACATCCAGCTCATGCGCAGCGGAGAAAAGCGGCAGGAAGAGAACAGGCAGCAGGAGATCTCTTCCGTAACGCGCAATTTGAAGATCATGGCGAAAGAGCTGGACGTGCCCGTTTTGGCGCTTTCACAGCTGCGCCGTATCTCCACCAAAGAGGAACCGCAGCTATCCGATTTGCGTGAATCGGGCGCCATCGAACAGGATGCGGATATCGTTATGTTTATCCACCGCCCGGACGTTGCGCCCTCTGCCGAGGAGCTGAAAAAAGGCGAGGTACCGAAAAAGGACATGGCGGATCTGATCATCGCCAAGCACCGCAACGGGGAAACGGGGAGGGTAAAACTGCTTTTCCGCGGCGATCAGGTCCGCTATGTAAACCCGCCGCCCGGTTACGCGGAGGAGATTGTTCCGCCGCCGCCGCGCGAAGAGGAAGAGAGCGAAGAATTTTTTGCCGACGCGGCGGAATCTTTTCAAGAGCTGCCCGATTCCGAAGAGGATACGGGGGAGGATTCCTGATGCGCACAAAGATCCTCCCCGTCGGGGAACGCGCCCTGCGCAAAGCCAAACGCATCCTGCTTTCGGGCGGCGTTGTGGCGTTCCCGACCGAAACGGTGTACGGGCTGGGCGCGGATGCGCGATCGGACGAGGCGGTCGGCAGCATCTATCGGATCAAAGGGCGTCCACAGGATAACCCGCTGATCGTGCATGTGCACGCCGGGTTTGATTTGGAAAGCCTCGTTTACGATGTGCCGTATGCCAAAGCGCTGCGAGAAGCGTTTTTGCCGGGCCCGCTCACCCTCGTATACCGCAGCAGGGGCGCGGTCAGCCCCGCGGTCTCCTGCGGGTTGGATACGCTCGCCGTCCGCGTGCCGAGCCACGCGGGAGCGCAGCAGTTTTTGCGCTTCGTCGATATCCCGGTCGCGGCGCCTTCGGCGAACCGTTCCAAGCACGTCAGCCCCGTTACGGCGCGGCATGTGTACGAAGATCTTGCGGGGCGCGTTCCGCTCATTTTAGACGGGGGCGCGTGCACCGGCGGGATCGAGAGCACCGTGTGCGACGTTACGGGAGAGTACCCCGTCATTTTGAGGCAGGGGCTGATCACGCAGGAACAGATCGCCTCCGTTGCAGGGCGGTGCGGCGTCTATTTGCCCAAGGAAGGGGAGAAAGTCCGTTCTCCAGGTATGAAATACAAACATTATGCCCCTGCTTGCAAAACAAAGCTGTTTCCGCCCGATGCGCTTGCGCAGGCGGCGGCGTGTTTTGCCGAATACGAACGGAGCGGAGCGCGCGTTTTGGCGCTGTGCGAACACACGGCGAGCGCCGCTTTTCCGCCCGAAAAAACGCTGGACCTCGGCGGCACGGCGGAAGAGTTTGCCGCAAAGCTGTATACGCTGCTGCGGCAGGCGGAGGATCGGTGCGATGTGTTGGTCGCCGTTGAGCCTGCTCTGCGCGGCGGCGTCATGGACGGGGTGCTGAACCGGTTGCGCAAGGCGTGCGGGGAGGGGAAATGAAGAGGAGAAAAGTCCTGTTCGTGTGTACGGGCAATACCTGCCGCAGCCCCATGGCGGAGTACTTGTTCCGCCGCGAGATCAAACGCAGAAAGATCAAATTTGTGGATTCCGCTTCCGCAGGCATTTTTGCGGCGGCAGGGAGCGCCATCAACGAAAAAAGCGCGGCGTGCCTTTCTGCGCGCGGCATCGATTTTTCAAAGTTTTTGCCGCGGCAGCTCAAACACAGGATGATCGAGAATAGTTTTCTCGTAGTGTGCATGACGAAGGAACAAAAGGATCTGCTCGGCGGTACGGGCAACGTGTGCTGCGTGCACGACCTTACCGGGTTTGACGTTCCTGACCCGTACGGCGGGAGCATGCAGCAGTACGAGCATACGGCGAAATTGCTGGAAGCAACGGCGGAAGCGATCGTGCGGAAATATTTTGCGGACGAGGCGCAGCCGAGCCAAACAACACAAAAAAAGAAAGGGGAGGACCGTTTATGAAAATTGCGGTTGCCTGCGACCACGGCGGGCTGGCTTTAAAAAAGGCGCTGCTGCGCTATTTGGCGGATCATGCGTACGAGGTCATCGACTTCGGAACGGACAGCACGGATAGCTGCGATTATCCGGATTTTGCGCTGCCTGCGGCGGAGGCGGTGGCGCGCGGCGAGTGCGAGCGCGGCATTTTGATTTGCAGTACGGGCATCGGCATTTCCATTGCGGCAAACAAGGTGCCCGGCATCCGCTGTGCGCATTGCCACGATACCTATTCGGCAAAATATACGCGCCTTCATAACGATGCGAATATGATCGCTTTCGGGCAAAAGATCATAGGAGACGGGCTGATGCTTGAAATCGTTGAAACCTTTCTCAATACGGGGTTCGAGGGCGGGCGGCACCGGCGCCGCGTGGATAAGATCGCCGCGATCGAAGAAAAATATTATAAATGACCGTTGAGGTAACGCTATGACAAAAAAAGTTACAAAGGCAGTGATCCCTGCGGCAGGGTACGGCACGCGCTTTTTGCCCATCACGAAATCCGTTTGCAAAGAGATGCTCCCCATCGTCGATAAACCTACCATTCAATACATCATCGAGGAAGCGGCGGCTTCGGGGATCACCGATATTTTGGTCATAACCGCCCGCGGCAAAACCGCCATGGAGGACTATTTTGACAGTGCTCCGGAATTGGAACGGGTGCTTGAACAGGACGGCAAAACGGAGTTTTTGCGCGTCTGCCGCGAAACGGAGAAGATCGCAAAGATCCATTTCGTGCGGCAGATCCACCCCGTCGGGTTTGCGGACGCCATTTTGTATGCGCAGGCGTTTACGGGAGACGAACCCTTTGCCATCCTGCTCGGCGACGATATCATCTATACCGAAGAGGGGAAGCGCCCCGGCATCGGGCAGCTTATCGACCGTTACGAAGCGACGGGGAAGCCGACGGTCGCCGTTATGCAGGTCTCGGACGACGATATTCCGAAATACGCCAATATCCAGGCGGATCCGGTGGGGGAACGCACGGTATCCATCCGAAAGATCGTGGAAAAGCCGCCTGTCAAAGAAAAGTTTTCCAACAACGCCGTGATCGGCAGGTATGTTGTGGAGAGCGATATTTACGACGTTATCCGCAATACGCCGCCTTCGGCAAGCGGCGAAGTGTATTTTACCGATTCGCTCGGTATCTTGGCAAAGAGCGGCAGGCTCAACGGGTGCCTGTTTGAAGGGAAGCGCTACGATGCGGGCAACAAGCTGGAATATTTGGAAGCCAACATCGAATACGCCCTGCGCGACAGAGCGCTCGGCGCGGGAATGCGCGTCTATATCCGCGCCCTTGCCGAAAAATTGGGGAAAGAGGCATGAAACTTCGCCTGTATAACGCAAAATTGCTGCGGCATGCGGGCGCGCCGATCGAACACGGAGAGCTTTGCATTGAAAACGACCGCATCGTGTGGGTCGGAAAAGCGGACGACGGATTCCGCGCGGATCGGGAGATCGACTGCCGCGGAAATCTTTTGATGAGCGGGTTTTGCAACGCGCATGCGCATGCCGCCATGAGCCTGTTCCGCGGCATTGCCGACGATCTGCCGCTCGACCGATGGCTGTACGACCGCATTTTTCCGCTGGAAGATCATCTTACCGCCGAGGATGTGTACTGGGGCACGATGTTGCAGATCGCGGAGTTCGTGCGTAGCGGCATTACCTGCTTTGCGGATATGTACTTTTTTATCGATTCCGTCTATGCCGCGGCAAAAAACGCGAATCTTTGTCTTGCCCTGTGCTGTGGTTCCAATTCGTATTCGGATTACGACGTGGTGGGCGAAATGCAAAAAAATTACGCCAAGTACAGTGCGCTGGGGGAGCGCGTCCGCTATTTTCCCGGTCTGCACGCGGAGTACACCAGCGAAGAAAAGCTGATTGCCGCCGTGGCGGATCTTGCGGCGGAGAGCGGGGCAAAGACGTACATCCATCTTTCGGAAACGCTCAAAGAAGTGGGGGAATGCACGGTGCGGCACGGCGGACTCACGCCGCCGCAGTATCTGCATAAACTCGGATTTTTTGAAAACGGCGGGCTTGCGGCACATTGTACCTATGCGGATAAAGACGATTTGGCGCTTTTAAAGCAGAGCGGCGTTACGCCCGTCGTCAACGGCGGCAGCAATTTAAAACTTGCCTCCGGCGTTGCGCCCGTCACGTCTATGCTGGCGGCGGGGCTCGCCCCCGCGCTGGGTACGGACGGTTCGGCAAGCAACAATGCAACGTCACCGTTTCGGGAAATGTATCTGTATTCCTGCCTGCAAAAGGAATCGATGAAGGACGCGGCGGCGGTTCCCGCCGAAGAGGCGCTGCGCGCCGCAACCGAAAACGGATACGGCGCGCTCGGTTTTGCGGGCGGCAGGCTGGCGGAGGGCATGTTTGCGGACGTGGTGTTGCTCGATCTTTTTGCGCCGAACATGCACCCCGCATCCGATATCCGCAAAAACGTGGTGTTCAGCGCGGATACTTCCAACGTTCTGATGACGATCGCGGGCGGAAAGGTCGTTTACGAGCAGGGCAACTATGCGATCGGCGAGCCTCTGGAAACGATCTTTGCGCAGTGCGAAAAGCGGAAAGAACGTTTGCGCAGGCAGGCGGCGTTTGCCTGAGCGCGCCGTTTTCTTTTTGATGCCGCAAAAGCGGCGGGAGGTGGGTATGGCAGAAACGATTCGGGATATCGCAGTCGAGTTCGTCAACAATACGGGGCTTTCCATCGTGAAAGCGATCGCCTTTTTTGTGTTGGGGCTGCTCGTCGTCAAGATCGTGCGTATCATTTTGCGCACCGTATTGTTTAAAAGCAAGTTAGACAGCGCCGCGGCAACTTTCGTTATTTCGATGGTGACGATCGTTTTGTACATTGCGCTGGTCGTTTTGCTGGTCTCAACGCTCGGATTCTCTACGGCGGGCATCATTGCGGCGTTTTCGGCGGTGGCGCTTGCCGTCATCCTCGCTTTGAAGGACAGTCTTTCCAGCTTGGCGAACGGGATCATCATTATCTTTACCAAACCGTTTAAGAAGGGAGATTACATTCGTATTAAAGATAAAGACGGCTTGGTGCAGGATATCCGCTTGTTCAATACAAAGATCTTGACGTACAGCAACGAAGAGATCATCATCCCGAACAGCGATATCCTCATCAACGACGTGATCAATTACAGCACGATGCCGCTGCGCCGGATCGTGTTCGGCATTCCCGTTTCGTATACGGCGGACGTTGCGCAAGTCAAACAAATCATTTTGGAAAGCGTTTCTTCGTACAAGTATGTCGTAAAAACGCCGTCGCCCTCCGTCGCGCTGGAAGACTTCGGCGAAAGCACCTTCAAATTTTCGGTGCGCGCCTGGGCGCCGAACGAAAATTATTGGGATACCTATTACGATTTGCGCGAGATCGTTTTCAACGCTCTGCGCGAGCACGGGATCGAACAGCCGTACAACAAGTTGGAGATCCGCCTCGCCGACGGGAAACAAGATCTTTCCGTACTCCGCCCTGCGGCGGACGGCGACGCCGAAAAGGAGAGGAAATGAATCTGGATTGGTCCATTCTCATTCAATATATTATTTATGCGGCGGTCATTGTCGTCGGGATCGCGGCGCTGTTGCTTTTGCGCAAGGCGGAAAAACTTCCTACCCATCGTAAACTGTACGAACGGATGCAGGCGCTGTTAGAAGAAGCCGAAGCGTTTTCGGCAGCGGTGCGCGAGCAGGAAGAAAAACTTCGCTTTTTTAAGAGGATCTCCAAACTTTTGTACGGTACGGATAAATTGATCCACGCTTCATCGGCACTGGCGCGCAAAGAGCGGGATATGGATATCGACAATGTTTCCGTGCTGTTGGAGCGTGTGCGTAGCGCCCTGCTTCCGTACAAATACGGGCACCGCGGCAAAAACGAGCCGGAGGGGCTCGCATGCGCCTGTGACGGATTGCGCGAGGCGATCGCGGTCATGGAAAACGTTTTGGCGCGCGACGATCAGCTGCGGGCAAGGAGCGGAAAATAAAAATGGAACAAACGCTCATCCTCATCGGCGGCGGCGAATTGAAGAGCAAGGAGACGTTGAAGATCGACGCGTATATTGCGTCGTTTATCAAACAACGCGCAGAAGGGCGCCGCCCGGTCGGGCTGTTTATTCCGACCGCCAGCCATGACAGCATGCCGTACTTCAACAGCTTCCGCAAAACATATACGTCTGTCTTTGATATCAAGGCGGATGTTGCGCTCTCGGTCTACGGGGAAATGAGTTTTGATAAGCTGCGCGAAAAATTTTTAAAAGCGGATTTTTTATACGTCGGCGGCGGCGATACGCTCTTTATGCTCGACCACTGGAAAAAGACGGGGCTTTTGGGGCTCATCGAAGACGCATATGCCCGCGGCGTTCCGGTTTGCGGGCTCTCCGCAGGGGCGATCTGCTGGTTTACCGCCATGTATACCGATTCACCTTCGCGCGCGGCGGCAAGCGACGCGCCATATGCGATGCACGAGGGGCTGGGCTGGATAAAAGATACAATTTCTCCGCATTATAACCTCAGAGTGCTTGACTTTGATAAAATTATTTCGTATAATAAGCAAGACGCTGTTGCGTTGGAGGACAATGCGGCGATCGTACTGACGGACGGGCACATCCGCTGTTCGCTAAACGGCGGCGGGCGCGCGTATCGGCTGCACGCGGCGGGCGGTGCGCTAACAAAAGAAGTGATCGCGCCGGAGATCGTCTTTCCTTAACAAATACGCGAGTGTGGTGGAATTGGCAGACGCGCTAGATTCAGGTTCTAGTGGGAGCGATCCCGTGCAGGTTCAAGTCCTGTCACTCGCACCAGCATCCGCCGTTCGGCGGTCTGCGGAGGCATAGCTCAGTTGGTTAGAGCGCTCGCTTCACATGCGAGAGGTCGTAGGTTCGAGTCCTACTGTCTCTACCAAAAAAGCACTGCAATCGGTTGCGGTGCTTTTTTATCTGAAAAAAATATGCAAAAGCGCGCTTTTTGCTTGCGGCGGGCGGTACAAATAAGGCGCCGCGGCGGGCTATATAAGCGAGGCACCGCGGCGCGCGGGCGCGCGCTTTTGTTTGCGGCGGCGTTTCGGAGTTTTTTTCGAACGTTTTCCGCGCGGTGCGTTTTATCGGCTTTCGGTTTTTTCGGCGGTAAATTCGCGGTGCCTGTTGCCGCTTTTTTATGGCAAACATTTGCAAAATCTTTTTTCCTGTGATAAAATATTGCATATGGAACGATAGCCGTTCCGCGGGAGTGCGGTAGCCATGAATGTGCGCGATACCTTAAAAATAAATAAAGCCGGTCATCTTGAAATCGGAGGGAAGGACTGCGTTGCGCTTGCCGCGCGGTTCGGAACGCCGTTGTATGTGATGGACGAGCAGTATATCCGCGCCATGTGCAGGGCGTATTCGCAGGCGATTCGCACCGATTACGACGGAAACGGGCTGGTTTTGTATGCGTCGAAAGCGTTTTCCTGCATGGCGATCTATAAGATCGCGCAGCAGGAGGGGATCGGGATAGACGTGGTTTCCGGCGGGGAACTTTATACCGCGTGCAAAGCGGGCTTTCCTGCCGATAAGATCTGCCTGCACGGCAACAATAAATTGTACGGCGAATTGGAGGATGCCGTCCGTTGCGGCGTCGGGCTGATCGTCGTGGACGCGTATACCGAGCTGGATAAATTGGATGCGCTCTGCGCGAAGTACGGAAAAAAGCAAGCCGTTTTGCTTCGGGTAAACCCCGGAGTGGAAGCGCATACGCACCGTTTTATCCAAACGGCAAAAACGGACAGCAAGTTCGGCTTTTCGATCGCGGACGGAACGGCGGAAAAGATCACGGTCTGCGCTCTGCAAAAGAAAAATCTTCTTTTAAAGGGATACCATTGCCACATCGGTTCGCAGATCTTCGAAAAGCAGTCGTTTGCGCTTGCGGCGGAAAAGATGCTCGCTTTTATGGAAGTGATGCGGCGTAAATATTCCTTTACCGCCTCGGTGCTCAATCTCGGCGGCGGATACGGCATTTGGTATGCGGAGGGGGACGAAAGGCAGAGCGTTTCCGATTATACGCAGTATCTGCGCACCGTGATCGCCGCCGTAAAAGAAAAGGCGGAAGAATACGAGTTCCCGAAGCCGTATTTGCTCATCGAGCCGGGCAGGTCGATCGTGGGCGAAGCGGGCATCACTCTCTATACCGTCGGCGCGATCAAGGAGATTCCCGGCGTAAAAAAGTATGTTGCCGTAGACGGGGGCATGTTTGAAAACCCGCGGTACGCGCTGTACCAGGCAAAATACACGGCGGTATTGGCAAACCGTGCCGCCGAACCCGCAACGGAGCGCGTCAGCATTGCGGGAAAATGCTGCGAGAGCGGCGATATCGTTTGCGCAGACGTCGATCTTCCCGCGGCGCGGGAAGGGGATATCCTTGCCGTGCTTTCAACGGGCGCCTACAACTATTCGATGGCAAGCAATTACAACCGCAACGCCGTGCCGCCCGTTGTGCTGGTCGGCGGCGGCAGAGCGGAGTATATCGTCAAGCCGCAGACGTATGAAGATATCGTGCGCAACGATGTGATCCCTGATTTTTTGCGTTAAAGGGAAAGGCGGGCGGAGTGCATCTTCGCCCGCTTTTAAAAAGCGTGCATTTGCCTTGCTTTTTTAAAGCGGATATAGTATAATTTCTAGCATGCAGGATTTTTTGGATTACGCAATTTACTTGGTCGCCAGCCTGCTTGCGGCGGTGGTCGTGCTCACGCTGCACGAATTTGCACATGCGTTCGTGGCGTATAAATGCGGCGATGCTACGCCGAAATTGTACGGAAGACTGAGTTTGAACCCGCTCCGCCATTTTGATGTTTTGGGGCTGTGCCTGTTTGCTTTTGCGGGGTTCGGATGGGCAAAGCCCGTCCCCATCGATGCGCGCAATTTCCGCCGTTACCGCAGCGGGCTTGCCATGACGGCGCTTGCGGGCGTTGTGTGCAATTATTTGACGGCGTTTTTGTTTTATCCGCTTTTCTGTTTGGCGCAGCTGCTTCCCGGCGGATGGGGCGCGCAGATCGCCGTCGATTTTACCAAGTATCTCTTTACCTATTCGATCTCCTTTTTTCTGTTCAACCTGATCCCGCTGCCGCCGCTGGACGGCTGGCGGGTCATCGAAGCGTTGAACAGGCGGCGCGGCAGGGCGTTTTGTTGGATGCAGCGCAACGGGCGTTACATCCTTATCGCGCTGATCGTGCTGCATTTTGTCATGTCGATGCTGCGCCGTTATCTGCACGGCGCGGCGGCGGATGTTTTCTTGTATTGCGACCCGCTTGGGTTGCTGTTCACGTTCGTGGTGCCGTGTGTCGGGTACCCGATACAGGCGCTGTGGGGGTTTGTGTTTTAAATGGCTGAGGACGCAAGCAAATTTGAATCGGTCGTAGATTATACGACGATCTTAGAAAATTTTGAAGGACCGCTCGACCTTTTGCTCTATCTTATCAAACAAGAGCGCATCGAGATCAAGGATATCTTTGTTTCCAAGGTCACGGAGCAGTTTCTTGACTATATGAAGGGGCTGCCGTACATCGATATCGATAAGGCGAGCGAATACCTTGCCATCGCTTCGACCATCTTGGAGATCAAGGCAAAGAGCTTGGTCCCCGCCATCGTCGAACCGGAGGAAGAGGAAGAAGACAGCGAGAGCATGCTCATCCGCGCGCTGGAAGAGTATAAACTGCTCAAAGAGGAGAGCGTAAAACTCAAAGAGCTGGAAACGATCGGCTTTTATTATAAGCAGCCGGATAAAAACGTTGGCGAAGCGAAGATCGTTTACAAAGATTTTAATTTAGACGGATTGCTGAAAGCGTTTACCGAACTGATGCTGCGCCGCGAAGCGGACCGGCGGGACGCGGATATGCAGCGCGAGATCCCCAAGGACGCCTATACCGTGCAGGATAGGGCGGATTACATCCGCGAAACGGTCGGCGAACGCGGGGAAGTCGGGTTCGAAGATCTTTTTTCCCGTCACGCGGGCAGGAGCGAGATCATTACGACTTTTTTGGCGCTTTTGAATTTGCTGAAATATCAGTACGTGAAAGCGGTGCAAGGGGATACGTTCGGCGATATCCGCATTTGTTTCAATCCGGACCGAGCAGACGACGAGGAGGCGGAATCTTTTGAAGAATTTGAGTAATATTTTGGAGAGCATCCTGTTCGTTTCGGGGAATCCCGTTCCGATTGCGGATATTGCGGAAAAATTGGGGGTCAGCGAAAAGGAAGTGCGCGAAGCCGCCGCCGTTTTGCAGGAACGGTATGCCGAGGACGGCGGGATCCGCTTGCTTCAATTCAATAAAAAATTGCAGTTATCCAGCAACCCCGCGTACAAAGATCAGGTCTCTTCGGTTTTAAACCCCATCAAAGAGCGCGAATTTACGCGCACGATCTTGGAGTGTTCCGCCATTATCGCCTACAAACAGCCCATCACAAAGGGCGAGCTGGAAGCGCTGCGCGGGCTGAACTGCGATTATGCGATCCACACGCTGCTCGATTTAAAAATGATCGAACCCGTCGGCAGAAAAGACGCGGTCGGGCGCCCGATATTGTACGCCACGACAGACAATTTTTTAAAGCGCTTTAAGCTCAACAGCATCGCCGATCTGCCGGACTACGACACGCTGATGGAGAGCATCGCAAAACTGCATGCCGACGAACCGGATTCGTACCTCTATGCGGGGAATGTGTATGTGGACGAAGCGCAGGCGCCCGCCGAAGAAGAGGCGGACGCAGGCGGTCAGGAAAAAGAGGCGGGAGCCGCCGCGGCGCAGTCCGCTTCCGCCGAGGAGGAAAGCGAGGAGGCGCTTCCGGACTTTTTACAAGACCTCGGCGAGGATGAGCTGGTAAAGATCGAATAAATGCAAAACCGATAAAACTAAAACGGGCAGGCGAAATTTTTCGCCTGCCCGCTCTTTTGCAAAGATTCAGCCGTTTTGCGGCGTGTGTTCGGCAAACGGCATAAATTTGTACAGATAATGGCGGAGGGTACGGATACGGATGCGAACGCCGTCGTCTAAATAGGAAAACGAAAGTTCGTCGGCGTACTTTTTCAGCTGCGCGTACGCGCCGAGCGCCGCATAGGGAACGTGCAGGGTAAGTTCTGCCCGCGCTCCGCGGAAAAAGCGGGCGATCTCGTTTTTGAGCGCGTCGATCCCGCGCCCGTATTTTGCGGAAACAAAGATGCTGCCGTGCGGGTATCCGTCAAAGGAAGTAAGGGATTCGCTCTTGTTCATGACGATGAGGTAGGGGACGTTGCTTTTCAGCTCGGCGAGGGTGGCGAGCGTTGTGCGCAGCTGCATTTCGTGATCGCTCTGCGCGTCGCATACGATGAGCGCCAGATCGCACTGTAAGGCGCTCTCCAAAGTGGAATGAAAGGCTGAGATCAAGCTGTGCGGCAAATCGCGCAAAAATCCGACGGTATCCGTCAAAAGGTAATCGCTTCCGTCGATGGAAAGTTTGCGCGTCGTTGTATCGAGGGTGGCAAACAGCCGGTTTTCGGCGTATACGCCGGCGTCGGTCAAAAAGTTCAGCAGCGTCGATTTGCCCGTGTTCGTATAGCCGATGAGCGAAATGGTGCACATCGCCTGCTTTTCTCGGCGGGTGCGAACGAGCTCGCGCCGCTGTTTTAATTCTTGCAGCTTTGCTTCCAGCGCGCCGATGCGCGCGCGGATGCGGCGCCGGTCTGTTTCCAGCTTGGTTTCGCCCGGCCCGCGGGTGCCGATGCCGCCGCCCAAGCGGGAAAGCGCTTCGCCTTTTCCTTTTAAGCGCGGATAGATATATTTGAGCTGAGCCAGCTCTACCTGCAATTTTCCTTCGCTGCTCTTTGCGTTGCGGGCAAAGATATCCAAGATCAGTGTGGTGCGGTCGATCACTTTCCGCCCGCCGAGCGCGGCAGACATGTTCAGCGTTTGCGACGGGGTAAGTTCTCCGTTGAAAAGCACCGTAACGGGGAGCCCGTGCAACCGTTCTTCGATCGTTTCCAACTTGCCTTTGCCGAGATAGGTTGCGGGATTGATCTCGCGCACTTCGGCGTACGTTGTTCCCGCACATGCCGCGCCCGCGCTTTCGATCAGCGCTTCCGCTTCCGCCGCAAGCTCTCGGTACCCTTGCTGTAATACGGGCTGAACGATATGGATCTTTTCCTGTTCGGTTTCATATTGTGTTTCGTTTGGCATATTTACCTTGTTTGCATAGAACTATGCGCCGCAGAATACGGTGGTCATTCGTTCGGGTCGGGCTTGTGCAGTTTTACTTTGTCGGCAACGGAGCGGCGGATATCTTCGCTGATCGCGGCGTAGTGTTTTTTGGTCGTGTTTACGTCTTTGTGCCCAAGCACGTCGGCAACGATGTAAATATCGTGCGTCTCCCGATACAGCTGCGTGCCGTAGGTGCTGCGGAGTTTGTGCGGAGAAATTTTTTTGAGCGGCGTGACGATGCGGCTGTACTTTTTAACAAGATTTTCCACGGCGCGGATGCTGATGCGCCGCAGTTTTAGAGAGAGGAAGAGGGCGGGTTCGTCTTTCGGGCAATTTTTATCCGCCGCTTTATCCTCCATGTAGCGCAGCAGCGCCGCCGCCACTTCCTCCGAAAAATAGAGGATGGCGCGGTTGCCGCCCTTCCGCGTCACCGTAAAACTGCGCGTCTGCAAATCGATATCGTCCGTATTCAGCCCGACAAGCTCGCTGATACGGATGCCAGTACCCAAAAACAGGCTGAGAATGGCAACGTCGCGCACCTTGGTTTTGCCATGGAAAGCGCGTTGGTGCCCGCTCATGCCTGCGCCCGTATCCGCGCATTCGATGAGTTCGGAAATTTCCTCCGCTTCCAGCCGTACGATCTCCTTTTCGTGCAGCTTCGGCATGGAAACTTTCGCCGCGTTGTCGATTGCGATCTTGTCTTTGACGAAAAAATATTTAAACAGCGCGCGCACGGTGGAGAGCTTGCGCGCCTTGGCGCGCTCGTTGCAGCTTTCCGCAACGCCGCGGAATTCGTAGCGGTTCAAATAGCTGAGGAAGCGTTCGATATCCGTAGACGTCACGCTCTCCAAATCGCGCAGCGTTAAATCGCACACCTGCCTTTGCGGAAACTTTTTTTTATGCAGGTAATCGAAAAAGATGCGCAGATCGTAGCAGTAGTTCAGCCTGGTCAGTGTGCTCGTTTGGTTTTCGATCCCCAAAAAGTATTCGTCGATAAAGGGCGGCAGCTCTTGCAGAAGGCGTTCGATGCGTTCGGTGTTTTTCAGATTGCGCGCCGTGTAAAAATCTTTTTCGTTCATGCGTCTATTATACCGCAAAGTTGCCGAAAATGCAATGCAATCGGCACAAAAACAGGAGAGCCGCGCCGCTTGCGCCTTGCAGGGAACGGGCACGGCGCAGGTTTTTTCTTCTCGGCGGTTTTTGGCGGCGAATCGTTTGTGCTTTTGCCGCCGATATGGTATAATATCCCAAAACAAAGCGGAGTTATAAAATGCTGCAAGTGACCAACGTCAGCCTGCAATACGGCAGTAAAAAATTGTTTGAAGACGTCAATTTGAAGTTCACCAAAGGGAATTGTTACGGGATCATCGGCGCAAACGGCGCGGGGAAATCCACCTTTTTGAAGATCCTCTCCGGCGAGATCGAACCGAACAAAGGGGAGGTCTCTCTCGACAGAAACGAGCGCATGTCCGTTTTGATGCAAAACCAAAACGCTTACGACGGGGAAACGGTCGTGCGGGCGGTCATGCTCGGCCATAAACGCTTGGTCGAGATCATGGACGAGAAGGACGCCCTCTATGCCAAAGCGGATTTTTCGGACGAGGACGGCATTCGCGCTTCCGAATTGGAAAGCGAGTTTGCGGAACTCAACGGCTGGGAGGCGGAGAGCGAGGCGGAAACGCTTTTAAACGAATTGGATATCCCGTCGCAGTACCACGGCATGCGCATGGGAGAGCTGGATGCGAAGATGAAGGTCAAGGTGCTGCTTGCGCAGGCACTGTTCGGAAATCCCGACGTATTGCTGTTGGACGAGCCGACCAACAACCTTGACTTGAAAACGGTGCGCTGGCTGGAAAATTACCTGCTCGATTTTGAAAATACGATCATCATCGTTTCGCACAACCGCCACTTTTTAAATAAAGTTTGCACGTATATTTGCGATGTAGATTTCGGAAAGATCCAGCTGTTCCTCGGCAATTACGATTTTTGGTACCAGACCAGCCAGCTGATCGCGCGGCAGCAGCGCGACCAAAACAAAAAAGCGGAACAGCGCGCCAAAGAGTTGCAGGAATTTATCGCACGGTTTGCGGCAAACGCATCCAAATCGCGCCAAGCAACTTCGCGCAAAAAGGAGCTGGAACGGCTGACCATCAACGATATCAAACCTTCTCTGCGCAAATACCCGTTCATCGATTTTAAATTCGAACGCGAGATCGGCAACGATATCCTCAGCGTGGAAGGGCTGACGAAAAAGGGGTATTTTGAAGACCTCTCCTTTATCGTGCAGCGGAACGAAAAGATCGGGTTTGTCGGCGAAAAGAGCACGACGATCACCATGCTTTTCGATATTTTGACGGGGAAGGCGGAACCGGACGCGGGTACGGTGCGCTGGGGGAAGACCATCAAAGTATCCGTGCTTCCGCAAAACAACAGCGAATATTTTGACGGCTGCAACCTCAATCTTGTAGAGTGGCTCAGCCAGTATTCGGAGGACCATTACGAGGAATATCTGCGCGGCTGGCTGGGGCGCATGCTCTTTTCCGGGGAGGAGGCGCTGAAAAAGGCAAAAGTGCTCTCCGGCGGCGAAAAGGTGCGCTGCATGCTCGCCAAAATGATGCTGGAAGGCGGAAATTTCCTTATCATGGACGAGCCGACAAACCATCTCGACCTTGAATCCATCACCGCTCTCAATAACGGGATGGGGAATTTTAAGGGCTGCATCCTCTTTACGTCGCACGACCAAGAATTGATGAATACGGTCGCAAACCGCATTATTGCGATCGACGGCAAGAAGACGTTTGACAAAAACGTCGGGTTTGACGAATACCTCGACCTTACGGGGAACTGAGGAAAAACGGAAGAGGCGGGGGCTTTGCGCGGCGGGCGCGGGCTCCCGTTTTGGAATCCCGCCGCTTCGCCGCCGTGCGGAGCAACAAGCACCCGCGCCGTGCGCGGGCGGAGGATCGGACTATGGATACCCTTGTGCTCATTGACGGAAACAGCCTGCTCAACCGCGCCTATTACGCGACGGGGCACCTTTCCACCAAAGACGGCACCCCGACCAATGCCGTATTCGGGTTTGTTAAACTTTTGCTCAAACTGATCGATTCTTTTTCTCCGGATAAGCTGATCGTCACCTTCGATTTGAAAGCGCCGACCTTTCGTCATAAAATGTACGACGGCTACAAAGCGACGCGCAAGCCCATGCCGGAGGATCTTGCCGTGCAGGTCGGCATGCTGAAAGAGCTGCTCGCCTCTATGAAGATCGCCGTGTGCGAAAAGGAAGGGTACGAGGCGGACGATCTGATCGGCACGCTTTCGCATGCGTTTGCGGATACGAAGAGCATCATTGTTACGGGAGACAGAGACGCGTATCAGCTCGTGGACGATGTTACGGACGTCTGCCTGACCAAAACGGGGGTGAGCAGCCTTCTGCATTTGAACGCGGAAAATTTTGCGAGCGAGATCGGCTATATGCCCGCGCAGGTCGTGGAGATCAAGGCGCTGATGGGGGATGCTTCCGACAATATCCCCGGCGTTGCGGGGATCGGCGAAAAAACGGCGCGCCTGTTGATCGGGCAGTACGGCACGGTCGAAGAAGTCTATGCGCATTTGGGCGAACTGCGCGAAAGCCTGGCGAAAAAGCTGGAAGAAGGGCGGGATTCGGCTTTGCTCTCCCGTACGCTCGCCATCATCGATCGGAACGTTCCCGTCCGCGTCGAAGGGGACTGCGGCGTACACCTTCCGTTTTCGGAGGAAGTGCGGCGGCAATTTATCCAGTGGGAATTTTCTTCGCTGATCAAACCGGAATTGTTTGCGGAGGCTGCTTCTTCTACGCGGGAGGAAAAGCCCGCCGAAAGAGAGTTTGTAACGCCGGGCGGGCTGCGCGGGATGATCGGCGCGCTTCACGCCGCGGAACGTTTTTCCGCCGTTTACAGTGCGGAGCGGTTTCATTTTTGCTGCGGCACGAAAGAATATGTCGTTACGATCGCGCGGACGCTGCTGGACGAGGGCGTGCGCGAAGGCGAGCTCTGCGAGGCGCTGCGCGAGATCTTTTCGGGCGGAACGGCAATTTTGTACGGGGCAAAGGAATTCCGTCACGTGCTGAACCGTTTCGACGCCGACCTTGCCTGCCGCGCGGAAGACGTTTCTTTGATGAAATATCTCACCGACTATACGGGCAAAGACGACAATTTGCTGCTGACGCTGCAAAATTACGGCATGGATAAAGAGGCGCCCGCGTTCGGGGTGCTGCGGCTGTACGCGCTCTTTTCCGAAAAGCTAGAAGCGGAAAACATGCTCTCTTTGTATCGGGAGATCGAACTTCCGCTTACGGAAGTGCTGTACGATATGGAAAAAAACGGCGTGAAAGTGGACCTTGCCGCTTCGGCGCGCTTCGAAGAGCGCTACTGCGAGGAGATCGCAGGCGCTACGGCGGATATTTACGAGCAGGCGGGGGAAAGTTTTAATATCAATTCGCCCGTTCAGCTGGGGAAGATCCTGTTTGAAAAATTGAAACTCCCGTCTTCCAAGATGAGCAAAAGGGGGTATTCGACCAGCGTAGAGGTGCTCAACAAACTCAAAGACCGCTATACGATCGTGCAAGACGTGCTCCGCTGCCGCCATTACCAAAAACTGCTCTCCACCTATATCGACGGCTTCCGCCCGCATGTGGATCCGAAAACGGGCATCGTTCACACCCGCTACAACCAAGTTCAGACGACGACGGGCAGGCTTTCCAGTTCCAATCCGAATTTGCAAAACATTCCCATCCGCAATGAAGACGGGCGCGAACTGCGCAAGCTGTTCGTTGCCCGCGCCGAAAACCGCATCCTCATCGACGCGGACTATTCGCAGATCGAATTGCGGCTCTTGGCGCATTTTTCGGGTTGCAAAGAGCTCATCGAAGCGTACCGCAGCGGGCAGGATATCCACGCGCTTACGGCTTCACAGGTCTTCGGCGTGCCGATCGATGCGGTAACGAAACAGCAGCGGACGGCGGCAAAGGCGGTAAACTTCGGGATCATTTACGGCATCAGCGATTTCGGGCTGGCGTCTAACTTGAATATCCCGACAAAACAGGCGGGCGACTATATCCACAAATATTTCGACACCTATTCGGATGTAAAAAACTATATGGATTCCAACGTTGCCTTTGCGCGCGAGCACGGGTATGTTTGCACCCTCTCCGGGCGGAAGCGCGTGATCAACGAGATCCGTTCCTCCAACTTCAACATCCGTTCTTTCGGCGAACGCGCCGCCATGAACATGCCGCTGCAAGGCAGCAGCGCGGATATCATCAAGATCGCCATGATCAATCTTTTCCGCCGCCTGCGCAAAGAGGGGCTTCGCTCCAAACTTATTTTGCAGGTACACGACGAACTGGTCGTCGATGCGTTTGAAGAGGAAAGGGAAGAGGTCGAGCGCATCATCAAAGAAGAGATGGAGAACGCCGTGGCTTTGCGCGTTCCGCTGGTGGCGGAAGTGCACTGCGGCAAAAATTGGTATGAGGCAAAATAAGCGTTACATCGCCGTGACGGGCGGAATCGGCAGCGGAAAATCCACCGTGCTCGCGGTGGCAAATGAGCTGGGTTTTCCCGTGTTTTCCGCCGACGCGATCGCCCGCGGCATTTACGAAGACCCGCAGGTGCGCGCCGCCGTGCGCGCCGCCTTTCCTACCTGCGTATCGGAAAGCGGAGTAGACCGTGCGGCGCTTGCCGACGCCGTGTTTGCGGACGCGGAAAAGCTGCAAACGCTCAACGCCGCAACGCATCCCGCGATCCTGCGCCTTTTATGGCAGCGGATGCGTGCCGCAGACGGAAGCGCTGTGTTTGCGGAAGTTCCTCTTTTGTTCGAGGGCGGGTATGAAAAGCAGTTTGACCGCGTGATCGTGGTGCTGCGCCCGCAGGAAGAGCGCATTGCCGCGTTAAAGGCGCGGGACGGGCTGAGCCGCGAACAGGCGCTCGCCCGCATAAAAAATCAGTTCGCATACGAAAAAAACGACCTGAACGGGCATACTGTTTTATATAATGACGTCCCGTTTTCCTCTTTCCGTGAACGAGCCGCGCAGGCAGTGCTTGCGGCGGCAAAAGGGTAGGCGCGCATTCGCCTTTTTATTGGCGGCGCTGTTGCTGCTCTGCGCGCTGTTTCCGGTCTTGTTTTACTGCGCCGTCATCCCCAAGCGGTACCGTGCAGCGGTGGAGAGCGCGGCGGAAGAATTTGGTGTGGAAAGCGAACTTCTGTACGCCGTGATCCGAGCCGAAAGCGGATTCCGCGCCGATGCCGTCAGTTCGGCGGGGGCTGTTGGGCTGATGCAGATCATGCCCGCCACGGCGCGCTTTGCGTGCGCTTGCATGGGAGAGGAGCTGGACCTGTTTTCGCCGCAAGACAATATACGGATGGGGGCTTGGTACCTTTCGTACCTGCAAAAGCGTTTTCCGCCGCGGCGCCTCACCTTGGCGGCGTATAATGCGGGGGAGGGTACGGTGGCGCGCTGGCTGCGCGATCCTGCCCTGCAAACGGAAGGAGGCGGTTTGCGCATTCCGTTTGCGGAGACCGCCGCGTATGTAAAACGGGTAAAAAAATTTTATCAATGGTACAATTTCTTTTATTTTTAACTTGACTTTTTCCCCGTTGTAGTGTAAAATTAGTAACGCTTGTGAGGATGGCGGAACTGGCAGACGCGTACGTTTGAGGGGCGTATGGAGAAATCCGTGTGGGTTCAAGTCCCATTCTTCACACCATCGGGCATTGCAAAAGCGCAATGCCCTTTTTTCATGCCGTTTTTTGCCGAAACATGCCGTTCCGCGTTAAAAATTTTTAATTTTTTTTGTGTAACTATTGAAAAGCATAGAAAATTGTTGTATAA
>CALVMR010000025.1 GCA_944346885.1 uncultured Clostridia bacterium | reverse complement strand
ACGGCAGGCATCCGCCTCCGCCGTTTCCGCGCCGACGCCGAGTTTGACCAAAAACTCCGTAAGCATGCGGTGCTTTTCGTACACGGCGCGCGCGTATTCCTCCCCCGCCGGCGTAAGATGGATGTGGTTCTGCGCGATCTCCACATACCCCTTTTGCGTCAAAATGCGCATCGCCTTGGTCACGGCGGGCTTGGAAACGCCGAGCGTGCGCGCCACGTCTACCGCGTGCACGTCGTTCCCCGCAGAAAGCAGGCGCAGCACCGTTTCGAGATAATCTTCGCCCGATTCGTTTTCGATCATGGTATCCTCCGTTTTTCCGCTGTTTTCCGCCGCCGAGATCGCCCGCCGCCTATTTTTTAAGCAGCGCCTCGCTGTCCAGCGTTTTTTTGATGAGGCGGATGAGTTCTTTGATATCCGCTTCGCCGAGTACGTCCGTATACAAATCGAAGTAGCGCACGAGGTAATCGTATTTTTCACGGCAGAAGGAGAGCCCTTCCGCGGTGATGCGCACATACATTTTGCGGCGGTCGCTCTCGGCGATCTCCATAGTAATGTACTCTTTGGTGCGCAGCGAGCGCAAAATGTTTGCCATGCGCGCACGGCTCACGCCGATCGCCTCGGCAAGCGCCGTGGGCGTAACGCGCTCTTCGGCGTTCGTAAAAAGGTAATTGAGCGCGGCGGTCTCCCCCTCCAAAAACTCGCGGAGGCTGACCATCAGGTCCATTTTGTTCATGCGCCAAAGCTGGTGCATGAGCTCGTCTCGCAAAGCAGCTTTTTCCATAGTATCCCGCTCCCCCGCTCATTCGTTGGATTTGAGCGAATCGGTCATGCTGATCTTATTGAGTTTGATGAGCATGAACGCATACACGATGACCGCAAACGCGATCGTCAGCAAAAACGCCCACAGATAGCTCAGCCCGCCGATCACCCTGCCGAACATCATGGCAACGCTGTTCACGTTCGTCACGATATACAGATGCAGCAGCCACCCCAACAGCAGCCCGAACAGCGTTCCGACGACGGTTAAAATGGCGCTTTCGCGGTAGATATACCCAGCAACCTCCCACTTTCGGTAACCGAGCACGCGCAGCGTGGCGATCTCGCGCTGGCGCTCTTCGATGTTGATATTGGTCAAATTATACAGCACGATCGCCGCCAGCGCCCCCGCGCTCACCACGAGCACCGCGATGATCAGCCCCATCATGTCGCTCAGGTTTTCAAACACCGAGAGCGAGGAATAGATAAATTCCACCGAATTGACCGCTTGGTCGGTAAGCAGGTCTTTGGTGACGGCGTCCACTCCGCTTCGCCCGACGTTTGATTTCACGAGCAGCGTGTTGGGCGTAAGCTGCGCCCCGCCGCGAAACAGCGCTTCGTACGCGCCCTTGCCCATGAACACGTTCCCGCCCGTGTAACTTTCGCAGACGGCGCGCACGCCGAGCATGTGCCCGTCCAGCAGCACGGCGTCTCCCGCGTGCAGATCGTACACCGACGCGATGTTTTCGGGCAGAACGATCCAGCCCTGCATATCGTCGGCGATGGAGATCGTCTCCTTGCTGCCGCGCTCATGCAGAGAAATAAATTCGCCGAATACGGCGTCGTCCTCCACGAGGTACAGCGTGACCGTCTCCGTGGCGTTGCCGCCCTTTTGCGGGATGACGAGCGTTGCGCTCTCGTCAACGTACACGGCGAGGCTATCCTCCGCTTCCTGCAAAAACGCGTCCAGTTCGCCGCCGTTCCCCTCTTCGTACAGCGAGGCGTTATACCCGATGGAAGATTCGTAGCGGATGACGTCTCCGTACTGGTACTGCGAGGCGGCGCCGACCGAATCACTCAGCCCGAACCCGACGAGAATGAGCGCCGTACAGCCCATGACCGAGATGATGGTCAAGATCATGTTCTTTTTATAGCGGAAGATGTTGCGGATGGTCGCCTTCCATTTGAATTTGAGCGGCTTCCAAAGGAAGGGCACGCGCTCCAACAGCACCCGCTTACCCGGCTTCGGCGCCTTGGGCTGCATGAGTTTGGAAGGGCGTTCGCGCAAAGACGACCAACAAGCCGCCAGCGTGACCAACACGGTGCCCGCCAGCGCGATGCCGACGACGGCGATCGCAAACCAAGGGCTGAACGCCAAATTGAGAGAAGGCAAATAGTACAGCGTGCGGTACGCCTCCCAAAAGATGGTGGGCAGCAGCGAAAAACCGATCAGTATCCCCGCCGCGCACCCAATGAGACTGGCGATGCAGCAGTATATGAGGTATTTTGCCACGATGCGCGCAGGGCTGTAACCGAGGGCTTTGAGGGTGCCGATCTGCATCCTGTCCTCCTCCACCATGCGCGTCATGGAAGTGAACGCGACCAGCGCCGCCACGACGATAAAGAAGATAGGGAAGATGCCCGCGATATCCTCCACCTTTGCCACGTTCATATCGAAGCTGACGTAGCTCACATTGGTGCTCGCACGGTCAAGCGTAAGCCAGCGCGCTTCGGGCAGGGCGCCCACCATCGATCCGATGAGCGAACCGTACACGCCCTCCTCCGCCTTAGTGAATAGGTCGTTGAGGGGCGCCGAGCGCTCCTCGCCCAGCGCGGCGATGTATTCCGCCCGTTCGAGCACATAGCTCTTGTACTCGTCCGAAAGGCGTTCGTACGCCGAAGAGCCCGCTACGGTGACCCAGCAATCGGTGTATTCGATCTTATACGTCTGCGCTTCGGGGTCGATCATATGCACGAACGTTTCGTTGCCGAGGATGCCGAAGAGAGACATGCTCTCTTTATCCAGATCGTATACGCCTGCGTTCACATACAGCACCGCCCCGATCACGCCCGTGCCCAACGTGGTCTGTTCGGAAGCATCCCTGTAATAGTAATCGGGAGAAGAGACGATGCCCACAACGGTAAACTCCGTCTGCGCATAAACGTCTCCGTACTGCCCGCCCTCCGCTTGCAGCGTGACGGTATCCCCCACCGCAAGCGACACGAAATTGTAATTTGCACGCTCGGCAAGCACCTGCCGTTCGAGCGGGATCTCGTTCCCCGCCGCGTCTTGCAGCCCTTCGGCGGGCAGGCTCCCCTCCACCAAGGTGCGGCGGTTGAGCGGCGCCGTGGCGTTCTCCTCGTCCGCATACACGACGCGCGCCACCACCTCTTCCCCCGCCGCCGTGGCGGGAACGTCGGTGGAGAGAACGGGCATCACGTCTTGCACGACGGGATCGCCGTTTTCGTCTTCAAGCGCCTTGATCGCCTCGATATCCTCCGCCGTATAGCCCACAACGCTCTTTACGTCTATATCGTAAGCGCTTTCGGCGAGGTAATATTCGTGCATGGATTTTTCCATATCCGGCGTGGCTTGCAATACGCCGATGAGGAAGCCGACGCCGAGCGCGATGATCGCCATGATGGCGATGAACCGCCCGAAGCCGGATTTAAATTCTTTGAGGATCGTCTTTCCGTATTTACTCATGATCCACCTCTTAGAAAGCCCCGAAAGGGGGCGCTTTGCCGCCGCTTTTGCGCGGCTTTACCATTCGATGAGCGAAACGTCTGCGGGGGATGCGTTGGTCTCCATGGAAGAGACCTGCCCGTTTTTGATGTGGATGACCCGATCCGCCATCTGCGTGAGCGCGGAGTTGTGCGTGATGACGATGACCGTCTTTTTTTCCTTGCGGCAAACGTCGTGCAAAAGTTTTAAAATGGATTTGCCCGTCTCATAGTCGAGCGCGCCCGTCGGCTCGTCGCAGAGCAAAAGTTTGGGGTTTTTGGCGATGGCGCGCGCAATGGAAACGCGCTGCTGTTCCCCGCCCGAAAGCTGCGCGGGGAAGTTTTTCATGCGGGCGGTAAGCCCCACTTCGCCCAGCGTTTCCGCCGCGTCCAGCGGATCTTTGCAGATTTCGGAGGCGATCTCTACGTTTTCCACCGCGGTCAAATTTTGGATCAGATTGTAAAACTGGAACACAAACCCCACGTCGTAACGGCGGTAATCGGTAAGCTGCCGCTCGTTGAAAGAGCTGACCTCCGCCCCGTCTACAACGATCTGCCCCTTTGTGACCTTATCCATCCCGCCGAGCATGTTCAAAACCGTTGTTTTTCCGGCGCCGGAGGGACCCACGATGACGCAAAATTCTCCCCTTTCGATCTTGAAATCCACGTGGTCCGCCGCCTTGATGATGTTATCGCCCATGGTGTAATATTTGCATACATCCTTAAATTGCACGAAGCTCACGGCACACCTCCTGTCATTGCCTGTACTTGTTTTTTTCCGCGCTGTCATTCTTTTTTATGACAACAGTAAAAATAGTTGCTATCCGTAACTAATTGCAATTCTATTATATGCGATACACCGCCGTTTGTCAACGGTTTACGCCGAAATTTTATGTTAAACTTCGGCGAAAAGTTTTTTCTTTTTCCACACAATGCCGCCGCGCGCAAAAGAAAAAGGAGAGGCGTTTGCCTCCCCTCTTCGCGCCCGCGCGCTCTGTTTCGCCTGCGCGTTTTGCTTCGCCCGCGCGCATTGTTGCGCCTGCGCGTTTTGCTTCGTCCGCGCGCCTTTCTTTTTTATTCCGCGCGGCGGTTTGCGCGAGCCCGTTTACGCATGCGATTTTTCTCTGCGTTCGCCGCGCAGGCGCACGATCCCGCCCGCAAAAATACTCGACAAGATCAGCCAGATCGCCGCCAGCGCGATGAGCACGTAGACGATGACGGAGCCGACCACGCGGTCTCCGGCAAAGATCGCCGAAACCAAGTTAAAATTGAAAATGCCGTACAAGCCCCAGTTGAGCGCGCCCAACAGCACGAGGATGTACGAAACGATGTTTGCAATGATCATGTTTTCCCTCCTGCCCCTATTGTGCGCACTTCGCGCAAAATTATCCCGCGCGGGCGGCGTTGCCCGCGCGGGATAACGGAACCTTGCAAAACAAACGAAAGGCGGCAAAAAACGGGACCGACGGCGCCGAGCCCGTTTTTTGCGGCAGCCGCCGCGGCACAGCCCCGAAGCGGCACAGCGCGCCCCGCCTCAATACGGCAGCGCGGCACAGAGCAAAACGGCACAGCGCGCCCCGCCCTCAATACGGCAGCGGCGCGTCGTTCGTATACCTGCAAAAACGGATCTCGATCCCGTTCGTTTCCTGCGGTTCGCTCTCCTCGCGGCAATGCCAGTTCGAGAGCCGATCCAAATTTTCAAAAAACACCTCCGCCCCGCCGTCTGCCGCGGCTTTGGTGACGATCGCCCCGCTGCAATAGGGCAGCAGCGTTTTGTACAGCATCGCGCCGCCGATGACGAACACGTCCTCCGCGGGATACTTTTTTACTTCGGCAAGCAGCGCCTGCACGCTGCGCACGATAAGGCAATCGTCCCTAGGCGCCCCGTCCGGGAAGAGCACGATGTTGGTGCGGTTTTTCAGCGGCTTCCCTTCGGGGAAAGAGGCGAGCGTATTGCTGCCCATCACCACCACTTTTCCCGCCGTTGTTTCGCGGAAGTGCTTCATATCCGCCGGAAGGCGGAACAAAAGGTCGTTCTTTTTGCCGATGCCCCAATGCGCATCCACCACTACGATCGCCTGCATACCCACTCCTTTTTATCCGTTTCTGTGACGCATAGTACTCTGCAAACACTGCATTTGCTAAATTGCAATGGGGATCTTTTCATTAAATTCGCTGTATTGATAATTTTCCAGCGAAAAGCTGTTCTTGGTAAAGGCGTAAAAATCTTTGACGCCTTCCTCCACCGTAAGACGCGGCGCGGGGTAACGTTTGTTTTCGAGCAGCTTTTCCACGATGGGTACATGGCGGTCATAGATGTGCGCATCCGCCACCACGTGCACCAGCTCTCCCGCTTCCAGCCCGCAGGCGCGGGCAAACATCAGCAGCAAAACGCTGTACTGCACCACATTCCAGTTGCTTGCCGCCAGCATATCCTGGCTGCGCTGGTTCAAGATCCCGTTGAGCGTGTTGCCCGTTACGTTGAACGTCATCGAATACGCGCAGGGATACAGATGCATCTCTTTGAGATCGGCAACGTTGTACATGTGCGCGATGATGCGGCGGCTGGCGGGGTTGTGCGTTAAGTCGTACAACACCTTATCCACTTGGTCAAATTCCCCTTCCGGGAATTGATAGCGGATGCCGAGCTGGTACCCGTATGCCTTGCCGATGGAGCCGCTTTCGTCTGCCCAGCTATCCCAAATGTGCGAAGAAAGGTCGCGGATATTGTTGCTCTTCTTTTGCCATATCCACAAAATTTCATCGATGGCGCTCTTCAAATAGGTGCGGCGGATGGTGAGGATGGGGAACTCTTCGCGCAGATCGTAACGGGTGACCTGCCCGAATTTTTTGATGGTGTGCGCGGGCGTTCCGTCCTCCCAGCGCGGGCGCACCTCCCGATCGGTATCCCATGTTCCGTTTTCCAAAATATCCCTGCAATTTTTGATAAACAATTCGTCTGCCTTGCTCATGCCAAACCTCCTTTACCGGCTGCGCCTGTACATCGCCCTGCCGAGCGCTTCTTCCCATGCGATCAGTTTTTCCGCCCGCGCCGCCCCGCTCATTTGCGGAAAAAACACGTCCGCCTCCTCCGCCGCCCCGCGCAGCGAAGGAATGTCTTTATACACCCCCGCATACAGCCCGGCAAGATACGCCGCGCCGCGCGCGGTCGTCTCCGCGCAGGCAGGCCGCACGATCTGCGCGCCGAGGATATCTGCCTGAAACTGCATCAAAAAATCGTTTGCGCTCGCTCCGCCGTCCACACACAGCCGCGCGATCTCCGCCCGCAGGTCCTGTTCCATGGCGTGCACCACATCAAACACCTGCAAGGCGATGGATTCGAGCGCCGCCCGCACGATGTGCGCACGGTTCGTGCCGCGGGTGATCCCGCAGAGCATTCCGCGGCATTCGGGGTCCCAGTGCGGCGCGCCCAGCCCGACGAACGCAGGCACAAAGCTGACCCCGCCCGTATCGGGCACGGAACGGGCGATCTCCTCCGTCTCTTTGGCGGAAGCGATCAGCCCCAGCCCGTCTCGCAGCCATTGCACGGCGGCGCCGCCCGCAAACACGCTGCCTTCCAACGCATAGTGCGGTTTGCCGAGCGAAGCGGTAAGGGTGGAGAGCAGCCCGTTTTCGGAACGCACGGCGCGCTTGCCCGTATTCACCAGCAAAAAACACCCCGTGCCGTAGGTGGTTTTTCCGCTCCCCTCTTCGATGCACAAATGCCCGAACAGCGCGCCCTGCTGGTCTCCGACGGCGGCGCACACGGGGATCTTCGCCTCCAAAACCGCCTCGTCCGTTTCGCCGAAATCCGCCCCGGAAGGGAGCACCTTCGGCAAGATGCAGGGCGGCACCCCGAACAGCTCGCACAGCGTTTCATCCCAGCTAAGCGTGTGGATGTTGAACAGCATGGTACGCGAAGCGTTGGTATAATCGGTCGCGTGCACCCTGCCGCCCGTCAGGTTCCAGATCAGATACGTATCGACGGTGCCGAACAGCAGCTCGCCCTTTTGCGCCCGTTCGCGCGCGAACGGAACGTTATCCAGCAGCCATTTGAGCTTGGACGCCGAAAAATAGGCATCCGCGCGCAGCCCCGTCCGCTCGTAGAGCATATCGCCGTGCGTGCGCGCCAGCTGCTCGCAAAAATCCGAAGTGCGCCTGCACTGCCATACGATGGCGTTGTACACGGGCTTCCCCGTGTATTTATCCCAAAGCAGCGCCGTTTCCCGCTGGTTGGCGATGCCGATCGCCGCCACTTCCTCCGCCTTTGCCCCCGCCTTTTGCAGCGCGCCGCGCAGCGCATGCAGCTGCGACTGCCACAAAGCGCGCGGGTCGTGCTCCACCCAGCCGGGGCGCGGATAGATCTGCGCAAACTCTTCCTGCGCGCAGCAAACTTCTCTGCCCTGCCCGTCAAACAGCAGCGCCCGCGAACTTGTGGTCCCCTGATCGAGCGCGGCAACGTATTTTTTCACCCTTTCCCTCCGCCGCGGCGGCGCCCGCCGCTAAAAAGCGTCCTTTTCCAATTTTTTCCACCGCCGCGCGATAAAATGCATCCGCCAAGAGAGCGGCACCAGCTTCGGCACCCGCGCGATGACTTTGTTCCAAAACCCCGGAATGCAGATGCGGCGGTTTTTTTGCACGGCGGCAAGGCTCTTTTTTGCCACGAACTGCGGCGATTTTGCCGAAAGCCTGCCCCAAAGCCCCTGCCCTTTGATATCCTCGATGATATCCGGGCGGGTCGGGATGCCGCCCGGCTGCACAGTGGTCACTTTTACGCCCTGCCCTTTCAGCTCGACGCGCAGCGAGGAAAAAAAGCTTGCCAACGCCGCCTTGGTGGCGCTGTAAATCGCAAAATACGGCATGGGATACACCCCGGAAATGCTGCCGACGGTAACGATCTCGAAGGCGCTTTCCCGATGCGCCAGCGCAAAATGCGTAACGCACAGCGTTCCTTCCAAATTCACCCTGCATTGGAAAGCGATCTTTTCCCGCGTGTAGCGCTCGAACGCCTTTTGGGTATCGACCCCCGCCACGTTGCACAGCCCCGCAAACGTAAACCCGCGCTCTTCGATATACGAAAACAGCGCCTGCCGCGACGCCGCGTCGGTCAGATCGCAGGGAAAGCATTCAATGCGCACCGCAGGGCAGCGTGCCGCGATCTCCTCTTTGAGCGCGGCAAGCCGTTCCGCGCTCCGCGCCGTCAAAAAAAGATTGCCGCGCTCGGCACAGGCAAAGGCGAACGCGCGCCCCAGCCCTCCGCAGGCGCCCGTGATGAGGATAAAGCTGTTTTTGCCCGTCGTTTCCATATCGGTATGATTGTACCATAAATCCCGCGCGTTGTAAAGCGGCGGGCGAAAACTGCCGCTTATTTTGCAAGGCGGCAAAAAGCCCGCGGCAGCTTTTTCGCGGCGAAAAGCAGAGAAAACCGCTTTGTGTTTTGCACGGCGGCAAAAAGCCCTCCCCCTCTTAGAGCCCGACGGGCGGAGCACTTTCCCTTTTAGGCTCCGACGGGCGGAGCGCGCCGCTTTTTTCCGCCCATTTTTTAATCGAAAGCCCCGCCCGCACTTGACTTTTTTGCCCCGACGTATTATAATAAGCGGAAATTTATCCGAGGAGAACTCTCATGCGTATTCTTGCCATCAATGATATTTCCTGCGTCGGAAAATGCTCGCTGACGGTGGCGCTTCCCATTATTTCGGCTTGCGGCGTCACCTGCGACATTCTGCCCACCGCCATCCTCTCCACCCATACGGGCGGCTTTACGGGGTATACCTTCCGCGACCTCTCCGAAGATATCCCCGCCATCATCCGCCATTGGAAGAGCTTGGGGCTCCGCTACGACATCATCATCAGCGGATATCTCGGCAGCATCGCGCAGATCGATATGGTCAAAACCGTCCGCCGCGAACTGTTAAAGGAAAACGGACTGATGATCGTCGATCCCGTTATGGGAGACAACGGCAAGCTGTATGTGCACTTCGACGACGCTTTCGTGGAACAGATGAAAGGGCTGTGCCGCGAGGCGGATATGATCGTGCCGAATTTGACGGAAGCGTGCTCCCTGACGAATACGCCGTATGCCGAAAACGGCGACTACCCCGCCCTGCTCCGCAAGCTGCGCGCGCTCTGCCCCCGCCCCTCGGTAACGGGCTGCGACGAAACCGAAAACGGCAAAACCGTTTGCGCCGTTTATTACACCGACGACGCGGGCAGCGTAAAAAAATACGCGACGGAAAAGGTCGAAGGCGCCTTCCACGGAGCGGGAGACGTGTACGCGAGCGCACTGGTCGGCGCGCTTGCGCGCGGCGTGCACACCGACGAAGCGGTCCGCCTCGCCGCAGATTTTACAACGGATTCGATCCGCCAAACAAAAGCGGACGGCACCGAAGCGCGGTACGGATTGAACTCCGAAAGCCAAATGCTCAATTTTTTGCAGGCGCTGGATAGGGCGGCAAACAAAAAATGATCCGTGCGGCAAAAGCGTATCCCCGCCACGCGGCAAGGTTGCACTTTTTCAGCCTGCGGCAGCATGAAATTTTTGCCGTCGAACAAAAAGTTTGTGCAAACACTTGATAATCCTGCCGTTTTCGCATATAATAATAGATGGAAAACGGGTGCGGCGCACCCTGCATCTTCTGCACTGCAAGGTCTGCGGTGTTCGGAGTTCGGAATACCTTAATCCACATTTTATATAAGGGACCGCTGGTTTAAGTCTGTACCGATAGGTAAGGTCTGTTTTTGAACGGAAAGGCTGATGCGGTATGGCGGCGGACCCACCTGCGAGAGCGGGTTAACACTTTTCCGTTCTGCGGCACATGCGGATCTCTTTTTGCCTTAAACCCGTTCCGTTTTTGCGGAACGGGTTTTTTTTACTCGGAAAACGCTATTTGCGGAACGGGCTATTTTCGGTTACGAAACCGCTGCATTTTTGCACCCCCTATCCACCTTCCGCTTTCCCGCGGGCGTGGTTCTCGCACGGTGCTGCCGACAACAGGACGCGCCCCCACGGGGGGGGCTTGCGCCGTCGGCGCAAAGTTCTTCGCTCCGCTCGAACACGAACCGACGCCCGATTTTTGCGCCCTTTCCCTCCCCCGCTTTTTCTGCGGGCGTGGTTCTCGCACGGTGCTGCCGACAACAGGACGCGCCCCCACGGGGGGGCTTGCGCCGTCGGCGCAAAGTTCTTCGCTCCGCTCGAACACGAACCGACGCCCGATTTTTGCGCCCTTTTCTCCCCCGCTTTTTCTGCGGGCGTGGTTCTCGCACGGTGCTACTGAAAACAAGACCCGCCCCACGGGGGGCTTGCGCCGTCGGCGCAAAGTTCTTCGCTCCGCTCGAACACGAACCGACGCCCGATTTTTACGCCCTTTTCTCCCCC
>CALVMR010000024.1 GCA_944346885.1 uncultured Clostridia bacterium | reverse complement strand
AAGAACTTGCCGCATACCGAGCAGCTCCAATACTCGACGTTGCCCGCCGCGGTGCAAGTCGCCGCGACCGCCTCGTGGTGCGTCAAGTTGTGTTTTGCCAAGATCGTAAGGTCGGTAAGCTCGTTCTCCCCGTTTTCGTCCGAGAAGTTCCGCCCGCACTCGGAACAGTACCAATGCTCTTTCGTTCCGTTTTCCGTGCAAGACTTAGGAGCCTCTTCCGCATGGTACACGAGGGTATGCTTGCCTCCTCGAACCACCGTTTCCGCCTGCGCGATCTCGTTCTCTTCACCGCACGCGGGATCGTTGAAGTACAATTCGCATGCGGAGCAGTACCAATATTCGATGTTGCCGCTGCCCGTGCAGCCGCCTTCTACCGCCGCGTAATGCGTAAGTTTGTGCCCCGTTGCCTTTACAACGATATCCGCAAGGATCTTGCTGCCTTCCGCGTCGGCGTAATAGACCGTATCGGCTTCACGCCTGCACGTCCAGTATTGAACATTGCCCGCCGTCGTGCAGGTCGCCTCCACCGCGGCATGCTCTTCCATGCTGTGCCCAAACGCGGGATCGACGATGCTCTCCAACTCTACACTGCACGAACTATCCTCAAAATTTTTGCCGCAATTGTTGCAGTGCATGTGGTCCAAAACGCCGTCTTCCGTGCAGGTCGGCTCAAAACCGGGATCTCGTACCAAATAGTTGTGAGCGAGCGCGGCGATCGTGATCTCGTCCCATTCAAACGTCGGGGCGGTCGAATCTTCGCTCTGGCAATAACCGTGGCAACGGTCGCAATACCAATATTCCCGATGCCCTTTTGACGTACACGTAGGGTCAACCGCCTCTTCGTGGATCACAAAATTGTGCCCCAAAGGAGAAATTGGTTCCGGTCTGATGATACTTTCCTTGCCTTCGGCATCGGAAAAAAGTTCACCGCAGCGTTCGCACTCCCAATATTCCTCCTGCCCCGGCTCCGTGCAAGTTGCTTCCACTTCTTCGTGGTAGAGCATGCTGTGGCCGAGCGCGGGGATGACGGTGCTTTGCAGCAGGGTATTGCCCGTATTGTCTTCAAAGTCTTTTCCACAGACCGAGCAATGCCAATGCGACAAAACGCCTTCGTCCGTGCACGTGGCGGCCACGCCTTCGACAAACTCGAACGTATGCCCGGAGCCGATCGTCCTGCTGTCATAAACGTCGTACCTTTGCACCTCGCCAAAAGACGTACCGTTAGTGGCGTCGCGTTTTTGGATCGTGCCGTCGAAGTAGAGTACGGTGTACTCGTTGTTGCCGTACTGAACTTGTTTTATGTTTCCGTCCCCCCATACGCTCGCCCATGCCACGAGAGTGCCGTCAGACTCGACCCGCACAGACACAGTCGCATTCTCGGTCGTCAACGTCAAAACAGTGAGGATGCCGTCGCTGTCGCGCGCGATGATGTCTTTCAGCGGTTTTACGCCCGGCGTTGAGTGGAACGGAGCCACGGTGTGCCCCTTGTACGTGACCAGCGCCGTGCCGCTTTCCGTTAAGTAGGCGATGCCCGTTACGCCGCTGCCCACGAGGCGCATCGTTTCGATGTGTTCGCCGTCTTGCAAGGCAAGCGGGATAAACTTGCCGCCGCTCGACTGCGCGCTGCCGCTGAGCGCGATCGCTGTGCCGCTCCATACGGCGGAACCGTCCTCTTTCACGATCACGAGCATGCTGTCGTCATCCCAGGAAAGGAAGGCGCGCGCCGCATCTTCAAACACGCCGCCGTTTTCGCCCGGCAGCTGCAAAAAGCCCGTGTACGTTCTGCTGTCGCCAAACAAACCGGAAGCATTGTTGCCCGCGCCGTAAACCGTACCGTCGTTACACACGATCACGACGCTGCCGGGAGAGACCGCCGCAGAAACGGCGTTGGCGAAAGGCTCGCCCGTATCCCCTATTTTCAGCGGAACAAAGTACCCTTGATCCGCCCCGCCCGCATTTGTTCCGAGCTGGTTCTGTGCGTTGCTGCCCGCGCCCCAAACCGATCCGTCTTTACAGACGATGACCGCATTGTTTTCACTGAGAACAACTTGCACGGCATTGTCGAACGGGGTGCCGTCCTCTTTTAAAACTTCGGTAAAAACATCGGGGTTCTCGGAAGGGATGCCCAATCTGCCGTTTGTATTGTTTCCGAGCGCCCAAACGCTGCCGTTGTAGCCGATGGCAAGCGTGCCGTCTCTATACGTGCTGATCTGCACAAAATCCGTGGGGAAGGCTGACAGCCTTTCCCTTTCGGTTGCAGTCATATCCCTATAGCACACGCCGCACCGCTTGCAGATAACGTATCTGTATCTCGCCCCCGTGCTGCACGTTGCCTGCGTGGCAGAACGCTCTACAAAATCGTGCACGGTCGGGCAGTTAAACATATATAAGAGATAATCCCCGTCATCGTTCTTGACGAGCACGTGCTCTTCTTTCAACGCGGAAAAATCTTGCCCGACCTGCTCCGGGCTCAAATCGTAGCGCAAAGTTATGGGGCTATGATCGTCGGTAGCAATGTCGCCTTCGGATTGAAGCGTCCAGCCGTCCGGCAGGGCAAGGCTTGCAAGCGGCGTGCCGCATTCGAGCTCCTTCCCTGCAAGATCGGGAAGTTCAACGCCCGCCGCTTCAACCAGCACCCGGCGCACCAAAACCGTACTGCCCGCATAGTAGTTGCTCAGATCGATTTCCTCCGGCGAGTTGACCGTCTGCAACCCGGAAGAATGCACCATGCCGAGCCCGGTGCCATGTCCCTCATCTTGCAGCTGAAAGGATGACATAACCGTAGCATCGTAGAGATCGACTGCCACGCACATGCCTACTTCGTTGCCGCGCAGCGCGTCGTCCCACTGCGGATACGCGAAAAGATACCCGCCATCCGATAACACCATTTCCTCCGCAGGAGCAACGGCGACCGCCGCATACCCTGCATTGGTGTCGTATCCGCTATAATAGGCAAAGATATCGGCGGCGCCGTACCCTTCCGTGGTAAGGAAGATCTTCCTATCGTTCGTCGGTTGAGTCCAATAGTTTTTTTGGTATACGGCGATCCCTTTTTCCGCCTCCGCAAACAGGGCAGCAAACCCGCCGTCCGACGCGCTGCTGAGCGCCGCAATGCCCTTCGGCTCTTGCCCTTGCACTTCAAAATACCGATCATCTGTGTTTTGCGAAAGCTCGTATTTCTCTACATATTTATCAAAGGTATACAGCTCTCCGTCTTCCATCAAAAAAACGATCTCAAATTCGACGCCCAAATCCATCAACCCGTCGCCGGCATCTCTATCCGCACTAAATAGCACGGCAACGTCTTTGACCCCGCGGAAATACTGCATATGTCGATCATGTATGGAGACGACGAAATACAGCCCGTCCATCTCGCTATTTTGAGAGAAGGCAAGATACTCCGGATAATCGCCCTCGTAGAGGCTAACATTTTGCGTAGGCCGCAAAAGCAGTTCGCCGCCTTCCCCGATCATGGCGATAAAGTTATCGAACATGCGGATCTTTGCGATCCGCGGCTGATACGCTATGGTATCCGGATCGGCGCCCTCGATGTAATCCGGCGTGATCTTTGCGATTATGCCGTCGTATACGGCTTCGGGAGCACATTCTTCCACGGCGTCCACCACAGCGCCCAGCGCCCAAACCCTGCCCTTGTTGTCTAACAGCGCAACAGAGTCGCCCGCCGCTTCCACGGCGACGAATTTGGCGTCTGCATACCGCGGGTCGTCGCTTGTAACGTGTGTTTGCAGGTTGAAATACATGCGCAGCGGCGGCTGAACGTAGCCCTCGTTCAGCGTTCCCTCTTCGTGGTATATACCTTGGGTAGCGCCTCCGCCCCAAACTTGCCCGTTTTCATCCACGGCAAACACATAGCATTCGCCTGTCTCCCTTGTGCCCGCCGCAACCGAAACGATGGGCGGCAACACGTCGGACTCGACAGTGGAAATGTTACTCAGCGATCGAAAATAATGCTCGAAACTCGTATAGAACAGAGTGCCCTCGCTGTCTACAATGTACAGCTCTCTGGCGCTCGCCGCGATGTCGCGGAGCCCCGCGCTGACCTCGTAGTGCTTCACCTTTGCAGGAGTACTTTCCGGAAACAGCGTTTCGGTATCCAACGCGTCGCCGCGGCCGGCGGTCGTATAGCGCTGATCGGAACGCACCGTCAGCGAGCCCTTCACCGCCCATTCTTCATCCGTTGCCGCCCGTGCCTGCGGAATGCTCAGCGCCACACAGGCAAACACCAAGCACGCCATCAGCAACAGCGCCAATGCGGCAATCGCAAACCGTTTTGTCTTTTGCATATCCCCCTCCTATTTTGTCAAACACGGCTTTCCAAGAATGTACACTTTTTCGGAAAGAAGGTATTGACATTTTTTGGTAATAAGAGGTATAATATAAACGATAACTTAGTCGAACGCTATCCTTTTTTGTCGTTTTTTTTCGTTTCCGAAAAAGTGTACTTTTTCGGAATTTTTTCATTTTTGACCCCCCCTATCCCCCGCCCTTCGGCGTTAAGGGGGGGCGCAATGCAGAAGGGAAAAGGACGCAAAAAAGCCGCCCTGTCGCCAAGGCAGCCTTTTTCGTGTTCTTTTGTTGCTTCTGCAACGGCGGTCAATCCATCCGCACATAAAACGTGCTTCTGCCCGCGCCGCGCTTGGCAAGTTCGCCGTTTTCCACAAGTTTTTTCAGCGAAGATTCCACGGAACTTGCACTCAGCGACGGGCAGCGTTCCATGATCTGCACCTTTGTGAACTTCCCCACCATGCCGCGAACGGCTTTTTGTACCATGCCGAACGCGGGCAACTTTTCGGATACAAGTTCCATCCGCTCTTCAAAATCCCGATACGCCGAAACGACGGTTCCAAGAAGATATTTGATGAAAGCGGTCGGATCGTCTTGCCCTTCATGCCAGCCGATCTGCGCGGCGAATAAAGCGTCGTAATATAAGTCTTTGGTCTTGGCGATCTTCGCTTCCAGTGAAATATATTTTCCGACCAAAAAACCGCACCGATACAGCAAGAGCGTGGTGAGCAACCGGCTCATTCTGCCGTTCCCGTCGGAAAACGGGTGAATGCACAAAAAATCATGAATAAAAACAGGAATGAGAATGAGCGGATCGACGTCTCCCGCGGCGACGGCAAGCCCGAACTGTTCGCAGATGGCGGCGACGGCAAGCGGCGTTTCATAGGGTGCAAGCGGCGTGAAGATGGTAACGTCTTTCCCGTTTTCATCCGTCGCATTGATATAGTTTTGCACGCTTTTAAACCTGCCGCCGATGCTCTTCCCCGAATGACTGTACAATATTTTATGCAGCTGTAAAATATAATTTACCGTTATGGGGATATATTCATAGTTTTCATGGATCACGTTGAGCGCGTCACGATACCCCGCGATCTCCTCTTCGTCGCGCGTTCTTGGCTGCGTCTTTTCCGATAAAAGCTGTTTCAGACGCGTATTCGTGGTACGGATCCCTTCGATCGCATTCGACGTTTCGGCGCTTTGAACCTTGGCGATCTCCACGAGTTTTTCCGTTTCCTGCGGTTTTTGCTTCAAATAAAGCTCCTGTTTGCCCTTTGCTTCGTGGATCGCTGCAATATACGCCACGACCTGTGTATCCCATTTTTGTTGTTTCAGTGCCGTATAATTAAATTCCCGCATGGCTTTTCTCCCGAACATTTTCTTTTCTCGTAAATTATAGCCAATTTTACGAGAAAAGTCAATGCATTCCGAGAAAATTCGTGCTGTTTATCTTTGCACGCGGCGGTTTTCTTCCGTAGGTTTTGAACTTTATCGTACTTATACGTACTCATCGCTCCAAAAATTCTGTTACACTGAAAAGCAATTCCAATGATAAGGAGCACACACGATGGCACAGTACGCATACGCCCGCGTCTCTTCCAAGACCCAAAATTTAGCCCGGCAGCTCGACCAATTCCTCGCCTTCGGCATTGCGCGGAAAAATATCTTTTCCGACAAACTTTCGGGCAAAGACTTCGAGCGGAAAAACTACGAACGCCTTTTGCGAAAACTCAAAAAAGGCGACCTGCTCGTCATTGCGAGCATAGACCGCCTCGGCAGGAATTACGATAAGATCTTGGAAGAGTGGACGCGCATCACAAAGACCGTCGGCGCGGACGTTGTGGTGCTGGATATGCCTCTTTTGGATACCCGCGCGCGGACGGGAGATTTGACGGGCAGGTTCGTCGCCGACCTTGTGTTGCAGATCCTCTCCTACGTGGCGCAAAAGGAGCGCGAAAACATCAAAGAGCGCCAGCGCGAAGGCATCGCCTCCGCCAAAAAGCGCGGCGTGCTGTTCGGCAGGCCCGCCCTGCCGCAGCCCGACGCCTTTTCCGAGATCGTACGCGGATACAAAAAAAGAGATCACCTTCGACGAGGCGCTCTCCTTATCCCACATGAAAAAATCCACTTTTTACCTGCGCATGAACGAACTTTTTGCCGTAAATGCCTGTACGCAATAAAACAGATTGCCGAATTTTGCGGCAAGGCATCCCGCGCAAACAAAGCCGCCGAAACCGCGCGCATAGCGAAAGACCGTGTTCCCCGATGCAGAGCCGCCGCTGCCGCTGCCGTCCGCCGCCGTTTTGCCGCTCTTTGCAAAAACAGCGGGCAGCGCGCTTTCCGCATCCGAAAAGATGTCTGCACTCTTATGTTTCGTCGTTGCAGCGTTCAAGCGATTTTATGAACGGGTTTTCCGCCATGATCTCCTGCAACCGTGCGGAAGAATATTCTTCGTCGGTATTCAGCGTGGCGTGGTACAGCGTTTCTTCCCCTTTGCGCTCGATGACGAGGCGGTTGAAGCGGTCGGTTTGAAACAGCTCTTTCACCTTGCCGCATTCTTCCCCGCCGTTCACGAAACAGATCTTGATCTGAAAATACTTCTTTGTGCGGAACAGCTTGCAGTTCAGGTGGAACAGGCATTGCACGGCGATGATGACCGTTGCCCCCGCCGCCACGATGTACAGCCCCGCGCCCGCCGCCATGCCGACGCCCGACGTTGCCCACACGCCCGCGGCGGTGGTAAGCCCGTGGATCTCGTGTTTGCGGTAGATGATGATGCCCGCGCCCAAAAAGCCGATGCCCGATACGATTTGTGCCGCCACGCGGGAGGCGTCGTACTCATTGATATCGACAAAGCCGTATTTCGACACCACCATGATGAGCGCGCTCCCCACGCACACGACGGTGTGCGTGCGGATGCCCGCCTCTTTGAACCGAAGTTTGCGCTCGAACCCGATCGCAAACCCCAAGACCACGGCGATCAATATACTGATCAGATATTTGAGTTCTTCCAACATTTCGACCTGCTTCCCTCATAAAAAACAAACGCGCGTGCCGCAAAAATAAAAGGCGCAAACAATCCCCTTATCCTTTCCGAACGCAATTTTCAAGCGAACGTTTCAACGCGCCGATAATTTTTTGCGTTTTTTCTCGGTCTTCCGCTTCCGCAAAGATACGCACGATCGGCTCGGTGCCCGAAAGGCGCAGCAGCCCCCAGCAATTCCCCTCGAACCGCCAAATCATGTTGTTTCCGAAACGCTCCTTCCGTACGACGCTTCGACCGAACGCGCAGTTTGAAGCGGCGAGCGCGTCGGCGTCGGTAAACAGCTCCAAAAACAGATCAGAAGCGCCCTTATGATCGCCCGTATCGAAATAAAAGCGGAGTAGCCTGTCATAGATGATCGGGTTGCCGCAGCCGATCACGCGGTCGATGACCTG
>CALVMR010000023.1 GCA_944346885.1 uncultured Clostridia bacterium | reverse complement strand
TGGATAAGTTGTTCTATTTTTCTATAATCAGAAAATTAAATGAAGAATTATGTTGGGGGATATCTTTTGAAGAAGTTCCATTAAATGAAATAATTATTAATCATAGTGATTTATATCGTATAATTGCACTAATTAATTTAAAAAATCGCTCTAATAAACTTGAAGATGACAGAGTTTCTTTAATCGAATCAGAGGCTAAAAAATTAGCTGGGCAAAATCTTTTAAATTGTACAAATGGACATGATTTTTGCAAAGGACTGCTAAAAGAATTAAAAAAACAATATCCTCACACTAGAAGTGTTACATGTCTTAATGCTGATGAATTTTCTTGCTTTATTAGAATGGGTTATCACAAAAATCATTTTAAAGAAAGCAATTTGTATAATGCTCTTGTAAATTATCAAATTGAACATGATTTATATATAGTATAAATCGAAACTTTAATATTTCATATTCATTATGTTTATCAGAACAATACATATAATTTGAAAGCCGATAAGTTTGAATATATCGGCTTTGTAAAATTATATATTTTATTTAACCAATTGTTTTCCATATAGCGGATAATCTGAAAGCGGTAAATCGACTTGGCAATAGTATTCAGTTCTGTTTATCTGATATAATACGGTGTGCGTTTTTGCGGCTTTCAGTTCCACCAAACGGGAACTATCCGAACACCACTATTACAGAACAGTGGGTTCGGGTAGTTTTTTTGTTGCCGCAAGCAGAGGCGGAGCCCGTGCGGGAACCAACGTAAAACAAGCGAATTAAGACGGGCGTTCGGATACGCCGTAAAGCTGCTTAAAACGAACGCTCAGAGCCATCCTTTGTATCCGTCATGGCGCTTAAATGCGCCGTAAATCAACGTAAATCAGGCGGTTCGGATCCGTCCCTTTGTATCCGCCGCGATAAAAGGCACCCCCGCAGGGTGCCTTTTATATACCCGATGATCGTATCACCTGCGCGCGCTCGACCAATTCGACTTCCGTGCAGGGTGCCTTTTGTGTGCCCGATGTTCGTACCGCAAGGCGCAGAGCCGAGATTTTGCTTTTTACCGCCGCCTGCGCGCCTGTACACCTACACGCCTGTTCTCTTGCGCGCCGATTCCCCTATGCGCCGCCCGCCCGTTTTCAGCGGATGAGCACCGTTTTGATCTCGTACGGCGCAAAGGAAAGCTCCTTTTTGCACGGCTTTGCATCCTCTTCGAGCATGTTTGCCGCAAACGCCTCCCCCTTGCAGTGCAGCCGCGCCTCGATCCGAACGGGCAGATCGTTGTAAATGCGCACGGCGATCCCCTTTCCGCCGTATGCGGGTTTGATCCCCTCGATCACGGCGTGTTCGTTGTCGGTGCAGGCGAGCGCGGCAAACGGCGCGCCCGTAAACAGCCGCAGCGGCCTGTTCAACGCATACGCCGCTTTGGCAACGCCGCCCTCGTACGCATCGCCCGCATGCGGGAAGAGCGCATAAGTGAACACCTGCTTTCCCTTATCCTGATCTTTGCAGGGGTGCATCTGGCTGCGCAACAGGTCGAGCGAGAGCAGCCCGTTTTTGGCGCGCAGCCCGTATTTGCAATCGTTGAGCAGCGCGACCCCGTAGCCGCGTTCGGAGACGTCTGCCCATTTATGGGCGCAAATTTCGTACTGCGCCCATTCGTGGCTGTTATTCTCCCGCATCGTGCGGCGGATGTTGCCGAACTGGATATCGCAGGTCACCTCGTCGGCGTACACGTCCGGATAAAAATCGGCGCGCAGCATCTTTTTCGTCTCCTGCCAATCCGCCTCGCAGGCAAACCGCAGCGCCCCGTCTCCCTCCGAAAGGCTGATCTCCTGCCGCAGGGAAGAGGCGCCGTAGCGGTACGCAATGCGCAGCCCCGCGCGGAACCCCTCGTTGAACGGCAGGATCGAAACCGCTTCGAACCGCTCGCTTTCCGCCGCGGTGTACCCCATGTAGAAATCCCAAGCGTCGAAATCGTCTTCATACACGCGCAGTTCGTTCCCGCGCGAAAGAGCGCGCCTTCCGTTCCTTTTATCCAGCAGCGAAACAAGCGCCCCCGTTTCGTCAAACTCCGCGCGGAGCAAATCGTTTTCGACCGTTCTCCCCTCGGCGCGGCAGCTCCCCTTTCCCTGCGCGGGCACAAGCGCCGCCGCCGAATAGGGCGCCGCCTCAACGCAGTACCACGTTTCGCCCTGCCGCACATACTCTCTGCGCGCATAGGGAGCGGCGTTCAGCGCGCACGGCTGCGTGCCCGCGCCCGCCAGCGCCTGCCGCACCTGCTCTTCGATCTCCCGCAGCAACGCTTCGTACCGCACCTCCGTTTCCTCGTATACGCGGCGGATGGAGCTGCCGGGCACGATGTCGTGAAACTGGTAGAGCAGCACCTCTTTCCAGATCGCTTCCAGCCGCTTGCACCCGTCCTTTACGCCGCGCTGCGCAAAAACAAATTCGGCTTCGGCAAGCGCGGCCTCCGCCATGCGGTTGTACCGCTTGTTGCGCGCCTGCGACGTATACGTGCCTTGGTGCCGTTCGAGATACATCTCGCCGCGGTATTCGGGCAGGCGGGCGCGCTCGGTTTCCAGCTTGGCGAAAAACTCCGCCGCGGGCGCGCTCCGCACGGGCGGCAGCCCGTAAATATCCGCCTCGCGCGTGAGGTATTCGATGTGTTCCCTGCCGGGGCCGCCGCCCCCGTCTCCGATCCCGTAGAGCATGAGCGCATAGTCCGAAACGCCGCGCTCGGCATATTCCTTTGCCGCCCAAAGCACCGCTTTGGGAGACGCGGAAGAATTGTACGTGCCCTCCGGCGGCATGTGCACCAGCACTTCGCTGCCGTCGATCCCCTTCCAGCGGAAGGAATGGAACGGGAATTTGTTGACCATGTTCCAGCTAATCTTGATGGTCAAAAATTTATCGCACCCGCAGCCGCGCATGATCTGCGGCAGCGCGCCGGAAAACCCGAACACGTCCGGCAGCCACAGGATATCGACGTCTTTGCCGAACTCTTCTTTCCAGAATTTTTTTCCGTAATAAAATTGGCGGATGAGCGATTCGCCGCCCGTCACGTTGGTATCCGCTTCGACCCACATGCCGCCCTGCAATTCAAAGCGCCCCTCTTTGACCGCCTCTTTGATGCGCGCAAACAGGGCGGGGTACTCTTTTTTGACCCATTCGAACTGCTGCGGCTGGCTCGCCCCGTACACATAACCGGGATACGCCGCAAGGTTTGCCAGCGCCGTGGCAAAGGTGCGCCCCGCCTTGCGGTGCGTTTCGCGCAGCGGCCACAGCCACGCAAGGTCAAGGTGCGAATGCCCGACGGCATACAGCGTAAGCGGGCGCTTTTCCGCCCCCTTCCAAGCGAGGAGCGGGCGCAGCAGGGCGCGGAACCGCTCCGCCTTTTCGGGAGAGGCGCTGCCCGATACGTTGACGGCGACCTGTTCGAGCGCGCACACGATCTTTTCGCGGAAAGGCTCCTCTTCGGGCAGCGCCGAAGCCAGATCGAGCAAAAATTTGTAATCGTAATACAGGGCGCGCAGCGCGACGTTGCAGACGTAAATGCCGAGCATGCGCACTCTTCCGCCGCAAAAATTGCCGAACAGGTCGTTGTTGCCCGCCTCCATCCACACGTCTACGGGGTCGGTCGGAAAGGTGCCGTCCGCAAAGGGCACATACCGCTTGCCGGGGAAGCCCAAATTTCTGTCAAACTCGCTGGATACATTGGTGATGCCGCGAACGGGAGACCCGTCTGCGCCGAAGAGGCACCCCTCGCCCTCGATGTCGATGCCGAGGTACAGATCGGACGGGGCGACCCCCGCAGGCGCCGTGCCCGTCAAGCGGAACCATGCGCAGTCCCACAGCCGCTCGCTCCACACTTCTCCCTCCGCGATCGGGCGGTACGAGAGCGTTTCGCGCAGCGCAAACGACACGGGCTCCGGCGACAGTGCGTACACCGCCGCCAAAGGCGCCGCTTTTTTATATATGCCGGACGCGATCGCTTCCGCCGCCCTGTGCAGTTTTTCGTACAACATCCTCTCTTTTGCGTGGTCCATACACACTTTCCTCTGTTTTTTTATTTGAAAGCGCCCCTCGCCGCTTCCTATCGGCATTATACAATCCGCCGCGCGGAAAGTCAACCGCTTGCCGCTTTTCCGTTCCGCAAAATAGGAAAAACGCCGCGCGCGCCCCGCTTCGGCACACCGCCCCCGCCCAAACGCGCGCCGCGGCAAAGCACCCTGCCAAAACGAACATAGAAAAACGCGGACCGCTTTCCGCGTCCGCGTTTTCTTTTTTGCGCGCCTCTGTTTCGGGCGCAAGTCCTTCCTTTTTTTGCGCAAATCCTTGGGTTTTGCGCAAGCCGTTTGCCCGCATGCCGCGCGGCGGCGCTCATTCGCCCGTAGTATTCGCCGCGGCGCTCATTCGCCCGCGATATCGGCGCGGATGGTGTTCACGGCATTCTTTTCCAGCCGCGAGACCTGTGCCTGCGAAATGCCGACCTCCGCCGAGATCTCCGTCTGCGTTTTCCCTTCAAAGTAGCGCAAAAACAAAATTTTCCGTTCGCGCTCGCCGAGGCGCCCCATCGCCTCCGCCAAGTCGGCGCGCTCCGTCCACGCCTCGTCGGTATTTTTCACATCGGCGATCTGGTCCATCAGCAGCAGCGCGTCTCCCGATTTGTTGTATACGGGTTCGAACAGCGAAACGGGGTCGGAGATCGCATCCAGCGCGTAGACCACCTCCCGCTCTTTTACGCGCATCGCCTCGGCGATCTTGGCGATGGTCGCCTCCTTGTGCTCCTCTTCCAGCTTTTCACGCGTTTTGAGCACTTTATAAGCGGTATCGCGGATGGAGCGGGAAACGCGCAGCGAATTTCCGTCCCGCAAAAACCGCTTGATCTCCCCCAAGATCATGGGCACCGCATAGGTGGAAAAGCGCACGCCGACGGAAAGATCGAAATGGTCGATCGCCTTCAACAGCCCGATGCAGCCCGCTTGAAACACGTCGTCCGCATTCGCGTCCGACGCCCAAAACCGCTTGACGAGCGAGAGCACGAGGCGCATGTTGCCCACGATGAATTTTTCACGCGCGGCGGCGTCTCCCGCTTTGAGCTTTTGCATCAGTTCCGCACTCTCTTTTGCCGTCAGCAAAGGCAGCCCCGCCGTATCCACGCCGCAGATCTCCACTTTCCGCATCCGTTCACCTCCCTTATGTACGCTGCAAGAGGTGTTTTGTGCGGCGGGGGCGAAAACTATGCGCGGCAGCTCAAACCAGCTTTCCGATCTCGTTTTTGAGCCGCGCGATGATCTTTTTTTCCAGCCGCGATATGTACGATTGCGAAATGCCGAGGATATCCGCCACGTCCTTTTGCGTCATCTCTTCCCCGCCGTCCAACCCGAAGCGCAGGTTCATGATGCGCCTGTCTCGCTCCGGCAGTTTTTGGAGCGCGCCGCGCAGCAGCTCTTTTTCCACGCCCGTTTCGATGTCGCGGTACACGGCGTCTCCGTCGGTGCCGAGTACATCGGAGAGGAGCAGCTCGTTCCCCTCCCAATCAGTGTTGAGCGGCTCGTCGAAAGAGATCTCCGAACGGATACGGGAGATGCGGCGCAGGTACATCAAAATTTCGTTTTCGATGCAGCGCGAAGCATAGGTGGCAAGTTTGCTGTTTTTATCGGGGCGGAAGGAGTTGACCGCCTTGATCAGCCCGATGGTCCCGACGGAGACGAGATCGTCCGGGTCCGCGCCCGTATTGTCGAATTTGCGCGCAATGTACACGACCAAGCGCAGGTTGTGCTCTACGAGCGCGCCGCGCACCGCTTCGTCGCCCGCAAACAGTTTGCCGAGCAGGTCTGTTTCCTCCTCCGCGCTGTACGGAAGGGGCAGCGCCTCGCTGCCGCACACATAGTCTACCGTTCCTTCTTCCGCGCCGAATACGGCGCGCAGCCAGCCGCAGATGCGTTTGCAAAGACCGATCATCTTTACCTCCCTCCCCCGCCAAGTTCTTCCTCTTCGGCAAACGATGCGGGCAGGATCAGCCCGTATTCTCCCGCAAGCGGGCGCGCCCCCAGCGCGACCGTCACATCCTCTATGATATGCACCCTGCCCGCACAATATATCTCGATCGCATCGGCGCGGAAGGTTTTTAAAACGCACGTTCCGCTCACCGTCGTCACCGCCAGCTCGCCGCGCAGGGCAAGGTCCGCTCCCCCTGCGGCTTTTCCCTTTGCGCTCCACTTTTCGCGCCCTTCGCCGCCCGTATCCGTTATGCCCGAAAGGGCGAACAGCTTCCGCACCGCGGCGGGGTCCGCAACGGGCACCCCTCTGCCGCGCGCATCGCACAGCTTGTTGCCCGTATCGAGAAGCGCGCGCACCGTCACCGCGCCGCCGCCCAGCCGCAGCGTGCAGGTAACGAGCCGCGCCGCCGCCTTCGCCCGCCGCGCCAACGCCCTGCCGCACCGCGCCGCCAAAAACCCGAACAGCACCGCCGCCCCGACGAGCACGCCCGAAGGCAGCCCCGCCACCGTATAGAGCAGCGCGTCCCCCTCCTGCGCGGCGAGCCGCGCATCCGAAAACAACGCCGTCAAAAGCCCCGCAAAGGCGGTCATGTACGCCGCAAACGCCAGCGAACAAAACACATAGGTGCGCCCGCGCTTTGCGCGCAGCGCCAAACAGGGAAGCAGCAGCAAAACGCCGTATTTTACGAGGATATCCACGGGAACGGGCATCACAACATACAGGCAGAGCACGGTATACCCCACGCCCAGCGCCGTTGCGAGCAGCGCGGTAAGCGCGATGCGCCACAGCTTTGCCTCTCCCCGCACCGTTTTTACGGCGCAGTACAAAAGCGCCGCATCCGCGCAAAAATTATCGAGGATGAGAAGATCGAGATAGACCGTCATGTGCGCCGCCGCCGTGCCGAAGCGGGTCTTCCGCCGCGGAGAGGTTTGGCGCCATTATACCCCCTTGCCGCTGCGGAAATTTTGCGCTGTTTGGGCGAATGGGCGCGAAGTATGCAAAAAAACGCCCCGCGAAGCACAAACCGCCCCGCAGGACCCGCAACGCCCCGCCGTGCCCGAATTGCCCCGCAGAACCCGTCTTCACACACCAATATGGTTTCGGAGGGAGCAAAGCATGCAAACAACGCCCCGCGAAACCCCGCACCCCTTTCCGCGGCGTACTGCGGCGTTTTTTGCGCCGCTTTTTCCGCGCCGCGCCCGCACTTTTTTTGCGGGCAAAAACACGGCACGCACCCCCGCGGCAATGCAAAAGACCGTACCTTGAAAAATCTTGAAAAAAGGGAATTTTCGGCACAAAAATGATTTGACAATACGCCCGCCTTTTTGCTATAATCATTTGGCACTGTGAGTTGCGGGTGTAGTTCAATGGTAGAATTCCAGCCTTCCAAGCTGGCTGCGTGGGTCCGATTCCCATCACCCGCTCCAATTTTGCAGCAAACGATGAGAGTCGATCGGAACGTCATGTCGTGCGCCTGTAGCTCAGTCGGATAGAGCAATGGCCTTCTAAGCCATGTGTCGGGAGTTCGAATCTCTTCAGGCGCGCCAAGTTTTATGGCGGGTGTAGCTCAGTTGGTTAGAGCGCCAGATTGTGGCCCTGGAGGTCGTGGGTTCGATTCCCGTCGCCCGCCCCATAAAATCCTCTCATTGATGGGGTGTAGCCAAGCGGTAAGGCACCGGATTTTGATTCCGGCATTTCGTAAGTTCGAATCTTGCCACCCCAGCCATCCGCATAAAATTTGGTCCATTAGCTCAGTTGGCAGAGCACGTGACTTTTAATCACGGTGTCCCGCGTTCGAATCGCGGATGGATCACCACATATGCACCTTTAGCTCAGTTGGTAGAGCAACTGACTCTTAATCAGTGGGTCCCGGGTTCGAGTCC